>JAKSRW010000021.1 GCA_024403355.1 Lachnospiraceae bacterium
GAAAGCTTCACCCACCGCCTAAAGGCAGTGGGTTATCTTTCTATTTTATATATTGATCGGAAAGGTATTATTACCATGAGATTTGAAGAATTAACACTTGAAGGCCGCAATGCGGTTATGGAGGCCTTCAGGGCAGGAAAGACAATAGATAAGCTCTTTGTGCAGGACGGAGTGCAGGACGGGCCGATTAAGTCCATTCTGCGCGAAGCAAAGAAGCAGGATACCATTGTCCAGTATATAAAAAAGGAGCGTCTGGACCAGATGTCACAGACACATAATCATCAGGGTGTCATAGCATATTCGGCAGCCTATGATTATGCAGAGGTTTCGGATATTCTGGCAAAGGCAAAGGAAAAGGGAGAAGACCCCTTTATCTTTATCCTTGACGGTATAGAGGACCCTCACAATCTGGGTGCAATCATCCGTACTGCAAATCTCTGCGGTGCGCATGGTGTAATCATTCCCAAAAGACGTGCGGTAGGACTTACATCAACCGTAGCCAAGACAAGTGCGGGAGCACTTAATTATACTCCTGTTGCAAAGGTAACAAATATCACTGCGACCATGGAGGAGCTCAAAAACGAGGGACTCTGGTTTGTCTGTGCGGATATGGCCGGCGATACTATGTATAAATGCAATCTCAAGGGCCCCATCGGTCTGGTTATAGGCAATGAGGGCGAGGGTGTATCAAGGCTTGTAAAGGAGCATTGTGACATTGTGGCATCGATTCCCATGCAGGGAGATATTGATTCACTTAATGCATCCGTAGCGGCCGGTGTGCTTGCATACGAGATTGTTCGCCAGCGACATTTTTAATCAGAATGTTGATTATTGAAGGCTTTTTATTCGCAGATATTGCTTTTATTGCAGCTATAGCTGTTATATTACTCATAAAAGGTTAAATAACTTGAATAAAAAGCCGATATATGATATAAATGTGTAGTACGATTATTTTACGCATATTACTGTATAAAGCGTGGCCGTATAATCAAGCGAAGTTACAGTCTTGTGACTTTGCCGGGGCAGCGCGGAGGAGGTAACCTATGTATGTATTGAAGATCGATCTTCCTACCGGAATCGCATATTTTACCGGCAAGAAGAAGGTCGTTCAGGGCTGCGAGTCACCCGGATTAACGGGGGATATCAATGGTGCCAGATACTTCATTGATGAAGAAGAGGCTACAAAGTTCTGTAAAATGCTTGTTAAAAAATATGATATGGAGTTCTATTTCTCACTTAATGACGGAGATTCTTCAAAAAATGAATCCCGTGCCGCAAGAAGCGAGCGTGAGGAAGAAGAGTTCATGTCAGGCCTTGATAAGGAGATAATAGCAAGCGTTATGGAATCTGAAGATGACTTCGGAAACCGCAGAAATTCCTGATTTGAATCAATTGAAGATACTGTTTAAAAAATTTATAAAAAAAGTTTAAAAAAGTACTTGCATTATTCTTAGGACTGTGATATTATAATCTACGGACTTCAGAGGAGTCAGTGATGCTGCTATAGCTCAGTAGGTAGAGCGCATCCTTGGTAAGGATGAGGTCACCAGTTCGAATCTGGTTAGCAGCTCTGTTGCACAGGTTCGCAACTAATATGTTTTCGAGGTGTGGCTCAGTTTGGCTAGAGCGCCACGTTAGGGACGTGGAGGCCGCTGGTTCAAGTCCAGTCACCTCGACTGATAATAATACTCGTAAATGCCTTAAATACTAGGGTTTATGGGTATTATTTTTTTGTTAATTTTGTTTACAGTTGTTTACAGAGGAAAGTTTGTATAACTTGATATACTTATCAAGACTGGAAATAATGAGTCCGAAAAACTTTTGACGAAATTGAAACAAATACCGCTTTAACATTTTGTAATACGGTGTTATACTGATATCAGGTGTCAAAATTTTACTTCTTAATCCCGAATATGGTTATGTTGACGAAGAAAACATACCTCATATAAATTGGGGAGAGGAAAATTCTTTATGTGATAAAGATGGTTTCAGCAAGGAATTCAGACCGGTTGAAAACAGTGAGGTTTATCTTATTGAAAACTATATTATCCCTAAAGGAACTATTCTTTGTCGATATGGATTTCCAGGTGGCTTTTTCACAACATTAAAAGGTTCTGCATATGAAACATTAGGACTTCCGTATGTTAAAGAAACTATTGAGTATCACGAGTATAAAGTTTCAGAGGATGTAAGTGTTAATTGTTACGTAACCAAAGGAAGAGTAGCTCCTAAGTTTGCAAGCGTTGGTGGAGCAATTCAATTTATGCACAAACAAACAATTGCTCTTGAGTGCGAAGATGGATATTTACAGGAGGATATGTCATGGCTACAAAAAACTATTTAGATGCTTTGGAGATTATCATTTCCAAAAGATATTCTCGAAAAATGTACAATATCGGAGGCTATCAAGAAGCAGCAGTATGTATACAATCTGAGGCAAATGGATGGACAGTATATAACGGAGAACGTGGTAATAGATACGCTGAGGTTAAATGTGATACAGTCCTAAAAGCTTGTATGGAATTTTTTAGGAAATTTACCCATAGAGCAGAAGACATAGCTTCCATGGAAAATGAGCTAATCGCAATATTGGGAAATAAAGTTGCATAGAAGCCCTAATGTAAACTTTTAGGCTCTAAATTGAAAGAGAAAATGAGAATTAAATAAGTCATATTCCAAAGTGAATATGGCTTATTTTTTGTCTATTTTTCGCCAAAGTAACTGCAACACTTTTTCAGTCAGAGTTAATGCAACACTTTGTTGCGATTAATTTGAAAATTTTCGGAATTTTTTTTGAAAAAAAGTTAGTATAAACTAATTGACAACGGATGAATTGTGTGATAGAATCCAAAACTGTGGTTAGTAATAGCTAACTAAAATTATGAAGGGTACCTTTGGTACTTATCTTTTTTGAAAATGAGTTAGCGAATACTAACTCTGCAACTTGTATTCGATTGTCGTAAAAAATAGCTGGTTAACTCATATAATTTTACAAGTAACAATCGAAGTTATTGCAGGTTTTAAATTGATAAGTGCCTAATCAAAAGGTGGAGATGTTGAAATGAGAAAAATTGCAATTTACGGAAAGGGCGGTATTGGAAAGTCTACAACTACATCTAATTTATCTGCTGCATTAGCCCGGAAAGGTTACAAGGTTATGCAGATAGGATGTGACCCAAAGGCTGACTCTACAAAAAACCTTATGGAAGGGAAAAGGATACCAACTGTACTTGAGCAAATCAAGGAAAAAGGGGATGACTTAAAACTGTCTGATATTGTTTTTGAGGGTTATGGAGGGGTTTTATGTGTTGAATCAGGAGGACCTACACCAGGAGTTGGATGTGCAGGCCGAGGTATTATTTCGGCTTTTGAGAAGCTTGAAGAGTTAAAGGCTTTTGAGGTATATCAGCCTGACATTGTCATTTACGATGTTTTGGGTGATGTTGTTTGCGGAGGGTTCGCAATGCCAATCAGGGGTGGCTATGCAAAGGATGTATACGTAGTTTCCTCGGGTGAAATGATGTCATTGTATGCAGCCTGTAATATATCAGCGGCTATTAGAAACTTTGGAAAGCGAGGTTATGCACAGCTTCGTGGGTTGATATTGAATGCAAAAAATATAGAAAATGAAGTGGATATCGTAAATGAGGCATTGAAGGAAATAGATACGACATTACTTCACTACATTCCCCGTTCTTCTGAAATACAGGAGGCGGAAAATCAGGGTGGAACGGTATTTGAGTACCTAACTGATTCTAAAATGCAGGCGGTATACAGTGAACTTGCTGAAAAAATACTGGCCCAGGATTAAATTTGAGAGTAACGCTGCTAGGCGTCTCTATATATCATTATTTTTAAAGGAGTAATAAAATGAAGAGATTTATATCAATTTTATTGGTGTTGGCCATGGTGTTTTGCTTAGTTGCTTGTGGAAGTGATAAGCAGAATGAACAAAGTAACGAGAATAAAAATGTATCTACCAATAGTACTGCAGATACTGAAAAAAATGATAATGCTGATAAAAATGTTGATGCAGATACTAGCGCACAGTTTACTGAACAGAATAATTCCAGTGAGAATACTAACCTTCAGGAAGCAAATACAGAAGAAACTAACACAGAAGAAACTAACACAGAAGAAACTAATACAGAAGAAACTAATACAGAAGAAACTAACACAGAAGAAACTAATACAGAAGATACTAATACAGAAGAAAATACTGTTACTAAATTTGTATTAAACTATCCTGAAGATATGCAGATACTTGGGTACACTGAACCGGTAGTACTTGAAAAGACTCCAGAAAGAGTTGTGGCATTGTCTGCAGCACCTGTACTTACTTTATATGAGTTGGGAGTAAATCTTGTGGGAGTGCCTAACAGCCGAGTAGTAAAGTGGCCTGATGATTTAGCAACAAATGCAGCTACGGTTTCTTTTTCAGTTATGAGTCCAGAGGATTTTGACTATGAATCAGTAGTTTCACTTGAGCCTGACCTTGTATTACTTGCAATGAATGGCGCAGACAGTGCCGGCGCAAAGCTCGAATCTTTAGGAATTCCGGTATATTATCTCTATGCTGGTCATACTGTTCCCTATAGTTCTATTAAAATGCAGACTGAAGCTTTGGTAGAGGCTTTTGATAACGGAAGCGGTGCTGGACAAAAGTTAACAGATGCTTTTAGTCAGCTTGAGAAAGAGGTTGAAATTGCAAAAAATGCATTTGCCGGCACTAAGGTAATGGTACTTCAGTCAGGTAGTTCTGATATGCACTATATTCAGACTAATAAAGGAACTTTAGGTTCGATGCTTGATATGATTGGATTTGAAAATGTATATGAAAATGAATCAGCTTCAATGGTTCAGTTAGATTATGAGCAGGCACTTGATTATGATCCTGACTATGTAGTGTGCGTAGGCGGCACTGATGCTGCCACACATCAGGCTGTAATGGAAGAAGCATTCAGTTCAAATCCTGACTATTGGAATGTAATTGATGCTGTTAAAGAGGGCAGAGTAATTTATGTGGATGTAACCTATTGCTCTACCGCAGGTATAAACGTAATAGATAATACAAAGGCTCTTATGGATATTATGGCAGAGGCTACAGGTATTTCAATAAAGTAATAACTATTGTGATAATCTTGGCAGATACGGAGAGTAGAAAGGCTTAATGTAAAATTTTGGTTGGCGCGAGGAATCGGTAAGCACATTGTCATGTGCTTACCAAAGAGAAAGGCAAAAAGTTGAAAAACAAAAATAAAAACAAGACAGGAAACAGTTTACTTAAGGTTAGTACTGTATGGCTTGTATTAATAATAGCAATCGTGGGAGTCTTTCTGCTTTCCGTTATGCTGGGAAGCTCACGATTAAGTCTTGAACAGATTTTTAATGTTTTTTTGGGAAAAGGAACCAAAAGTGAATATGCTATAGTGATGACATTGAGAGTTCCGAGAGCGGTTTTGGCGATTATAGTGGGCGGATGTCTTTCCGTAGCGGGCTCTTTACTTCAGGCAGTTATGAAAAATCCTTTGGCAGATCCCGGAAGTATTGGTGTAAGTGCCGGTGCAAGCACTGCGGCTATTACCATTCTTTTACTGTTTCCTAATCTAACATATTCAGTACCTTTATTTGCTTTTGCAGGAGCTGCTCTTGCATGTGTTTTGATTTATCTAATGGCTTGGAAGGGTGGAGTAGACCCTGTAAGGATTATTTTGTCCGGAGTAGCTATTAATTCTGTCCTGGGTGGTTATAACGCTTTCTTACAGCTTCAGAACAGTGATAATCTTCAGGGTGTGCTTTCTTTTATGAACGGAAGCTTTTCCGGAAGTATGTGGCAGGAAGTAAAGGTAATGGGAATATATGCGGTAGTAGGACTTGTGGCTTCCTTTGCATGTATAAAAAATGCTAATGCACTTCAACTTGGAGATGAGATGGCTAAAAATCTCGGCGTAAGGGTTAATTTGAGTAGAATTGCATTGTCCGCAGTGTCAGCTTTCCTGGCAGCGGCGACAGTTTCTCAGGTCGGAATGATCGGCTTTGTGGGTCTTGTAGCACCGCACATTTCAAGGATGTTGGTTGGCTCGGATTATAAGGTTCTATTACCAACAAGTCTGTTAACAGGTAGTGCTATGGTTTTGCTGGCAGATACTGTTGGCAGAAGTGTGTGGCCGGGAACAGAAATACCGGTAGGTGTTATGATGAGTGTATTTGGAGGTCCATTCTTCCTTTATATGCTTAGAAAGAGAGGTAATTTTAATGGAGCTTAAGGCTAATGATTTACAGATAGGTTACGGCGAACATGTCGTAGTGGATGATATGAACCTTAATATTATGAGGGATAAAATCACTACAATAATTGGACCCAATGGATCTGGAAAGTCGACGGTTCTAAAAGCGGTGACCCGTTTGATTAAATATCAAAAAGGAAATGTCATACTGAATGGACAAAATATTCTTTCTATGAAACCAAAGGAATTAGCCAGAACTATTGGTGTATTACCGCAGCTTCATTCAGCACCTTCTGATTTTAGGGTGAAGGAATTGGTCAGCTACGGAAGAATGCCGTATCAGAAGGCTTTTTCAGGAAAATCTGCAGAGGATGAACGAATCGTGCAGTGGGCAATGGAAGCCACAGGAACATGGCAATTTAGGGATAAGTCAATATATGAAATATCAGGCGGAGAAAGTCAAAGGGTGTGGATAGCAACTGTTTTAGCTCAAAAACCGGAGATACTGTTTTTAGATGAGCCCACTACGTACCTTGATATATCACATCAGTTGGAAACTATGAATCTTGTCAAAAAGCTAAATCGAGAGACGGGGATTGGAGTAGTTATGGTACTCCATGATATAACACAGGCCATGGAGGTTAGTGACCATGTGATTGTTATTAAAAATGGCAGGAAATATGCTGAGGGAAAGCCTGAAGACGTGATTACATCAAAAATGATGTGGGATGTTTATAATGTTGAATGCGATATAGTACCTATGCCGGGGCGTGAAAAACCTCTGATAGCTTTTAAACAAATTGTATGATACAAGCGTCAAAAGGCCAATGTCTTTTGAATCTGACATCATTGTACAAACTTTGGAGAAAAAGTTTGAAAATAAATTTTCAAACTGAAAGATTGGTGCAAAAATCGCACCAATCTACTCCATGAGCAACTCATTACATTCGTTGCATTAGGAGGAAATATGGGATTAAATGGAATGGAAATGCTTTCTAAAATGAAGCATTTAAGTGAAGTTAATAATATGAAGCAGGTGAAGCCATCTAGCTATGCACTTTTTCCCGGATATCATTGTCCATTAATGGGCGCTATGCTAACCATAAAAGAAATAGATAATTCTGTAATGGTAGTAGTGGGACCTGATGAGTGCGCATATTATACTCAGCTGGCAACATCCGGAGGAACGATGAAGACTAATGGCTGCCAAATAGTTTCAGTTGTACTTGACCAGCATGATATTACCTTTGGCTGCCAGGAAAAAATGGATGAAGCTTTTGAAGAACTGATGGATGAATACAAGCCGGAAGCGGTATACATTGTTACAACTTGCGTAGTGGAAGTAACCGGTGATGATGTTGATTCAATGGCAGCAGGTTATCAGTTAAAGTATGGACTTCCGGTAATGGTAGTTCATGCAGAAAATTTCAAGACAGATGACCACCTCCCTGGAATAGAGCATACTCTGGATGCCAGCATTAATCTGATGAAAGAGCAGACGGTGACAGACTCAGTTAATGTTTTAGGGCTTAGACTTGGCTCTTTTATGAAAACAGAGGTATGTCGTTATTTGAATGAAAACGGTGTAAAAATTGGACTTATGCTTCCGGGAAAGGCTTCTGCTAAGAATATTGAAGAGGCTCCTGCAGCAAAGTGTAATATTGTAGTTCATCCTGTAGGCCTTCCGCTTGCAAAAGCCATGAAGGAGCGATTTGGAACTCCATATGTTTTATTTGAACGTTATTCGGATCCTGAAAGAATTATGAGATGTTACTCTGAAGTATTCTCTATTTTAGGAAAGAAAATTCCGGATGTATTTGAAGAAAAACAGCAGGAACAGATGAAGAAAATCGAAAATATCAGAAATATATTAGGTGGTAAAACGTACATTAGTGGTAATACTGCTTTGTGTAATTATGAGCTTCATAGTTTTCTTGTAAATAGGCTTGATGCAAAGCCTTTGCTTTTACAAATTTCAGATTTAGATGAAGATAGTCTGGAATTCAGAAAAGAGATTTTAAGTAAGTGTGATCCATATGTGACGAGAGCAGCTAATATTGGTGCGCTAGGATATTTATATCCTCATCTTTTACCTGATTTTAACATTGGTGCGGGAAATAGTATGGAGATGAGAAAATATGGCATTGTGTCTGTAAGAATGCTGATGGCATATAATACTCTTGGATTTGAAGTGTGCGATATGATTTTGGATGCTTTTGTAAAAGCAGATGAAGAAGCTAAAATGAGTAATGGAGGTAAGCATCATGGGATTATGTAGATTTTATCCTAGTCCGTCAGATAGAATGGCTATAATATGGTCGCTTATGCCGATTAAGGATGCGGTAGTACTTGAATATGGTCCGGCAGGAACAACTCATTTTGGAGGCGGTTTATATAGCAGTTTGGGGATAGAATTAGGTAAAACTCTATTTACCACGCATATAAGTGAGGATGATGTGATAATGGGTGACGTATCAAGACTCGAAAATGCAATACGAGAAATTGATACGGCGTATCATCCAAAGGTGATTTTTGTTGTAGCGGCAGCAGTGATAGCTGTTATTGGAACAGATATCGCAGGTGTATGTCAGTATATGCAGGAAGAGGTTGATGCACGTCTGATTTCTTTTGAAGAGGGCGGTTTCAGGGGCGATTATACATACGGGTTACGGTCGGTATATAGAATGCTGGCCAATGAGATTGTAAAGGTTTCTGATGAAAAATGTAGTACATATAATATACTTGGAGCATCTGCAGGTTCATATAGAATCAGAAGTGATGTGTGGGAGATAAGAAATCTCATGCGTGAGGCCTTTGACATGGAATGTGGCTGTTGTATGGGACTTGAAGGCACGATAGAAGATATTGAGAATATTGGAAAAGGAACGATAAATATTGTACTTCGAAATGAAGCACTGGAATGTGCAAATATAATATCTGAAAAATGTGGAGTAGGTTTTGTGTATGGTCAGCCATATGGTTATATCGGAACACTAAAATGGTTGGAAAAGATAGCTGAAAAAATTGGGAAAACGATAAACCCTCAATTAGTTGTCAGATTAAAAGATAAAGCAATGAAAATTGCTCCTATGGGTGGTCCTATGGGAATGGGAATGATGGGCCACAGTAAACCTAAAGCTGTGATTCAGGGTGATTATGATACGTTACTTGGTTTCAAAAGTGCGCTTAATGAGCTGGACATTGATGCTGCTCAGTTAATCTGCAGTCACTCAATAAAGGATACAAAGGATGCAGATAGTAGTGTCGACTATATCCCAAAAGAAAAAGAACGTATTGATTTATTCAAGACATTTCAGAAAACATGGTGTCTGGGTAGTGATGAAATGGAAAGGTTTACAAAGGATAGTAATTACTTTACTTGCATTAGCTCGCCATTTGTATCCAAAACCCAATGGGCAACTCATATGCCATTTATGGGTGAAAAGGGAATGGATTATTTAATTGAGCTAAAAAATGATTTCTTTAGCAAATACGAGTACTGATTGGTTACCTTCTAAAAAGAGCTGTGAAAAACGGAGACAAAGCAAATGTTTTTCACAGCTCTTTTACTTTTATTAATTATTGCACCACAGTTATTTCTCATCTGCTCTACGCTTGTACCCTCATATGAGCTTGAAGGATATCCATAGTAAACCCAAAGGATGCTTATGGGACACATAATATGCTGCAAAACCAAAATGACACAAAAATAAACTTGACTTCAAAGTTACAATAGTATATTATATGGTTTATAATTAAAGCAAAATGGTTTGCATTTAAACTAAAGTGTATTTATGTGTGAGGCATTAGGTATGAATTTGTATTTTAAGTTATTAAAAACTCCGGTTTTTACGGTTGAGGATGTAAATAAACACTATGAAAATATGGATAGTTCACGTTCTGCTATAAAGCGTCTGATGAAAGAGGGGATGGTGGCTAAAATCCGGAATAATATGTATACCTGCATTAGTGGGGAAACAGGTGCACCTGTTGCGAACCGATTTCAGATAGCCAGTAAGATTACGCCGACATCATATGTGTCCCATCACACGGCTATGGAGTATTATGGAATAACTGACCAGGTATACTATGATGTGTATGTAGCTTCAGAGACAAGCTTTCGGGAATTTGAATTTGATGGATATACATACCATTATGTTGTTTCAAAAGGCCTGGATGGTGTTGAGTCGCCTGCATTCAGCGGAGGCATTCGTGTTACAAACTTAGAGCGTACACTTGTAGATAGTGTGAAAGATATGGATAAGATTGCAGGTATAGAAGAAGTTATACAGGATATTTCCTGTATGAAGCGAATGCAGGAGAAAAGAGTGCTTAAATACCTTGATTTATTATCTAATCAGTTTCTTTATCAGAAGATGGGCTTTTTGTTATCAGAACATAAGGAGCAAATGGGATTATCAGATAAGTTCTTTGACGAATGTAAGGAACAAATTGGAAAAAGTAAGCGCTATCTGACTAAAGATATGTCAAATGGGCGATATGATGATGAATGGAAACTTGTAGTGCCGGATAGTGTTTATTATTTAAAGAATGGAATGATGGATAATGCCACAGTATAATAAAACAGAGCTTGGGAGGGTGGCTTCCGAAGCAGGGTTTGTAAGAGATACCTTTGAAAAAGTATTGAGATTAAAGGCAATTTTACGTTTTATAAATGAAGATGAGTTTTTGTGTGAACATTTGTTATTAAAGGGCGGAACGGCTATTAATCTATCGGTTTTTAATTTGCCAAGATTATCAGTAGATATTGATATGGATTATATGCCTAATGATACTAGGGAAGATATGATGGAATGTCGAACCAGGATAACTGAGGCAATTAAAGTTTATATGGGAGCAGAGGGATATCAATTATCAGAAGGTTCAAGGTTCAGCCACAGCTTAGATGCATTTTATTTTAATTATCAGAATGTCGGTGGCAACAAAGATATGATAAAAATCGAATTGAATTACTCCCTGCGTGCGCATATCTTTGAGCCGGTTTATAGAAGTATTCTTCCGTTGGTATTTGATGATGGCATGAAGATTCATATGGTGGAGCCTATGGAGATTTTTGCAGCGAAGGGTAATGCACTTATAACAAGAGCGGCGGCCAGAGATTTATATGACTGGGGAAATATGATTGCTGAAAAAATGTTTGATAATCAAAGTGATTTATTTAGAAAGTGTTTTATATTTTATATGACAATCTCTTCAGATACAGTTAATAAATCATTTGATACAGCTGCAATCGATACATTGAGCTTTGATAAAATTAAGAGAGATCTTTTTCCGGTTCTTAATAAAAAGGACAATTTCCTATTGGATGAAAGGAAACGTTTAGCGAAGGAATATATAGCTAATCTTATGGTTCTTACGAATGAGGAAAAACAATATATTGATAAATTTGAACAGAAGGAATTTGCCCCTGAGCTATTGTTTGAGGATAAGGGGATATTGAAAAGGATAGAAAATCATCCTATGGCGATATGGAAATGCAAAAAAGAGGTAGGGTATAATATTTAATTTATTATAGGCGGGAGAAGTTCCCGCTTTTTTTATTTGATAAGTTAATATAAAATTAATTTTGAAAAAGTATAATAAGTCTGTTATACTTTGATAGCGTAAGTTTTATTCTGATACAGAAATAAGAATTCTGATTTATGTATAGACGATAAAGCTGAACTGCACTACGAAATAATATTATAAAAGAGGAATCAGACATGAAGGTATTCGCATACAGCGTCCGCGAGGACGAGGTAAAATATGTTGAAGAGTTTAAAAATGCACAGAATATATGCTGTGATTATGTATCGGAATATCCGTCAATGGATAATGTCAATCTGGCAGCGGGATATGACGCGGTAAGTGTCATTACGAATGTAATAACTCCTGAGATGTATGAGGCGTGGGCAAAAACGGGCGTTAAGTATCTTGCTACCCGAAGCGTAGGCTATGATCATTTTGATTTAGCAATTATGAAAAAGCTCGGAATGCGTGGTGTTCATGCTACATATTCACCGAATGCGGTGGCTAATTATACTATTATGATGATGCTGATGGCCTGCAGACAGATGCCTTTTATTATGTATAAGGCGGGCTGCCAGGATTTTTCCCTGCCCGGTAAAATCGGTAAGGAGCTGTCACTGTGCACAGTCGGAATTATCGGAACGGGACAGATAGGAGAGACTGTTATCAAGCATCTGAGCGGCTTTGGCTGCCGTATTCTGGCTTATTCCACAAGTCAGAAGGAAGAGGTTAAAAAATACGCGGAATATGTTGATTTGGACACTCTTTATAAGGAGTGTGATGTGATTTCCCTGCATATTCCCGGAAGTCCGAAGAATTATCATCTCATTGACCGTAATGCAATCGCAAAGATGAAGGATGACGTAATCTTTGTTAATACCGCAAGGGGTAATGTGGTAGATTCTGAAGCACTTATCGAAGGCCTTGAGTCCGGTAAAATAGGCTTTGCGGCACTTGATACATTTGAGGAGGAGGTTGGTTTATACTACAAGAATCTGGAAAGAGAGCAGCTTGTGAACCGTACAAGGGCAATCTTATCCACCTTCAAGAATGTTTTATTAACTCCTCATATGGCATTTTATACAGAGCAGTCAAGCTCTGATATGGTACGAACCACTATGAGAGGCCTGCGTTCTTTTGAAAGTAATGAAGAGTGTGCGGTGCGAATAAGCGAACTGGAATAGTGCCTGCACTCGTCGGATAAATAGTATTTATGGGGTTTATTATACATTCTGTATATTGAAAACGAAAAAAGCATGTGCTAAAATTTTAAACAAAAAAATCTTTAAAGGAGATTTAAAATGAAGGCAAAAAAACTTTTATTTAAGCTGCTGGCTGTTGTTTGCGTGATAGCTATGATTCTTCCCGCAAATATTCCGGCAGAGGCAAAGGCTGCACTGAGTAAGAAGTCAGCTACCATCGTTGAGGGTAATACTCTCAAGCTTTCGGTCACAGGTACAAAATCAAAGGTAACCTGGTCGACAGGCAGTTCAAAGATTGCCAAGGTTTCTTCATCGGGTGTTGTAACCGCTGTTAAGGCAGGTTCTACAACTGTTACCGCAAAGGTTGACGGAAGCAAGTATACCTGCAAGGTTAAGGTTACAAAGGCTAAGCTTAACGAGAGCAAATTAACCATGAAGGTGAATGACAAGGAGACCCTTAAGTTTACCAATTCAAAGGGCAGCGTAAGCTGGTCTTCAAGCAATAAGAAGGTTGCAGAGGTAAGCAAGAAGGGTGTGGTTACTGCAAAGGATGCAGGAACTGCAGTAATTACTGCAAAGATCGGCGGTTCTTCTTACAAGTGCAAGGTTCAGGTATCACACACAGATGTAGAAGTGAAATCCATGACTCTTACAGCAAACGGCGGCGGAGTAGCTGTTGCAGGCGAGAGCGGCGAGAAGATTTCCATTGTGATGCAGGAGGATGCTACACAGGCCGTAGTTTCAGTCCTTGATATGTACAATGACGTTGTATTCAAGAAGGCTTTAACTAATCTTAAGGCTAACAAGGAGTATTCAGTAGTCTGGGAGCCCTCAGCTTCTCAGGAGGCAGGACATTACTATGTTACCGTTAAGGCAGGCGACATTATTTTCGAGCCCGATGAGAATGATATTATTAATAAGTTCGACCTCTACAAGCAGGAATTTGAGGACGGTCAGGGTTCAGAAAGCAATCCCTTCCTGGTAAAGACATATGCACAGCTTAAGAAAATCAGCAATTATCCCGACTGCTTCTTCAAGCAGATTGCGGATATTGACGGAGAGTATGATACATTTGCCGGCGCATTTGATTTACATAGTGCATTAAAGGGCGGATATAACGGAAACGGCTTTAAGATTTCAAATCTTATGATTTCAGAAAACAATAAGAATGATATCGCATTATTCTGCTTTGTTGATAAGGATGCCGTTGTAGAGAACGTATCTCTTTCAAATGTGTATACAACCACACTCTCACGCGGTGCCGTTCTTGTAAACAAAAACGCAGGTACTGTTAAGAACTGTAAGATTGAAAATTCCGCAGTAAATACAAGCAAGGCTGATGCTGATTCAAACATCGCTATCCTCGTAGCAGAGAATACACTTGACGGTATGATTAAGGATTGTACAATTAATGATTCAACCCTTACAGCTATTATCGGCTGGCAGCATAACTGGGCAGGCGGTCTCTGCGCAAATAATGCAGGTAGTATTATGAACAGCACACTTACTAATGTAACAATGAAGACAAGTGTAACCTACGGCTGGAATCATTCGGGCGGTATCGTAAGCAACAACAGCGGTAAGGTAATTAATTGTACAATGACAAAGTGTTCACAGGCCTTCTCTTCAAAAAACTGTAACTGGACAGGTGTTATTGCAGGCGATAATAACGGAACAATGATCGGCTGTACAGAGACAGATACTATTACAGATATTGATGCTACCAGACTTGTTTCAGGCAACAAGGGTACATTCCAATAATGTTCTTAGTGCCTTGGGGCGGACATCAGAGATATTTAAAGGGACTTCGGAAACGAAGTCCTTTTTTAGCGCAAAAAATCTGCTATTACATTATAATCGGGTTGACCGGGGTGCTTACCCACGATATTACAGAAAAATAACTATAAAATGCATTTATGGAATATATACTGTATGCTATACTTTTATAAAATATAAATTCAAGGAGAAGGAATTTTATGATCAGATACGTAGATTGCAATGCAAGACCTAACGGTGACGGCAGTAAGGAGCGCCCCTTTAACAGAATTAATATGGCGGCAGCGGTTGCCATGGCGGGAGATGAGGTGCTGGTTGCACCCGGTATTTACCGCGAGGAGGTAAATCCGATATATGCCGGCAAGGAGAAGCAGCCGATTATTTACCGTTCGATTGAACCGTTAAAGGCTGTTATTACAGGTGCAGAGATTATAAAGGGTTGGGAGCAGTATGAGGGTGATACCTGGAAGGTAACTATTCCCAACAGCTTTTTCGGTGCCTACAATCCCTATACCACAATTGTATGGGGCGACTGGCTTTCACAGAATGTACCCTGTCATACAGGCGAGGTGTTCTTAAACGGTAAGTCCCTTTATGAGAAGGAACTGCTTGAAAAGGTGCTTAATCCGACATTTTATGAGGAATCATGGGACAGGGATTTTACAAAGCATACCTGGTATACCTGTCAGGCAGAGAATAAGGAAGAGACCGTAATCTATGCTAATTTCCAGGGCAAGAATCCCAATGAGGAGCTGGTTGAAATTAATGTACGTCCTCACTGTTTCTATCCTGCAATGGAGCATGTAAATTATATTACCCTGGACGGTTTTACCGTTACAAAGGCGGCTACACAGTGGGCGCCCCCCACAGCGCTTCAGGACGGCATGATAGGTCCTCACTGGTCGAAGGGCTGGGTGATTGAGAACTGTGAGATTTCGCATTCAAAGTGCTGCGGTATTTCACTTGGTAAGTATAAGCAGCAGAATAATGATAATAAGTGGTCACACTATAAATATAAGGACGGTGCACAGACCCAGAGAGACTGTTCACTTATTGCACAGCTTGACGGCTGGAGCAAGGAAACAATCGGTTCACACATTGTCAGAAACTGTGAGATTCATGACTGCGGACAGACCGGTATCGTAGGCAATCTGGGCTGCGTATTTTCAGTTATTGAAAACAACCATATTCATCATATCAATAATAAGAGAAATCTTGCAGGAGCTGAGATCGGCGGTATTAAATTCCATGCTGCCATTGACGTTATTATCAGAAATAACCGCTTTCATGACTGTACACGAGGCATCTGGCTTGACTGGCAGACTCAGGGTACCCGTGTAAGCAAGAATCTTTTCTACGATAACTGTCTTTCAAGAGATTATCTGCTTCATAAGGAAAGCAAGGACGGTCTCGGACTCGGAGAGGACCTTTGGATTGAGATTGCCCACGGTCCCTGTCTGGTAGATAATAATATTTTCCTGTCGGAGAGAAGTATCAAGCTGCCTACACAGGGTGTGGCCTTTGTTCACAATCTTTTCGGAGGTGCGATTACTGCGGTCGGACGCGGTGTGAAGAATGGTTCGGTTAATTTTGATTCGACCAGATATACGCCTATTCATCTGCCTCACCGTACCGAAATTACCGGCTTTATGTCTATTCTTCATGGTGATGTGCGTTTCTACAACAATGTATTTGTTCAGCAGAAGGTGCGTCAGGGCATGATTGATATCTGTGAGGAAGAAAAGAACGGCGAGTGGGATGACGGTAATCTTGAGGTTGGTACACTCAGCTACAGCGGCTACATGACCGAGGATGTATGGAAGAGCTATTTTGAGGGCTACTGCGGAGAGGGTTCGGAGGATACCAGGGACAAGTATTACATGCCTCTGCCTGTCTGGACCGGCGGAAACGTTTACTTCAACGGTGCGAAGCCCTGCGATATCGAGGAGGATTATACAATCGATAATGAGCATGAGGTAACGCTTGAACTGAAGGAGGAGAATGGCAGATTTACAGTTGTATCTGACCTTTTTAACTACCTGCCTGAAGCTAAAATAATCTGTTCGGATACTCTCGGTATGGCCTTTGAGCCCGAGGAGCGTTTTGAAAATCCGGATGGAAGCGATATCATATTCGACACGGATTTCTATGGAAACAAGAGACCCGAAACACCGGTAGCCGGACCTTTTTGTAGTTAATTTAACAGCATTAATCAACTTCCCGAGGGGTTAGAAATAACTCCTCGTTTTTTTTGTATAAAAATTAAATGTTACGCTGACGGCATAAGACAAAGATACGTAAAAATTTTATAATATTTATACAAAAATCAAGAGGGGGTTCTGTACGCATGGAGGGGATCGGCAGAAATATCGAAAAGACTACAGAAGAGTTATTAAATGAGCTTGAGACAGCTGAAAATTTGGATGGATTTTTTGAAGAGAATCAGGATGAACTGCTCAAAATGGGCTTGTCGGAATACCTTAATTTACTTCTGAAAAAATATGGACTCGATAAAAAAACTGTATTCAATCGTGCCCGCATGAACGACAGCAATTATGGCTATGAAATTTTTAAAAATGACCGAAAGCACCCATCTCGCGACAAACTGATCCGAATCTGTATCGGATTCCCTTTAACTGTGGATGAAACTGAGAAGGCACTGGTTATAGCAAAGCTTCGCCCCCTATATCCTCGCGATATGAGAGATGCCTGCATTCTGTTTGCTTTGCAGAGAGGATATGACGTGGACCAGGTCAATGATTTGCTGTTTGAAAAGGGCGAGAAGACGCTGGAGTAATATTGGGTGGGAAATATAATAATAAGATATTTTGATGACCGCAGTAGAGCTGCGGTCATTTGTGGTATTGTGGACATAGTGTATGTGAAAATGAATATACAATTCGTTTTCAAAACCAAGTACTGAATGACATTTTGGATCATTTTTATTGAGCACAGAAATAGTAAGAAATATTAAATTACACAAAATACGCAAATACGGATTGCGTTCCGGATATCAGTATGCTATACTAACCTTACAAAAGGTAATGCCAATACGGTAGGCGGTTTGCCCTCTTTGACAGAGGGTTTTCCCTCTGATCTTAGGAAAGGAGGGATGCATATGACTATTACGTTATCTGATTTAATTCAGTTTTGTATTTTAATCATAGCTCTTGTAAGTCTTGTATACAAGATTTGCAAAAAAAAATAACCGCCTCGTCCTCGAAAAACAAGCGGTTACTTAAAACAGCGAGGGCAAACCGTCTATCGGTATTGCCTTTTGTTGATTTCATTATACAGCAAATGATTGTTTTGTCAATAGGGATTCTGTTTTACGGATTTTGAAAGTAGTCTTTTTTCTATCAATTTACGAACAGATATGATATACTATGAAGACAGATATTTATGAATTATTGAAAGGAAATCTATATGCGCATCAATAAAAAGAATCTTAAATGGTGGCAGAAAACTATAGTTTATGAGGCATATCCGAGCAGCTTTCAGGATACGGACGGGGATGGTATCGGCAATCTGAAGGGGATTACCATGCATCTCGATTATCTGAAGTCCTTCGGTGTGGGGGCTATCTGGCTCACGCCGGTGTATGCATCTCCGATGAAGGACAATGGCTACGATATTTCGGATTATTATGCGATAAATCCGACCTACGGTAGTATGGAGGATATGGAGGAGCTGATAGCTGAGGCAAAAAAGCGCGGGATAAGAATTGTAATGGATATGGTTTTTAATCATACTTCTGATAAAAATGCCTGGTTTACTGAGTCGGCGTCCTCACGTGACAATGCGAAGGCGGACTGGTATATCTGGAGGGATGCGAAGGAGGACGGAAGTGCACCAAACAACTGGGGCGGTATATTCGGCGGCTCCGTCTGGACCTGGTGCGAGACGAGGCAGCAGTATTACCTGCATACCTTCGGCGACTTTCAGCCGGACCTTAACTGGGAGAATCCCGAGGTGCGCCGTGCCCTATATGATGTGGCTAATTTCTGGCTCGATAAGGGTGTGGGCGGCTTCAGACTTGATGCCGTAACCTATATTAAAAAGCCGAAGGAGCTGGCTGACGGACCGGTTAATCCTTTTATGGGATATGCATCCGTTCATGATATGACGGCCAATACCGAAGGTATTCTTGATTTCTTGCATGAATTCCGTTCTATGGCTGTAGAAGGACACGATATTTTCGCTGTAGGCGAGGCAAACGGGGTATCTTCAGATGAGCTTGATAAGTGGGTAGGAGAGAAGGGCGTATTTGATATGCTCTTTGAGTTCAGTCATGTAAATGTGCAGTTTGACGGACCTCAGAACTGGTGTCAGACACGTCCATGGAAGCTGACGGATTTAAAGAAGGCCTTTTTTGACAGCCAGAAGGCTACGGAAAATACAGGATGGTATCCTATATTTTTGGAAAATCACGACCAGCCGCGTTCTGTTAATCATTTTCTTCCGGCTGATGCGGAAAATCAGGCGGCTGCCAAGGCACTCGGAATGCTTGCGACAACCCTTCGCGGTACACCCTTTATTTATCAGGGCGAGGAGCTCGGAATGACGAATGTGCAGCGCCAAAGCATAGAGGATTATGATGATGTGCTTTCGATAAATCAGTATGAAATAGCACTGAATAAGGGCTTTACAAAAGAGGAGGCGCTGGCCTGCGTTATGGAATACAGCCGTGACAATGCCAGAACGCCCATGCAGTGGGATGCTAGTGAAAATGCGGGCTTTTCCGCAGGCAGGCCCTGGCTTGGTGTGAACCCCAATTTTAAGACGGTAAATGCGGCGCTTCAGGAAAATGACGAGTCATCTGTATTAAACTGGTACAGAAGTCTTTACAGGCTCAGAGAGGAATATTCTCTGTTGATTGACGGAGATTTTGGAGAACTTTTTTCGGACAGCGAGGAGATATTTGCTTATACGAGAGAGAATGATAATCAGAAAGCGATTATTCTGATTAATTTTACGGGAAAGAATGTGAGCTACGATGCACAGCAGGTTTTTGACGCACAGCCGGCTCTTTTCTCAGGAAAAAGCTGCGTAGCCGGAAGTCTGGAGCCTTATCAGGCAGTTTGCTATATAAAAGATAAAGGATAATTTACAGCTGTAAAAATAGCCCCGACCGATTGGTTGGGGCTATGCTTTATTTATACTGGGCAAAAATGCTTGGAACAATCTTGTTCATAAAATTAACGATTTCGTCACGTGAGAAGCGCTCGCTTTCACGAACCGAGAGCTGGAAAAATGCGGAGCAGATGATGGAGAAGGTCATTTCGATTTCGGCCTCTGTCGCTTTGGGCATTTCAATTGTGAACTGCTCATACATAAATTCGTGCATCAGTGCCTTAATCTTAAGCTGAAGATTCTCTGCAAACACACCATGGGAAAGAGCAGACTGAAGATCTGCATACTTCTCGTGAATCTTCATTAAATCACCGAGAATGGTGTTGCCTGCACCGGGGTGGCTTTCGATAAGCTCTCTGAAGTCATTCAGCATCTCATTCTCTATCTGTTCAAGTAAATCGAAGCAGTCCCTGTAGTGCTTGTAAAAGGTTGCCCTGTTAAGATTGGCTGTTTCACTGATTTCCTTAACTGTAATGTCCTGGAGCTGTTTGGTCTTTAAACACTGGAATAATGCATCTCTCAATGCTTTTTTTGTGTAACGTACACGTGCGTCTTCCTTCATACTTTTATACCTTTCTTCAATATCTTCTTGGTCTATGTCGGTTATCTAACAAAATAACTTGATTTGCTGATTATTTAACACTATATCGATTATTATAGAGAAGAGACGAGGTAATTTCAATAGTAAATTTCATTTTATATAAAATAATCAGAATTAATATCTATATTCTCCATGAGGGAAGAAGACCGTTTGTTACGGAATTAAAGAGTCTGTCACGCACTCCGGGGTTTTCTTTTTCAAGCTTTTTGATGAGATCCTTAACATATTCACGCTTGGTATATCCGTCTGCGGGACAGGGATTTTTCTCTACAGGCAGCTCGTAGCGGTTCTTAAATCCGATGACATCACATTCGTCGATATAAATAAGAGGACGGATAAGGGTAATGTCCATGCGGTCAAGATATGTTACGGGAGCAAAGCAGTAGAAGTGGCCCTCGTAAATCAGTGACATGAGAGCGGTTTCGATTACATCGTCCTTATGGTGTGCATAGGCGGATTTGTTGCAGCCTAATTCCTTTGCTTTGTCGTTAAAGGCACCCTTACGCATCTTTGCGCAGAGTGAGCAGGGATTATCTTCCTTACGAATGTTGAATACGACATCTGCAATTTCTGTGTTTACTACGGTGTAATTAACATTAAGCTCCTTACAGAGTGCCGCGATGCGGCTTGTATCAAAGCCGTCAAAGCCGATGTTAATGGTAATTGCCTCTATTTCAAAATGTTTGGGATAAAAGCGTCTGAGGCCGGAAAGTGCATAGAGAAGGGTTAAGCTGTCCTTTCCTCCCGATATACCTATTGCGATTCGGTCACCCTCTTCAATCATATGATAGGTATCAACGGCCTTTCTGGTGAGACTTAATAAGCGCTTGAACTCCATGATTTTTTGCCTTTCTGTAATTGCAAGTTGATGCAAAATATTTTTGATGATAAAAAAGACTGTATCAGGATTATAATATTTTTTTTGCGAAAGCTCAAGAAGATTTGAAAACTTCCTTCTGATGCAGCAAATGCAATGATTTACATTAGGAGCAGATTGCTGCCGGGAGAGTGCTTTTAACTTGTAAAAAATCGCTATATATGCTATAGTTATTATGGGAAAATTGTATGCCTGCAGATATATTGGGCAGCTTGACAGGGAAGTAATCGGTGGATATATGGCAGAAGTAAAAGAAAAGAGAAATTCAATGAAATTTGGCTGGAAAGAGGCACGAAGAATAGTAGTAGCTCTGTTTTTGATGCTTATAATCGGCAGCAGTTCATTTGTTATGTTAAATCGTTTGTGGGATATCAGTGAGGAACGCTGCTGGAACAGTCTGCACGATGCCGCGGACAGTATTGACAATCTGGTTTATGAATACCTGAATAATTATGTGGGTGCTTTACGAAATCTTCAGCGTGCGTGTATCGGAGCAAAGGATTTGCATGACCCTCAGCTCGCAGAGGATGTGCGTGAAATCAGGGTCGGAGCTCTGGGAGCAAATGCCAGACTCTATCTGTCGGACGGTTATGCGGCGACTGAATACGGAGTGGAGGAAGATATATCAGACCGTGTTGATTTTATGGAGATTGCCCACGGTGGAGTATTCATTTCCGCAGTTCACAGTGATATTTTTAATTCAAACAGGAATGTAATAGAGGAATATATTCCGGTATACCGTGACGGTGTTATTTCTGCGATGCTTTCCATTGTACTTGATATTGATGACCTTGAGGATGTCATTGAGAATAGAAAGAACAGTGATAAAGAAAAGGTTATTATTATAGACAGACGTGACGAACAGGTTATCGTTGACACCGGTCACAGTATCATGGAGGCCGGCAGCAGAGCTGTCAGTCAGAAGCTGCAAAGCATTTCCGAATGGGACGTTTTTTATCAAAAGCTTATTAGTGCCGAGGAATGCCGAGGCGAGGTTAAGGATGAAAACGGATACTCAAAATATCTTTACGGACTTCCGTCTTCTGTAGGCTTCTGGTCTACTGCAGTGGCTGTGGATGAAGAGATTGCCTTTACGGACTACAATGAGATAAAAACAATAAGCAGGGTTCTTCTGGTTGTTGAGACTATAATATTTGTTCTCTATATCATCTGGATGCTCTATGATTTTCATGTTCAGATTGAGAAGGAATCGGAAAAAAGAACCAAAATACTTCGTGAGAGCTATGAGCAGGATGCCGAGCTCTACAAAAGGACCATTCTTACAAATTCCCTTGCATATTTAAAGGTCGATCTGACGGAGAACCGTGTTATTTCGTATGCATACAGAACCACAGGTGATGAAAGTATGGAGGAAATGTATGATGAAGTATCGGAAGAATCGGCATATTCGACCTTTATCAAAAACAATTCCGAGAGCTATATCCATCCTGAATACAGGGAGAGCTATTTAAGTCAGTTTTCGCAGTCAAATCTGATTGACTGCTTCAACGAAGGGAAAATAATGCCTGAGTATGTATTCAGAACGAATGCACGGGACAACAGGAAGGATTACAGGAAGGTAGTCAGCTATCTTTCGAAGGATGAGCAGAACGGCAATATTCTTGCCATGATTGTAACCTATGATATTTCGAAAGAAATGGAGCAGCTTGAGGAGGAGAAGGAGCTGCAGACCGTTATTGCTTCCATAGCCATGGATTATGAGTGCATGCTTTGCATGAAAACCATAACCGGTGAGGTTTCCTACTACGGTAGGGCGGAAAAGTTTGATGCGCTGCCGTCTATACTTGACTCGAAGCTGACTCTGCAGGAGAAGATTGAGCGCTTTAAGGATAAGTATGTGCTTTCTGAGGACCATCCGAAGTTTGACAGTGAGCTGTCTGTGGAAATCCTTAACGGGAAAATGAGAAGCGGCAAGAGCTATATTACCAGATACCGTCTTTTTGTGGATAATGAGATACACTGGTACCAGCTGAAGTTTATCTTCCACAGGGAAGGAAACGAGAGGAGAATGGTAATTGTCTGCTTCAGAAATATCGATGATGAGATAATAAGACAGAACAGGCATCAGGATGATCTGGAAAATGCGCTTATCGCCGCACGCGGTGCAAACGAAGCAAAGACACAGTTCCTTTTCAATATGAGTCACGATATAAGAACTCCTATCAACGCGGTTCTCGGCTTTGCGGATATTGCAGAGAAAAATGCGGATAATGAGGAAAAGGTTAAGGACTGTCTGCAGAAGCTGAAGGTATCCGGAAATCAGCTTTTAAATATTATAAATGATGTCCTGGAGCTTGCCAGAATTGAATCGGGACAGATTAAGATTAATCCCGTGCCTTACGACCTTGATGATTATACACAGGGAATAAGGAATACCTTTGAACCCTTCTTTGAGGGCAAAAATCAGGAATTTATTATCGAAAGCAATTATTATAACCGTTATATCTATATTGATTATGCCCGTGTAAACCGTGTTCTTTTTAATCTTCTGAGTAATGCGGTTAAGTACACACCGAGTGGCGGAAGGGTATCCTGTAAAACAATTCAGGGCGAGGTCCTTGAGGACGGAAGAATTCCCTACAGCTGGATAATTGAGGATAACGGTATAGGAATGAGCCGTGAATATCAGAAGCGTCTCTTTGAACGCTTCAGCCGTGAGCACAGCTCTACGGAGATAGGAATAGAGGGTACGGGACTTGGACTTGCCATGGTTCGCGAGCTTGTAGACCGTATGGAAGGCAGTATCGAGGTAGACAGTGAGCAGGGCAGGGGAACCAGGGTTACCGTGACGATTCCTCTTACCGTATGTCCGGCAGAGCTTCTGGAAAAACCCGGGGATACGTCGGATTTGGGAAGTGTTTCGCTTGAAGGAAAGCGAATCCTTGTAGTTGAGGATATCGATCTTAACCGTGAGCTTGCCGTTGAAATGCTTATGGATGAGGGTGTTATAGTAGATGAGGCGGCAAACGGTGAGCTGGCTGTCGAAATGGTTAAAAAGGCGGGAGATAAGGGCTATGACGCAATCCTTATGGATGTTCAGATGCCTGTAATGAACGGCTATGAAGCTACCCGCGCAATCAGAGCCCTGGAGGACAAAAGGCTTGCTTCGATACCTGTTATCGCAGTGACTGCAAATGCCTTTGAGGAGGACAGACAGGCTGCCTTTAACGCAGGTATGAATGAGCATGTGTCAAAGCCTGTAACAGCGGAAAAACTGAAGGAAATTATGGGGAGATATGTTAAATGAGTGACTTAATATGCAGTGAGGCATTCAGAAGCTTTTTAAACGATTATAAAACCGATGTCTTTGCTCAGGATGAGACACTGGGAAATATCAGTGAAAGTATAGCTCCCCTGGCAAAGGAGCTGGGATATTTAAACCTTTATGTCAGCCTGGATGCTCCCGTGAGTGACAGTGCGGCAGAGGGACTTCTGATTCATACAACGATTTTCGGCGAGGAGCTTTTTGCAAACGAGGAACAGAAAAGGGAAGCTAAGTTTATTACAGGCGAAGGCGGTGTTCTTATTATCGGAGCATCCATGCCGGCGGCGGATGAATGGACCAAAAACGCAGAAGAAGATTTTAAGCTTCTGGCAAAGCTTCTCTATGTCTTTTTCGGAAGAGCCCGCGTAATGAATATTTTGCGTTATTCGGATACCCACGACAAGCTTTCAAAGGCGCTGACTATTGATGGCCTGATGATTTCTGCAGGCAGGCTTTTTGCGGAAAATCCGGGAACTGTATTTGATTGTGTGGCTATAAATATCAGGAATCTTAAATTTGTTAATGATAAAGCCTCGCAAAGCGGCGGAAACCTTGCTATTTATAAATACGCGGCCAAGCTTATTAAATTCCTTGGAAAAAAGGGAAGGGTGGCAAGGTCTGACGGAGATAATTTTGTAGTTCTTGTTGAAGACAGCCGTCTGGATGAGCTTCTGGAATTTTTGAAAAGCGTAAGACTCGATATAACGGTTGACGGCAAGACTATGTCCTTTGATATGCCCTGCAGTGCAGGTATATTTAAGGGCAGGGACCATACGCCTTTGAATGCGATGATTTATAAGAGCATGCTGACCATGAATTATCTGAAGGATTACAGGCTTGGTGACAGTCTTGTTTATACCGAGGAGATTGAGGAGCAGGTAAATTATTATAAAAAGATCGTCGGCAGGTTCAAGGAGGCCATTAAGAATAAGCAGTTTTCCGTTTTTTACCAGCCAAAGGTTGATGTTGAAACGAAGACGCTTATAGGTGCGGAAGCACTTGTAAGATGGTACGATAACGGTACGTTTATCAGTCCGATGAATTTTATTCCGATTCTGGAACGTGAAGGTTATATAAGTACGCTTGATTATTTTGTTTTTGACAAGGCCTGTGAGGATATAGAAAACTGGCTAAAGCAGGGCATTGAGCCTGTGCGTATTTCTACCAATTTTTCGAAGGATAACCTGAAAAACATAAATCTGATTCAGGATGTTCTGGATATCGTTGAAAAGCATGGTATTGACGGAAAATATCTTGAAATAGAGTTCACGGAGCTTTGTGATTTTAAGGATATGGATGCAATGTGTGCCTTTATCCATACTATGCAGTCGCATGGTATTACGATTACCGTTGATGATTTCGGAAAGGGCTATTCATCCTTTGACCTTATCAGGATGCTTGATATGAATGTTATCAAGATTGATAAGAGTCTGGTGGATAATGTATGCAGGGAAGGAAGTGCCGATAAGGTTATTCTGGACCATGTTGTAAGAATGTTTATCGAGCTTGACAAGGAGGTTATCGCGGAGGGCGTAGAAACCGTGGAACAGGCCAGGCTTCTTGAAAAAACAGGCTGTAAGCATGTACAGGGCTATCTCTTTGATAAGCCGCTTCCTCACTATGATTTTGAGCGAAGGCTTGTTACAAGAAATTATTATGAGAATATCATTAAATAGAAGAATATAAAAATATCAATAAATAATCCCACAGGACCGCGCCTGTGGGATTAATTTTTAATTTAAATTGCTGGTAGCGAGAACTGTTTCGAGAGAGCTCTTGGCTGTCTCTGTTTTTGATTTGTTTGTTTCACTGCTGCAAATAATACTGAGAGAATAATCTTAATAAATAAAGATAAAAAAATCTTAACATTTTTCACTGTATTTGCAAGTTTTTTGACGAAGTTGGACGGAAATAATTGATTGATATTCGTAAAAAAATGTGCTATATATAAATGCGGCAGCACTCAAGCTTGCGAAGAAGCTGGGCAAGGGTAAGACTGTTGTGACGGTGCTTCCCGATACAGCCGAGAGGTATTTCTCTACACCTCTGTTCGGTGAATAAAATGTTCTTTAGAAGCGAAGGCTTCTTGGAAAATAAATAAAGGAGAAAAGTATGATGAAGAAAAGAAACAGAAAGATGGCAAAAAAACCGGCACTATGGTTTGTCGGTGCGGCGTTTGCTGTAGCTTGTATGGCAATGCCTTCTGCTGCGGTAAAGGCAGAGGAATTTTTTAAGGAGCCGGTGCTTTGCGAAAGGCACAGCTTTACAAATTATGAGGTTGAAACTTATGCGACCTGCTCGAAGGAAGGTACTGAGGTTGCATACTGTGACCACGGCTGTGGGGCAACGGATTCCAGAGTTACCGAAAAAGATCCTTTTAATCACGAAAACACCGAGTACAGAAACGAGAAGCCCGCTACCTGCATCACAGCAGCTTATTCCGGTGAATTGTATTGTATTGATTGCGGAAAAATGGTTGAGGAGGGCTTTGAGACAGAGCTTGACCCCGATAATCATGAAAATATAAGCTTGAAGAATACCGGTTCGGCAACCAAGCATACAGAAGTATGTGAGTGCGGTGCTGAGTTCACGGTTGATCATAATTTTGTAGAGCACAAGTGTGACTGCGGCCAGATTGAGCCGGGCTTTGAGGAGCTCTTTAAGGAGCCTGAGAAGGAACCCGAGAAGGAACCCGAGAAGCAGCCTGATAGCGGAAGCAATCAGAACAGCAATACAAGCAAGCCGGTGATTACGGTAGAAGAGAAGGAGCCTGTTCCTGTAGTTCAGACAACTACTAAGAAGGATGGTTCAACTGTTGTAAAGTTAACTCTCACAGGCAAAGACGGTACTGTTAAGGTAAATGAAGTAACCAATAAGACTGACGGTACAGTTGTTGATAAGAATGTAGTCTTTGGTACTGACGGCAGCATTGTCAGAAATGAGAAGATTCTCTATGCAGAGGGTACAGAGAAGACTGTTTCATATGTTAAGAACTCTGACGGCTCATATGTAGAGAATGTTCTTAAGCTTGAGGCAAACGGAACAAAGACAGAGGTAGAAAGGTCTGATGATGCTAAGGGAAATGTTTCCAAATCAAAGACCGTTACCAAGGCTGACGGAAGCGCAGTTACATCCGGTAATATGGGAAAGGCTGACGGTTCTCTTGAGAAGAGCAAGCTTACTGTTGATACAGCTGGTGTTTCAACCCGCACCACAAGCATGATTTCTGCTGATAAGACTGATATTTCAAAGATTAATACCACAACTGATGCATACGGTAAGATCATAGATGCTTCTGTTGAGAAAAAAATGGTCATAACAGGTGCTGTTTTATCAGTTTCAACTGTTGATATCACAAACCTCACAGCAGACCTTGGCTCGGATGTAGCAATCAAGCTTGTTGCAAAGGATACTAATGGTGCAACTAAGTATGTTATCAAACTGGACCCCTCTGTTCTTGGTCTTAAGGACAATGGTGTTGGTCTTGAGAGCAATGGTAATGGTGGTAGTCTTAAGAACAATGGTGTTGGTCCTGAGAGCAATGGTGGTAGGGTTGTTCTTGTTAAGCTTGATAAACAAGGCAAAATGATTCTTAATGATGAATCTGACGAAAATGACATAGAAATCAACGAGAAGGAAATCAAGACCGGTGTCTACAGCAAGGGCGAATATATTGCTATGACAAATGATGATTATCTTCAGTTTGAGAGAGAGGTTTACCAGAATATCAAATTAAAAGATGCTAATCTTGTAATAACAAATGGCAAAACAGCAAAGATTAAACTTAGTCCGGATGTTGATACCAGAAATATTACAAGTATTGAGTATTCGGGTGACGGTAAGATGGTTAATGTCAATTCAAAGGGTGTTGTTACCGGAATTGCAATTGGTACAGGAAATGTTACCGTTAAAGTTTACTTACCTTCTGGCAAATGCAAAGAACTTATTCAGAAGGTTCATGTTAGGAAGCCTTAAACATAATCTTAAATAAATGCTAAATTAAAAGGCGGTGAAAAAACTCCGGTTACGCCCTTTTATTTGAACCAAAAGCTATTTAATTAATATTTCCGCTTTCATCAAGCTTTGCTATACAGTAAAGCTTGATTTTTTTTATTCCTCCTCTCTGCCTCTGATGAAAAGTCCGATGCGAAGCACGCCAAAAGCGAGTACACCGGAAATGAAGGCGGTCAGCCAGCCGCTTTTCAGAAGCGGAAGCACAATTTCGTTGAAGGCCTCCTGCTCGGTGACACCGTCCTGATAGATGAGAAAGGCCTTTACGAAGGGGGCAACAAATGAATATATTGCAAAAATGGCGAGCCCGAAGGTGATGACGAGACACAGCCAATAGAGGTATTTTTTCATATTTTTGAGACTCCTTTATTTTGAATCGATTTAAATTTATTATAGCACAGTCGGGGCAGAAAGTGTGAGAAAAATTGTGAAAAACTGAAATCAGATATAAGTCTGCACAGGGTTTACAAAACGCAAAAAAAGTAATATAATATGAGATTGTGGATATACCACGGGAAAGGATATAGAAATATTATGAAAAAAAGAATACTGGCATTTATAATGTGTCTTGCGGTTATTTGCAGCATCCTTCCTATGCAGAATGTGAGCGCAAAGAAAACCAAGCTTGCCGCACCTGAATTCACCATTACTACGACAAGCAAAAATAACCCTCACTTTACCTGGAATACTGTTGAGGGTGCAAACGGTTACAGAATCTACAGAAAGGTGGCAGGTGAGAGTTCACATTCAAGAATTATCACAACCACAAAGCTTTCTGCTACCGATAAGGACCATTCCAATGCTCCCGAGGGAACAGCAGTAAGCTATGTTATGCGTGCCTTCTATACAGACGCGAACGGCGTAAGACACTGGGGCGAGTTCTCAAGCCCTGTGAAGTGGAAGGTTCCCGTTGTTAAGCCTGAGCTTAATATGACTGAGGCTGAACTCCTTGTGGGCAAGGACATGAAGCTGAAGGTTAAAAACGCAAAATCAACTGTCAGCTGGTCATCTTCGGATACATCGGTTGCAAAGGTAAGCTCAGCAGGTAAGGTTCTTGCTCTTAAGAAGGGTACTGCTACAATTACTGCATCGGTTGACGGAAAGACACTGAAGTGCAAGCTTACAGTTAATGTACCCAGTGCTTCCGAGCGTTATATCGATCCTACAAAGCCTATCATCGCACTTAGCTTTGATGACGGCCCTACTCAGTACACACCTAAGATTCTTGATATGCTTGCAAATTACGGTGCAACAGCTACCTTCTTCATGGTAGGATATTTCATCGATGTTCGTAAGTCAATTGTTCAGGCTGTATATGACGCAGGCTGCGAGGTTGGAAATCATTCGGTAAATCATCCCAATCTTAAGACTCTTTCAAGAGCAGAGGTTGAGAACGAGCTTATCGGCAACTACAATAAGCTTACAAAAATTCTCGGAACAAACAAGCACCTTATCAGACCTCCTTACGGAAATTACAATGACACAGTAAAGTCTGTTGCCAATGCTGCACTTATCAACTGGTCAATCGATACAGAGGACTGGAAGTCGAGAAATGCACAGTCTGTATTCGATATGGTTAAGAAATATGCAAATGACGGTGCAATCATCCTTATGCACGACCTTTACGAAAGCTCTATGAACGGTGCGGCTCTTGTAGTTCCCTGGCTTGTTGAACAGGGCTACCAGGTATGTTCTGTAAGCGAGATGTTTGCGGCAAGAGGCGTTAAGCTTGAAAAGGGTCAGGTTTACAACAGATGTATTACTGCAAAGCAGTATATTGAACAGTTTAAATAATTTATGGATATTAAGAAGTTTTTGAAGGATAAAAGAAACTGGTTGCTCATAAGCTGGCCGCTTGCATTCGGCCTTTATTTCCTTGCAAAAAACTTCGAGTCCTTCGCAGAGAATGTCTGCGCAAGAGGAATATTCAGGGTATATGGGTGGATAATGTCGCATATAAGCGGCATTATCCCTTTTTCTTTGGCTGAAATTTTGCTGATAGCTGTTATGATTTTTATACCCCTGATGATAATTCTGTCGATTGTACGGATTATCAGACGACCTGAAAAGGGGCTGAGGGCGCTGAGAAGTATACGTGATATCATAATGCTGCTTGGGGTGGTTTTTTGCTGGTATATGATTGGCTGCGGCACAAATTATTATCGTAACGAATTTGCAGATTTCAGTGGACTGACTATTGAAAAGTCTACAAAGGAAGAGCTCTATGAGCTTTGCCTGGAGCTTGGTGAGAAAACAAATGAGGCACGTGCAAGGCTGGAAATACCTGAGGGTGAGACCTTTAAATCCGGGCTTAGCAACAGCGAAAGAGCAGCTGCGGCGGCCGAGGCTATGGACAGGCTTGCGGAGAGCTATGAGGTGCTGGAGGGCTATTATCCGAAGCCTAAATCGGTTCTCTTTTCAAGAGTGATGTCTGAATTTAACATTACCGGGGTTTATTTTCCCTGGACGGTTGAGGCTAATGTAAATGTGGACGTTCCGGATTATTCGCGTGGGTCGACGCTTTGTCACGAACTGGTTCACCTTCGTGGCTTTATGCGAGAGGACGAGGCAAATTACGTCGGCTATCTGGCCTGCATAAATTCCGAAAATGATGAGCTTCGTTACAGCGGATATATGAGTGCTCTTATTAATGCGTCAAACCGTCTCTATGACGAGGATAAGGAGCTTCATGCACTCTACTGGGCTCAGACCTATAACGAAGGCGTTCGCCTGGATATGGTTGAGGCAAATGAATACTGGGATCAATTTAAGGATACCGTTTTAAGCGAAGCCGGAGAGAAAATCAATAACAGTTACCTGAAGGCAAACAGCATTTCGGACGGCACAAAAAGCTACGGCAGAATGGTAGATTTATTGCTTGCCGAGTATCGAAAAAAACATCAGGTTTCTTAGTAAACCGGGTGTTTTTTTCTTGCATTTTATCGAGTATATTTGATATAATTGATATATCTGCGGGAATAACTGCTGCAGAGACGGCAGCTGCACATAAAATGTGAAGAAGCGGCCTTTAGGACGGGCAAAATTGGGCCCGGGATGAAGAAAAGCTTGAAGAAAATATTGAAGAAAATGTATGAAAATTAATGTTGCGCCGGGTCGCAGTGAATGGGAAAGGTTGGTCGGTTTATGGAGAATGGCAGAATCCTTCTTGTTGAGGATGACAGCACGCTTTCTTTTATCGTGAAACGCTATCTTGAAAGCAAAGAGTACAGCGTTACTACAGCAGAGAGTGTTCAGCGGGCCAGAGATGAGATGCAGAAACAGAGCTTTGATCTCGTGCTGCTGGATATGATGCTTCCTGACGGAGTCGGTACGGATGTTTGTGCGTATATAAGGAGAACATCCTTTTGTCCGATTATCTTTATGAGTTGTCTGAATGACAAAGAAACAAAGCTCAGAGCCTTTGAAATGGGCGGTGATGATTACATTACAAAGCCTGTAGATTTTGATGAGCTCACGATGCGTATCCAGGCGAATATCCGCCGCGAACACCAGTATAATTTAGGAAGGTCTACTTCAGCAGAGGAGCATTATGGCGGGCTTGTCATAAGACGGAAAAGCCATGAGGTATTCTTTGAAGGAGAAAATGAGGAAATAGGTGAAGCTATCGATTTGTCACCTACGGAATACAAGCTGCTTCTTGCAATGATGGACAAGCCGGGTGAGCTTTTTCTCTACCATGAGCTTTACAGAACGGTATGGGATGCTGACGATTTGGGAGACAGCAGTATCGTAATGGTTCACATTTCAAATCTTAAGAAGAAGCTCGGAGAAACCGGTAAAACATTAATCAGGACTGTGCGGGGCGCAGGCTATATTTTTGGAACATAATCCGAAGGGCGGCATTGAATGAGAGTTACGGAGTCAATATTCAATAAAAACAATAGGCTTGAGAATAAAAAGCATCAGAAAAAAGATATAAATGATGAGCCTGACCATATGGAGATGGAGGCCAGAAGAGTTGCAGGCAAGTGGTTCAGCGATGAGAAGCTTGCGAGCACCTTTAAGTCCAAAATGGATGAAGGAATCAACTCGGCACCCAGCGTTTTTGAAAGAGGAACTGTCTTTCATGTAGACAGGGACAGCTATTAGGAGGTGCGGATGGGATTATTCAAAAGAAGGTCTGATGAAAAGCCTCAGAATCAGCCGCTGCCGGAAGCTCAGTCGGGCATAAGTGAAATTGCTCTTCTGAGAAGAATGCTGTCACATAATGTCAGAATGCCGATGGCGGTAATTTCGGGCTACGGAGACCTTTTGAAAAAGGGACTTCTTAACGAGAGTGAGAAGGAAAAGTGTATAGAAAACATCTGTGAAAACATTTTCTATATGAATCAGGTGTTAAAGATTGTGCTTGATGATGAGAATGACAGCTCGATTAATCCCGGGTCGGTGGATGTTGTCGAAACTGCCTGGAAGCTGAAAAATTATGTTAAGGATATCGCCTCTAAAATTCCTATTGAAATCACAATTAATTCCTCGAGACCGCAGATGTATGCATGGACGGAAACCATTCCGCTTATGAAGGTCTTTTATCAGCTTTTTGATAATGCCTTTAAGTATCTTGGACCGGGCAACAGTATTCAGATAAGCATCTACGATGTAGATGATAATAATCTGATGATAGTATTCAGGGATGACGGGCCGGGAGTACCAAAGGAGGCACTGCCTCAGCTCTTTGACCAGGGCTTCAGGGCACCGGGTTCGGAGAAAAGACCGGGAACCGGCTTTGGCCTCTATAATGTCAAAACCACGATAGAGCAGTATCACGGAACGGTAACTGCGACGGGCGATATCGATAAGGGCCTGTCGGTGGTTATTATGATTCCTACAAAAGGACAGTAATCTTTAGGAAACCTTTAATTTTCTTTGAAGGAAATATGCTATAATAAATGTAACTGTAAACGAGTAACACTAAAGAATGTATAAATGTGAGGTGTCGTTGTGAATAACAAATTATTATACCCCTTTGAACGTAACAGATATTTTGCCGGTAAGATGCTTACCTCAGCCGATTTCGGTGCTGAGCAGTCATATATGAATGATAAAAGGCGCTTCGTAAACAGCCTGCTTTTTGGTTCGGGAATTGTATGCGGATGTAATGTTTACAGCCTTGACGACCTTTCTCTTTTTGTTGAAAGCGGCTGCGCCATTGACAGTCAGGGACGTGAGATAGTCATTGACACATCAATCGTTCGTAAGCTTTCAGCTATCAGCGGCTTTGACCAGATTACAGGAAATAACCTTACACTCTGTCTTAAATATGCGGAGGAAAATGTTCATCCCGTATACTCTGTAAGAAATCATAAGAGTGACAGTGAGTATGAGTACAACCGAATCAAGGAGGGCTATGAGCTTTTCCTTATGGATACCGAACTGGTTAATTCGGGTGCCCAGCTTGATACCGAATTTATGACAGAGGGTGTAATTTACAGGAATGATGATTACAAACTCAGCGTTAAGATGCCGGCCTGTGTATGCAAGGGTAAATTTGTAAAAATACTTGCGGTTGCCGAGAAGATTTCGGATTCGAATGCGGCCTTCAATTACACCGGCGCACTTCAGATGCCTTCGTTTACAGATGCAGACGGCAATCACGAAATGAAAATAGATTTCTCGGGCGTAAACCTGACAAACGGCAAGAGCGTCACAAAGGAATACTGGGTATATGTCCAGAACGTTGACAGCCTTGATACAGTGCTTGTATGCAAGAGCTCCATGGAGAGTGCGGAGGGTACAGCCTTTTCACTTAAGATTCTGATTTCGGATATTACTCCCGCAGCTCTTGTTGACAGGGAAATCGGCAAGGTCAGCCTTGAACTTTACGGACTTGGTGATGTGGCCGATTATATTCCTCTTGCGGATATCACACTTGTCAGAACCGATTCGGCTTACATTATCGATAACATTGACGAGAGAGCCAGAAAGAAATATATAGAGTCACCCGCGTTTGATGCGAGAAGAAGAGATTATCTCGGCTTCTTCCATGAGAATAACCTTCCCGGAACAAAGGCTTCAGTGGCAGTACAGAGTACAGGCGCACCGATGCCCAAGTTCAGTGAAAACGAGCAGGGCATGAAGATTGCCACAGGCGTACTTGAGATTCCGCTCGGCAAGAAGGCGAAGGTCGGAGATGTATTTTACTCGGGCGAGATTATGCACGGACTCGGAGCAGGCACCGTATATGTGGAAATCGGTAAGGAATTTATCGAGGATGAGCCCGTAAACGGAGCAAATGTCAAGAGTACGGTTTACGGTAATTCAGATCTCTTTAAGGAGAATCTCGGAAAGTCACCCCAGACTGAGACAGCGGTTAAGGTTTTAAATGACAAGGGCAGCTTTGTTGCGGCAGCGAAGATTCTTTCTGATGTTGACTGCATGATGCTTACCTTCCGCTGGGTAGCCGTTAAATTTACAGGCAGCGCTTCAAAGGCAGCTCCTGCCGAGAACGGCGAGTGGATTGAGGCAGAAACACCTACCGTTGTGCTTGACTGCCGTGAGAATTACTATTTCGGCGTTAAGTTCCATAATATGGAGAAGAGCAGCATCAGCTATGAGGTTACCGAGGAGAACGGTGGAAAGATTACATCCGACGGTATTTACACCGCTCCCGCCAAGGAAGGTGTATATGAGATTAAGATTACCTGCACGGATATGCCTTCGGTAAATACATATGCATATGCGGTGGTTAAGAAGAAATAACCGATACGTTACCAGGCAAAGAGCATGGATTGGAGATTGATTTATGACATATCAGACCGGTAATATGCTGCTGCAGAAGACGCAGGATGTTTTTGTCGGGGCGATAAATGATGTTGTGGTCTGCCGTGATATAGCGGCCGACACGACAATGTTTTACACATTGCTGATCATCAAGGACCATTTGACCGCAAAACGTTTCCTGGAATCGTTTAATACGGTGGCTGATAAAAATATTATCGTTGCCTCTTTCACTAACCAGAATGATTACATAGTTGTGTTTAAATATGACAGGACGCGGCCCGTGAGCAGCTTCTTCGATGCGGATATTTCCAAAACGAACGAATGTGAGCAGCTTTGCATGAGAATTGTTGCGGAATGTATGTCCTGCGGTATTCCTTATCCAGTAATGTATCTTATGCTTACGCAGGATCAGCTGAATACCGAACGTGACGGCAGCGTATATTTTACCTACAATATTGATCTTTCGGAGCTTGACACAGGCATAGGTGAACGTGAATGTGTCCTTGAGTGCGGGAAAATGTTTTATGAATTTCTGAACAGGGTCGGCAGCAGCCGAACAGCCAGCTTCAGACTCATTGAGATGAAGAACAGGCGTCAGGAATACAGACATTTTACCGAGCTTTACAGGGATTTCAAGGCTTCGGCGATAGCATTTGATGACGGCGACCGTAAAACACGTCTTAAAAATGCGGCCCGAAAGAGAAAGGACGGATTTTTAAGAATCGTCTTTATCATTTGCGCAATAATAATTGTTATTGCACTTATTACATTAATAACAGAGCTGATTGTCGGTGATGCGGCATTCTTCAGGATTTTTTCCAATCCCTTTAAAACGATTGGAACCGAGACGATGCTGCAGTAAGCAAATCAGTTGGAGGATAAATGAAAAAATCTACCTGGATATCAGTGATAATTGCTGTTGCGGTCTTTGTTGCGGCCATATGCTTTTCAAAGACACTGCTGCAGGATACGGCAGTATATGAGGACACAGTAAAAGGAATTGATTATTCATCACAGAAAGCGCATATATTCGGCAGGGACTATGTATTTGTCTGGAATAATTCCACCTTGGATACAGAGTACTACAGGCTTGACGACGATACCGTAAAGCTTGTTGAAAAGCTTAACAAGCAGGGTGCCGGTGAATGCATCGGTCAGATTATGCTGGGTCAGGCCGATGAGGTAAATATTTTAACCGACAGAATATATACTCCTTCATCTGCGGTAGAGGCCAAGCTTGGTTCATTTTTCAGATGGAACTGCTTCCTTTCAATGCTGATATGGTATCCCGCACTTGCCGCAGTAATAATATTCCTTCTGGTAAATCTTATCGGAAAGCGTTCAGCGGTCACAAAGCTTTACTGTGCGGCACAGCTGCTTTTATTTCTGATTTTTGCGGGCTTTATTTTCTTCTTCGCAAAATCATACATAAATGAGTTCGACAGGAACAACGGGGAAAGACTTGCTTCGGCTATACAGTACAAAACGGCGGCAAATGAAAACAGTGCATCCGTTTACAGCATCTATCCGGATTTGATTGATATTTTCAAATCAGATGCAAGAAAGCTTACACTTACAATCAGTGATTCACATCTTCACGGTTCGGATATAGTTCTCGCAAATTATTACGAGAAGAGCGTTGCGGAGGCCATAAGAATGGCGGCAGGACAGAAGGAAAGCTATTTTACGACCTTATGGCGTTCAAATATTCGTATGAATGTACTTGCCTGCTACGGCGAAAGCGACATGAACGACGGCGTGATAACAGTAGCCGTGCTCGGAGGAAACCGCTTTAGCGAGGAAGCGGGAGACTTTCTTGACAGAGTGTTCATCAGATGTCTTTTTGTATTCCTTGCGGTTTCACTGCTTATGCTTTTAGCGTATATCATTTATCAGCTCAGATGGCGTAAACTGGTAAATTCGATTAAGACCATTGTGGTTGACAAGGGCGACTGCAGCATCCCGACACGAAATATCGGGGGTTATACAAGCCTGTGGAACGGACTTGCGGAAACCTCCAAGGCACTTGGAAACGTAAAATACGATGTGCGTCAGGGACTTCAGTTCAGTGCAAGATTTGTTCCGAAAAACCTTTTCAGACTTTTTGGAAGTGCGGATTTAAAGGATGTATCAATCGGTGATTCAAGACTGGTTAAGGGCTGCATGGTTCAGGTTTCAATCGATAGCCTGAAGATGCTTTCCTGCGGTGAATATCTTGAAACACTGAACAAGGTCAATTCCATTTTCCTGAAGAATCAGGAGAAAGCGGATGCAATCAGGATAAATTCGGATTCAGACCTTAAGAAGAACAAATTCTTCTTCGAAAGCAATGAAAATGAGGCGGTTGATTTCGCTGTTAATGTTTGCGGCGGACTTAAGGAAGAGCAGATGACAAGAATTGCGAAAAGGCTTGTTATTATCAACTCTTCTGAATATAACTGCGGTATCGCAGGCTCGGATGAACAGATTATTCCCTTTGTTTATTCGAAGGACGATGAAATTCTTGAGGCTTATGAGGACAGATTAAGAGCCGCCGGACTTGAAATTGTTCTGACTGAAAATGTATTGAACAATATGGCTTCGAAGAACTGGGTAAGATATATCGGCTATATTTCTTCTCCGGACGGACGAAGAACCATTAAGCTTTACGAGGCGCTGGATGTTTATTCGGACTTCAAACGTAAGGTAATAATGAGTACCGAGCAGAAATTCCAGAAAGCGCTTCGACTCTTTTACTCGGATGATTTTTATCTTGCAAGAAATACCTTCAATGAGGTACTTCAGGTTAACTCAGAGGATAATATTGCAAGATGGTATCTTTTCACCTGTGAGCATTATCTTAACGAGGGTGGAAATGTTGATGTTTCGTATTCACTTTTCAGTGAGGATGTTTTTTCTAAATAAATAATTTAGGAGCAGTATGAAGAATCTATTTCAGGTTTTACTCAGCTCCATAAAGGCGAAAATAACGCCGATATGGACCAAAATCAAGCTGTTTACAAACTGGAATTTCCTAAAGACAAGAGTATTTACAAAGATACGTCAGTTCTTCTCGAACATCTTCAGCATAAAGCCGAAGAATAAAAATGACTATTATACCGTCGGAAGATGGATGATAGGAAAGAAGCTGTGTCTTTCAATTGCGATTGTTTTGGGACTTCTTGGCTTGTACTATTTGATTTTCGTGAATCCGCCGTCCTTCCTCATTGCAAAGACGGACGGAATAAAAACATACAAATACAACTCAATCCCGCTTCGTTTTGCCAGCGGAAAGGTCAGAATAAAGGCTCAGTCCGGTTACATTGCATATGAAGGTGATGTGGACGGAGGAAAGGTTACCGGCAAGGGCACACTGATGAACAGTGAGGGCATCATGGTGTATACTGGTGATTTTGCCGAGAACAAATATAACGGCAACGGAACGCTCTTTTACGATAACGGACAGCTTCATTACAAGGGCGAGTTCAAGGATAACATTTTCAACGGTAAGGGCAGCCAGTATCGTGAAAATGCAATAATTGAGTATGAGGGAGATTTCCTTAACGGTCTTCGCGACGGTTCGGGAGTTCTTTATGACAGTACCGGAAATGCGGTTTATACAGGTCATTTTTCAAAGGATGAAATAGTATATCAGGATCTTCTCGGAATTAATACCGGTGATGTTTTCAAAGCATATACAGGCGCCCGTGATGTCTATATGAACGATGATTATATCGTAACTCATCTGAAGGACATCAATGCGGCCTTCTACGGAAATTTATCCAGCAATACACTTTCCGGTGAAATGCCTGTTGAAGGACTTTATGTACTTCAGAGCAGCCTCAGATATAACGGCAAGGAATATAAAAATGTTTATGAGGCCCAGGAATTTCTCGGAGAGCCGGAATATGAAGGTAATTCATATATCCTGCTTCCCGAAGCAGTGGTTATTCATCTTATGAACAAGCAGGGCTTCGCATTTAACGGTGAACCCGGCGGTAAGTACGATTACACCTTTGATGATGTGATAAGAGTTGAATCCTTTGATGAGGATTATGCGGTTTATCTTTACACATATGTAAATGAAGGCATAAGATATTCATTTTTCTGTAATGACAGATCGGGTGATTTCTATGCATATCTGATTGAGAAAGAGTAATAAGAAAGGAGGAGCCAATGAAGGTAAGAAGATACCTGGGAATTTTTATCTGTCTTACAATAATTCTTGCTAGTGTGGCATCTGCAGGAAATGCGGAGGCGGCAACTATCAGAAAGTCGTTAGGTCTGCAGCAGGCAAAATCATTGGCTCTCGCCAACAGTTCAAAATATGCAAAGCTTCAAAGTAAAATAGCACTTAAAACCGTTGCGGTTGATTCTGCAATAAAGGCTCTTAAGGCAAAGATTAAGACTAAAACCACATTTACCTGGTCACCTCTTCTGAGCTTTCATTTTCCTGAACAGTTAACTCTTCAGGAGGCCAGCGACGGCGAACTTAAGCCGCTTTTTCTGATGAATGAGATTACAAGTCTTAAGCATCAGCAGGCGGATTCGGTTTTTGAAACCTATGAAAAGATTTCAAACCTTTATGTAGAGTGCTACACACTTCAGGAAACGATTAAGTTTCAGGAGAAGCAGCTTGAGCTTCTTCAGACATCCCTTGAAAGAAATAAGGCCAGGGTTTCTACCGGAACAGGTTCGGCACAGGATGTTAAGTCAATTGAGAAATCAATTAAAAACATGAATACTTCTCTTGCGGCAAATAAGAGAAAGTTTGAACAGAAGAAGAAAAAGGTTTCAGACCTTATTAACCTTGACGTCAGCACCGGCTACAGATTTATTGATCCTTATGTAGTTACGGAGATTCCGAGAAAAGCATTAAACGATATCGTAAAATATACGAAGGAATACGATCAGGGCCTGTACGATGCAAAAATGACCACGGCCCAGGTTCTGGTGGAGCTTAAAACCAACAAAAGCCTCATGGAAAAGCAGTACGGCTGGAAAATGAACCTGATAAACGGATATATCAACCAGGTTCTTCTGGGACAGCGTGTTGATTCAAATGCTTTCAAATCAAGCTTTGATAAATTTGTTCAGCTTATTGATGAGCCCTGGCAGGGAAAGAAAAGAATCCTGTTCATCAAGGTTCCGAAGGAATGGTTTAAGGGAAATATTGACGGTGTAAGATACATTGAGGATGAGCCGTATATCCTTTATGAAAATGCACTTGATTATCAGGATGCACTGAAAGAGCAGAAGGACACTGAGAAGGAACTTGAGGAGCAGGTAAGAGACAGCTATGAGACTCTTGTTTCGGCCAGAAACTCATATCTCGGCCTTGTGGATGAGCTTGCGGATAAGCAGGCGGAACTTGAGCAGATGCTTGTACTTAATGCACTCGGACAGTGTACCTTCGAAGAGTATTCTGACGTTGACGAACAGTATAAGGAAATTCAGACAAGCATGAAGGAAGCTCTGGCAACCTACAGCACGCTGATTTATTCCTTTGACCGGCTTACCTGCGGAGCGGTAACCATGTACATTAACACAGGCGGTATAAACCTTGATGCAACTCCCGGAGCGGGAAGCTATAAGGTTGAGGCCGGTGATGAGATAACAGGTCCTCAGTATTACATTACACCTATTATCGAAAACAATATGTTCCGATTTGGAATTTCAATACCGGATGACTGTGATCTTAGTGTCAGCCACTACGAATTATATGTAAATGACACACTCATTGGGGAGAAAACGGAGATTGATAAGTCCATCAGTCATCTGACTTTCATTACCCAAAGTACACCGAAAGCCTTCGTAAGACTCTACGATGGTGATAAGACAATTGCCGATTGTACGATTGATACTACAAAGTATGCCGGCTCCCTTGACATTCCCGGTGAATATGTGGTTACGCCGACATCTGAGGAAACGGAGGTAGGAACCTTTACTACCGCCACCGATAGTTCGGGCCTTATGGTTATCAGTATGAATTTTGATGAAAAGGAAGGCGTGGCGGCTTACAGAGTTACGGACGAGGAAGGAAAAGCCGTTCTTAATGATAAAAAGATTGCGGCAGGTACAAATTTTAAGTACCTTGGACTTCTTTCCGGATCAATTGATAAGCTTGTGGTCAAATGCTACGATGCATCCGGGGAATTACTTTTTGATGCATACCTTGATTCAACAAGAAACACAATTATAAAGAAAGTATAGTAAAATGAAAATATGAAGAAAGGGGAAGAAGATGAAGAAATATTTCACTAAGGCAGTCATCATTGCACTGATTGCGGGAATCGTACTTACAGGTACTTTTTTCGGACTCAAAAACCTGTTTGTCCAGGCGGTGCTTGATGATAGCAATGCAATTCATATTCAGGACAGCGATATCGATAATTCTACCATCATTATCGGTTCCCACCTGATCTATCTTCCCGCAATGACAGATGCAGTATATAGCATAGCGGTATCTTCTGTAAGCGAATCCAATCAGGGTAAACGTTATTACAAATCGGAATTGGCAGGCGGTGTATGGTACGATATTACCGATGCTTCTTCACTTGCAGATATTACAAGCGGCGGTGTTCCGGTCAGCAAGGATGTGATAGAGGGGCTGCTTATGACCCATCATACAAAGCCTGACGGTATTACCTATGACCTGGTAACGGGAGAACCCATTTGTATATTTGATATTTCAAATCCCTACGATCTTTTGTCAATGCCCGAGCTTGAGCCTATTAAGACTCAGTATAAGGCTCTTCAGGAAAAGGATGAGGATTCAAAGACCGATACAGATAAGCGAGATCTGCAGCTTCTTGATGAAATGTTCAATGCAAAGCCTCAGAGCGACGGAACCGATTACTACGATGAAATGATTAATGCTCTCCAGGGCTATTATTCAATTCTGGCGGTAAATAATGCCGAACAGAAAAATATTGACCGTGTTCAGAATGTTATGCAGAAATTTGATAATGCAAGAAGACTGGTCGTATTCGATGTGCTTTCAGAGACAATTCTTGAAAATCTCTCTAATTGTGTTGGCGCCGACAAGGTTTTTGACAGGGGCGATATTTATGTCAACAGAGATGAGGAAGTAGGTCTCACTGTTGCTGAGCAGAATAAAAGGCTCAGAGAAGAATATATGCGTCAGCTCATGGAATTAAGTGAGGAAGAGGCTGCGGCAATAGAAGAGCCTACATATAAAATAGTAAAGCTGGAAAGCTTTACCCTTAATACATCCCTTAATTCTTCAATCGGCGATGCGATGCAGAATATTTCAGAGTCATCTAATGAATGCAGCGCTAATCTTCTTGAGACGGGTGAAATGGTCCTTACTCAGCTTGAATTTGAGTTAAGCACTAATCTTGCCAAGGCTGCCAAAAGCGGAAATTTCTCAGAGTGTGACAAGCTTACGGCAGAGCTTCTTTACCTTGACAGTATAAATGCGGGAATAATAGCCGAGGCAGAGAATGAATATAAGTTTATTGAAGAAAAACTGATTGAGCGAGAGAGAAAACAGTACAGTTCACAGCTTTCCATGGGAACCGGTGCTGATTACAAGAAGCTTCCTTCAACCGCAGCGGCCGTTTCAAAAAGCTCTGTTCTGAAAAAGCAGAAGAGTGAGCTTGAGGCATATCGTGCAGAGCTTCAGAAGGTAATTCAGGCTGAATTTGACAGAATGGCTCCCAAATCGGCAATTGAATACTGTACTACACTTATAGAACAAACCGATGAATACTATGATGTTATTCTATCCGATGCATATGAGCCTTATGCTACGGAATCGGTTGATGAATATCTGGCATGGCTTAAAAAGTCAATGAACGAGCTCCAGGCCCTGGGCGGCGGTGGAGAGCTTGCAGATCTCCTTGCTGAAAAGGAAAAGCTTCAGACGGAGCTGGAGTCGGCACTTGATAAGAATAATATCAATAAGGAGAAGAAGCTCAGAGCACAGCTTGAAGCAATTGACAAGGCAATTTCGGATGAAACACAGAAGCTTACCAACATTATTAATTCAGATAGTGCAACACCGGCCGAGAAGGCGGTTGCAGAGTCAATGCTTGGTGCAGGTACAGCCGCAGATTCATTGAAGACAGTACTTGAGGGTGCGCTTAACGATATCAGGGATGGTTCATTGGGCAGCGCGGCCGATAAGATTCAGGCAATCGGTGCACTTTCGGGAATGGTTCCCGGTTCTGCTTTTAACGCATTAAAGGACATTTATAAGGAACTTTCAAAGCAGATGCTGACAAATCCCGATCTCATCGGAGATATTTCAGAGGTTATGGCTCTGGTTGAGGATGTTACCGCTGATAATATGGACAGCTTCCTTGCAACCGGTATTACAGAGGATGATCTGGCAGATGCTATAAGTGATTTTGCAGACCAGAACGGTATGGAATTTGGCAACGGCTCAGGTTTAAACGGCCAGGGCGGAAGCGGCTCAGGCTCAGAGGGCCAGGGTGGCAGCGGTTCAGGTTCAGACGGTCAGGGCGATGGTTCAGGCTCGGACGGTCAGGGAGACGGTTCGGGTTCAGACAGCCAGGGCGATGGCTCAGGTTCAGACAGCCAGGGAGACGGCTCAGGCTCAGAGGGCCAGGGTGACGGTTCGGGCTCGGACGGTCAGGGCGGCAGCGGTTCTGCTTCAGGTGTTAATGCAGATTCTCTTATGGAATTACTTGCCGGTCTGAGTGATGGTGACGCTGCAAAGATCATTGTCGGCATGAATATGTATACAGAGGCTACAGGCTGTGAGATTACAAAGGGTGTTGTTTCTGCATATGCAAGAAAGAACATCGGTACAAGCAGGAATCTTTATAAAAAGCCTAAGGATGCTTCTGTTGATTCGGGAGTAACCTACATCCCCACAACCGTAATTGCCCGTCTGGCAGGCTACAGATACATTTTTAATGATCCAAATAAGAAGGTAACCCTTCAGAAGAGAAGCGATTACTTTGTATTCAATGCTTTTTCAAAGGCGGCTGAAAGAAACAATGATCAGATTGATTACATGAATGCACCTGCGGTATTCTATGAAACCGTCTATATTGACACTGATTATTCCGAGGCTTCATTTGGAGAAATCGGCGTTTACCTGAGTGGCTGTGATTACGGTATTGCAGTAAATGAAAGCGAATATGACGCTGCTTTTGAATTCTATGATTATCTCATAGGAATCGGCTTATAATTTTAAGAAAAATGTATGAAAGGAAAAAAGCTGAATGGCAGATTATCCGATTATTTCAGATGTTAGTTCATATATAGTCAAGCTTCTGAGACAGAAAATGTGTCCGGAGCCCATTCCCTCGCCGAACAATATCGAGGTTTCCTCACCGGCGGATCAGGATGTAGACTATATTGTAGGTCTCTATCTTTACGACATTCGAGAGGAAGAAAATGTAGCATTTCCCCCGACACTGCCGTCAGGACGCGTAAGACTTCAGAAGTCTCCGAGACCCTACGCATTATATTATATGCTATTTATCAACGGTGGTTCGCAGATGGGCCTCAAAGCCCCCGATGTGCAGAAGATTCTCGGTAAGGCGGCACAGATTGTAAATGACAACAATTCAGTGCTTCCCAACCAGCTGCAGACCTGGCTTGAAACACAGGAACCGCCGATTGCACTGACACAGGCGAAGATTACCCTTGAAGAAAAGGTAAGAGTCTGGCAGGCAATCAACAAGCCCTATCAGGTCAGCCTTTTTTACAAGGCAGCACCCGTATTTCTGTCCAGTGAGGTTATCATCGATACACCCAGAGTTGTCGATGCAACCTTTGGAATACATGTTGCAAATGGTGAGGGGGTGGTTAAGCGGTGACACCGGAGCCCGAATTAATTGTACGTCATAATCTGGGTCTTGTCATGAAGCTTTATGACAGCGTAAGCGGTAAAAGCATCACGGACAGAAGTGTCAGGTTTTCCTTAAGCGGAAACATGAAGCCGCCTCTTTCGAAGGAAGCGGGAACGTATCTGTTCCTCAATATTCCGAAAGACAATTTTGACTTTGAGGTTAATGTCCACGGATATGAACCTATGTCAGGCAGAATTGATTTTGCGGAAATCGGGGAACGCTTACCTCTGAAGGAACTTTTTATGATTCCTCTTGAATCCTCGGATTCACCCAGAACCTTCCTGACTGTGTCGGGAAAGCTTGAGGGCATAGAGGAAATCGAAGCAGTTCCTACCTTTGAGGCAATTTGCAATGTCAAGGAATTTAATAGCAGAAAGCTGCAGCTGACATTGTATAATCCAAGAAATGCAGCGCTTTCTCAGGTTCACTACGGTCTGTTGGATAATCAGGGTGAATACTATGACAGAATCGAGATAGTGGAAGAAATTTCACCTTCTAAGCTGATTTTGAAAAGTATTCCGGAGCATAGCTGTGTTGTAAACCAGCGGGTAATGAAGATAATTCACGGACAAATAAAACAGGATGGAACATACCTGCTGAAGGTAGCCGAAAGTTCTCAGGCGGAATATCTTTTGCGCTATGTAGTGAACAAAACAGTTTACTTTCAGAGGATGGATTTCCATCAGCCGGAGGAACTGAGAATCGAAAAGGAGGAGTAAAATGGGAGTAGCCATTGTAAATGGTGCAAGCTGTATGTGCAGCTTCGGTACTGCCCCGGGGACGCTGACAGTAACCTCGCAGACAAAAGTACTCTGCGGCGGTCAGCCGCAGGCCACAATACAGGACACCACACTTACCCCCTTCGGATTATGTTCTTCAATGGCAAACCCCGCGGTAGCATCAGCTACGGCTGCAGCACTCGGTGTTCTGACACCGCAGCCCTGCACCTGTACGCCCGCCGGAGCATGGATTCCCACCAAGCCTACAGTGCTTGCGGACGGAAAGCCGGTTCTTACAAATGATGCAAAATTAATATGCAGTCTCGGAGTCGGAACTATTTCGGTTACCGTACCGGGACAGACAAAAATAATAGTACCTTAATTTTGAAAGGAGAAAAAACAAATGGCAGACTATTTATCACCTGGAGTATATGTAGAAGAAATTGATAACTCTCCCCGTTCTATCGAAGGCGTAGGCACAAGCGTTGCCGGCTTCGTAGGTATGGCAGAGAAAGGCCCTACAACAGGCGCTGACACATTAATCACAAGCTTTTCATCATTCCAGAAAAACTATGGTGGATTTTTAACAGAATTTACTCACGGAAACAATCGTTTCCTTGCATATGCGGTTGAGCAGTTCTTCGCAAACGGCGGTACACGCTGTTTCATCAGCCGTGTTATTCCTTCAGATGCAAAGAAGGCTTCACTTGAGGCAGGCGGCTTAAAGATTGAGGCAGCCAACGAAGGTAAGTGGGGTAACAGAATCCAGATTTCCTTCAGCACAGAGACAAGAAAGAAGCTTCAGCTTATCTCAGAGGAAGGCGAGAACACCTATAAGGCAAAGTCAGCAGCCGGCTTCAGAGAGGGCGATATCGTTAAGTTAGGTGATGAGTACAACAAGATTAAGTCTATCTTTGATGATGTGATTACTTTTGAGAACGCTTTCACAGCAAAGAAGGTTGTTGATAATTCTATCGTTCCTTCAGTAGTTGTATCACTTGTTGAAATCGATGCAGTTATCCATTGCAATGATGAAATCGAGAAGTACAGCGGACTCAGCTTCAATCCCGAAGCAAGCAGCTATATCGTTACAAAGCTTTCAGTAAGCGATCTTGTTACTGTAAGCGGAGCTGCAACAGCAACAGCAGGAAATCCTCTTGAGGCTATTCTCGGTGAGGGCAAGACAAGCGGTGTAATCACTCTTGACGGTGGTTCAGACGGTACAGTTACAAAGGTTAATGCCGCTACATACATCGGTACAGACGGTGGCCCCGGCAAGCGTACAGGTCTTCAGGCATTTATCGAGAACAATCAGGTTAGCATGCTTGCAATTCCCGGTATCACAATTCCCGAGGTTGTTGTATCACTCGTTGGTCACTGTGAGAACATGAAGAACCGCGTTGCTGTTCTTGATATGCCCGAGGAGGCTACAAAGATTAAGGATCTCGTTGAGTTCAGAGGTATGGTAGACAGCACATACGCAGCTATGTATCATCCCTGGATTAAGGTTCTTGACCGTGCAACAAAGAAGCCCGGCTTCGTTCCCCCCAGTGGTGCGGTTATGGGTATCTACGCTCGTACAGATAATGCCCGCGGCGTTCATAAGGCACCTGCAAATGAGGTTGTTTACTGTACTGGTCTTAAGGTTAACTACACAAAGGCTGAGCAGGATATGCTTAATCCCGAGGGTATCAACCTTATCCGTTCAATCCCCGGACAGGGCATCCGTGTATGGGGCGCAAGAACAGCAAGCAGCAACTCAACCTTCCGTTATATCAACGTTCGCCGTCTCTTCATCTATGTAGAGGAGAGCATCAAGGCAAATACAAACTGGGTAGTATTCGAGCCCAACGATGTAAATCTCTGGCAGAGAGTACGAATCACCATTACCTCATTCCTTGACAATCTTTGGAGAACAGGTATGCTGGCAGGTTCATCACCTTCAGAGGGCTACTTCGTAGAAATCGGTGCCAACACAATGACAAAGGATGATATCGCAAGCGGCAGACTTATCTGCAACGTAGCTATTGCTCCTTCACGTCCCGCAGAGTTCGTAATCTTCCGTGTATCTCAGTTAACAGCTGATGCCGGCAGCGAGGGCTCAGAGGGCTGATTAAATAACAGAAACTAAAGTACGGTCAGCTGCTGCACAGCACCGAAGGGCAGCTGCGGAAAAAATAGAAACGGTGCAGAAAGAGGATAATTTATGGCAACATATGATAATGGAGCAGGATTAGCTTACCCGTTAACAAAAATGAACTTCATCGTATCTGTTGATGGCGTTGAAGGCTCAGCAGCATTCAGTGAGGTTACAGGAATTGAGGCATCTGTTGATGTAATCGAGTTCCGTCAGGGCAATGCAAACAGCCTTGCACCTGTTAAGATCCCCGGCCTTGTTAAGCATGGCAATGTTACATTAAAGTTTGGTTACACTCTTGACAGTGCATTCAAGACATGGATTCAGGAATGTGTATCAGAGGTTCGTGGTGAGATGCCCAGATGTAAGGTTCAGATCGAGCTTATCGACATCAATGCAGGCGCACCTCAGACAGTACCTTCAGCAATCCAGGGTGTTCGTGTTTGGGTTCTTTCAAACGCATGGGTAACAAAGTATACAGCTCCCGATCTCAATGCTTCAACTTCAGAAGTAGCTATCGAGTCTGTTGAACTTGCATACGAAGAGCTTATCATTCCCAACTAATATCAATACGCTTCTTAATTTGCAGTGGGGCAGAAATGCCCCATTGCATAATTGATTATTTACCGACTAAGTATTTTTAATTAAGCCCTCGGACAGACCTTGGACTTCGAGGTGTTAATTAAAGATATTTACGAAAATAAAGGAGGATGCCTCAGGGCAGCATAGATATGGAAACAGTTTATGAATTTACTTTACCTAAGGGATATGTAGATAACAGCGGAAATGTTCATCGCAGGGGCAAGATGAGACTTGCAACCGCAGGAGATGAAATCAGTGCAACAAGAGACCCTCGTGTTTTGAGCAATCCCTCATATCTGACAATCGTTATTCTTTCAAAGGTTATCACAGAAATGGAAGGCCTTGAGGTTATCACACCCTCACACATTGAAAGAATGTTCACTGCCGACATGGCATTCCTTCAGGATATGTACCAGAGAATAAATGATATCAATCCGCCTGTTATGACAGTTGTATGTCCCAAGTGTGGTCAGGTGCACGAGGTAGCCATAAATTTTTCGCAAGAGGGATAAAGCTTTATCCAAAGGATGAAATGTACAAGGAAATGTCGTTTATATCCTACTATTTTCATTGGAGTAATGAAGAGGTCCTTAAAATGGATCATTCAAGCAGACGGAGATGGTGCAGTGAAATCAGTGCCATTAACCGCGAGCTTACGCCCTCGAAATCATCAAAGGAAAAGAGCATCCTGGATATGAAGCCGGGACGCGGATAAATAGTAATTGCAGTCGAAACAGGAGGATAGCATATGGGCCACGTAAAAAGTACAAACCCTCATTCCAAGGAAAATCCCTGGACAGTGCAGGGTGATCTGCCTATACCGAATTTTAATTTCACTCTCATAGTTGAGGGTGCAATGACAATACCCTGTAAAAGTGTAAGCGCCATTGTGCGTGAGAATGAGTTCGACTACATTCAGGAAGGCGGTCTGAACGATTATGTTCATATGCGCCGAAAGGGTGTTACAAAGCCCTTTACATTTACGGTTGAGCGTTACGCAATGACCTTTGTCGGTTCCTATGACCCTCTTCAGGAGGGTGCGGAGTTTGCCCTTCCCATGATACTTCTTGTATCTCCGGGTGCGGGACGTTTTGAGGTGGCACGCAGAGCCTATGTATTTACAGGCTGCGTCGTAACCCAGAAGGAATATGGCGATTTAAATTCAGAGCAGAGCAATCTTCTCACAGAAAAGACGACCATCGGATACAGAGAGCTTATAGTTGTTTCGGTGCCCAAGCAGGTAAATGAATGGGCAATCAAGGAATGGGTAATGAGCGAAACAAAGAATAAGGGCTTCCAGGGCGATTCAGACAAGGCAAACAGAAGAAATGACCTTGGTATTGCTTCGGATGAATATGTGACCGGAGCAAAAAATAAATATCCTATCCCCAAGAAGGCTGAGCAGAGACTTTGGGAATTTGATGAAGATGATTATCTCGGCTCGGGCGACAGAAGTGCAAAGAAGGATATGGAGAAAAACAAGGAGCTTATTTATTCTTCATACGCCCTTAAGAAATCACCCATGTCCGAGGCAAACGGAGGCTGGGAGAAGAATCCCAGAAAATGGGGCTTCAGGAAGGCTGATGCAAAGAATGTCAGCGCAAAGGCCGATGATGAATCAAGCTATGCAATCGGAAAGCCCGAGAAGGGCAAAATTAATCCTAAAATGTGGCAGTTTGTTGCCAATAAATATCTCGGAACAGATAAGAATCGCCGTATGAAGGGCGAAAGGGACGGAAATTCCACATACGCAATCGGAAAGCCCAAAACAGGAAAGGTTAATCCTAAAATGTGGCGCTTTATAAAGGGAAATCCTTTGGGAACAGAGGCCAACCGCAGAATGGTAGGAGACCGTGAGAGTAATTCCACATATGCAATCGGAAAGCCGGAGGCAGGAAAGAAAAACGTAAAAATGTGGAGCATAAAAAAGTCTGAGGCCAACCGCAGAATGGTAGGAGACCGCGAGAGCAATTCCACATACGCAATCGGAAAGCCGGAGGCAGGAAAGAAAAACGTAA
>JAKSRW010000022.1 GCA_024403355.1 Lachnospiraceae bacterium
AGGTGCGGGGTTCAAGCCCCGTACCTCGTAAGCTGCGGTAGCAGCGATTTTATAGGTGATTTTTTTAAAGAAAAATGCTGGAAAACATTTTAATGCAACCAGAGATGTGCTCAAACTTGGTGGGCAGTGTTTAGAGCAGTTGATTCGGGATGAGTCAGCTGCTCTTATCATTTTATGAAAAATAGTGACGAGTCTGTATTTTGTTGCATTATTTATTAATTAAATTTATTCTGCAGAAATCAAAAATATTTACTTTTTCTATAAATTATGTGATAATATTTTTGGAATAGTATTTGTTGTATTTACTAAGATAATGTATACGGTAGCTAGACAAAAACTGAAATGACTGTCCTGTGGATGATATCTATGGGTGATATGCATTTGAAATAAATTGTGATAAATAAGAAATGAATATTATTTATTTATCCGCAGTATAAAAAAATATAAAGGAGTGTATCTAAATGGGTAAAACAATACGAGGTAAGCTGACATCTACGGTAATTATTATAGTTATTACAATTATCATGATTATTACAGCGGGCATTGTAAGTATCGCCGGATACAACCTGCTGAAGGCCCAGAAGGAGGAATTGCAGCTTCAGGCCGATAAGTATGCCCATGAGGTGGATACCTGGATTTCAACGGAAAAAGAATGGGTAACAGCTGCGGCTAACAGTATTCAGAGTACAGGGGATATCAGTGATGCGGGTGTACTGAAGGTGGTTGATTCATATTATGCCGGAAGAGAGGAGCTTCTCAACATGTATTTCGGCAGAGCATCTGATGGAGTATTTTTCCAGGGAAACAAAGAAGCGTCAACTCCCGAAGGCTATGATCCGAGAGCAAGAGGCTGGTATAAATCAGCGGCAGAAGCGGGAAATACCATCGTAACAGATCCCTACTGGGATGTGCTCACAAACCAAATGTGCGGAACAATAGCATGCCCCGTATATGCAGATGGAAAGCTTGTCGGTGTACTTGGTATTGATATGACCCTGTCTACGGTTACAGGACTTACAAACAGTGTTAATTATGATGAGGGCGTATACGGATTCCTTGTGGATAGCAGTAAGAATTATGTTGCACACAAGAATGAAGCATATCTGCCTACGGAGGACACTGCAACGGCAGTTTCAGATGTTTCTCCCTTCCTTTCTGCATTAGTAGATAATCCCGGCACTGAAATTGTCAGAGCAGAGGATTATGACAAGCTTGATACATACTTTGCGAATTCACTGGTTCCGACATGTAACTGGCAGGTTGGTATTACAATTCCGGCCTCAAATCTGTTCAAGGCCGTATGGTCAATGATTATCGTTGCAGTATTGGTTGCCATAATAGCTGTTGCTTTTGTAAGTATCATTATGACAACAATCATCAAAAAGATGCTTGCACCGATTCAGACCTTAAAGCAGTTTGCATCAGGCGATTTTTCGGAAAATGCTTCTGTAGAAAGCGGAATTCCTTCAGAATACAAGAACGAAACAGAACAGATTATGAAGGCTACCATTTCTGTTAAGAAACAGATTAGGGATATCATTCTTACAACCCAGAGGGAATCTGAGGATATTAAGAGCATAAGTGATGAAGCTTATGAAAAAATGGTTAATCTTAATGAGAATGTATCTGATATAAGTACAGCCACATCAGAAGTTCTGGTTCAGGCGAAGAAGGCCTCAGCACTTACCGGTGAAATAAATGTTGCCGGTGAAGAGCTCGGAAAAGTAATTGATATACTGGCCGGTAAGGCCTCAGATGCTGCAGTTCAGTCAAATGAAAGCAGGGAGAGAGCCAGGGAGCTGCATGATTCATCAGTTGAATCAAATAATCAGGCAAATGAAATTTATAACAGTACAAAGGGCCAGCTTGAGCGCGCAATTGAAAGAAGTCACGCAGTTGAGGAAATTACCTCTCTTACGAGAGAGATTCTTTCAATTAATACCCAGACAAACTTACTTGCATTGAATGCATCCATTGAGGCGGCAAGAGCGGGTGAAGCAGGAAAAGGATTTGCTGTTGTTGCGAATGAAATCAGAGCACTTGCAGACAATACAAAGTATGCCGTGGATAAGATTCAGACAGTTACGAATACAATTGTAGAAAGTGTTAATAATCTTGCGGACAATTCAAAAACATTACTTAGTTTTATGAATGATAAAGTTGTTGCGGATTACGGCAAAATGATTAACATTGCTAAACAGTATGAGGAGGATGCAGTATTTTATAATGATATTTCTACCGAGCTGGGTGCTTCTTCAGAAGAGATGAGTGCAAACATGGCTACGATAGTAACAAATCTTTCTCATATTGATGATATGGTAGCAACCATAACCGCACGTATGTCTGATATTGAAATATCAACAGTTTCTTCCGGTGCCAATTCAGATACGGTACTTGGACAGATTAAGGAACTTACGCAGATGAGTGAACAGCTCAAAGAAACAGTCGCATCATTCAGAGTGTAAAAAGGCAAAGAGACATTCGTTGCATTAGGAGGGAAAATGAAAATATTAAATTTTGGCTCCTTAAATCTTGATTATGTATATAGGCTGGAGCATTTTGTACAGCCGGGAGAGACTATTTCGGCATCGGAACAGGCTCTGAATCCGGGTGGAAAGGGGCTGAATCAGTCCATTGCTCTGGCGCGTGCGGGTGCGAAGGTATACCATGCAGGCTGTATCGGCAGCGAGGGTGAAATGCTTCGAAAGCTTCTTAGAGAGAATGCAGCAGACGATAAGTTTTTACACACGGTAGATACTATGCAGGGCAAGGCCATTATCCAGCTTACACCGTCTGGCGAGAACTCAATCATTCTCTTTGGCGGGTCAAATCAGGCGGTTACGAGGACACAGGTCGATGAAACCCTTGATAATTTCAGCATGGGAGATTATCTGATTCTTCAAAATGAGATAAATGAACTGCCCTATATCGTGGAAAAGGCCTACGAAAAGGGCATGGTTATCGTACTGAATCCGTCACCCTTTAATGAAAGGCTGGACGCGGTTGATTTTAATAAAATAAGCTGGTTTATCGTAAATGAGATAGAGGCCGAGCAGCTGTCAGGAGAAAAAGAAGCTGAGAAGGTATGGCAGAAGGTCCATGAAAAATATCCGGCAGTCTCCATGGTTATCACTCTCGGAAGTGCAGGCAGCGTTGCTTTTAAAAATGTAAACGGAAGCATAGAGCGGGCAGAGCAGCCTTCATTTAATGTAAAAGCAGTTGATACAACGGCAGCGGGAGATACCTATACAGGGTATTTTGTTAACGGTATAACCTCCGGCAAAACGCTTCGTGAGGCAATGAAAACGGCATCTGCGGCAGCAGCCATCAGCGTTACACGCGTGGGAGCGGTGCCCTCAATACCGAATATAGATGAAACAAAAATTTGGATGGAAAGGTATGCCAATTGAAATGATTAAGAATATTATATTTGATATTAGTAATGTACTTGCACCCTTTCGTTTTAAGGAATTTCTTTTAGAAAAGGGCTTTGAACCGGCGATGGTTAAGCGCCTGGTAAAGGCATCTGCGATGACACCCTACTGGGGTGAATTTGAGAGGGGCAAGCTGACCAGAGACGAGGTAATTAACGCGTTTATCAGTGGAGATCCCGAAATTGCCGACGAAATCCATAAGGCCTTTGATTCGGTTGCAGGTATTATGGGCAGCTATGATTATACCAAGGACTGGATTGCTTCCCTGAAGAAGGCCGGTTACAAGATTTTCTGTATTACGAATTTTACTCCCGCAGGCTACTATGAGTGCTATGATTATATTTCATTTGTTGAGGAGCTTGACGGAAGCATATTCTCATTTAAGGAGGGTGTATTAAAGCCCGAAGCGGAGATTTACAAGCTTTTACTTGACCGTTATGAGCTGAAGGCAGAGGAGTGCGTATTTATCGATGATACAGAGGAGAATGTGCGCGGTGCTGAGGCTGTGGGATTTTCGGGAATAGTATTTACAGGCTATGAGGACGCTGTTGAAAAGCTGAAGGCCTTAGGTGTAAGCTGTTAATTTTAATATAAAATATTGCAGGAAAACTGCCTTTTGCGGAATAAAATGATTTTTGATCTGCGGGAGGCAGTTTAGCTTTTTATATGCTGTCTGCATAGGAGTTTTAGAAGCATATATTTTGCGGCTTTTTTGTTTTTATTAGGGGTCTCTATATGTTAAAATAAGTGTATCCCGCTGCGGCGGGGCCAAAATTCTAAAAAATATGTCTGTATAATGCTAAAATCATGTCTGCAGACAGAAGGGTGTATGTTTTCTATGGATGGATATGGAATGGCCGGCGGCTTTAGAAGCCCGGACGAGTTGGACCGTGAAATCGTTTTAAAATCAGAGAAGAAGGTCCTGAATTTAAGAATTGTCGCTATTGTAATTTTCCTGGCAGTGGGGTGTTTTTCCTACTGGATGGTTTTTGTAAGGGCGAAGCTCGCCATGCAGGAGTATGAGACGATACAGAAGGAGTCCGGTTATTTATTAGGCTTTAATCAGACTGAGGACAGCATTATCCGGGAGCTCTACGGAGATGCCAATGAATATGCGGAAAGCCAGCTTTATAAGAATAAAAAGAATTTCCTTGATAAGGCTGCGACTGCGGCAACCGGAAAAATGACCTATGATGAGGCCGCGATGGAAAATTATCGTCAGACGATGATTGCAGAATTTAATTCGAGAATCGACCATGACAAAGTGGCGGACATTCTTGCGCAGCGAAAGGCTTCATACAGCGAGGCGAAGATTGAAGAGGAGACAGAGGTTAAAAACAGCCATAAGAATCCTGTGCGTGATCTTCTTGTATTTGGCGGAATGGGGCTTCTGGCATTTCTCGTATATCTGAGTGTTTTCAGACGTTATCAGCTTGTAAAGAAGGGCGATTATGAACTTGTGGAGGGTACTGTGATAAGCAAGGACTTCCTGACCAGAAGAGATGTTGTAATCGGCCTTAAGCGTCTGGCAAGCGTTTCCTACAGAAACGGTGTGGGTGATGCTCAGCTGACCCATCCTCAGGGCTTTTCGATAGCTGAGGGAGACAGGGTTTATCTGATTCATCTGAATACGACCTTTAAACCTAATATTGTATGTAAAATCTGATCTGAGATTCCCTGCCGGAGAACGGTAAAATTCTGATGTAGTAATCTTTGAAAAATATTTTGAAAAATTTTGAAAAAAGCTATTGACTCTACCCCTGGGGAACCCCTTAAGGTAAGTACATGAACGTTCAAGACAACAAAATATGATTAAAAAAGAGACTCATTGTGAACTGATTCACATGTATTTGAAGCCGGAGTAAAGCTGAGGGCTGAAGGAAAGGAAGGAAAATTATGAGTGAGAAAATGACATCAGGAGAAATCGCAAAGAAGGCGGGAATTTCACAGAAGGCAGTAAGATTATATGACGAGAAGGGCTTATTAAAGCCTACAGAGTATTCAGAGGGCAATTACAGACTTTATGATAACGAGGCATTACTCGTACTTGAGAAGATTATCGCTCTCAAGCAGATCGGATTCTCTTTGGAGGAAATCCGAGACAATATTGCAGGCAATAAGAACACCGACATTCTTTCGACTCTTCAGGATCAGATAGAGCTTATGGAGGCAAAGAGATATGAGCTGGAGAGAGCCATTATCCGTATTAAGGCGGTTATTGCAAGAAGCAACGGACAGCCTGACTGGGATGATGTGGCGGAGATTCTGAAGTGTATGCAGCACGAGCAGAACTGTGATGACGGACACTTCTTCGCACTTGACCACAGCAAGGATGAGCTGGACTGGTATGTGAAGATATTCCGTTCTCTGAAGGTGAAGGAGGGCGAGCGTGTGCTTGACCTTGGCTGCGGCTATTCGAAGGTTTGGAGAAACAACTGGGATGATATACCCTGCGATGTGAAGGTGGACGGATATGACCTTCCCGGCAGCTGGGCAGATGATTTTTCACAGTTCGTAAAGGATAACAGCGACAAGCTGGCTGATAATACTGAGATTAATGTAATCTTTAAGGATGTGGAGAGTGAGGATGCCTGGGAGCAGATAAGAAGCAAGGGCAAGTATTCGATGATTATCGCACATTACCTCACGGATGAGCTGAAGAACAGCGAGGCGCTTGTAGCCAGGGCGGCATCTGTGCTTGATAAGGACGGCGTGATGTCACTTAATGTTCTTGGAACAATCCCTGAGGCACATGTAAAGTTCTGGATAGCTTTGTTTGAGGAGCTTGGTCTGGATTCAAAGCCTCTTAAGGAGGAGCTTGATGGCCTCTATGCAGAGAAGGAAGCAGGAAAAGAGCTTCTGGCAAAATATTTTAACAGGATTGATGAAATCGTTATTCCCTGTAACTTCACATATGACAAGGCAGAGGATTTATGCAAGGATCTTTCAAGCTGCCTGCCCGGACACAAGAGCTTTTATGAGAACAACCTGGGCAAAATCAGCAGATGTCTTGAGAAGAAGCTCGAGGAGGGCGCAGTGAAGATTCCTCATGACGGAAGCTTCTGGAGACTCGGTGTGTGAGACCGGAATTTTCAGAATATAATTATTGACATTAGTGATATTTGAGGGTATTATGTAGCTGGACAGAAGTTATGTCAGTACATAATACCTGTTTTTAATTCTTATTGTAAAGCGGAGGACTTTTATGTTAAGCGTGGGTAGATAACCCATATCATTAATTTAATAATGATATGTCAATTACATGATTACATGTAGTTTTATCGGTATGCAGTTAACATTTTATGTTGGCTCTTATTTCTTGCGCTTAATATTATGGTTTTGCAGGCTTTTGTGGCTGTTTTCTTCGGTTGGAATATTTTTGTTTCATTTTATTTGGATGCGTAGAACCATGATTTCTTAAGTGCGGGAAATCATGGTTTTTTATTTTACAGTAAGAAGGGATTGATAAGAATGAAGACAGAAGAACAGATTGAATTTAATAGAATTAAAGAAATATGGGCAGGGCTTGCAGTAACGCAGAAGGCAAAGGAAGAGATAGCAAAGGCACAGATTATTCTTGAAGAAGGCAGGCTGAGGAAGGAGCTTCGTGATACAACGAACAGCAGGCAGATGATTGAAAAGCTGGGTAATCCGCCGCTTCAGGACGTGACGGAGATACTGGATATTATAGAAATATCATCAAAGGGCGACTGCCTGACACCCTATCAGCTGGAAAGAGTGCAGGGCGTGCTGATTATTTTAGAGAGGCTGCAGTCTTACCTGGCAAGGGGAAAGCAGTACAATAACCCGATAGCGTATTATGATGAGAATCTGGACTGCAGAAAGGACTTGCGTGAGGAAATAGGCAGACAGATACGTTCGGATATGGTGGATGACAGGGCCTCAAAGGCATTGTTTGATGTCCGCATGGAGATAATGCGCTGTGAGGAGCAGATGAAGCAGAAGGCTGAGCAGGTGCTAAGAAATAATAAGGACTGCATGGCGGACAGCTTTTATACGACGCGTAACGGCAGAATCTGTGTGCCGGTAAAGAAGGAATACCGCTTTAAAATCGAGGGCTCAGTGATTGATAAGTCTGCCACAGGCAATACGCTCTTTGTCGAACCAATAGGGGTGGCCAAAATGGCAGAGCAGCTGCAGCTGTTAAAAATCGAGGAGGATAACGAGGTTTATAAAATCCTTTATACGCTCACCGCTATGGTGGCCGATTCAGCGGAAAGCCTGAAGGAGAATATGAAGCTTATGGAGAAGCTTGATTATGTATTTTCCAAGGGAAAGCTGAGCATTGAGCTGGACTGTACCGAGCCGGCGATTAACCTTGAGAGGCGTATCGTTTTGGATAATGCCAGACATCCCCTGATGCCTGCTTCAGTGAGCGTACCGCTGAATTTCGAGCTGGGAAGCACCTACAGAGGCATAGTGATTACCGGTCCGAATACGGGCGGAAAAACAGTCGCTATAAAGACTGTAATGCTGAACAGTATGATGGCCCAGTGCGGGCTTCATGTGGCCTGCAAAAAGGCAGATATCTGTATGAATACCTCATATCTGTGCGATATAGGCGACGGACAGAATCTTTCGGAAAACCTGTCTACCTTTTCGGCGCATATTAAAAATGTGCTGGCGATTCTCAGGGAGGTGGATTCTGAAAGTCTGGTAATAATGGATGAGCTGGGGTCCGGAACGGATCCTACAGAGGGTATGGGAATAGCCATAGCGATTCTGGAGGAGCTGCGAAAAAGCGGTGCGAATTACCTGGTAACGACTCATTATCCTGAGGTTAAGGATTACGCGAATAAGTATGATAAGGTGGTAAATGCGCGTATGACCTTTGATAAGGAGACGCTTCGCCCGACCTATAAGATGATTATAGGTGAGGCGGGAGAGAGCTGCGCCTTTTATATTGCAAAGAGGCTGGGAATGCCGAAAAATATGCTTTTAATGGCAGAGGAGGCCGCATACGGCAGCAGGGCTGAAAAAGGCACGGCAACAGATAAAAAACATGCTATGGCAAAAAGGGGCATGGCAGCAAATAATAAGCAGGCTATGGCCGAAAATGGCACGGATGCAGATAATAAGCGTAGTTTTGCCGAAAAAGCCGGGCAGAATAATGATGCCGAAAAGAAGCGGAATCTGAATGACAATGATACCGGGGAGATGAGTTCTTTGGAGCAGGATGATAAATCTGCAGAGGCAGAGAGCTTCAAAAAGACTTCGCATAAAAAGCTTGAGATAATAAAGCCTGTTAATCGCGGCTCCATGCTTTCTGAAAAGTTCAAGGTCGGTGACAGCGTCATGGTATATCCGGACAGGAAGATTGGAATTGTCTGCGAACCGATTAACGAGCAGGGCATAATGCGTGTTCAGATTGCAAACAGGAAAATAAAAATTAATCACAAACGTGTTAAGCTGCATGTAAAAGCGGAGGAGCTCTATCCGGAGGATTACGATATGTCTATAGTATTTGATACTGTGGAAAACCGCAAAATCCGCCATGACATGGGCAGAAAATATACACAGGAGGTCATTGTCTACGATAAGGACGATTACCTTAAGTAAATATTAACAAAAAATTTTGCCTGAAACTGTGAAAACTGCTGTTTTTTTTCGCTCTTTGTGGTATTATAATTTAATAGCTTATTAAACTTTAGAAAGAGAGAAAATCTAATGAAGAAATTCAGAGAATTTGTAGACGGCAGGCTGTTTAACAATTTTATCCTCGTGGTAATTATTATAAATGCAGTGCTGCTCGGACTTCAGACCTCGAAGACCGTCATGGAAAATATGGGCGGTGTGCTCGAGATAGTCGATGAGATTTTTCTGGGAATATTCATCCTGGAAATGATACTGAAGATTATTGCTTACGGACTTTCGTACTTTAAGGACGGCTGGAACTGGTTTGATATGATTATCATTCTGCTTTCGGTGCTTTCGAGTCTTGCCTTCCTTTCAGCCTTCAGAGTATTCCGAATTTTCAGGGTATTCCGTTCGTTAAAGGCTATGCGAGGTATGAGGATGATGAGCTCACTCCGTCATCTGAGAGTTATTGTTCAGGCAATCGGCCGTTCGATACCCAGTATTGCATGGACCGCGCTGCTCCTTGTGCTCATTTACTACATCTTTTCAATTATCGGTGTATCAATGTTTGGAGAGGAGTTCCCCGACTGGTTCGGTAACATCGGAAAATCAATGTATACTCTTTTCCAGGTTATGACACTGGAAAGCTGGTCAATGGGTATCAGCCGTCCCGTTATGGAGGTATTTAGCTACGCATGGATGTATTTTGTGCCTTTCGTGCTTATTTCATCCTTCATAGTAATGAACGTAGTAGTCGGTATCGTTGTAAATGCTATCAGTGAGGTAGCTGAGGCAACAAAGATTGAAAAGAAGACGGCTGAGGCGGAGCAGGAGGAGCTTCCTGCTGATAACAATGCTAAAATTGCTGAAGAAATAGCAGAAGTCAGAAAGCACCTTGAGGAGCTTGAAAAACTTCTTGATAAATAATGATATGATTGGTGGGGCATTTACTGCGGTATCAGCCTCACCTTTTAATAATATGACAGTCAATGGGCAGGTATCGGCTGCCGTTGATTAAGTATTAATTTTTGGGGAATGAGTAGACAGTATGAGTATTTTATATGGTGTATGTATTTTCTTATCAGTAGCATTATGCTTTTGGTATTTTCTGGTAGATGTCAGGAGAAGCATTGTTCAGAATATTATGTTTATTACAATGCTGGTGGCTAATCTCGGATACCTCAGTATGGAGCTTGCGACGGATTTATCCGGAGCGGTAATGTCAAATAATATAACCTATGTGGGTGCATGTTTCATGCCGTTTTTATTTTTCCTGACGGTATGCGAGGTGTGTCATGTAAGATTGTCTGCACTTGCAGTTTCAGTGATGATCGGCATTCAGGCCTTCCTGTATTTCTGTGTTTGTTCGGCCGGCTATCTGGGTATTTATTACAAGTCCATGGAATTCGTGGTGGTCAATGGAAGAGGAATGCTGAATAAGGTCTACGGCCCTTTGCATTTCCTTTACCCGCTGTCACTTTATTCGTATATGTTTGCCGGACTTGTAATTGCGGTATATGCGGTTACACAGAAGAAAAATGTGCACAGAATGGGCCTGGTCGTGATGGTTATCTGTGAGTTCATTGCAAGTATTTCATACATTATCCAGCGAATGATTCACAATGGCTATGATTTTACACCCGTTATTTATATTCTGATGATGACAGGTTCTATCATCCCGATTTATCAGTCTGACCTCTTTAATGTAGATGAAAATGATGCTGTAATCAAGGAGCAGCTTCGCAAGGTCGGATTCCTTACCGTTGACAATAAAATGCGCTATATGGGTGCTAATGAGTATGCAATGGAGGTTTTCCCGGACCTTAAAAAGCTTTATCTGGGGGATAAGTTCGGAACTATTCCGGCAGAAACCGAGGCTCTTTATGAGGATGTAAGAAATTTCCTCGACAGTCGTTCAAAGGAAAAGGGACATCATCATAAGATTGCGGCAAATATAGTAATTTCCGACAGAACCTATTCGACAGAAATTCATACGCTGAAGAATTTCATGGGAAAATGTGTCGGTATTACTTTGGAGATAAGGGATATTACAGAGCATACACGAGTACTTGAGCTTACCGAAAAGTACAATGAGGAGCTTTCCAAAGAGGTTGAAAAGAAAACCGAAAGAATCAGGGATATTCAGGAAAAAACTATTCTGGGTATGGCGCAGATGGTTGAATCGAGAGATTTGAGTACCGGTGGCCACATTAAGCGTACCAGTGAGGTAGTAAATATTTTTACAAGGAAGCTGCAGGCTAAGGGCTTTGATTTTGAAAAGCATTTCCTTGAACTGGTGGTTAGGAGTGCTCCAATGCATGACATTGGTAAAATAGGTGTAGATGATGCGGTACTCAGAAAGCAGGGCAGATTTGAGCCGGAAGAGTATGAGAAGATGAAGAAGCATTCCGAGATAGGCGGCAGAATGGTAAAGGATATTCTGGCCGGTGTGGAGGAAGAGGATTTTGTAAGAATTGCCTTTAATGTGGCTAACTATCATCATGAGAAGGTAAACGGACAGGGCTACCCCTGTGGTCTTAAGGGCGATGAAATCCCTGTGGAGGCCCGTATTATGGCGCTTGCCGATGTATTTGACGCTCTGGTTTCTAAACGCTGCTATAAGGATGCATATTCCTATGACAAGGCCTTTAATATCATCAAAGAGGATGCGGGAACGCATTTTGATGAAAAGCTGGCGGCGGTTTTTCTGGAATGCCGGGAAGAGCTTGAGGATTATTATAATTTGGGTGAAATATGATTTGCGGCTGCGTGAACTGAATTTTCTTTACACTGAGAATGTATAATGTTTGAAGAAAGGTATAAATCTATGGGAAAGCTTACGAAGATTGATAATGATAATTTTCTCTTCTTTGACGGACTGCTGGAGGACAGATATTATAACAGGGCCTCGGATGAGCTTTTTGTCGGACTGATTGATGACGAGGATAATGCGGTAACTGTGGCTGTTTTCGGTGTATTTGAGGATGGACTGACCTTACGTTTTATAGCAAGCGACCCTGAACAGGCCGGAAAAGGATATGCTACTGAGCTGATCCAAAAGACAATTGAGCTTATGCATGGCAGTGATTTTTCTTTCTGTCAGGCGGTGATTTACGGCGAACTGTCAGAGAATGAGACAGCAGTAGAAAAAATATTGCTGAAGAATAATTTTAAAAAAGAGGATTTTCCGCTTGTAAGAAGCATCTATAGTCTGGCTGATTTTTCCGGAATAAAGGGGAAAGCGGCAGATAAGGCTATCAGTATAAAGCCTGCAGCAGCGCTTAGTGCGGCAGAGTATATGAATTTCCTTGAGCTGGAGGAGCGCTACAGAGACAGCGGATTTTATATAAAGGCCGATAAGTTTGTGAAGGATAAATATTGTTTCTGTGCGGTATGCGACGGAGTGATAGAAGCCTTCGTACATTGCGAGGACCTGGAGGATGCTCTGCTGATTGATGCGATATACGGAGAGGGGAAGAATCTTTTGCTTCTTCCGAACCTTTTTGAGCATATTTACCGGGAGGTTATAGGAGATTATTCCGAGGAAACGCCGGTATATATTGATACTGCCGGAGAAAAGCTTTTTGACTACCAGCTGAAGCTTGTGGGTAAGGAGCCAAAGGAGAAGCTGCAGGCATACAGATACCTGGCAGCAATCAATTAAACGGATAGAGTATAATCCGGTATTTGCAGGACTTTTATAAGGCTTTAGGAAAGGTATGGGAATATGGGTGAAGAGATAAATAAGCAGGTGAAAAAGGAAGTCGTATTACAGGCATTGGAGGAGCAGACTAGTGGTCAGCAGGGGGAGTATCTGCCTGCTGCTCAGCCTGCAGAGCTTGCGACGGCTTCTGCCGAAAAGGACGGATTTACTGAAGAACTGCTTGCAACAGTGGCTATAAAGGGCGAATTTATGGCATATAAGGACAAGGTTCTTGCTTATATTGATAAGAAAGACGAGAAGGTTATAGAGGAGCATCGTCCTGTAATGAGACAGCTCTTCAGAGTCGGAGATACAGGCTTTACAGAGCCCTCCGGACTGGCTGACCTGAAGACGCTTTCGGAAACTGAGGGCTCAATTCAGAAGCTTCTGATGGACTCATATACAAGATATTTTAAGCTTGAGGACTTTACTGCGATTTCGAAGGCCTTTGAGAAGGGCCCTTCGGAGGATGCGTTTGCGGGAAAGGTGGTAAAGCAGAGCTATGAATATATGCAGTTTCTTTCTGCGAGAATGAGGCTTGGTCAGTTTTTTGAGTCTCTCACACATTATCGTCCCGACGAAATGGAAGCTGATCAAATTCTGCTTCTTGATAAATTTAAGCGATTATTTGAGCGTGATATGGATTCGAACCGGCTGAATCCGGAGCAGCCTATAAATGAACAGATTCGTCTGATGAATGTCAGATTAGGCTATTTCATGGATTTTGCAAGAGACAGTGTTTCGATATATCACAGTACAAGAAACAAAACTAAAACCGGCGACAGGGTGCGTAATGAGGAATTGAGAGCACAGAGCCGCGAATTTGATTCGGAGGTAGAGTATTCCTATGAGGATTATCTTTCGGAGATGGGAAGCTTTATGGCTGAATTTAAGGAGGCTGACAGCTATGCCGGGGCTTTTGCGGACGGAAGCATGGAAGCAGGTATGGAAGACCTTATGGGAGCCTGCCGGCAAAGTACGCAAAGCTATGCACAGGCCTCGGAAAATCTGAGACTTTGTCTTGAGGGAATTTCTGTGGAGCATGCGGCTGTAGTCGATCGGGTGAAGATTTTTTGCGAGCGACTTGAGCTGATGAACGGCAGAATTAAAAAGCTTGCGGCAGACAGTGAAAGGGCTGCGCTTGATGATTGCAGAAATGCCGTCGAGTCCTGCAGAAGAATGCGCGAGGACGGTGAAACAGAGGATATTCCGGAGCTTGTGGAGGATACTGTCGAAAATTATCACAGAATGTTCGCAAACCGTAGTATTGCCCTTAAAATTGAGCGTGCCTGTACAAGAATTCTTGATAACATTTACACTGTCCTGAATGCTTCCTCTCAGGGTATGGAGTCGGATGAGAGCTGCGTTACGGCCTTGACGGAGCTTTTAAATGTTATGCCCGTAATGGCGGGAGAGGCCAAGGTCGGGGATATGGATGACGAGGCAATTCAGACTGAGCTTAAAAGCAGTCTTATGCTTACAGAGCTTCTGGAAACTCGTTTTACGAACGATTCCTTTATGCAGACTCCCGAAACTATGACAATGGATGTCAATGCAGACCTCGAGGACCTTCTTGCCAGGGACCCCAATAAGTATTTTGATCAGGTGCTTGATTACTATGCACCTGCCGTAAAAAATGGGGAAGCTGACAGTCCCTACAGTAACGAGGCTCTTGAGCAGAGCAGGAAGGAATGCCTGGTCGAAATTGAAAGGGGCAGGCAGTATCTGGCCGGACTTGGAGAAAGTGAATTTTCCAATGAGGCGGTGAAGTCCGTCTGCGTCTTTATGCAGGATAAAATAGAGGCTGTCGAGAAGAGCTTTGAAAAAACAAATAACCACTTCATAAATATTCTTCAGATAAGCTATGAGAAGGGCTCTGAGGAGGCTGCTGCCATAGCCTTACAGGGGCTTAAAACTATGATGAGCGAGCTGCGTGACTATTCAAAGTGTATGAATTATATGGTCAGGCAGCTTAAGGACTTTGTGGCTCTGACAAAGAATTTTGAAGCTGCAAAGGCCGGTGATTATGGCACGGAAGAATTGTACGACCCTATGGAGCAGCTGAAGGACATGCTTTCTACACTTACGGGCTCACTGAGTAAACGCATTATATATACCCCTGAAAAGGATGGTCAGAAGTTTTTTGAATCACCGTATATGGTTCACGGACAGCTGCTTGAGCTTACGGGATTTATGCAGCTTATTACCGGAAAGGCCAAGGAGATTATGGCAGGTAAGGTGCCCTTTGAGGATGTTGAAAGGAGTTCGCGTGTCCTTTTAAGGGCAAGAAGCCTGGAAGAGGCTGCGGCTAAGTCTGCAGTAAAGCCTGAGGATTTGGCAATGCTTAAGCGCCTGAAGGAGCAGATTGCCGAGCTTGAAAAGAAGGGAGAGCTTTACGGACAGGATCAGTCATACAGGACTGAGCTCTCCATAGTTCAGGCAAAATACGAGGCAAAGGCTGATGCGGTGAAGAGACTGGGAGCCATTCATAATAGTCTTGTGCAGAAAAAGCTGGAGCTTGAAAAGAGCCTTTACAGGCACAGGATTACTGTGTCCGCAGCTACTGAGGCTGAGGAGGAAAAGGAAAGACGCAGTCGTGTGCTTGCAGTGGCCGGGGCCCTTGTTCATAGGAATATTGTCCGGGAGCAGGCTGATTTGGCTGATATGCGTCAGCTGGGCAATACACAAAAGAAGCGCGCCAAGGCTATGGAAAAGCATTTGAGAGAGGAAGCCAGGGCTAAAATTGCCGAAGAAAAAAGGCAGAAGGAGCTTTTACGTGCAGAGGAAGAGGAGCGTCGTTATGATGAAAGAATGGCGCAGTTCGAGGCACGCAAGGAGGCCTTATTAAATCGTGCAAGAGAAATAAAATCTGCGGTTGTCAGTGTTTTCAGAACAAATTCTTCGACGGAGGATTATGTAGACCCTGCAACCCTCAAGGCATCTGAAAGGCTTACAACCTATATACCGAAGAATGCCACGGGACGTCTGAAGGATTACACCCTGAAGGGTAAGAAGGTGAAGGGTGTAGGAAAGCTTGAGAGCATTGGAAGCTGTGCAAGCTCAAAGCTTAAGGAGCGTATGTCAAAGCATACACTCAGATTTCTTTACAGTGAAAATGTTAATGCTGTAGGTATTAACGCGACTGCAGATTCTATAATAAAAGGTGCCGGCTTTATTTCTAAGGACTATCAGAAGTCAAAGGCTCCTGTCATGGAGGAGCTTAGGCTTATTGATAGAATTAATGCATGCACAAATTGCGATGAGCTGAAGGATATTATAAAAACTGATGCCTGCAGGACCTCTGCGGCCGGCAACGGAGATGACCTTATAGCCTTATCTGACAGATATGTTGACAGAAATTTTGTTTCTGCAAAGGTCATTCTGATGCATAGATTATTTAATAATCTGGTAATCACCCCCGGTTCGATTCCTGATCTTTCCCAAAAGGAGCGGACCTCGCTTTACGAGCGTGTGGATGCTGCGAAGGAGAACATGCGTCTTCTTTACAATCATTGCATTTCGAGGCCGGAATATGCTGAAGAAAGGGCTGCGGTCCTGGAGGATGAGGCCAGAGGCATTGAAGCAAGGATAACAGAAGAAAGGCCTCACGGACTTCAGCTGAAGGCCTACAAGGCAGCGCTGAAAGAGTCAGAAGAGGCAGCTGTAAATACTATGTATGATACCGCAGAGGCGGTTTCGCGTCTTGATGCCGATGCAAAAATCCGTGCGAAGAATCTGCGTGAAGCTAATGCAGAAAAAAAGAACAGAGAGAGGCAGCTGGCAGAGCTGACCAGAGCTGTAAATGAGCTGGCGGAGAATGCTGAGCGGGAGCAGCAGGCGGAATTTAGGAGTGCCTTAATTAGTCAGGGACGACTTCGAAACGGTAAATATGTCACGGGCTGGCTTCTGGATAGATTTGCAGAACATGTAGAAGCATATATCGATAAGAATCTTGCGGATTCAGCTGACAATATAATCGAGCTGGCAGTTATCGGCTATAATGAACGCTGCAGGGAGAATATGGAGGCAGTGCAGGCATATCTTAATTCCAGACTGCTTGGCGGCGGTGATTTTGAATATCTTAAGAACCCTGCTCTTCGTGCTGTTGCGGAAAGAGACCTTCTTGATGCCTGCGGGGATGCAGTTTTCACTGCTTCGTCAAGGGCAAATATGTCAAAAAAGCTGGCCTCTTTGTCAGCCAGAAAGGTATTCAGGGGTTATATGAGCTCTGTGTCCAGAATGCTTGCGGGAATACGTAAGGAGAAGAGTCTGGAGCCTTACGCAGAGGCTGTTATGGTTAATGAAAGATACCTCGAAGCCGTAAAAAGCAGGGAAGCAGGACAAATCAGTGAGGTTCTGACATTTTTTAAGAAAAATGTTGAGGCAAACGAGGGGCTGATAAGGGATAAGCTTGCGGGGCTTTCATATGAACAGCGTCTTATTCTGGAGACAAATATTAAAGCACGACTGGGCAGGCAGATTCTTAGCGCGTCACCTGAAAGCGTTATCAACATTATTCAGCGTGAAATCGATTATCAGAATCTTCTGAATCCTGTGGAGAAGAGCAGCGCAAGTGCTGTTGTAAAGAAGGCAAAGGAGCTTTATGCAGAGCCCGATGAGGCGATGCTGAATGCAGTTTCGGAAGCAATCGAGACCTCGAGGAAGCTTGCAGAGGCGGCGGATGAAGAGGATCATTATGAGAGCGATTCTGATTATGCCGAGTACGAAATTCTGCATTCCGTAGGTCTTTCGCTGATGTTTTCTCATGAAGACCTTCAGAGATACTGCCTTGAAAAACTTGCATATTACAGGGCTTCTACAAATAAATCTATGGGGCTTAAGGCAAAGGCTATGCAGTTTATACGTGATTTTGCCGTAGAACGAAGCCTGGACTATACAATCAGTGACCTGGAGAAGGCAAATGGCGGGGAGCTTTCTGCGGCAGAGCGAATTCTTGCAAGGGAAATGTTTGCCGAGGGAAAGCTTCGTAAGGCTGCAAACGGTGAGCCGGTAAACGCCCGACTCAGAAATCTGCTTTCGGGAATGAGCGTAAAGGTTACACCACTTGTAAAGGCACTCACACCCTATTTGTATGAAAAGAAGATAGTAAGCAGTGACAGCTTCGACAGCCTGACCGCCGGAGATGTATATGAGCTGGTGGACTATGCCTTTGAGAGACTTTCACCCCTGCTTAAAGCATTGGAGCAGAAGGAAAGCTGGGCTAATAGCAGTGAAATTAAGCTTGCCCTGCTGGAACGCTGTCTTGATACTCAAAGAGAGGCCGCAACTGTGGGACAGCTTACTGTTATAGCAACGAATGAGCACGCACGTCTTGCGGATGCTAAGGATATTCTCAGTGTAAGAAAGAATATTATGTCACTCGGAAACTGCTGGGCATCAAAGAAGGTCAGTGTTGATCTGGTAAACAGAAAGCTGAACAGTGCAAGAAACGAAAGGCAGTTCAGAGATCTTAACCGTATCGGAAGGGCAAGAAATCTTGCACATGAAATGACAAAGTTCTGTGAGAAAAACGGCTGTGCTTCCCCGATTTCAATATTTGAATTTGCGGAGCTGGAAGAAAACAGCAGGCTTTCGGAGGATGAGGTTTTTACAAAATGGAAGAATGAGGCCATTTTCGGAACTAACGGCTGGATTGGCGGTGAGGCAAACAAGCTGCTTAAAAAGGCCAAGGAGGACTTCTATCACGGTACCATGCATGAAAAGCAGGGACTTCATAATCTGCGCCTTTATGCATACTACGGGATGTTTGATGACTTTTCGGTAATTCTTAAGGGACTCGGCGACAGTATTAATGACGATCAAAGGGAAAGCTTTGAAAGGAAGCTCTTCGAAGTAGGGAGAACCTATCAGAGAAGAAAGAATTATTTTGAGGAGACCTGCAGGGATTATCATTTAAATTTGGAGGAGAGTAAGGCACTGCTTCCAAATGTCAGCGAATACTTTGCGGATGCCCCGGAAACAGTTAAAAACCGGTCTGAGGAGGAGCGGGAAAAAAGCTTCAGGGACTATATCAGGACTACCGTGGCTATGGCAAGCCGCTATGAATATAATATAACAATGGTTGAAAAGCGCGGTGGAAGGCTTGAAAAAGATGAAAAATATCGTGCTGTGGCAACGAGAAAGGACGAAAGAATCGGAAGACTTTCCTTTGCGAAAGCCGGAATTTTTGCGCCCATTATTCCGGTGCTTGTTCAGGACCGTGAATTCCAGGAGAAGGTACTTACCTATGCGGATGATGCTTACAGACAGTATGAAATCGGGCTGATGAAGAAGCTTGAGGAGCCTATGCAGCTGCTTTCTGAGGAGGGTACCGTATATAACTCCTTTATCGACCAGTTTATTATTCGCTTTAAGGCTGAGCTTATCGGAGAAAAAATGCTTCCGAATGAGGACTGGGCGACAAGCTTTAACCGCTATTATATGGAGATTACGGACCATAATTACGGTTCGGAAGCAAATCCGTTATCCATCAGCAGCATTATTTATGATGCAAGCATGAAAGCTGCCAAGGCCTCAGGCAAAAAGAGGGATAAGAAACTCGATGGTGCAAATATGGTTATCCATGTACTTCTAAATGAGGGTGTATCGGGTGTTCTGGATAAGTCCGTCTTTGAAAAATACAGGGAAAATCTCAGGAATAATTCTAAGGTTCTTGAAAGGGAGCTCAGTGATTTTTATGAGTCGGAGGAGTTTAAGAGCTATATAGAGCATGGAAAGCTACAGCAGAAAATGGGATATGAATTTGGTTCGGATCCCGAAAAACTGCTCAAAAAGATATTTACCGCGAGTGTCAGAATGGCAGAGAGGGAGTTCCTGGTTAAGGAGACTTTAGCTGACTACGAGGAGCATCTTCCCGGAAGACTTCAGGAAATACTCGGAAGCAGTCTGGCAACGCTTGATACGGCAACAAATCTGACCCGAATAAGACGTCAGGCTGATGAAATGATGGATTCTACCGTAGTAGAAACAAAGCGGGAGGGACGTCGTATTATGAGGGCGGAGCGGGAAGCTCTGGCAGAATACGAGAACCTGGCCGAATTCAGAATTTCACCGGTTATGGCGGCATGTATGAAAAAGACTGTTAAGCTCAGCGCCCAGACCGCGCATCAGGTGGAGACCTTCAGGAAGAATATGTCAGAGAAGCTTGCAGGAGCAGGTGATACAAAGTCTCTGGCAATAGAAATAGGTGCAGCATATGCAGCAGAGGGACAGACGCTTAGCCCGGAGCAGATGCAGGTATGCAATGATAATCTCGAAAGGCTCATGGCAAGGCTGTCAGCTGTTTCGCTTGTGAATGAAAATCAGAAGCGGATTATATTTATTCGAATGGCCATGAAGGCCGGGGATCCCTTTGCAAAGTGGTCCTTGGAGCATATTGACAAGCTGATAGGAGAGTATAAGGAGGATACTGCGGTAAGCGGGCGTTATGCGGAGATTATTAAGCTTGAGGCTGCGCTTCCAAAGGATGGCTGCCTTGATTCCTACTATCGTTCGGCCAGGGCTGCGGCAACCTATATTGCAGTAAACGGTAAGGCTGAGGGGGCAGCGGAGGAGCTGGAAAAAATCTATACGCTTCTTGCCAAGCGTACTCTGATACTGAATGTCATAAACGATTTTATTTCGTCTAATGAGGAGACTTTTACAAGGGCAAATACGGCGGAATTTAAGGAAAGAGAAAAGCTTGCCTTAAGAGCCGGTCTATTTGATTATTTTGCCGCTGAAATAGCTAATGCTGATGTTAAATACGATGAGGCAGAAATAAGAATGCGTATGACTGCGCTTTTGGCGGATTGTATCAGCAATCGCCAGCTTCGCGATTATCTGGTAAATGATACCGGACGTAGAGCGTCTATCGCATCAGACCAGACGATTGCGGAAAACGGAGACAGTGAATACGGCTCAGCGCTTGCAAGGGCTAAGTTCGAAAATCGTTTGCGCTCTTTTATAAAGGATAAATCCTGCGGTGAGCTTGTAAGGCAGTATTTTGAGCTTGCGGCAGAGGAACGCACGTTATTTGCACATATGGCGGCAAGTCTGGCTGTAAACAGTGTTTCCGACATGAGTATGTCCTTTGCCATGGCCTACGGAGAGAGAAGCTCTTCAAAGGAGGCTGATTTAAGGGTGGGCCGGGAATATGTGGACAGCCGTATGATTACTGCAGCGGCTGATTATCAGACAGCTGAAAGAGCAGTATTTTTCGGAAAGCAGCCCGACCAGGTCAGACTTAAGACTATTCTGGCATCTGTTAAGGCTAAGCATAAGGAAATGCTTAAAAAGAACGTGGATATGAAGCTTCTGGCGAACAGTTCAAAGGAAGCAAGGGCGGTTCTTGGTAAGGCTGCCATTACAGAGGTTGACTCTGTGCAGTCCTTTAAGAAGGTGCTTCGTTCTCTTTCTGAGGCTGACAGTCACGAAAATCAGGCAATGATAGAAAGACTTGTTAAGCTCAGACCCTACGAGCTTCAGCTGCTGGCTATGATTCTGTCTGACAGAACCGCAGTGGATACTGCTCTCGATTCAAAAGAGCCTGTAAATGCCGAGCGAAGTGCTCTTATAAAGCGCAGTCTGAGAATGGATGTCGCAGGAAGTCTGGCTGATGTAAGGGCCGGCGGAGAGCTTATGAATAAGGCACTCGCATCGCTTTGCTCGTATCGTGTCAGGGAGGACAGGGTGATTCTCGGACCTCTTACAAAGGATGACCTGATGGGGGTAGAGCGTGAGACAGCCATTGATTATGAGCTTCTGAAAAATGCTTTTAGGATTATGGACGAGAACCACCCTGAAAGTCTGATTCACTCGGCTCTTCGATATTCCTATGAGGAGGTAAAGTCTGCTGCGGCAACACATGGCAATACAGCAGACGGACGTATTGCGGCATATGCTGCGGCCAAGCATGATATTACAAAGCCTGAGCTTCTTGTCGAGTACCTTAGAAGAACTACGGACGGAGAGCTTTCTACGGAGCTTAAGGCAATGAATTCCGAAGAACAGAAGCTGTTTATTTACCTTCTGGCAAACCGAGGTGCAGTGGACGAGTCGACACGCTTTAATGGCAAAACGGCTGACGAGGATATGCGTGAAAAAATCGCCGGGGAGTATATAGAACAGGGTACTGTGGCAATAGATACCGAGGTATTTGAGGATGCTCTGGCGGGAATCTATTCCAAGCAGATGGATGATGCGGTAATAGCATCGGATATGAAGGCAGATATAACAGCTGCTTTCGCTGACAAGAGAAGAAACAGTCCGATTGATTTTAGGCTCCTGGCAAGGGCATTAACTGCCGTGAGAGAAATAGCTGAAATGCGCAGAGTCCATGAGCAAAACAGACTGGATTCAATTTTTGGAAAATAAAGGTTAGGAACTGATATGGTTAGATATTTAGATATTAATCAGGCGGGAAACAGCATTAAGTGCAAGCTTTTCTGCGAAGCAATACGTGAAATTGAGCATCTGATAATCTTTGCCCACGGCTTCGGAGGACATAAGGATAATAAGGCGGCAGAACGCTTTGCCGAGACGGCTCTTTCAAAAATGAAAAAGACGGCTGTGCTGGTATTTGACTGGCCCTGCCACGGTACAGACGTGAAGAAGAAGCTGACGCTGGAGGACTGTGACAGCTACCTTGGCATGGTCATTGATTATGCAGGGGAGCAGCTGAAGGCGAAAAAGATATCCGCCTACGGAACCAGCTTTGGCGGCTATCTGCTGCTGAAATACGTGCATGAGCATGGGGCTAATCCCTTTGGAAAAATAGCACTCAGATGTCCTGCAGTGGATATGGGGGAGGTAATGTACAAAAGAGTAATGACCGATGAGAACAAGTCCATGCTTGAACGAGGCAGGGAGGTCATGGTAGGCTTTGACAGAAAGGTACTGATAAATCAGGAGTTTATGGATAAGCTTATGGCAGCAGATATCAGAAAATGGGAATATTTTGATTATGCGGATGACATACTGATTCTTCATGGTAGTAAGGATGAGATAGTTCCGATAGAGGAATGCAGGAATTTTGCAGAGAGTAATGTAATAGAATTTGTAGAAATCGAGGATGCCGACCACCGCTTCCAGGATTTGAATAAAATGAAGCTGGCGCACAGCTATATGGTTGATTTCATAAACAAAAAATAAAAAAAGCCGAAGGAATTTTGATGTGATACCATGAAAATTCCTTCGGCTTTAAGCTTTATGATTATTTATCTTCGAGCTTCCTTGTGTGAGCTGATTTTATGTGAATCTCGGGGAATGCAAGATTATCATAAACAACATCATTCTCATTGTCCTCGTCGCTGTCGCTGACTGAGGCGTCCTCCTCGTCGACGGTTATCTCGGGAACTGCAAGATTGTCTGTGTGGAAATCTAATTTTTTCTTGTTTTCCATAATGCTTTGTGTCCTTTCTTTTTAAAGCATGTTAATAAAAAATGTGATTACAAGGCTGTTGATAAAGTCTGCAAACATACTTCCGACTATCGGAACCAGAATGTATGCCTTGACAGAGGGTGCAAAGCGCTCGGTAAGGGCCTGCATATTGGCCATGGCATTGGGAGTGGCACCCATACCGAAGCCACAGGTTCCGGCACAGAGGATTGCCGAATCGTAATCCCTGCCCATAATGTTGAAAACAACAAAGTAAGCGAATACAGCCATCAGGATTACCTGTCCGAGCAGAAGAATGATAAGCGGAAGAGCGAGTGCCGCAAGCTGCCAGAGCTTAAGGGTAATCATTGCAATTCCGAGGAAAATAGAGAGGCAGATACCTCCGATATCATTTATTTCACCCATATGAATTTTGAAGCGTCCTGAATACTCACTGATGTTACGCATAAGGGCTGCTACAATCATTGCACCGATATAAATAGGGAAGGTCATGCCGGTCATTGAAAGGAGAGTGGATACGAGAGTACCCAGACCCATTGCAATGGCGAGCTGGTAGGCAGCAGGTGCATACATGCTGACGCTTCTGTGATGCTTTTTCTGCTCCTCTACAAGCGGGGTATCGTCACCTGCGGAAACCTTGTCCAGAAGCCTATGCTTTAATATAAGTCTGCGGCCGAGAGGACCGCCCATAAGCGAACCTATGATAAGTCCGAAGGTAGCGGCAGCAGTACAAAGGGTAGTGGCACCCTCAAGTCCCAGATCCTCTAAAACGGCGCCGAAGGCACCGGAGGTACCGTGACCGCCTACCATGGGAATCGAGCCTGTACAAAGGCCGATATAGGGGTCTACATCCAAAAGCTTTGAAAGTCCTACTGAGAGGAAATTCTGGCCGAATATCAGTACCACAAGTCCAATCAGAAAGACAATCAGACTTACTCCGCCCGATTTTAGAATCTTGATGTTGGCCTGGAAGCCTACTGAGGTGAAGAACATTACCATACAGATATTTTTAATGGTTTCATCAAAATTCATTTCAATAATTCCGCTCGCATAAAGAATGCAGGAGAGTATGGCGAAGAGAAGTCCGCCTACAACCGGTGCAGGAATACAGAAGGTCTCTAAAAATTTGATTTTTTTCTTTAAAAATGAACCAAGGTACAGAACACCGACTGCAAGAGCCAGTGTCTGAAACATATCAAAAGCTACTGTTTGCATCGACTATCCCCTTTAACACTTCAATATTTTTTTCTGATACCTTTTTGCCTGCAACGAGTACAGCCTGTACTCCGATGGTAGGTATGTCCTCGCTGACACCCTTATAGGTATTGGCGGGAATGCTGGCCTTAACGTATCCGTCGTAGAGGCCGATCATATATGAAATGATATGTTCATCAAGGGGAAGAAGTCTGATATCGGTCTCGTCTGCGAGCTCTGTCAGAATCTCCACGGGGGCGCCGGCCATAATAAAGAAAGCATCTATTTCGCCGTCTTTGAGGGCTTTTGCCGAATCCTTAAAGGAAAGGTTGATTAGCTCGGCAGCCTCTTTTTTAATGCCTGCGGCCTGCAGGATAAGCTTTGCGATAACCGATACACCCGATTCGGCTTCACCTATTGCCAGCTTCTTTCCGGCAAGGTCCGAAAGACTGTGGATATCTGCGCCTGCGGGAATGACAATCTGACACTGTTCAATGTAGAGATTTGAAATCTCGGTAAGGCCCGAAATCGCATTGTTCAGGAAGAGTCCCGTACCGTTTTGAGCATCCGAAAGAATATCGCTCTGCACAATGGCTGCGTCCACAAAGCCGTCAGCAATCAGTCTGAGATTTGCAGCCGAACCGGCGGTTTCTTTTACTTCAAGAGTGAAATCATAGTTGCCTTTGTCAACAGAATCCTTCAGTGTGTTGCCGAAAGAATAGTATTTGCCTCCGACGTTACCGGTTCCGAGACGAAGTCTGTTGCTGTTGCTGCAGCCTGCGAGAAGGGCGACTGCAAAAATTAAGAGCAAAAGACATAAGAATCTTTTTTTCATTTTATGTAGGTCCTTTCAGGTTTATTGATTATATGATAGCGTAAAACGGAAAAAAAAGCAATCTGTATAAACAGATGTTGATTTATGCCGGAAAAATATAAATATTTGACAGTTTTTTTCGCAATAAATAACAGTTTTTCTATAGTAAAATAACTTGACTTATTATGTGTTTTGTTTTATATTCATTCTGATAAGGTGGGTTAGAGCGTGAGTTGGAAGCTTTAGCTCTACTTTTGTGCAGTAAACAATCAGAACAATCGCTGACTGCCGGCTTCCAAACAGGAAGAAAAGCAGATGTGGCGGCAGGAATGGGCGGTTGACCCGTAACTTCAGAAAGATTGTTTACAAAAGATGAAAGGAGAAATGTTATGAGTGCAAAAATAACAATTATTGGTGCAGGCAGTGTTGGTGCTACAATCGCATACAACCTTGCACAGCAGGCATTCGCATCAGAAATCGTTCTGATCGATATCAACAAGCAGAAAGCTTTAGGCGAAGTGCTTGATATCGAGCAGGGAAGCTATTTCCGTAAGCCTATTAAGGTTACATGCGGCGAGTATGAGGACGCTAAGGACTCCGATATCGTTGTAATTACATCAGGTATCGCAAGAAAGCCCGGCCAGACCCGTCTTGAGCTTGTTCAGACAAACGTAAACATTATCAAGAGCATTACACCTCAGATCGTAAGTGTAGCTCCCAAGGCTTTATACATCATCGTAAGTAATCCTATCGATATTCTTACATATGTATTTACAAAGATTTCGGGACTTCCCGAGAAGCAGATTCTTGGTTCAGGTACAAGCCTTGATACAGCAAGACTCAGATGTGTACTGTCTAAGAAGTTAAATATTGCACAGAATAATATTAAGGCATTTATATTTGGTGAGCATGGAGATACATCTTTCGTTCCCTGGTCAACAGCTACAGTTGAGGGTGTTCCCGTAGACGATTATGTTGAGATGATGAAGAAGATGGGCAGACCTGTTGAGGACCTTGATAAGGACGCTATTATCGATGAGGTTCGTAAGGCAGGCGGTGTAGTTATCGCTAACAAGGGAGCTACATTCTATGCAATTTGTAATGCAGTAGTGGATTTATGCGCTACTTTGGTATCAGCTTCTGAGTCAGTAGCTGCAGTTTCTTCAATGATGCATGGTGAGTACGGCGTTGATGATGTATGCTTAAGCTGTCTTACAATTATCGGACCTGACGGTGTTGTCGGTAAGGTTCCTATGCAGATGACAGATGAAGAAGTTGCTCTTATGCAGAAGAGCGCTGATGCATTAAAGGCTGTAATCAGCGAAATCGAATTATAAAATTATGAGGAGGAACCATGAAGTACAGTTATTATCCGGGATGTACCTTGAAGAACAAGGCTAAGGACCTGGATGCCTACGCAAGAGCAAGTGCAGAAGCACTCGGCTTCGAGCTTGAGGAAATCGAAGACTGGCAGTGCTGCGGCGGCGTTTATCCGCTCGGCAGTGATGAAATTGCCACAAAGCTTTCTTCAGTTCGTGCACTTAATGCTGCGAAGGAAAAAGGTCAGGACTTAGTTACACTTTGTTCTGCATGTCATCATGTTATCAAGCGTGTAAATGATGATATGAAAAATGTTGCGGACATTCAGTTCCGTGCAAACAATTACCTGAAGCTTGACGAGCCCTATACAGGTGAGACTCAGGTGCTTCATTTTCTCGAAGTTTTACGTGACCGTGTAGGCTTCGATGCAATCAAGGAAAAGGTTGTTAAGCCTTTCACAGGCAAGAAGATCGGTGCTTATTACGGCTGCCTTCTTCTCAGACCTGGAAAAATCCTTGAGTTTGATAATCCTGAAAACCCCAAGATTATGGAGGATTTCATCCGCGCAATCGGCGGTGAGCCCGTAATCTATCCTTATAGAAATGAATGCTGCGGCGGCTACATCTCATTAAAGGAGAAGGAGCTTTCAAAGTCTATGGCAGGTAAGATCATGGACAATGCAGCAAGCTTTGAGGCAGATATGCTTATCACAGCATGTCCTCTCTGCTTATACAATCTTAATAAGAGCGATGCTAAGACAAAGCTTCCTGTATACTACTTTACAGAGCTTCTTGCTGAAGCACTCGGCTTAAAAGAGGAGGTGCAGGCATAATGACAAAGGCAGAAATGCAGGCTGAGAAGATTAAAGAAATCAGCGGCACAGATCCTTACAAGTGCATGAAGTGCGGAAAGTGTTCTGCATCATGTCCTTCATTCGATGAGATGGATATTAAGCCTCATCAGTTTGTAAGCTATGTTTTAAATGAGGATATTGAAGCATTAGCAAATTCAAAGTCACTTTGGAAGTGCCTGTCATGTTTTGCTTGCGTAGAGCGTTGTCCTCGTGATGTTAAGCCTGGCAAGATTATCGACGGAGCAAGACAGTTAGTGGTTCGCGAAAAGGGTGGAGACTACCTTAAGGCAGATGAGATTCCGGAGCTTTTAGATGAAGAGCTTCCTCAGCAGCTTCTCGTCAGCGCGTTCCGCAGATACAGGAGGTAATTGGAGAATGCAGCAGAGAATTGGCGTATTCGTATGTCACTGTGGCAGCAACATCGCAGCTACAGTTGATGTTAAGAAGGTAGTGGAAATGTTAGCATTAGAGCCCGGCGTGGTTCATGCTGAAGACTACCAGTATATGTGTTCAGAGGTTGGACAGGCAAAGATTGCTGAGGCAATCAAAGAGAAGCAGCTTACAGGCGTTGTAGTTTGCTCTTGTTCTCCTCGTATGCATGAGACAACATTCCGTAAGTGTGCAGAGCGTGCTGGTCTGAACCCTTACATGGTTGAAATTGCAAATATTCGTGAGCAGGTTTCATGGATACACAAGGATATGGAAGAGGCTACACAGAAGGCCGTTATCCTTGGCCGTGCAGCTATCGCTAAGGTTAGCTTAAATACACCTTTAAAGGCCGGTGAGAGCCGTGTTACAAAGCGTGCACTCGTTATCGGTGGCGGTATCGCAGGTATCCAGACAGCTCTTGATATCGCTGATGCTGGCTATGAGGTTGATATCGTAGAGAAGACTCCTTCAATCGGTGGCAGAATGTCACAGCTTGACAAGACTTTCCCTACACTCGACTGTTCAGCTTGTATCCTCACACCCAAGATGGTTGAGGCTTCAGCAAATGAGAAGATTACACTTTACACCTACAGTGAGGTTGAGAAGGTTTCAGGCTTCGTAGGTGACTTTACGGTTGATATCCGCAAGAAGGCAAGAAGCGTAGATATGAGCAAGTGTACAGGTTGCGGTGTCTGTCAGGAGAAGTGTCCTAACAAGAAGGCACCCAGCGAGTTCAACAGAGGACTTAACACACGTTCAGCTATTTACACTCCCTTCGCACAGGCTATTCCCAATGTTCCCGTTATTGACCGTGAGCATTGTACAAAGTTCCTGACAGGCAAGTGTGGTGTCTGTTCAAAGGTTTGTCAGGCAGGTGCTATCGATTACGAGCAGCAGGATGAGATCATCACAGAGAAGTACGGTGCAATCGTAGTTGCTACAGGTTTTGATATTATCAAGCTTGATAACTACGGTGAGTATGCATACGACCAGAGTCCTGATGTTATCACATCACTTGAGCTCGAGCGTATCATGAACGCTGCAGGACCCACAAAGGGTCACTTAGAGCGTATGTCAGATCATAAGGCTCCCAAGAACATGGTATTCATCCAGTGTGTAGGCAGCCGTTGTTCAGACGGACGCGGTAAGAGCTACTGTTCAAAGATCTGCTGTATGTACACAGCAAAGCACGCTATGCTTATCCGTGACAAGTATCCGGATGTTAATGTAACAGTATTCTATATCGATGTACGTACACCCGGTAAGAACTTCGACGAGTTCTACAGAAGAGCAGTTGAAGATTACCATGTAAATTACATCAAGGGTCAGGTAGGAAAGGTTACTCCCGAGGCTGATGGTTCACTCACAGTACATGGTGTAGACCTTATCGATAACAAGCAGATTAAGATGAAGGCTGATATGGTTGTTCTTGCTGCAGCTATCGAGCCCAACCCCGATATTCGTAAGATTGCAACAATGCTTACCGCAAGTATTGATACAAACAATTTCCTTACAGAGGCTCATGCAAAGCTTCGTCCCGTTGAGTCACCTACAGCAGGTATCTTCCTTTCAGGTGTTACACAGGGACCTAAGGATATCCCCGAGACAGTATCTCAGGCAGGTGCGGCAGCAGTTAAGGCTATCGGCCTTTTAGCTAAGGACAAGCTCCTTACCAATCCTTGTACTGCACAGGCTGACATTATGGCATGTAACGGATGTTCTACATGTGCTAATGTTTGTCCTTACGGAGCTATTTCTTATGAGGATAAGGAAGTTCGTGGACCCGGAATTCGTGAGGTTCGTCGCGTAGCTGTTGTTAACAGCGCACTTTGCCAGGGATGTGGTGCTTGTACAGTAGCATGTCCTTCAGGTGCTATGGACCTTCAGGGATTCTCAAATAGACAGATTATCGCGGAGGTAGATGCAATATGTCGATAGGAGCAAATGAAGAATTCAGACCTAAAATCGTTGCTTTCTGCTGTAACTGGTGCAGTTACGCAGGTGCAGACCTTGCAGGAAGCAGCAGATTAGCTTACCCGGCAGATGTAAAGATCATTCGCGTACCTTGTTCATGCCGAGTAAACCCTATGTTTATTTTAAGAGCCTTCGAGCGTGGTGCTGACGGTGTTATTCTTTGCGGATGTCATCCCGGAGACTGCCACTACAGCACAGGTAACTTCTACGCAAGAAGACGTATGACTATGCTGTTCTCTATGCTTGATTACATCGGTGTTGAGAACGGACGTACAAGAGTTGAGTGGGTTTCTGCAGCAGAGGGCGCTAAGTTCTCAGCTACAATGAATGATTTCGTTGCAAAGGTTACTTCACTTGGCAAGAATGTCAGATTGGGGGATTTAAGATGCAAGAATTAATCAATAAGGCAAAAGAACTTCTCGCCAACGGCACCGTTGTTCGTGTGTTAGGCTGGAGAGCCGGCGATCTTTCTTACAATCCCGAGCCTGCATTTTTCGAGACTGAGGAAGATTTACAGAAGTTCGTTTATGACGGTTTCTGTGGCGCAAACTTAAGCAAGTACATGATCGAGGCATCAAAGCTTGATGGCAAGACACTTGTATTCCTTAAGCCCTGCGATACATACAGTTTTAACCAGCTCATTAAGGAGCACAGAGTTGACCGTGAGAAGGCATACATCGTTGGTGTAGGCTGCCGCGGTAAGCTTGATATCGATAAGATTAAGGAGCAGGGAATCAAGGGTATTGAGTCTGTAGAAGGCACAGAGCTTGACGGACCTGACACACTTACAATTAAGACACTTTACGGTGACAAGACCTGCAGCTACGCTTCAGCAATGCTTGGCAGATGCCATGTATGTAAGGGCAAGGAGCACATGATTGCAGATGAAATCATCGGTGAGTCAAAGGATACAAAGGATGCAGAGAGATTCGATGCAGTTAAGGCTGTAGAGGCTATGAGCCCCGAGGAGAGATTCAACTTCTTCCAGAAGGAGCTCAGAAAGTGTATCCGTTGTAATGCCTGCAGAAATGTATGTCCCGCATGCAGCTGCCGCAAGTGCGTATTCGATTCAAACAAGTTCGACAGCGCTCAGAAGGCTAACGTGGATTCATTCGAAGAGAAGATGTTCCATGTAATCCGTGCTTTCCATGTTGCAGGAAGATGTACAGACTGCGGCGAGTGTAGCCGTGTTTGTCCTCAGGGCATCCAGCTTCACTTATTCAACCGTAAGTTTATCAAGGACATCAATGAGTACTATGGAGAGTTCCAGGCAGGAGCTGATATCGAGGCTCGTGGTCCTTTAACAAATTACACATTTGATGATGTTGAACCCAGCATCGTAAAGGAAAGGGGATAATGTAATGTACAAGATCGCAAAAGAAAATCTGTCAGCATTATTCCAGAAAATTGCTGGCGACAAGGAATTATATCTGCCTGTTAAGAACGGCGGACAGACAAATTATGCTGCATGGGATGAGACAGTAGAGGTTGATATTGATACTCTTAAGACTGTTAAGTCAGCCAAGGATGCTTTCTTCCCTCAGTTTGAAACCTTATACAATGTAAAGAGAGAGGGCAAAAAGCTCGATCTTCAGCAGGAGGCTCTTAAGGACAAGGATTTCGTTATCTTTGGTATGAAGGCCTGCGATATTCAGGGTGTAAAGGTTCTTGATAATGTATTTTTAAGCGAGCCCGTTGATACATATTATGCAGCCAGACGTGCTCATGGAATTATCGTTGCTATGGCTTGTCATGAGCCTGAGGAGTCATGCTTCTGTAAGGTATTCGGACTTGACGCAGCTGACCCTTCAGCAGCAGACGTAGCAACATGGATGGTAGACGGAGAGCTTTACTGGAAGGCACTTACCGAGAAGGGTGAGGCACTTACAGCTTCTGTAAAGGACCTTCTTACCGATGCTGATGAAGCTAAGGTAGAGGCTGAGAAGGCTCAAATCCGTGCAATCGTTGAGAAGCTTCCCTACAGCAACCTCTCACTTGAGGGCTGGGGCGGAGATGCTACAGATGTAAAGTTCAAGTCACCTGTTTGGGAGACTTTATACAAGGGATGTTTAGCTTGTGGAACATGTACTTTCGTATGTCCTACATGTCAGTGCTATGATATCAAGGATTACACCACAAAGGATGGAATCCAGAGATATCGCTGCTGGGATTCATGTATGTACTCTGACTTCACACTTATGGCCGGCGGTAACAACCGTACAAGCCAGTTACAGAGATATCGTCAGAGATTCATGCACAAGCTTGTTTATTATCCTGCAAACAATAATGGTATGTATGCATGTGTTGGATGTGGCCGTTGTGTAGAGAAGTGCCCTTCATCACTTAATATCGTTAAGGTAATCAAAGCATTTGAGAATGAGGGAGGTAGTAAAGCATGAGTGAATGTACCTGTAATCCAGGCTACACCAAAGATACATTAGTACCTCAGATTGGTGTTATCACCGACATCCGCGAAGAGACCCCTGATGTTAAGACATTCAGAGTTAACGCATTGGATGGCGGAAAGTTATTCGAGCATATGCCCGGCCAGTGTGCCATGGTATGTGTTCCCGGAGTAAGCGAGGGTATGTTCTCAATTACTTCATCTCCTACAAACAAGGAGTATCAGGAGTTTTCAATTAAGAGATGTGGTGTTCTCACAGAGAAGCTTCACAGCCTTGAGGTTGGCGATCAGATTACTGTCCGTGGACCTTACGGAAACAATTTCCCTGTTGAAACTGAGCTTAAGGGAAAGAACCTTTTATTCATCGCCGGTGGTATCGGTCTTGCACCCCTCCGTTCAGTAATCAATTATGTACTGGACAACCGCGAGAATTATGGTACAGTAGACATCCTTTACGGATCACGTTCTGCTGATGACCTTGTTCAGTTAAAGGAAATCCAGGAAGTTTGGATGAAGGCTCCCAATGTAAATGTATATCTTACAATCGACCGTGAGCAGGAGGGCTGGGATGGCCACGTAGGTTTCGTTCCCACATACCTTAAGGAGATCGGATTCGATACAGATAAGACAGCACTGGTTTGCGGACCCCCTATCATGATCAAGTTCGTACTTCAGGGACTTAAGGAAATGGGATATACTGATGAGCAGATATATACCACACTTGAGCTTCGTATGAAGTGCGGTATCGGAAAGTGTGGACGTTGTAACATCGGTACAAAGTTTGTTTGTAAGGATGGTCCTGTATTCCGTTACGATCAGATTGAAGAGTTACCGGATGAGTATTAATTAAGGAGATTAGATCATGGAAAAAATGGTAAATGTTTACTTTTTTGGTAAAAAGTACAGTGTTCCCGCATCACTTACTATCATGACCGCTATGGAGTATGCAGGATATACCTTAAAGAGAGGTTGCGGCTGCCGTCACGGTTTCTGCGGAGCTTGTGCTACCATCTACAGAATTAAAGGACAGAACGAGTTAAAGACATGTCTTGCTTGTTCAACACAGGTTGAAGAGGGTATGTATATTGCAAGCATTCCTTTCTTCCCCACAGATAAGAGAGTATATGAGATTAAGGATCTTAAGCCCAATCAGCAGGTTATGATGGAGCTTTATCCTGAGATTTACAGCTGTATCGGATGTAACGCTTGTACAAAGGCTTGTACACAGAGTCTTAACGTTATGCAGTACATTGCATACGCTCAGAGAGGCGAGTTCGAGAAGTGTGCTGAGGAGTCATTCGACTGCGTAAGCTGCGGATGCTGTTCAGTACGTTGTCCTGCAGGAATTTCACATCCTATGGTAGGACTTCTTGCAAGACGTCTTAACGGTAAGTACATTGCTCCTGAGGCTGAGCATCTTACAAAGCGTGTAGAAGAGATTAACAATGGTGAGTTCGATTCTATGATTGAGCAGATTATGCAGAAGCCCATCACAGAGATGAAGGAACTTTACAATACTAGAGAGATTGAGAAATAAGGAGGTAAAGACGATGTACGCACCGTATCCCGAAAATATGATGGAATCAATTAAGAAGGTAGAGGCATCTAGAGCAGCTCGTATGGCTACAGAGCCTAGACGTCTTACCGCAGAAGAGAAGGACGCTCTTCTTAATGAGTTCCATCCTGACCGTAAACCCGATGCATTTGCTGAGATTAAGATTGGACCTAACAAGGGTCAGAAGGCTCCTCTTGAGTTAGCTAAGATGCTTCATTCAACAAGCCGTATCTTAAATGAGAAGATTGACCTTTCAAAGGTTGACTACGATGTAGATGTACTCGTAATCGGTGGTGGCGGAGCCGGTTCATCATGTGCTATCGAGGCACATAATGCCGGTGCAAACGTTATGATTGTTACAAAGCTTCGTATTGGTGATGCTAATACAATGATGGCTGAGGGTGGTATCCAGGCAGCTGATAAGGAGAATGATTCTCCCGTTCAGCATTATCTTGACTGCTTCGGCGGCGGACACTTTGACGCTAAGCCTGAGCTTGTAAAGAGACTTGTTATGGAAGCTCCCGATGCTATTAAGTGGCTTAACGAGCTCGGTGTTGAGTTCGATAAGACAGATGATGGCAGAATGGTTACAACACACGGTGGTGGAACTTCAAGAAAGAGAATGCATGCTGCAAAGGATTATTCAGGTGCAGAAATCATGCGTACTATCAGAGATGAAGTTATCAACCTTGGTATTCCTGTAGTAGAGTTCACTTCAGCAGTTGAGCTTATTAAGGATGATAAGGGTCAGGTAGCAGGTGCTGTTCTCCTTAACATGGAGACAGGTGACTACTCAGTAGCTAAGGCTAAGACAGTAGTTATCGCTACAGGTGGTGCAGGTAGAATGCATTACCAGGGCTTCCCTACATCAAACCACTACGGCGCTACAGCTGATGGTCTTGTACTTGGTTATCGTGCAGGTGCTGCTCTTCGTAATCAGGATTCAATCCAGTACCATCCTACAGGAGCTATCTATCCTTCACAGATTCTTGGTGCTCTTGTTACTGAGAAGGTTCGTTCAGTTGGCGCTCAGCTTGTTAATGCAAACGGTGAAGCTTACATCCATCCCCTTGAGACTCGTGATGTTAACGCATCAGGCGTTATCCGTGAGTGTAAGGAAGGCCGTGGTGTAGAGGTTCCCGGTGGCGCACAGGGTGTATGGCTTGATACTCCCATGATCGAAATCCTTGGCGGTGAGGGAACAATCGAGAAGAGAATTCCTGCTATGTTCCGTATGTACATGAACTACGGTATCGATATGCGTAAGGTTCCTATCGTTATTTATCCTACACTTCACTACCAGAATGGTGGTCTTGAGATCGACGGTGATGGATTCACATCTATCCCTAACCTTCTTGTAGCTGGTGAGGCTGCTGGTGGTATCCATGGTACAAACAGACTTATGGGTAACTCACTTCTTGATGTTATCGTATTCGGTAGAAATGCTGGTAAGCAGGCTTCTAAGAAGTATAAGGAAGTTGAGCTTGGTAACATGAATCTTGATCATGTACAGAGCTACGATGCAGAGTTAAAGGCTGCAAGCTTAGAGACAGGCGAGGTTTCACCTCTTCTTCTTCCTAAGTATGCTCGTCACGAGAGATAATTTACTATTAAAAACTAAGCTGCATACGCAAATATGCGGGCTTAGATAAAGCAATAAATGAAGGTCAAAGGCGTGCTCGGATCTGGTCCGAAAAGGTCTTTGACCTTTATGAATGTATTGTAGATGGTATAAACTGGTATTGGGAGATTACCTTTGAACGGTATAAAATTTACGGTTCAAACGGTTATTTGTATTAGTTCAATGGTAGGACGTGGGGGCGTTTTACCAACCATTTATTCAGAAAGGTCGTATAAGAAAATGTCACTTTTTGGTGGAGTTATTCCCATTACAGCAGTTTCTTTCTTAATGTTCAGCTTATTTGCTATCGCTGCATTAGGATATGCATTTGGTCGTATCACAATTAAGGGTGTAAATCTTGGAACAGCAGGTGTATTCATCGTAGCTATTCTTTTCGGATGTTTCTTCTTCAGTCCTCTTGAATCTCAATTAAAGATCACTGTTAACGGCGAAACAAAGAGCTATGCAACGAATGCATTAAAGGTTATAGAGAACTTTGGTCTTATCTTATTCGTAACATCGGTTGGATTTATTGCCGGACCTAAGTTCTTCAGTAATATGAAGAAAAACTTCAAGTCATACGTTTTACTTGGTATTATCATCATCGTAGTTGCCGGTATTTCAGCAATCGGATGTATCTTTGTTGGCAGAGCAGTAGGCGGCGAAGGCACTGATACAAGTGAGCTTACAGCCATGATCGTTGGTCTTCTTTCCGGTTCACTTACATCTACTCCCGCATTCTCGGCAGCTAAAGCTACAGTATTACCCGAGTACGAAGAGGTTGTATCCGTAGGTCATGGTATCGCATACCTTTTCGGTGTAGTAGGTGTAGTATTATTTGTTCAGCTTATTCCCAAGCTTACAAAGGCTAATATGGCTGAAGAGAGAGCAAAGCTCACAGCTGTATCTGACGGTGAGACAAAGAAGAGTGTCGGTAACTTAGTAAAGCTTGATCCGTTTGGAATCTGCGCATTTGCATTCGCAGCAATCATTGGTATCTTCGTTGGTGCAATCAAGGTTCCGCTTTCATCAAACGGTTTATCAGGAACAACATTCGCCCTTACAACAACAGGCGGATGCTTACTTGTTTCTCTCGTATTCGGTCATTTCAGCAAGATCGGCAAGATCAGCATTATGCCCGAGGAGTCAACACTTAAGGTATTCAGAGAGTTAGGACTTATGTTATTCCTTATCGGAGCAGGTATCCCCGGTGGTGCTCACTTCGTAGAGTACTTTGATGTAATGTACTTCGTATATGGTGTTATCATGACAATCGTACCCATGGTTGTTGGTTACCTTTTCGCTAAGCACGTTATCAAGCTCAGCCTTCTTAACAACCTCGGTTCAATTACAGGTGGTATGACAAGTACTCCCGCACTTGGAACACTTATTAATACAGCCGGTACAGAGGATGTTGCAGCAGCATATGCAGCTACATATCCTATCGCACTTATTGCAGTAGTATTAGTATCACAGTTCCTTATTATTCTTTTCTAAGATATGATTTTCGGACTCCACAAATTTGTGGAGTCTTTTTTTACATAAAAACAGTATTCATACTTGCAAGAATTGCTTAATGCATTTATAATAGATATGTTAATGGTGTTTTTTACGATCATCATAGTTTCTAGGAAATTTTTTTATGGAGGAATATAAAATGCGTGAAGTAAACGTAAGCGTGCTTACCGATACAGTTGAAAAGCTCTGTATCGAAGCAAACTATCATCTTCCCGAAGACGTTAAGTGTGCAATCAAGAATTGCCGTGCTTGCGAGGACGGAGAGATTGCAAAGGGTGTTCTTGACAACATTATCGAGAACTTTGACATCGCAGATTCAGAGAACGTTCCTATCTGTCAGGATACAGGTATGGCATGCGTATTCTTAGAGATCGGTCAGGATGTTCACCTTGTAGGCGGTGACTTAACAGATGCTATCAATGAGGGTGTTCGTCGTGGTTACGACAAGGGATATCTTCGTAAATCAGTAGTTAAGGATCCCGTTCGTCGTGGTAACACAGGTGACAATACACCTGCTATGATCTATACTGAGATTGTTCCCGGTGAGCAGATTAAGGTAACAGTCGGACCTAAGGGCTTTGGTTCAGAGAACATGAGCCAGATTAGAATGTTCAAGCCTTCACACGGTATTGAGGGTATCAAGAACTTCATCCTTGAAGCAGTTGAGACAGCAGGCCCTAACCCCTGTCCTCCTATGGTAGTAGGTGTAGGTATCGGCGGTACATTCGATAAGGCAGCTCTTCTTGCAAAGAAGGCACTTATGCGTCCTATCGATTCAGAGAATCCCGATCCTTACTATGCAGACCTCGAGAAGGAGATGCTTGAGAAGATTAATAAGCTCGGTATCGGACCTCAGGGCTTCGGCGGAAAGACAACAGCAATCGGTTTAAATATTGAAACATTACCTACACATATCGCAGGTATGCCTTGCGCAATCAATATTAACTGTCACGTTACAAGACATAAGTCGGAGGTAATCTAAAATGGCAGCAAGAAAAATCACATTACCCCTTACAGAGGAATTAGCAAAGACACTTCATGCAGGTGATGAGGTGCTTGTTTCTGGTACAATTTATACATCACGTGACGCAGGTCACAAGCGTATGTGTGAGTCACTCGCTAAGGGCGAGCCTATCCCCTTCGATCCTAAGGATGCTACAATCTACTATGTAGGACCTACACCCGCTATGCCCGGTAAGGTTATCGGTTCAGCAGGCCCCACAACCAGCGGTCGTATGGATGCTTATGCACCCACAATGATGAGCGTTGGTGCCCGTGGTATGATCGGTAAGGGCGCAAGACTTCCTGAAGTTATCGAGGCTATGAAGAAGTACAGCGGTGTATACTTCGGTGCCATCGGCGGTGCAGGCGCACTTCTCGCAAAATGTATCAAGAGCGCAGAGCTTATCGCATTCGAGGATCTTGGTGCTGAGGCATTAAGAAAGCTTTATGTAGAGGATATGCCCCTCGTAGTCATCATCGACAGCGAAGGCAACAACCTTTACGAGAGCGGCAGACAGGCTTACCTTGACAGCATAAAGTAGTTTTTTGGTCCCTTGGGGACGGGGTTATTGGTTCATTTTCTTAGTTAAGAAGATATGCCCCATGTTTTATTTGAATAAAAGTAGTTGATTATAGAGTTCCTTTACAGCTTTTGCTTGTAAGGGAACTTTTTTATAATGAACCAACGACCCCGTCCCCAAGAGACCAAAAAAGAAATTACATCCTATGTTTGCATTAATCTGAGAGAAAATGTATAATAAATAATATGGTCAGTTGAAATATGAAAGGAGCTGCAGATGAAAAAATTTATTTGTATGATAGCTGTAATGATTACTGCGTGTATTTTGATAAATACCGGAGTTTATGCGGCAGACAGTGAGATAGTATGTAAAAAGAAATCGACCGGGGAGTTTAAAGGGAATTACTCTATAATGGGCAATATCACTATTGATTTCACCTCAAAATACCCAGTGTTTTCAATAAAAGGCAATAAGAAAGCTACAAAGGCGATGAATAATACCATATACAGTCAGTCTGTAATTGAGCCTAATACAGTGCTTGGAATGGGTTATAACCTTTACGGAATTCTTGAAGACACAGACGCAACTGTGGAGCTTTTGTACAAAGGTGCTGCCAGACGTGGTAATCTCTACAGTACAAGCTTCAGCTTACAGGCAACTGCCCCCGATACAATCCCGGTAAATGTCTATAAGGTTCTGACATTTAATTTGAAAAACGGTGCGGCGATTTCGAATGAGTCGGAGCTATTCAAAAATCCTGACAAAGCTGCAGCATATATTGCTAAAAAGTGTATAAAGTTAAGCAATAAGTACAAGGCTGAATTTGAAAGCGGAAAATCAAAAAAGGGATTTTTCATGGATGGAGTAACCGCTGATGACGTAAAAAAGTTGATTTCCGTCGGAAATATTCGCTTTGATAAAAAGGGAATTACCGTTATATTTGATGAGACAAAGGGGCTGTCTGCGCATGCAGCAGGTGTGATCGAGATGACAGTCTCATATAAGGACATCAAAAAATATTTAACGGCAGAGACCATTAAATGTCTTGCCTTATAAGTCAAAACGATTATTGAGGAACGAATATTATGGGCAGAAGATTAAAAACAGTTAAATTGTACATCAGATTGCTTGCATGTGTAATAGCAGGTTTTCTGACTGTGGGCTGTATAAATGTAAAGGCCGAGGATTCAACCGGAAACTATGTGTGGACGAGATATCTCGATTAAGGCAAATTAAAGATTCAGTTGAAAGACATGGTGAATATATGAGTGATTCCATAGCGGATAATAATATTTCTTCGGTCGCTTCGGGGAATAAAGCTAAAAAAACAGGAATAATCATAATAGCGGCAATTGGAATAATTCTTCTGGCAGCAGTGGCGACTGTTTTCTTCTTTTTAAAAAAGAAGAATCCGTCGGAGCAGCCCATGACGGCTATCTCCATAGTCTCATACGCTGATCTGAACAAAAGAATATTCCAGCCTATGATGGATGCTTCGGCCGGTGAATTTGATTCGAATGAGGTTTACAGAACTGTTTTGACACCTGACAGAAGCAAGATAGTAGTCCAGACACAGACTAATGAGCTCTACTATACAAATGCTGACGGTTCGGGAAAAACTATCGTATCGGAGGAATGTGAACATCTGGAAAGCCTTTTCGGCGGCGTTTATGAAAAGGGAATTCTTTATGTTGATCGTTCAGGAAGGCGGCACAGGTATCTATTTGAGGGTGGCGCCGATGCAAAAATGAGCGAAGAAGCAGGTCCGACAAGCGTTTCCGAAAAAAATATGCATCTGGCATATTTTGCAAATAATTCGTTATATCTGTTAAAAGAAAATGCTGAAATTCGTGAGAAAATAAAGACTGTTGAAGCAGGCAATGCAGCCATACTGTCTGTCTCAAATGACGGAAGCAGAATATTCTGGTACGAATTAGACGATGAAAACGGTCACATTTATATGCATATCAATGATGAGAACATTAAAATTGATTCATATAAGAGAACGAAGGGTTATGCAGTTACCGTGACATATAATGAGCAGCAGACTTATGCGGTAGTGAAAAATCCATCCGAAGGAAGGCTTCATATTATTGATTCAAAGGGCAATATTAAGACCATAAGCGTAGCTGACGGTAGCTTTGTTTCAGGCGTGTATACTGCTGATACCGCATTAACCAATGACATGGCGAATCAGTTCCCCGGAATCTATTTCGCCGCCGCAGCCGATGGAAACACAACCGTTTATTATATTGATAAAGACTATAATTGTGAGCCTGTTGCAGACGAAGTAAAGGCATATGCGGTGCATGACGGTCATATTTATTACATTGATAATGATAATGACCTTATATCCGGAAAGTTAAATAAGAATAAGATTTCAGGTAAAAAGACAATTGATAATGATGTCAATCAGCTGTACGGACAGATTATAAACGGCCATGTATATTACATGAAAAATGTAAATGCGGCTGACCGTGCCGGCACGTTGCATGTCTTCAAAAATGGGGAAGCAGCTGTGAAAATCGATATGGGCATAAGCTCGGATTTTCATGATTTATACATGTCTGCAGATGGGGCAACAATTGTTTATCTTAAAAATCTGCTTCTGCATGAGTCAAATACAATCGGTGCTATCGGAACTCTCTGCAGATATACCATTGGTATGGATTCGCCCGAAAAGATAGATTCGAAGGTAATCAGAAGTTCCCTGCATACAGGCTATAAAGACAGAATGTACGATGGAAAATCAATAGTATATAAAAAGTCTGTATCATCAGATAAAAGCAGTATAACAGGTGATTTATATTATTTTGACGGTAAGGAAACTGTAAAGCTGGCAAACGATGTTTTTTAAAACTTGCACAAGTATTTGAATGAAAGTTTGCGTTACGGTTGGAAAGGCATGGTTTTTTATGATTTCAGAGGCAGGAAGAACTTTTATTGAGAATTGTATAAAGGCAGACACTGAACGTGATAAGGGACTTACTACGCCTGATGACATCGAGAGGTTTGACGATATTCTGTACGGTGAGGATTCAAAATGGCAGATAATGGATGTATATCGTCCTAAGAATTTCGAGGGTAAGCTTCCTGTTATAGTGAGCTCTCATGGCGGTGGATGGGTTTACGGCAGTAAGGAGGTATATCAGTTTTACTGTATGAGCCTGGCTCAGCGTGGCTTTGCGGTAGTTAATTACAGCTACAGACTTGCGCCTGAATTCAAATATCCGGCAGCTATTGAGGATACGAATCTGGTATACACATGGATTATGGCCAACGGTGAAGCCTATGATATGGATGTAAACAATATATTTGCGCTGGGGGATTCTGCGGGGGCACAGATAGCGGGTATCTATGCCGCAATATTAACAAATCCTGCATATGCCGCAAATTACAGCTTCAAAACGCCCGAGGGACTTAAGATTTCCGCTTTGGGACTTAACTGCGGAAAATATTATGTGCGTCCCGAGGAGCCGGATGGATTTTGGAGTGAACTGATGCCGGAGGCCGGTACTGTTAATGAGCGTCGGCTTATATCCGTGGTTCATCATATTAAGGATAATTATCCGCCCTGCTATATTTTTACCAGTAACGGAGATTTTCTGAAAGATGAGCCAAAGGCACTAACAGAAGCACTGGACAAGGCCGGTGTAGAGTATGAGTCCGTGGAATATGGAACAAAGGACAAAATGCTTTATCATGTTTTTCATTGCAATATAAAGTCTGAGGACGCAAAAAAAGCAAATGATGAAGAGTGTGCTTTTTTCAAAAAATATATAAAATAGAAAGATAGCCGCGTTTTTTATCGAGTGACAAGTGAAGAGGTCACGAGTTTGACTTTGGATATTTGGGCCTTCAAAGCAGTATTTTACAAAGTGAATAAAGGATAGTCGGAGTATAATACGATATAATTAAACCACAGGTGCTTTTTTGACAGCAGACAGCCTGTGGTTTTAATGATTATGGAAAGGTATGGGTGAAAAATATGGATTTAGGAATACAATTATACGGCCCCATTGCTAACGGAAGCATGAATTTCAGGGATCTTATGGCGGGATTAAAGAATGTGGGCTATAAAATGGCAGAGCCCTGCATAAGTCTGGATGGTAAATCGGGTGCGCCGACCTTCTGGCAGCCTGAAGAGCTGGCAGATAAATTTGCGGTGCTGAATGAGCTGGGACTGGAGGTTATCTCTGCGCATGTATCAAGCGTGAACTATCTTGATACAATTCCCGTGATGTGTGAGCTGGCAGATAAATATCATGTAAAGCAGTTTGTTGTAGGTATGCCCGAGGCAACCGAAGCAGCTGTTAAGGAGAGAGCCCTTGTATACAGACAGCTGGCAGCAGCGCTTGAGGAGCATGGAGCAGAGCTTCTTCTTCACAACGGTAAGCCTGATATGGCGCCTATCCGTGGCATTACGGCCTATGAATACATGATTGAGCTCTGTATGGGTAAGCTGGGAATGCAGTTCGATACAGGCTGGGCGGCCAGAGGCGGAGTGGATCCCATGGTGATTATCCGCAGAAGCTATGACAGTATCAGGTCGCTTCATTACAAGGATTTTAACATGAATAATGACACCGACGTGGATGTATGCATCGGTGACGGAACCCTGGATAATGAGGACTATATGAAGTTTGGTCAGGAAAAGGGCATACCGATTTTCGTTGACGCAGATACTTATGATAAAGTGCTTGATGATGCGGCACGTTCATACCGCTATCTGATGAGTATCAGTAAATAATAGCGCATTTACTGGAGAGCCAAAGATTCCGGCAAATATGAAAGAATATGAAAGAATATTTGTTAATGACAGGCTTATATGAGAACATTAATGCGATTCAGAATAATCCGAAGCTTACTTTCCTGCTGCGCTCGCCCAAAATTTCTCTGGAACCTTTGGGCTTATCACAGATAGCGAGACAATACGAGAAGACCTTGAATCTTTCGATGGAAGAGGCAAGGTATCTGTCAAAAATAACTAAGGGGTATGCGTTCGCTTTCCAGGCATTAGGAATGCTGTATTGGGATGAAGCTGCGAAAAACAAAAAGATAAACCGGGATAGTATCCTGCGAGAGCTTGAGATTCTTTTGGACGAATATGTTTATCAGAAAATTTGGGAAGGTTTATCAGAGCAGGATCAGAGAATATTGAGATGTCTGCCTGAGGATGGAGCGATAAAGACCGGTGAGATATGCGAGCAGGTGGAGCTTTCTACTCAGAGTTTTTCGAAGTACAGAGAACGCCTGATCAACAAAGGATTAATTCAGTCGGCAGCGCACGGTTATGTAGAACTTACATTACCGCGATTTGCGCAGGTTATTAGGTATTATGATTAGTGCTATGTTTTCCCCCTTGACACCCCACAATAAAACAGCTATACTAATCATCGGAAATTGAATAAACGGGGAGCTGGTATACCGGCTGAGAGTAGATTGTGAATCTAGACCCATAACTTGATTTGGATAATGCCAACGTAAGGAAAAAGATGACGTAGTTTATACGCGGATGCGCCTGCCTGGCATGTCCGCGTTTTTATTTGTTTCCAAGCGGTGTGCCGGGGGCACCACCTTACATCGCTATAGAAATGGTACGGCTATTCGTATCGATATCGCCTGTTAGGGCGAAGGCGCCGGGAATACGGATTATTGATAGTGACGGTAGAAAAATGATTTCTGCGGCCGCTGTATTTGCTGTACTACCGGTGCGTGAAAATCACATACAGCATCTACTGCGAGGCAGCTTTTTCTAATGGGTCGGGAGCAAAGCAGATTGCAAATATCCTGACTGTATTTGAAGCTGTTATAATCCGTAAAAAAGCTTTCAAAATAATATGGCGAAGGAGCGGATCTGGTAGATGAGTCCTCGGATAATCTGTATTATATGGATTTATCAGAGAATGGTTTGATTTTCATTTGCTTACAGATGCTCCTTGAAAAAAGGAGAAAACATGAACAAAAACGTAAAAAAACTAACATTAACAGCAATTTTTGCAGCCATTGCGGTAGTCGGATCAATCTTTGTATCATTCCCTTTATTTGGGTCGAAATGTGCACCCATTCAGCACATGGTTAATGTATTTTGTGCAATATTCGTCGGACCCTGGTACGGACTTGGATGTGCGTTTGTTGCAAGCCTGATTCGTAATATTTTTGGAATCGGAACACTTTTAGCTTTCCCCGGCAGTATGTGCGGAGCTTTGCTTGCAGGACTGATTTACAAGATTATCAAGAAGAGATGGGGCGCATACATCGGCGAGGTATTCGGTACATCGGTTATCGGCGGCATGCTTTCATATCCCATGGCGGTCTTATTAATGGATAATGCGACAGCGACACTTTTTACTTATGTAATCCCCTTCCTTATCAGTACAGCGGTAGGAACCATCATTGCAATTGTAATTGTCGAGGTTATGGCAAAGATGGGTGTACTCGGAAGATTGAAGAACATGCTGATGTAAGGTCAAATGCCACTAAAAGGGCTTGACGGAATTTAGCAAAAGCTTACCGGAGACTGTGTTGATGTTAGTGCAGAAGTTATGCAATAATCTAAAGCGTCAGCTAATTGCTGCGCTTTTAGCATGAGGTTGGATAAAATTTGCAAAATCTGAGATAATTGCAGTTTTGAACTATTAACAATACAGATGAAAGGATACAGCAGCTATGCAGAATTACACAACACAGATGGATGCCGCAAGAAAAGGCATTGTCACAAAGGAAATCGAAAAGGTAGCAGCAAAGGAGCAGATGGATGTAAATAAGCTAATGAAGCTTGTGGCAGAGGGAAAGGTAGCAATTCCTGCAAATAAGCACCATACATGCATCGAGCCCGAGGGTATCGGCAGCATGCTCCGTACAAAGATTAATGTAAATCTTGGCGTATCAAGAGACTGCAAGGATTACGATATTGAAATGCAGAAGGTTATGAGTGCGGTAAATATGGGCGCAGAGGCCATTATGGACCTTTCAAGCCATGGAAATACTCAGCCCTTCAGAACCAAGCTTACAAGTGAATGTCCTGCCCTTATCGGAACGGTTCCCGTATATGACAGCGTCATTCATTATCAGAGAGACCTTGCAACATTGACTGCCAAGGATTTCATTGACGTGGTTCGTCTCCATGCTGAGGATGGCGTGGATTTTGTTACACTTCATTGCGGTATTACCAGAAAGACTATTGAGCAGATTAAGAAGCATAAGAGAAAGATGAATATCGTAAGCCGCGGCGGTTCACTGATTTTTGCATGGATGTCAATGACCGGTCAGGAGAATCCCTTCTATGAGTACTATGATGAGATTCTTGAAATCTGCGAGAAGCATGATGTTACTATTTCACTCGGAGATGCATGCAGACCCGGCTGTCTTGCGGATGCTACCGACGTTTGTCAGATTGAGGAGCTTGTAAGACTCGGCGAACTTACAAAGCGTGCCTGGGAGCATAATGTTCAGGTTATGGTTGAGGGTCCCGGACATGTTCCGCTTGATCAGGTTGCCGCAAATATGAAGGTTCAGCAGACCATCTGTATGGGTGCTCCTTTCTATGTACTCGGACCTCTCGTTACGGATATTGCACCCGGCTATGACCATATCACGGCTGCAATCGGCGGTGCTGTTGCCGCTATGAACGGTGCGGCATTCCTCTGCTATGTTACTCCGGCAGAGCACCTTGCACTTCCTAATGTAGATGATGTTAAGCAGGGAATTATTGCTTCAAAAATCGCAGCTCATGCGGCTGATATTGCAAAGGGTATTCCCGGTGCAAGAGATATTGACGATAAGATGGCAGATGCGAGACGTGTTCTTGACTGGCCCGGTCAGTATGCCTGTGCACTTGACCCCGAGCATGCCAAGGAGATTCGTGATTCAAGAAGCCCCGAGGATGACCACAGCGATACATGCTCGATGTGCGGTAAGTTCTGTGCGGTTCGAAGCATGAATAAGGCTTTAGCAGGTGAATACATTGATATCTTATAAATTATATGCTATTACGGACAGAAGCTGGCTGGCTGAGAACGAAAGTCTGGCTGAAGCAGTGGAAGACGCTATCTTAGGCGGTGCGACAATCATACAGCTTCGTGAAAAGCATTTGGATTACAATGAACTGAGGGAGCTGGCTCTTTCGGTTCAGAAGGTTTGTCAGAAATATAAGGTTCCGTTTATTATAAATGATAATGTGGAGCTGGCGGCAGAGATTGATGCGGACGGCGTTCATGTGGGACAGTCTGATACTTCGGTTGAAAAGGCTCGCAAGATTCTGGGTCCGGATAAGATTGTCGGAGCTACGGCAAAGACGGTTGAACAGGCAAAAACTGCCGAGGCTCAGGGTGCGGATTATCTCGGAAGCGGTGCAGTGTTTGGTACAACAACCAAGCTCGATGCAAAATTTATGACTATGGAGCTTCTGAAGGAGATTACTGCTTCGGTAAATATCCCTGTTGTTGCTATCGGGGGAATTACGGCTGAAAATGTTGGCAAGCTTCGAGGCAGTCAAATAGCGGGACCTGCGGTTGTTTCCGGCATATTTGCAAAGAAAAACAAATGCCGTGCGGCACAGAATATTATTAGTAATTTCTTCGGAAGACCTGTAATTCAGTGCATAACCAATCATGTTACCGTTAATTCTGTGGCAAACATGGTTCTTGCCTGCGGAGCGTCACCTATTATGGCTCACAATATCCGCGAGGTGGCGGAGGTGCAGGAGAATGCAGCGGGACTGCTGCTTAATCTTGGCGCGACCGATGATTATGAGGCAATGAAGATTGCATACGCCAAGGCATTGGAGCTTGGGCATCCTGTGGTAATAGACCCTGTCGGGGTTTCTGCTATCGGCTTTAGACGAAGCTTTCTTGCAGAGCTTTTGGAAATAGGCTCGCCTTCATGTATCCGTGGAAATTATGCGGAGATTCGTGCGATATATGAAAACAGAATGACTGCAACGGGGCTTGAGGCATATGAAACTGTTCATGAGTCCGGAAAGCTTAATGAAGGAGCCACTGACATTGAAGAAGCTGCCTTAAAGCTTGCTGAAAGGCTTTGCTGTATAGTCGTAGCCTCTGGCGAAAAGGATATTATTACCGACGGAAATACTGTGGTATATGCAGAGTCGGGACATCCCATGCAGAAGTCGCTGACAGGTTCGGGCTGTATGCTTTCTGCGGCCATTATTTCCGAAATAGCACGTAATGCGGACAGCTTCGGAATTCTGCAGAATGCAGTAATGACCTGCAGACGTCTGGGGGATGCGGCGGCAGCGGCAGCAGAGCAGATAATAAAAGAAGAAAAAGGTATATTTAGCTTCCAGAGCTTATGGTTTGATTTAATTTAATAATAATGATACCGGCCGTCAGGGTCTGCTCATAAAAGAGCCGGCTTTTGCAGCCGGTATTTTTGTTTTTCAGGCTTTGTGAATCGTGTTGCGATTGCCCCTGACATTATGTTATAATACAGTTCGTTGTGATAATTTGTCTTTGAAGATATATTAATTGTAAGAGTTATTATGCATCTCGAGATATAAAGGCAGTAAAAGAATCTGGAGGAAGTTTGAAAATAAATTTTCAAACTGAAAGATTGGTGCAAAAATCGCACCAATCTACTCCATGAGCAACTCATTACATTCGTTGCATTAGGAGGAAAAAATGGGGAAAATATTGTTTTTATCGGATATTCACGGTAATATGCCGGCAGTACGCGCACTGGAAAAGGAAATGCAGAAAATACAGCCGGATGATGTATGGTTTGTCGGAGACGCAGTAGGTAAGGGACCCGAGAATGACAAGGCAGTGGACTGGGTGCGTGCGAACTGTAAGCATTACGTAAAGGGAAACTGGGATGACGGAATGTGCAAAAATTACCGTACAAGAGAATATCCGGACATGGATTTTTTCTGGAAGCAGCTGGGTGAGGAACGCATTGTCTGGCTTGAAAGTCTGCCGTTTGAGGGAGAGCTTCTTGTCAGCGGACTCTGGTTCAGAATCGTGCACGGCAGGCCCTCTGACAGGCTATATCAGGCCTATGACAGCTGGGAGGAGCTTAATCAGGGCTTTAAATCAAAGGTTTTCGACCGGGTATTTAATGCTTATATCTGTGCTGACAGTCATATGCCTTATGTACGTGCCAGTCAGCTGGGCTATGCGATAAATACCGGCAGTGTGGGCAATAGCCTTGGTATACCCAGGGTGCATGCTCTTTTACTGGAAGGTGAAATCGGAAGCAGCGAGCCTGCGCCTGTAAAATTTGATATACTTAGCATCCCCTATGATAATAACGAGGCAATAGCGATAGCTGAGCAGTACCCTGAGCTTCCCCATTTGGATTCATACAGAAATGAGCTTCTGACGGGAATTTATTCAAGATAAGCAATTAATATAGATTGCCGATTTGGGAAAAGTATGGTAATCTACTCCGTAAGAAACTCATTGTATTCGTTGTATTAGGAGGGAAAATGAGCATTTTAAATGTTGAGCACTTAAGCCATGGCTTTGGCGACCGTGCAATTTTTGAGGATGTATCTTTTAGATTATTAAAGGGTGAGCACATCGGACTTGTCGGTGCAAACGGCGAGGGAAAGTCCACCTTTATGAATATTATTACCAATAGAATGATGCCTGATGAGGGTAAGGTTGAATGGGCGAAGAATGTACGTGCAGGCTATCTGGACCAGCATACTGTGCTTGAGAAGGGTATGACTATACGCGATGTTTTGAAGAGTGCGTTTTCTTTTCTTTTTGAGCTTGAAGCCCGCCAGGATGTAATCTGTGCTGAAATGGGTGAAGCATCAGAGGAAAAGATGAATGAGCTGATGGAGGAGCTTGGTACTATTCAGGACCTTCTTATGGCACATGATTTTTATATGATTGATTCTAAGGTAGAGGAAGTGGGACATGCTCTCGGACTTGATGAAATCGGTCTGGAGAAGGATGTTTCAGAGCTTTCGGGCGGACAGCGTACAAAGGTTTTGCTTGGAAAGCTTTTGCTTGAAAAGCCTGATATTCTGCTTCTTGACGAGCCTACAAACTACCTTGATGAGGAGCATATTGCATGGCTTAAAAGGTATCTTCAGGAGTACGAGAATGCCTTCGTACTTATTTCCCATGATATTCCCTTCCTGAATTCGGTAATTAATCTGATTTACCATGTGGAAAACTGTCATCTGGAAAGATATGTTGGCGATTACGACCATTTTCAGGAGGTTTATGCGGTTAAAAAGGGCCAGCTCGAGGCGGCCTATAACCGTCAGCAGCAGGAGATTGCGGAGCTTAAGGATTTTGTTGCCAGAAACAAGGCGCGTGTTTCCACCAGAAATATGGCGATGTCCAGACAGAAGAAGCTTGACAGGATGGAGGTTATTGAGCTCGACAGGGAGAAGCCAAAGCCCGAGTTTAATTTCAAGAATGCACGTACTTCCGGTAAGCTTATTTTTGAACTGAAGGACCTTATAATCGGTTATGAGGAGCCACTTACCACAGCACTTAATTTTTCAATGGAGCGAGGCGAGAAGCTGGTATTAAAGGGCTCGAACGGTATAGGAAAGACGACTCTGCTTAAGAGTATTCTGGGCCTGATTCCGGCTATTTCGGGCAATGTTGAACAGGGTGATTATCTGGAAATCGGTTACTTTGAACAGGAAATGCCGGAGGGAAATACCAATACCTGTATCGAAGAGGTATGGAAGGAATTTCCCGGATTTACCCAGTATGAGGTGCGTTCTGCACTTGCAAAATGCGGCCTTACAACAAACCACATTGAAAGTCAGGTTCGTGTACTCAGCGGTGGCGAGCAGGCCAAGGTGCGCTTATGCAAGCTTATGAACAGAGAGACAAATGTACTGCTTCTCGATGAGCCGACAAACCATCTTGATGTTGATGCAAAGACTGAGCTCGCAAGAGCATTGAAAGAGTATAAGGGCAGTATTTTAATGATCTGCCATGAAACGGACTTCTATCAGGACTTTGCTACAAGGGTTGTCGACTGCAAGGAGTTCTGCCTGAGGGCATAGAGTGAAAAATATATAAGCTGCGGTAGCAGCGATTTTATAACGAGTGACAAGCGAAGCGGTCACGAGT
>JAKSRW010000023.1 GCA_024403355.1 Lachnospiraceae bacterium
AGGCAGGAAAGAAAAACGTAAAAATGTGGAGCATAAAGAATGCTGATGCCAACCGCAGAATGGTAGGAGACCGTGAGAGCAATTCCACATACGCAATCGGAAAGCCGGAGGCAGGAAAGAAAAACGTAAAAATGTGGAGCATAAAGAATGCTGATGCCAACCGTCGAATGGTAGGAGACCGTGAGAGCAATTCAAAATACGGTACAGTTGTCGGAAAGCCGGAAAAGGGCAAAATCAACAGCGATATGTGGCAGATGACTTCCGATAAGAATAAAAACGGCAACGGAAAGACACATTTTGCTCAGGACCCTTCGAGGCCGGTAGCGGCAGAAGGCAAGCGCCTTTGGAAATTTGACGGAAACAGTTCAAAGGGCAAGGGCACACAGAGTGCAAAAACAAGCTTTGAGGTAAAGGACCTCTAGTATAAAGTAAAGGAGTACGCGGATGCTTACAATCAAGCCACCGATAAGCCTTCGTACACAGAAGAGGCTTTCGACCATCCATCAGGATATGAATGAAAAAATAATAGGTAATTATTCCCTGATGAATGACAGCATTCGCAGAGAAGAGCTTCTTTACCTTACAACCTCTACCCCCGACATTTATTTTGCGGAGGGCAGCAGTACCAGTGTATTAAATGAAATCACCAGTCAGACACGTCAGGAATTCAGACTTGATGTAATTAATAATCTGGTAAACCGTATCATGCTTTCCAATACGCAGAACTTCAGCTATCAGGATTCGGTATACATCAGTAACGTACTCAGGAAAATCGGTATAACCGATGTTAATTCCTTTATGAAGCAGGTTTCAATCCTTCAGAATGAGACCCGCCAGGTCAATAAGCTGACCAGACTCTATGAAAATAACAGGACTCTTCTTACACAGCTCTTTGAGGAAGAACGTGAAAGAAGGGGCAGAGAGGTCAGTGCAGGGGAGCAAAGGGAAACGGTTAATGAGCAGAATCATCTTCACCGGGAAATATATAACAGACTGGATACCGCAAAAATTTACAATGAAATAAGTAATTTCACAAGAGCCGAGTCCTACAGGGAAAATTTCATAAACCATAATCAGATGAGCGTTTCGGAGCAGACTATGGTAGGAAAAAGCATAGCCCTGCAGCAGATAAAGAATACCGTACTGAATGAAAAATCACCCGTAAGCTTTTATCATGCCAACTTTTATGAGCTGGCAGATGAAGAGAGCGAACAGGCAAAAGAGCAGAGCGAAAAGCTTACTCCCGCTATTTTGTTAAATCTTGTAGACCAGGCATATTCACTGAAAAGTGAAGAAATAGAAAATAACGCCCACAACTGGTATTCACTGGTGACATCCTTTTATGAGAGCGCCGGCAATACCATTAAGCGCTATGACAGCTACCACAGGGATGGTGTGTACAGGTCTGAAAGCTATAAACAGACAATAGAGGAACACAGCGAGCAGAATATCAGTGAAATAAATGCGTTGACAGAAATCAGCAGGCAGTTTTCGGGCATCAGCTCAATAATGCAGAAGAATGAAGCTGACAACAGAAGCTATATTAATTCACGTAGTTTTTATCCCGCAGAGAATCAGAGTCAGATAAGCAATTATTTATCGCAGACTGTTGATAACAGTGCGGATATCAGTTATCTCGAGGCAGGAGAAGCAGAGGAAGAAGGAGCGCTCAGTGCAGAGGAGCAGCAGCTTCGTATTGAAGAACAGCTTCGTTTGATAAGTGAGAAAAATACCGAAAACTTCCGTAAAATTCAGGATATTACCGAGAAGCAGCCGCGAATTAAGAATGTCAGCATAGACCGCCAAAAGGCCCGTGAGAACATGATCCGTGCGCTCGAGAATCCTGAGGAAATCATCCGTGAGATGATGGAGGAACGTACCCTCAGCAAAACTGAGCAGATTGAACAGAATATTACAAATGCTCTTTACGAGAATATGTCAGAGGATGTCCGTGCCGTTTATAATGAGGTACTTAACCTTCCCGGACAGAGTCAGGCCAAGGAAATTATCAGCCGCTTTATGGAAGCCAGAGGAAACGGTGAAGGAGCTTCAAAGGAGGATGAGGGCTATCGGATGCTTTCGGAAGTCGAGCGTGCAGAGCAGATAACTCTGGCGCATGCAGACGCAGCCGTAAGACAGGACAGGCAGGAATGGCAGCAGGCACAGACCGATTATATATTACAGCCTGAAACGGAGATTATTCAGGAGGAGCCTGAGGTAGCAGCCGGGGAGTTGTCGACATCAGTTCGAAATTATATTAATAACGAATATATTCATAATGAGAATGTTCGCACGCTTGTTTCAAATATTATTAAAACAAACAACGAAAGAAGCATAAACGAAGTATTCAATAAAATTACGGAGCCAACGGTTACGGAGCTTATTCATCAGACGGTTACAGCTGACGGAGTCCTGACTGAAACCGTTCAAAGAGAGCTTAGTGAATCGGTTACCGAAAGAATTATTAGCTCTGACAGAATTGAAAGGCGAACGGAGCAGCTAAGAGGAAGCAGACTGCAGAATACCGGGGCAGATGAAGCACCGGAAATGATTTACAGAGCAGACAGGCAGGAGGAGCCTGAAAGCGTTCAAAGTCTCAGTACAAAGCACGTAGAGGAAATCATCCGTGACAGGGTGAACCGTGAGGTTGAAAGACCTGTTGTAAGATACACAAGCGGGACGCATAGCAGCATTTCTTTTGTTCATAAGGAGGAGAATCATGAAATCGATGAGGAACTCCTGAACATGATTCAGAAGAAGACAAGCGATACCGTGGTTGAACAGACGGTTGAACATAAAAATAAACAGGAAAACCGTGTTATTGAAAACAATGTAACTAGTCAGGTTAAGCAGGTAACAAATACCGAGTTAAGAAACATTGAGGAGATAGTATCAAGAAATATCAGGACACAGATAGGTGATATTTCGGATAAGGTATACAATCAGATAGAAAAAAGACTTACCAACGAGCGCAAGAGACGTGGCTTTTAACAGCATAAAATAAGAGAGAAAGGCAGGTGCGTTTAAATGGGTTTCATAAAAAATCAGTTTGCGGCAGCAGGCGGTGCAGTAACCAAGGCAATAATAGAAATCTTTGATGAACGTGAGCTTGCCAAGCAGGTACATGATGAAAGCTCTCTTCGCTGGCAGGGTATGGAGCCGAGAATGTCCACACCTCCGGCAGGAGGAATGCCTGCAGGGGAGGAATTTGTTCCTGCGGAAATCGGAAGGGCGGATGCTGCCGGTAATGTTTTTGGAAGTGAAAAGGAGTTTTTTGCCTCAAAGCTTACGTCAGCGAGAGGCGAATACGGTGACAGAATTGCCAAAAAGAGATTTATTGTAAAGTTTAATCCGGCATCTATTAATATTCAGGCTATGGGTGGTGGTAATTACCCAAAGCAGCAGTTTGGCGGTGACAAAGGCCAGGGTATTGATATTTCTGCACTTAACACAACCATTCAGTTTGATGTTAAGCTTATATTTGATGACTATAACTATAACGAAGCCTTCATGAATCCCACTCTTAATCTGTCAGCACAGAACTACGTGGATAAAGTCTCAAAGCTTGCTGTAGAGAAGATTAAAAAGAACCATGTCGGAGTTCAGGAGCAGGTTGAGGCACTTACAGGAGCTATCAGAAATGAATACACACGTTACATAGCCTTTAACTGGGGCGAGCTCTGCTATCAGGGAGTGGCCAATAAGGTTACTGCTGAGTACAGTATGTTTTCCACGGAAGGAAGACCGATGCGTGCTGCAGTGAACTTAGGCATTCAGCTTCAGGATTACACAACGCGAATGGTAACGGGTGGAAACGATTATTGGCATAATGCATATGAGAAAGCCTTTAATGGACAGAATGATGCAGGGAGCTCTGTTATGGACAGCAGAGCGGCATCACAATTTGTTCAGAATTTATTGAATTTAGGCTGATATGAGGTGATTTATGGCAGGTTTATTAAGCAGCGCAGCCAATTATGCGGGAAGTAAAATAAAAGAAGGTGCAAAGGATGCCATAGGCTATACCTCAAAGGCTATTCTTTACGTTAACTATGATCCGGCAGCAGGCGCCGGTCTGATTGCACAGAATCCTGTAACTACACTAAACAGTGCCTTTAAGGGGAAGCTTATTGTACAGTATAATCCGGCGTCCATCAGTATTCAGACCTTTGCCGGAACCTTTCAGAACCCTAATATGGGCGGTGCAGGTATGAATCAGGTCAGTCAGATGACACTTCCGGCAAATACTGAGCTGACGGTTACTCTGGTATTTGATTCCATGGCTACGGATAATGCCTTTCAGTACAGCCGTTTCACTAATCTTTCCGTACAGAGGGTTGCGGCTGACTTAACCACCATGGCAAAAAAGTTTACCGTAAAAAATGAAGTTGAGGCACTTGTAAGCCTTATACTTAACGATAAAACGCGAATTGTAGAGTTTGATTGGGCAAATATGAGCTTTATGGGTGAAGTAACAAATATAAATGCCCAGTATACTATGTTCAATCCCGAGGCAGATCCTGTAAGAGCGACGGTTACGCTGACCATTCAGCAGCATCATTTCGAGAATAACGCCGACGGTTCGGTTAATCCTATTAATACTGCATTTAATAAGATTTGGGATAATAAGATTGACAAGGTATTCGGTGAAACCGATGGACTTGACAATGTGTCAACAAATGACTCGGATAACACATTATCGTTTATACAGAATTTAATCAATTTGTGATAAGGATGGCTTAGGATGGCATTTTTTGATGTAGACAAGTTAAGAGAAAAATATGGAAATTTTGTACGTCCGAAGGCCCTGCTTGAGATAGACGGAAAGAATTTTGACAAAAACAAGCTGGGACTGTCAATTTCAGATATCGAAATTGAACTCAGCGCAGGCTACGAGGCGTCAATTGCCAGCTTTGTTATTTACAATGCCTTTGATGTAAACAATTCGAAATTTAAGGTTGAGGATTTAAAAAAGGTGATTATGCTCGGCTCTGCAATTAAGCTTGGTGTCGGCTATGCAAATTCTGCAATATATGTATTTAACGGCTTTGTTTCAAAAATCAATTTCACCTATGACGGCGAAACGGCCACCCCGGGCGTTGAGATAACCGCTATGGATGCCAAGGGAATAATGATGGCAAACAACCACTCGAGGCAGCTTAAGGCCGATAATTACGGAGATGCGGTCAGGGAAATATTTGACGAGCCTTTATATTCCACCATGGAAAACAGTGGAATCATCACAGGAAAGATTCTTTCGGATACGCCTGATAAGAGTCCGGCCCCGGCATCTTCCGGCAGCAGGAAGGCATCTGATAAAACCATTGAAATTGTCGGGGAAAGTGATTATGAGTTTGTCGTAAAGGCAGCCAAGAAGTTCAATTATGATTTCTTCGTTCATCTCGGAAAGATTGTTTTCAGAAGGGCCAAGGATACAAAGGATGTGCTTATTGACCTGGCTCCCGATTCAAAAATCATCCGCTCCCTGAATGTTGAATACGATATCAGCGGAATCGTCGGCTCTGTGGAAGCGCGAGGAATGAATACTGCCGACGGAAAAGTCATTTCGGCGACGGAAAAGGCAAATAATAAATTATCGCTCGGCAATAAGGCCAAGGCTCTTATTAAAAGCAGCGAAAAGGTCTATATTGATACTACAATCCAATCGGATACAGACGCCAAGAACAGGGCAGCCTCACTTATGGAGATGATTTCCTACAGATTCGGAACTATTGAGTGCACAACAATGGGTCTTCCGGATTTAATGCCGGGATATTTTATCGACCTGTCAGGTGTGGGAACGGCTGTAAGCAACAGATTTTATCTGACAACCGTGAAGCACAGACTGGATGGAAGCGGAAAAGGTTTTTCTACTACCTTTTACGGAAAAGCCGCATCCCTTTCGGATTCGATGGCGGGTGCTATCGGCGGAATGGGCGGATTATTCTAAATAATTAAAAAATCGCCGGGCGTTTGGCATTAGGCGAAGCTTTAGAATAATTAAGAAATAAGTTTGAATTTTCATACTATATGATTTGATATAAAACGAGGGTGAGTACAAGTGGGTTTATATGACATCATCGGTGAAATAACCGAAAAGCAGGTAACAAAGACAGAGACGGGTGACAATCGTATATTCGGTGTTCTTACAGGCATTGTGGCAAAGAACTATGATGAGAGTATGAAGGGCAGAGTATGTGTTACCATTCCCGTCAGGGATAAGGATGCAAATGAGCTTCAGTGGGCACGCGTGGCGATGCCTTCATCGGGAAAAAACTGGGGACATTACTTCCTGCCTGAGGTAGGCGACCAGGTGTTACTTGTTTTTGAAAACGGAAATATTGAAAAGCCCTATATTATCGGCTGTATTCCGAAGGAAAAAGACCGTTTCCTTACGAAATCCGCCGATGAAAATAACCAGTTTAAAAAGATTGTTACCACTCACGGCAACACTATTTTATTTGAGGATAATGCCCAGGATGAGGATGGGGAGAAGGATAAGCTCACAATTATGACCTCAAAGGAAAAGCTGTCGGTAAGTCTTAACAATGAAAAAATGCAGATGTCGATAAAGGATAAGGAAGGTAAAAACCAGATTATTATCGATGCGGAAAAAGGCAATATTAATATAGACTGCGAAAAGAAAATGACCGTTAAGGTAAATGATGTTGAGCTTACCATTAACGGAAGCAGCGGAAACGTCAGCCTGAAATGTAAGAATTTCAAGGTTGATGCAGACAGTATGATTGAATTAAAGGCAGGAGGAAATCTTAAGCTCGAGGGTGCAAATGCAAATTTCTCGGGAACCTCATCGGTTCAGCTGTCAAGCAATGCTTCCTGCAAGATTGCGGGAACACCGATTCAGATCGGATAAAAAGTATGTATGGAAGAGAGTGCGGTTTATCTGCACTATTCAGGGAAGGATAGATTATTATGGCTGAAAACAGTGCTATTTTAGGAGCGGGAATGAAGTTCCCTCCGCAGGTGGACCCGGCAACGGGAAGATTTGTGGTTGCCTCGGGAGAGACCTCTGTCAAGGAATCCATTTACATTATCCTTATGACACAGAAAACGGAGCGCAGGCCCAGACCGGCCTTTGGTGCATCACTGATGTCCTTCACATTTATGGATACGGATGCGACCCTGCTGAGTATTATGGGCAGAAATCTTGCTGCGGATATCGCTGCGGCAGAGCCCAGAGTAACAAATCTAAATGTGGATATCAGTCCTGACGTTAAGAAAAATTGTCTTATCGTTAATATTTCATATACCGTTATTCAGACTAACGTAAGAGACAACCTTGTATTCCCGTTCTATCTGGATACAACTGTTGAAGAAGAGGAAGAGGATGAGTATGCAGAACCCCAGGAAGTATAGTATAGACAACAGAAAAAAAGAGGATCTGATTGCAGAGCTTTCAGAACTGGCACACAGCTATGCTCCGGAATGGAAGTTTGACCCGGAGAATCCTGATATCGGTTCTGTTCTTGCGCTTCTTTTTGCTGATCAGCTCTACGGAAATATAAACAGATTTAACCAGGTTATCGACAGATACCATACCGAATTTGTTAATCTTCTGGATATTTCCCTTCATAAGGCGCATCCTGCAAGTGCAATCTGCCTTTTTAAGCTCACAGGAGATAATGTTCCGGATGTATATGTGGAAAAAAGAACACGTCTTTTGGCCGATAACGGGGAAAACAGCTGTGTATTTGAGACTTCATTTCCTGTGTATCTGACTTCTGCTAAGCTTAAATCGGTATTTCAGACGAATTCAAAAGAAGGAAAAATCATTCATGAATTCGGTGATTACAAAATGACCGATTATAACGGAAAAGCTCTTGTAAGCGAAAATTCGGATAATGAAGCGCTTTCAACGGACAGCTTTATGCCGTTTACACTTTATGATTTTTCCGAAGGAAATGTGGCCAGACAGGCTATAATTCTTTATCACAGCAGAATATTTGATGTAGAGGGTGAAAATATTCTCTGCAGAATTAAGGGAAATCCTGATTTCAGAAAAAGACTGGAGGATGGTGAATACAGAATCCTCTATTATACAGACAACGGTTTTGTGCCTGTAGACAGTGTAAGAGCGCTTGATGATGAGAATTTTCTTATCAGAAAGAAGGAAGAAAATAAAAAGGTCGAAGTAGACGGACATCAGGTAAGCATGCTTGCAATCGAAGCGGTTAAGCCTCAGCTTGAAAACCGCTCCTTTGATTCGATACAGTTTTCCTCAAGCGGTGGGGAGAGAAGACCTGATTTTGCAGGTTCGGGCTCGGAGGATTACGAGGTTGAGCGTTTTTCATTATTCGGTGACACCTTAAGCAATTATGAAGAATGCTACATCGGTATGGATTCTTATTTTGGACAGAAGGGCTCGAAAATATCCTTAAGCTTTAACGTGGCTTATGATGAGCATTATCTGGGATATGTTCAGACCACTGAGGAGGAAGAGCTTAAGATAATCAAGAGAAAAGAGCGAGTAAAGGTTGAATCCAAGATTGCGTATGCCTTTCCCCAGGAGATTTCAATAGAATATTATAACGGGACAGGCTGGAAGAGACTTAAGGCCCAGCAGGAATATACAAAGATTTTTGCCGAGGCGGCAGCCGGCAGTATTGAGCTTTCTTTTATTTGTCCCAGTGACTGGGAGCCTGCTTCCGTGGGCGCATACAACGGACGCTGTCTTAAAATTCAGCTCAGACGTTCAGATAACTGCTACCTTCAGCCCTGTATTCATATGTGTCCCGTTATCAGTGACATGCAGATTCGTTATACCTATGAGGGCCATTATGAGCTGCCCGAATACGGTAAGAAGTTCTTCGGAACCTCAAATGCGGATATTACTGCGGACATTATTGCAGGTAAAAGCTTTGTAGGCTTTGAAAAGATAAATTACAGTGATACGGCTCTTTATCTGGGCTTTGACAGATGCTTCGAAAACGGACCTGTCTCGCTCTGGTGGAAGCTTGACAGTATAAAACGAAATAAGGACAAGAAGCTTCATTTCTATTATTCCTCGTCAAAAGGCTTTAAGGAAATGGCGATGGTTGATTATACCCGGAATTTCAGTAAGACGGGAGTAATGCTTTTCCTGCCGCCCGAGGATATGGTGAAGACGGAGCTTGAAGGAATGAATCTCTGCTGGATAAAGGTGGTCCAGGAGGGTGAGCCCGATATGCGTGACAGCATCCGTATTATCGATATTCAGACAAACGGAATCGAGGCAACAAATATCTGCACTCATGAGCCCACTCATTTTTACATTGATGAGGTAAAGAGCGATATGGTATTTACACTGCCGCACAGCGATATTTATGATGCGGAGGTCTGGGTAAATGAGAGAAATGAGCTTTCAATCGATGCCATGAAGCAGATGCTCAGGGAAAGACCCGACGAATGTCAGGCAAATTATAATTATCTTGGAAATATAAGCGAATTTTTCGTAAAATGGACGGAAAAGGATAATTTTAATAATTCAAATGCTTCAGACAGGCATTATGTTCTGGACCGAACAAATAACCTGCTGATTTTCGGTGACGGTATAAATGTGAGAATTCCGCAGAATACCTCTGATACAGGCTTTATCGTTAAGTGCAGAACCTGTGACGGCAGTAAGGGAAATGTTCCCGCGGGAGCAATTAACATGTCTGACAGAAATCTTCTGTATGTGGGCGAAATCAGCAATCCGGACCCCGCATACGGCGGCAGCAGTATGGAAACCCGCAGCCGTGCACTTGCCAGAGGTGCGGACCTTATCAGCTCGGGAGGACGTTTTGTTACCGAGCGTGATTACCTTAACGAAATCACAAATTATTCGGAAAATATTAATAAAGCCGCAATCGTTATCGGTGTGGACAGATTTGGCGTAAGATGCCCCGATATGGTATATGTCGTGCTTCTTATGTCTGATTATAAGAACGGTCCCACATCCTTCTATCAGATGCAGACGGAGCTCAGAAGACACCTTCTCGAGCACTGTGAGATGACAATTGTTCCTGAGGAGCTTCAGATTGAGGAGCCGGTATTTGTAGAGCTTAGCGTAGATGTATGGGCGCAGATTGTGAATATTGAGGACAGCTTCGAGGTACAGAACCTTGTAAGCTCGACCCTTAATGAATATCTCGACCCCATAAGCTATGAAAAGCATAAGGGCTGGCCGATTGGCGAGCTGCCCGGAAAAACACAGATATTAATACGACTTAATGCATTGAAGAGCAAGGCAATCATCAGACAGATTGTGGTAACTGCCAGATATTCTGACAGTGAAGGCTTCCATGAGGTAGACCTTGATATGGTTAAGGCCACACCTTTCATGGTAGTTTCAAACGGAACTCATAAGGTACACATTTCAAGAACCGGGGAGGTTATTTAATGTTAAGTAATGATTTGCTTAAAGCAAAAACAATGGATGACCTGCTTACTGACGCAAGAATGCAGATACCGCTTTATTCAAAGGAATGGACGAATTTTAACCCTTCCGATCCTGCGGTAACAGTCCTTGAAAGTATGTCTTACGTTGCGGGAATACAGCAGTCCTTTATTGACCGTATGCCTGCATCTGTTCAGGAAAAAATGTATGAGCTGGCAGGCTGTAAGCGTTTGGGCAGCCGCTGTGCGAGGGTTTTACTTCAGGCTGATTATGAGGGCCCGGGCATGACTATTCCTTCGGGGCAGAAGTTCAGCGTAGGCAATATGATTTTTGAAACAAATCGCGAAAATCATATTACATCCAATAAAATTATAGGTATTTACAGTGTAAATGACAGAAACGTTACGGACTATTCCTATGTACTCGATCCCGATATGCCCTTAAAGGCAGCGGTATTCGGAACGAAGCCTCAGTCACAGATGGAGTTTTATATTATCTGCAACGGAATGGCGGAACCGGGTGAGGATTTAATATTCTATCTTACACTGGAGGAGCTTTTTAAGCGAAATGAGATAGAGGATTCACAGCCCTTTGCGGAGCTTCAGTGGCAGCTTTTTACAAAGAAGGGCTTCGTGGATATAAGAACAAAGGATTATACCGAAGGAATGATAAGGTCCGGTGAGCTTCGTTTTAAGCTTCCGAGCAACGCTGCTGCGGAGTATACGGAGCTTCCTCAGAAGGGATATTGCATTCGTGCGGTGCTTAAGAAGGCGAACTATGATATTCCGCCCAGGCTTATCGGTATTTCAGGCTTTCTTTTCGAGGTTTGGCAGAGAAATACACAGTCTATCTGCTACACCTTCCCTTACAGTAATTCGATAGAGGTCTACAGTGATATTCTGGAGGCGGGCTACTGGATGATGTTCTGCAGGGAGGATGACGGACATTATCATAAATATTCACATCTGGCGGATGAAAATCTCCGCGGAAGGTATTACAGGGTGAACAGACTCGGCTTCGGTAACTTTGAGATTTCATTTGACAAAGAAAAATACGGTTACGGTCCGGGTAATTATGTTAATGCGGTTAAGCTCGTAGCTTACAATGAGGAGATTATGTCACAGTACAGACTCGGAACTGTTTACGGCTACGAGAATCAGCGTTTTAATATTCCCGCAGACAATATCATCACTGAAAGCTTTTCTCTCGTTGCTGAAACCGAGGGAGCCGACGGTGAAAAGATATACAGCTTTATCAAGCCGGGAAGCGAAGAAGAATTTGATCTTAATTATGTGATTGTTGAAGAAGATAATCAGATAAAAATACTTGATGCGGGTGATTACATCGGTGCAACGATTTATATGTGTGCATGTGCAACCACCGCGGGCAGCTCGGGAAATATCAGGGCAGGTGCAGGCTTTGTTCCGGTAGGATATGACAGTCCTGTAAGCTTCAGTAATCCCGCACCCGGAGCAGGCGGAAGATACAAGGACCAGCTGGCGGATATTAAAAGAAATTTTATTAAGAGCATTAACGAGCATTTTACCGCTGTTGAGGCCGGTGATTATGAAAGAATCGTAAAAAGCACACCGGGACTTTGCATTCATAAGGTTAAAGCAGTTATGGATAATTCAAAAAATGAGGTTCAGATTGCGGTTAAGCCCTACGGTGTTGAGGAAAGAACGGTTATGAGCCCCATTTATCGGGAACTGATTACAAAGAGGCTTGAAAGCAGGCGTCTTCTGGCTACTAAAATACAGCTGGTACAGCCGGTATATGTTGAGGTAATCTGTTCGGGAACTATTTTTGTGAAGCCCCATTTTGAGGGCAGCAGAGAGGCTGTTGAAAGAACCGTCCGCGAGCATCTTGACTATATTAATTCGGACAGGAATTTTGGTGACCTGCTGAGCTTTGACGAGCTCTTTCATAAGATAGAGGCGCTTGATTGTGTTGAGCTGATTTATAATCTTTCATGTACCTCGCAGAACGGTGTTCTTGCACCAAAGCTGGGTCTTGATATCCAGCCTAAAAATAATGTTCTGCTTGTACCCGGTGAAATCAGAATTGAGCTGAATACACTGGAATAATCCGACAAAAACCGATGGGCGGCTGAGTCCTTCGGGATTGGGAGACAGATTATGGTAAGAGAATTACATGTTTATAAAATAAAAGAAAACCGTTTTAAGAGGTCTTTTCTTTCAGGCTTCAATATTGCCGAAAATGACTCGCTTGTTACGGATGAAGAGGGCTTTCGTCATGTATTTATATGTAATGCAATCGATGGCGGAGCTGCAGATGCAGAGTGGGGACGTCTGAAGTTTAATTTGAAGCTTGGCGAGGAAATGGTCCTTACGGTTTATGCGGTTGCGCTTGATGAGCGTTATATCGAGGAAAGACTTTTCGATGAGAAGACGGATATTGCCGAAAAGAAGCGAATCATGGAAAATGTCGACGCCGAGAAAAAGGTTAACAGTTCGGATATGCTGCTTTTTAATCTCAGGGGCAGATATTTGTATCTGGTATTCGATATCATAGGCAGGGGAAAGGCCCAAATTGACGGAATTAAGGTTTCCACAAGTGATGATATGATTATGGATACGATGCCTGAGCTTTATTCGGACAATGACTTTTTCAGAAGATATCTGGCTGTTTTTTCGTCAATGTCTATTGATTTTCAGGAAAAAATCATGCATATCGACGATTTATTTGACGTTGACAAGGCTCCGAGAGCCTTTTTGCCGCATCTGGCAGGCTGGATGGGAATCGATGTAAGCGGTGATTTCCTGGAGGAGGACAGGCTCAGACTTCTTGTGAAGGAGGCCTATTATCTTAATAAAATGAAGGGCACTAAGGCAGCGTTTGAGCGTCTGACAGAGATAGTTCTTGGTGAAAAGGCCATAGTTCTGGAAAAGAATGTGTTCAGAGAGTATTCTCAGATAAGCGATAAAAACACTTATGATGCGCTTTACGGTGAGCTTCCGTATGATGTAACGATGCTGATAAAGACATATGTGCCTGAAAATCAGAAGTCGCAGCTGGTATTTTTGCTTAATCAGTTTAAGCCGGTAAGATGCAGACTTATGATCAGGTTCCTGGACGGCAGCGGTGAGGTAGACAGACACTCATATCTTGATATGAACGCCTGTGTTCAGGAATATACGAGTGCTTCGTTAGACAGTAGACAGAGCTCGGATGATATGATATTATTAGATGAATAGAATTAGTATTTTTTTGATTCAAATACAGACAATTCAGGGGGTAAAGAAATGACAGTAACAAGTACAAGAGCAAATGATGTGATTACAATTTCCATTGACGGCCGTGTTGATACAAATACCAGCCCTCAGCTTCAGCAGGAAATTCTTACCTCTTTCCAGAAGGTAAATAACGTTATACTTGATTTTAAAAAGTGTGAATATATTTCATCTGCAGGACTTCGTGCACTTCTTATCGGACAGAAGACAGCAGCTTCAAAGAGAGGCTCTATGAAGCTTATCAATCTTACAGACGTTGTAAGAGAGGTTCTTGCGGTAACCAAATTTGATTCAATTCTTTCTATTGAATAATTAGCTGAAATATGGGGAAATGGTATGGACCGATTTTCAAAGGTGGGAGATGACCGGCCCTTTGCAAGCTATGACGAGTTTATGGAATTTATCTTTGCTACGGTAAATACCTCACTCGACAGATACCTTGCGCAGATGAAGCTGGTTTTCGCATCAGAGCAGGGCGGATATAAGAATGTTTTATATCCGGACCTGGAGGTTGCTCATGATATATGTCATGAGAGGCTTCTGCAATTTGAGCGCGCGGATGTTAGTGAAAGCAACGGGGATACTGAGACCGGCGATGATGAAGGTACGGCAGAGCTTGATTCGGATTTGCTGGATCTTTTGGGTTGCTTCAGTATGGGCGATGATGATTCATCGGATGATGAAAGCACGTCTGAGACTGCTTCGTCCGAGGAACTCACAATTGCGGATATGGTTAACAATATTATAAAGAGAGCAGATGCAACGGTAGAGCGGGGAATACCGCTTCAGTTCTATTCAATCTGTAAAAAGCTTGAGTATGAACCCTTTACCGTTTTTTGTCTTGCCTGTGCGGTGCTTTCATCCACACAGACGGATTATGCGGGTGTATTCCAGGTAATTAATGAGAACGGAAATCTTTCATCACCCACAATTGAGTCTGCGGCTAAGCTTTATTACGGTAAGAATTTCTCTATTACCGGTGCATACGGTGATATGTCGGTCTGCCTTGAACAGCTTCAGCCGGTGCTTGACCTTCGTGTGATTTCAAGCATGCCGTTTTCGACATCTGTTTCTCCCGATAAAAGAATTATCGACTTCCTTTTTGGACGTCACCCGTTCAAGCTGGATGATAACTACATCAGATTTTTCAAGATGCTTACCGATGAAAAGGAAGTTCTTGATCCAATAATGGCGAATACCACCCAGCTCGAGGCTATGGAGATTTCCTATGAGGAGGGCGTAAGACTCTTTGCTTATTATGGTGATGAGGGCAGCGGACGTAAGTTCTTTATTAAGAATTTCTGTAAAAAGCGCAATCTGCAGGCAATTTCGATTAACTGTAAAAAGCTTTTCTCATACGATTTCTCATTCGTAGATAAGGCAATATGGGCGATTACAAGAGAATGTATTCTGACAGGTGCCTGCTGTGTTCTCGAGGAGCTTACCGTTCGTGAGGAGGAAAAGGAAAAGTTCTACGGCTTTATGGATCTTGCCTTTGCGAAGCTTACCGCAAAGGAGATTACGGTATTTTGCCTGAGTAAGGAAAAGCTTAATTTTAAGGAGATTACAAGGTCACAGATTACGGAAATCGAGCTTCCCGCACCTGATATTGAGCAGAGAGAGGCCTGCTGGCGTTATTTTGCACAGAAATATAAGCTGGCTGATGATGTTGACCTTTTTGAAATGTCTACAAAGTTCCTTTTCACACCCGGTAAAATCAGTGATGCTTTAAAGTGTGCAAAGAGCTTTGCGGCAATGGAGAAGATGACTGAAATTCCCCGTGCCACTCTTTTCAGGGGCTGCAATGAGCAGATGAGTTCCGAGCTTTCACAGAAGGCCACAAGAGTAAAGGCCGTATTCGGCTTCGATGATATTGTAATGAACCCTGATCAGCGTGAGACCATTCAGCATGCGATTGATCAGATGAACTTTAAAAAACAGGTTTACGATGGCTGGAATTATATGAGAAAGTACCCTTACGGCAGAGGTCTTACGGTTCTGCTCTTCGGTGCTCCCGGTACCGGTAAATCAATGATGGCGCAGGTTCTTGCGCATGAGCTGAACCTTGAGCTTTACAGAGTAGACCTTTCGAAGGTAGTAGATAAGTACGTCGGTGAAACAGAAAAATCGTTATCTATGATTTTCCGTGAGGCTAAGAAATGTAACGTAGTTCTTTTCTTCGATGAATGTGATACAATCTTTGCAAAGCGTTCCGATGACGGTGGTTCAAACCAGTCATCAAATAATAATAAGACGGCGCTCCTGCTTCAGGAAATGGAAGCATATGACGGTGTATGTGTACTTGCGACAAACTACAAGCACAATATTGACCCCGCGTTCTTCCGTCGTATGAAGTATATCGTAGAGTTCCAGTTCCCGAATCCCGATACTCGTGAGATGCTTTGGAGAACAACCATTCCGAAGACCACACCTCTCGGAGATGATGTGGATATCAGATTCCTTGCTGAAAAATTTGAGTTTGCCGGTGGTAATATTAAGAACTGTATTCTTAATGCGGCCTTCCTTGCGGCGGCTGAGCCACCCGGAGACAAGGTTTATATGAGACATTACCTGCAGGCAATAAAGTATGAGTTTGTTAAGGTAGGTAAGGTATTTACAAAGGCTGATTTCGAGCCCTATGCGGACCAGGTCGGTCTCTAAAGAAAATAATGTATGTGCAAAAATAACACGCAAACCGTTTGGAATATGAATTGTGCGGGCAGCCCGGCTGTCGCAGGTTTGCGGAAAGGCATGTTTTAGGTATGAAGAATAAAATTACAGGTAAAGAATGGTTATTAATTATTGTAACAGTCGCTGCATTTGCAGCGGCTGTTATTGGCGTCTTTTACTTCCCTCCGATTATAACCGCTGAGCTCTTTGCATTGCAGGCAGCATTATCACTGATGTTTGTAATTGTCAGCAGGTCAGGCTCTCAAAAGGAGCTGCCGGCTAATCCCGAAGGTCCCTCACAGAGGGAACTGGCAAAGGAGCTTGAGGAGCTGAAAAGAGACCTTGCACAGGCTAAGGCTTCAAAGTCTGCACTCAGTGCGATAGTCGCTGAAACGACCGCTCAGAAGGAGGAGCTTGAGAAGAAGCTTGAGGCAGCAAAGAATACTGCAAAGGCAGTTGAAAAGCAGGTTGTTGTAACAAGAAACAGATTATTCGATGATAAGTATCTTCAGGCGGAATACCCGATTGACCTGGTGGAAATGACCAGAGAAACAATCAATGATATGCGTCGTTATGCGGAGCAGGCAAATGTAAGGATTAACCTGTTAAGCACCTCTGAACAGATTTCATTTAAGGCAAATCGTGACCTGATGAAGATAATGCTTAAGAATATTATTGATAATTCGATTAAGTATATGCTCAGAGCAGGTAATATTCAGATTACCCTTTCTGACACAGGAGACGATATTTTTATCATTTTGAAGGATGATGGTATGGGTATCGGTTCAAATGAGCTTCCTCATATTTTTGAGATTAATTTCCAGGGAACAAACCGTGTAAGCGGTAACGGTCTTGGACTTACCCAGGCGAAGGATATAGTAAATGCCTACTATGGTGAGATTTTTGCAAAGAGTACACCGGGCGGAGGCATGGGTATTTATATTCAGCTGCCCAAGGCAGAAAGAAAGGCTTTCGAGGACAGTACGCTTGTGCTTGATGCGGGCGAGGGTGTTAACTAGGATATTTTGCGGGGATTGAAATGAGTAGGAAGAAGCTTGCTGGAATAGTGATATGGATTTATGCGTTGACTGCCGTATGTCTGGGAGTTTTGTATTTTTGCGGAAAGCTTCCGGACGGAAACGATGAAGCGGTTAATAAGGCTCAGTATTCAGCAAATCCGGACGGAGAGAAATTTGCGGATAATACGGCCGGTGGAGCTCTAAGTGTTTCGGATAGCGGAAAAAATGATACTGAAAAGAAGGATACTGAAAGCACAGAAACTGTTAGTGAACCGGTAGAAAATCCGGCAGAATCGAATCCTGAGGATACATCAGAAAATTTTGATAATCAGGAAATTAAGTCTGATGAAGCGGCCGGTACAGATTCTGCTGCAGTAAATGATACAAGTGATTTGGCTGACGGCATAGAGGATTTTTCCCCGGTAACGAACACTGACGGGGCTAAAGAAGATTTAGATGATAGTGCAGAGGCTACGGAAAACACCGGTGAAGAGGATATGAATTCGGCAGAGTCGGATAGCTCTGATAATGAGGAAAATACGGATGATACAGCTGTAGAACAGCCGGATGCAGATAAAACAGATGATGCTCTTAAAGAAACTGAAGAAATTCATTTCGTGACCAATATTACAACTACAATGAATGTCCGTAAGGAAGCTTCTGCAAGCTCTGAAAAGATAGGCGAGCTTAAGGCAGGAGACCATGGTATTGTTCTTGAGCAGGGAAGTCAGTTTTCTTATATTGTATGCGGTGACATTACAGGCTATGTATCTAATGATTTTATTATAATCGGAGAAGCTGCTGATTCACTGATTAACGGTGAGAAGCTTACAATGGTAAAGATTACACAGGAATGCTACGCTCGTTCGGGACCGGGTACGGATTTTGATATTGTTGCCACGGTTTTGGCAGGCTCCAAATACAGAAGGGCAGATGACGCCGAGGCCACAGGTAAATGGATTCCGATTTTATTGAATGATGGAAAGACGGCGTATGTAAGTACAGGCTATTCTAAGCTTGAAAATTAGATTTGGATTAAATTATGAAGTGTATTGTAATTAGCGAAAATTCATCAATGGAAGGACTCGGAAGTGAGTGGGGGCTGAGTTTTTATATCGAGCATGAGGGCTGGAATTTTCTGGTTGATGCCGGAGCCTCGGGACTTTTTCTGAAGAACGCTGAAAAGCTGAACATTGATATCGGAAATGTATCTGCTGCCATGCTTTCTCATGCACATTATGACCATGCGCGCGGAATGAGAAGCTTTTTTGAGGCAAATAAATCTGCTGCTTTTTATCTTTCGGGAGCAGCGACGGAGAACTGTTACTCAAAGCATTTTATAATAAAAAAATATATTGGAATCGATAAGGGTATACTTGCGGAGTTTGAAGACAGAATTAATTATTGTTCTGAGCTTACTGAAGTATGCGGCGGAAGTGTCTTTGTTCTTCCGCATTATAAAATGCCTGTATCGGGAACAAAATCGATGTATGTCAAGGGGCAGATGGGTTATGAAAAAGACACCTTCAGGCATGAGCAGAGCATCATTTTTCTGCTGGGAACGGAGGAAAAAAGGGAGCTGGTGGTATTTAGTCCCTGCTCTCATCTTGGTGTCCCTACCATTATAGAAGAGGTGCGTGAGCAGTTCCCGGGAATACCGATTAAGGCTCTTCTGGGCGGTTTTCATCTTTTTACAAAAAGCAAGGGCTACATTGAGGATCTGGCCGGCAGGATGGCTCAGCTGGGAATTGAAAAGATTTATACGGGCCATTGTACAGGTGACAGGGCGTATAATATATTGGAGGAGCAGCTTGGCGAAAGATTATATAAGCTGACAGCGGGACTTGTGATTGAATTATAGTTAAAAAGATATATTTGAAAATAAAATGAATAAGAGCGCTTCCGACAACATTAAGGATCGGCGAGCGCTCTTTTTTTCTACAATTATCAAACGTCTCCTATTAATCTGTAATTGTAATTTTGCATCCACGTTTAGCATAATCATAATAAAATATAATTGTTACAAAATTAAGACACGAATTTGTCCTTTTTGTAATATTTTTATCGACACATTATTAATCAGGGTGTATAATCATTACTGTGTTTTTGGCACAGAGCAGTTTTTATGCCTGAAACAGTGAATAATCAGGCATACGGGGGATCAAAATGGATAGTAAATACAAATATAAATATGAGGTTCATATGCATACGGCGCAGTCGAGTGCATGCGGTAAGACACCTGCGAGGGAGTATATTTCTACCTTTAAGGAGCTGGGTTATGACGGAATAATTATTACGGATCATTTTTTCTGGGGAAATACCGCCATTGACAGGAAGCTTCCCTGGGAGGATTTTGTAGAGCAGTTCTGCAAGGGCTATGAGGAGGCAAAGGAAGAGGGCGATAAGGTCGGACTCAAGGTTTTCTTTGGCTGGGAGGCCTGCAGAAGACCTGATGAGTATCTTATTTACGGTCCGGACAAGGCATGGCTGAAGGCGCATCCGGAGGTTCGTGATGCAGACCATGCGGAGCTTCACCGAATTATATCCGAGGCAGGAGGCCTTATGGTCGGAGCGCATCCCTTCCGTGAAAGGTACTATATTGACAAGATAAATCTTCATCCTTTCCAGTGTGATGCATGGGAGGCAAGTAATTTCGGGAACCCTCCCTACCAGGATGTGTTTACATACGAGTATTGTAAAAAGCACGGTATAATCATGACTTCGGGTACCGATCTTCATGATGTGAATAATCTTAAAAATTCACCCTGCGGTATGCTTTTTGAGAAGCCGCTTGAGTCAATTGCAGATTATGTAAGAGTAATTAAGTCAGGAAAGGGCTTTATGCCGATGATATGTGAAGAGAGAAGAACAAGAACTCCTCAAATGAAGAATGAACGTCCGATAATGCTTTATAACGAGAAAAATGAGGGCAGATTTGTTCAGCTGAATGAGATTATCTGAGAAAAATAGAATCCGCTGCGACAGCCTGATGACTGCCGGAGCGGATTTTTTTTAATATAACGGAATTGTTTCGCTGTTCGGAATTTATACGTTGGGCATGCTTGCGGGATCGGCCTGTTCGAGTCTGATCTTGAAGCCTGCGGCAGCGAAGTGTGCCTTGATGAATACTACCGGATTCTCAGGTGTGATAGTAACGATGGGATCGTTACAGCTTCTTGTGGTGGTGTGGGTTACATGTACCTTGTAGGAGCCGAAGGGAAGGCTGATTCTGAGACTTTCCTTATTTCCGATATGACCGAAGGGGGTATCATTGATATAAATACCCATACCCACTGCGCAGCCCATGAAATTACCCATACGGTAGAGCTGAATATATCCGTCTTTGGGAAGCGGAGCGTTGCAGGTAGGGCAGCTACACTGTTGCTGAGTGCCGTTGAATACGTGACCGTTTGCACAACGATAACGAGCCTTTATTGCCGAAAAATCCTTGCCGGGAGCCTGATAATACCCGGGCTGGCTGTACTGGGGAGCCTGGTTGTACATGGGCTGCTGAGGTGCCTGGTTGTACTGTGGCTGCTGGGGCATCTGGTTATACATGGGCTGTTGAGGAGCCTGGTTGTACTGAGGAGCCTGGTTGTACTGAGGCTGCTGAGAAGTCTGGTTATTTTGGGGCGGCAGGGGAGCCGGATCCTGTTTTGTACCGCAAATATTACAGAACATAAATTTGTCTTCAAGCTGCGCACCGCATTTTATACATGCTTTCATATGATTTTACCTCGAAATAAGAGTGATTAATAATAATTTATGCCTTGAAATTTATCCGTAAGGCAGATAATTTGAGTTTGTTACCGACGGATTTATATTAGCATATCGGCGTTTTTTACGCAAGTATAATGAATTTTACAGGGAGAATAAAGCATTCGCTTACTTGACGGTTTAAATCGATGAGAGTATACTGAAATACGGTGATTGAGCATTAAAAATGCCTGATTATCATACAGAATATTATCAAAAAGAAGGATAAGAAAATGAAAAAAATTTTTAAAAATCTATTTGCATTTGTCTTTGTGCTTGCATTATGTATGCTTGCCTTTCCGGGAATAAAGTCCTGGGCGAAAACTTACCACATTAAGACTGCCGATGATCTTCGGAGTGTAGCTGCGGATCTTAACGGTAAGTATTATCTTGACAAGGATATTAATCTTGGCGGCGGAAAAGAGTGGAAGCCCATCGGAACCGACGAGGCACCCTTTACAGGAAAATTTTATGGTCAGGGGCACAATATTTCAGGTCTGAAGATAACCACAACAGAGTATAATGCAGGCTTTTTCGGTGTGACAAAGGGGGCTACCATTACAAAGCTTTCTGTTGACGGAAAGATTAAGAATGTTGATACATACGCGGGCGGTATTGTTGGGCATGCAACAGGCAAAACTGTAATCAAGTATTGTATCAGCAATGTGCTGGTATCGGGAAGCCATCAGATTGGCGGCGTTGTCGGACGTATAAGTGACAGCAGTATGGAATATTGCATGAACTTAAATACTGTTAAGGCAAGCGGAAGAGGCTGCGGAGGTATAACGGCTGACCTGTATCCTTCGGGAACACTTAAGAAGTGTCTGAATCTTGCCGATGTATCAGGCGGTTACGATATCACAGGAGGTATCACCGGCGGTTCAACAGCAGGTACCGTCAGCGGCTGTGTGAATAAGGGAAATGTAACAAGTACAGGTGGACGAATCGGTGCAATTGCGGGTGACAATGCTTCATATGCAGGCGCCAGATATTGGAATTATTTCTATAAGACAGATGAGGTAAATTCGCATTTAAATGCTATCGGTTCAAATTGCGGTATTATTACATCGGCTAAGAGCAAAAAAATCACAAATCTTAAGAAAAAAATTATGAAGGTATTTAAGTAATTACAGCCTGGCACAGGTCAAAAACCAAGTGACAAAAATCCCTTAAAGTGCTATAATTATCCATATAAAATCATACAGGAGGGAACATTATGACACCTACACCTCATAACAGTGCAAAAAAAGGGGAAATCGCAAAGACAGTTCTTATGCCCGGAGATCCTTTGAGAGCAAAATACATTGCTGAAAACTTTCTTGAGAATCCTGTTTGCTTCAATCAGATTCGTAATATGCTGGGCTACACCGGAACCTATAACGGAAAGCAGATTTCTGTAATGGGCGGCGGAATGGGTATGCCTTCGGTCGGTATCTACAGCTACGAGCTTTTTAATTTTTATGATGTAGACAATATTATCCGAATCGGTTCAATGGGAGCTTATGCGGACAGTATTCAGCTGGGTGATCTGGTTATGGCGATTGCGGCAAGTACTGATTCGAATTATGTATCTACCTTCGGAATTCCCGGAACATATGCACCTGCAGCCAGCTACGGACTTCTCAGAACCGCTGTTGAGACAGCAGAGAAACTTGGGGTAAAGACAGTAGTAGGTAATGTTCTTTCAACTGATGTTTTCTACGCCGATGACCCTGAATTCAATGCAAAGTGGAAGAAGATGGGTGTTCTCGGATGTGAGATGGAGGCTGCCGCATTTTATATGAATGCAGCCCGCGCCGGTAAGAATGCACTCTGTATGTTCACCGTATCGGATCATCTTTTCCGTGATGAGCATCTTTCGGCAGAGGCACGCCAGACCGGATTCCATGATATGATGAAGGTTGCACTTGAGGCTTTTGCAAAATAAAATGCATTTTTGCATTGTCGGCTTTGCGTTTGTCATGAACACAATGCCTGCTAATGTCCGTGATAGACATACAAATGTACAAGTTTTAGTTTTTTAAACAAAAACGTTGACACCATAATGTTGTTGTGCTACTATACGAATAGTTTGGTAGAGGTGCATCGATTAAGAGTAATTTCTCTGATATGTCAGGCATAGATGAGGAGAAATGAAAGGATGAGATGCCGAAATTCACATTACACTGATAAATGTGGGTTGGTTCCTGTGTTAATAGCATCGGGACTGTCATCATATGATGGAGCGCTACTAAAGATTATCGATAGTCAGGCAGACAAGGGTTTGTTCTGAAATATAAATTGATTATTCTTTAGCGTCGACTCTGTCGGCGCTTTATTTTTAGCTTCCGAATCATACAATGATTCGAAAGCTAAAAAAGAGAATATTTCACAGATGAAATATTCTGAGAGTTACAAAAAAATGATATTTTAGAGGAGGATATTATAATGAGTAAGAAAGTACTTTTTACAGGAGCAGCTATTGCTATTGTAACACCTATGAATGAGGATTTATCAGTTAACTACGAGGCTTTTAAGGAGCTTATCGATTTCCAGATTAACAATGGTACAGATGCTATCGTTGTTTGCGGAACTACAGGTGAGGCTTCTACACTTACACATGAGGAGCATGTTGACTGCATTAAGTTTGTTGTTGATTATGTAAATAAGAGAGTTCCCGTTATTGCAGGAACAGGTTCAAACTGTACACAGACAGCTATCTGGCTTTCACAGCAGGCTGAGGCAGCAGGCGCTGACGGCGTTCTTGTTGTTTCTCCCTACTATAACAAGGCTACACAGAAGGGTCTCGTAAAGCATTTTGGTGCTATTGCAGATTCTATCAAAATCCCTGTAGTTCTTTACAATATCCCCGGAAGAACAGGTGTTAATATTCTTCCTGAGACTGTTAAGACTCTTTGCGAGAACTATGAGAATATCGTTGCAATCAAGGATGCTACAGGTAATATCGGCTGGACTGCTTCAGTTGCTCAGCTTTGCGGTGACAACATTGCAATTTACTCAGGTGATGATAATGCAATCCTTCCCGTTCTTTCATTAGGCGGAAAGGGTGTTATCTCAGTTCTTTCACATTGTGCACCCAAGGATACACACCTTATTGTTGAGAAGTTCTTAAACGGCGATACAAAGGGCAGTCTTGAGCTTCAGCTTAAGTATCTTCCTCTTGTTAATGCACTTTTCAGCGAGGTTAACCCTATCCCTGTTAAGGCAGCAGTTAACGCTATGGGCTTCAAGGCAGGCTCACTTCGTGCACCTCTTGGCTCAATGGAGCCTGAGCATGAGGCAAAGCTTGTTGCAGAGATGAAGAAGGTTGGAATCATCGCTTAATGCATTTATCTAAAATCATTGTGATTGCTTTACAGTCATGAAATATAAATTATACAAAGCCGGGCAAATCGACTGATTTTAGGGATGATAAAGTATTGTGCAGAAAGGAATAGAATTTATTATGACAAGAATTATAATGGTCGGATATAACGGAAGAATGGGTCGTGTAATCGGTGATATCGTAAAGAATGATCCTGAGGTTGAAATCGTAGCAGGTGTTGATCTTTTTGAAGGGCCTGCAGATTTTGCAAAATACACAAGTATTGGGGATGTTAAGGAAGCAGCAGATGTAATTATTGATTTCTCTTCTCCCAAGACTCTTAAGGGACTTCTTGATTTTGCTATTGCAAAGTCAATGCCCATCGTTCTCTGTACAACAGGCTTCTCAGAGGAAGAGCTTGCAAGCATTAAGGCTGCATCAGAGAAGGTTGCTATTTTACGTTCGGCAAATATGTCACTCGGTATCAATACTGTTGCAAAGCTTATCCAGGAAGCTGCCAAGATTCTTGCAAATGAAGGCTACGATATCGAAATCGTTGAGCGTCATCACAATCAGAAGAAGGATGCTCCTTCAGGAACAGCACTTCTTCTTGCAGATGCCATCAATACTCAGATGGACGGAAAGTATGAGTATGTATATGACCGTTCGGCACGTCGCGAGACACGTCCCGCAAATGAAATCGGTATTTCAGCAGTAAGAGGCGGAACCATCGTCGGCGATCATGAGGTTATCTTTGCAGGTCTTGATGAGGTCATTGAGATTAAGCATTCAGCTTATTCAAGAAGCGTATTTGCAAAAGGTGCTGTAAATGCGGCAAAATTCCTTGCAGGAAAGCCCGCAGGCATGTATAACATGGGTAATGTAGTAGGTATTGAATAAAATAAAAGCATTTGTGTTCATGACAGAGGTCACTGACAAATGCTTTGAATCCGGATATCGTAAATATCCGATTTATAATAACGCTTACCGTTGGTGAGGCAGATACACATTTCTGCCTCATCAATTTTTTTGAAATCACCCTCTTCGGTGATGTATTTTCCACCATCTTTTTTTGAATCGGCTATGAAAAAAGTGATGCTGATATGAGGATGTGTGTCGGCGCTGTCAAGAAGATACTGCAGAGTGCGGTTCAGACGTTCAAGCTTTTCCTCATCGGCTGAGGTATCAAGCTTCTCGTCCGTAAGGCGCGCGGTTTCATTTATTTCATCACCGTAGCCGGTAAGTGCTGCGAAGGGAGAAAACTGTGCGGCACGGTCATGAAGAGACATGTGCTTTCGCGTGGCGGATACGTGGTGCGGAAGATTAATGATGTCTTCGTAGCTCATATAGTTCTCCTTTCTGAGAGTCTTCAAATTCTATGTCTTTGGTATGAAAAAATGTATTTACAAGACAAATAGGTGGATTAGTGTAAGCTGCTTTGAATATGTCAATATTTTATGTCACAATTAAATAAAGGTCAAGGCAAATGATAAAAGATATCACTCAGCCTATTAGACTGTAAGGGATAATACTTATAGTCTGTAAACGGGTCTTAAGAAAATATAAGACTGGCAAAATACAGCAAAATCATATATACTTATTGATTACAGGCCTGCAGTTTTTATAACTGATACAGGACTAAAACAGAAGCTTTGCCGATGCAGGGAACGGCTTGACGCAGAAAGGAAGGGCATGGAAAACGGGAAAAAGTATATTGCTATAGATTTGAAGTCCTTCTATGCTTCCGTAGAATGCGTAGAGCGTGGACTTGATCCTCTTACGACCAATCTTGTGGTGGCAGACCCCACCAGAACCGAAAAAACCATATGTCTGGCGGTTTCACCTTCACTGAAAGCCTTCGGAATTCCGGGACGTGCCAGACTTTTTGAGGTCGTGCAGAAGGTTAAGGAGGTTAATGCAAGCAGGAGATTAAATGCTCCGGGACAGAGGCTGACCGATAAGTCCTATTATGCAAAGGAGATAAACGCAAATCCCATGCTGGAGGTGGAATATATTGTAGCACCCCCGCAGATGAAGCGTTATATGGAGGTCAGCACTAAGGTATATGATATATATTTGAAATACATCGCACCTGAGGATATACATGTCTATTCTATAGATGAGGTATTTATGGATGTAACGAATTACCTCACTCTTTACGGGATGACACCTCATGAGCTTGCGATGAAAATGATTCATGAGGTTTTGAAGGAAACAGGCGTTACGGCTACTGCGGGAATAGGCACAAATCTGTATCTGTGTAAGATAGCGATGGATATAGTAGCCAAGCATATTCCGCCGGATGAGGACGGTGTGCGAATAGCGGAGCTGGATGAAATGTCATATCGGCGTCTGCTCTGGGATCATCGGCCTTTGACTGATTTCTGGCGCGTAGGGCGGGGGTATCGCAAAAAGCTGGAGGCAAACGGTCTGTTTACTATGGGCGATATTGCACGTTGTTCGCTGGGAGATAAGTCGCAGTTTCATAATGAGGACCTGCTTTACAAGCTTTTCGGAATAAACGCCGAGCTTCTTATAGACCATGCATGGGGCTGGGAACCGGCCACCATTGCTGATATTAAGGGCTACAAACCGACAGAAAATTCACTGAGTCAGGGACAGGTGCTGAAGGAACCCTACAGCTTTGATAAAGGACGTCTTATTGTAAGAGAAATGACAGATCTGCTTGTACTTGATATTGTGGAGAAGGGGCTTGTAACCGACCAGATGGTATTGACCGTAGGCTATGATATTGAGAATCTGAGTAATCCGGAGCTGGCGGAGGACTATAAGGGCGAGATTGTCTATGATTTTTATGGCAGGGCCGTGCCGAAGGCAGCGCACGGTTCGATAAATCTCAGTGGTTTTACTTCTTCTACGACGGAAATAATGGAAGCAGTAACCGTTCTTTACGAAAGAATTGTGGACAGACGCCTTAGTGTGCGCAGAATGTATGTTGTGGCAAATCATGTAAAATCCGAGAAAAGTATAGCAAAGCAGGAATTTGTTCAGCTTGATCTTTTTACGGATTATGAGGCATTAGAGCTGGAAAACAGGCGTAAGGAAGAGGCCAGGAAAAAGGAAAACAGTCTTCAAAGGGCCATGATTGACATAAAGAACCGTTACGGAAAAAATGCCATGCTGAAGGGAATGAACTTCGAGGAGGGCGCAATGACCATAGAAAGAAACGGTCAGGTAGGCGGTCATAAAGCATGATAATGAGGCCTTTGAAGATAAAATAGCTATGGAAATTATAAAACTGATAGTGTATCATATGATATATGGGTCAAAACTGCCCGGCTTTCGAATCTGAAATCTGCGGAGATTCGTCAGAGAAAATAATTGAAAGGACCGGTTATCGGACATAAATAATGGAAAAATTAAAAGATGTTAAGGCTGTCATTTTTGATTTGGACGGTACTTTGATTGATACGGAAAAATTATACAGATTTTTATGGCCTGCGGCACTGGCTCATTTTGGTTTCGTAATGGATGACGAACGTGCACTGGAAATACGTTCGCTCGGACGTCCTTTTTCACCTGCACAGTTTAAGGCCTGGTATGGTGAGAGCTTTGATTATTATCAGGTAAGGGACTACAGAAAGGTAATTTTTGCCGATTATGTAGATAAGCACGGAATTGACAGAAAGCCCGGAGCGGAGGAGCTTTTGCACTATCTGCGAGGCAAGGGCTATATTACCGCAATATGTACAGCCACAGACCCCGAGCGCACAAAGAACTATCTGAAGCTGGTAGGGCTTGATGGAAATTTTGATAAAATAATTTCTGCTACTATGGTGGAGCGCGGAAAGCCTGCACCGGATGTCTACCGCTTCGCCTGCGAGCAGCTGGGCTTGAAGCCTGAGGAGTGTGTGGCTGTTGAGGATGCACCTAACGGCATTAAATCTGCTCACGGTGCGGGCATGAGGGTTATAATGGTGCCCGACCAGACAGAGCCGGATGAGGAAATAAAGGGCCTGCTGAGTGCATCTGTTGACAGTCTTGAGAAAATTATTGATATGCTGTAGGGCTTGTATAAGGACTGAAATGAGATTTTAGAGTGACTTACAGGTGACAGGGTCACGGTTTTGCTTGTGAATTAGTGTGGAGAGGATGTTTTCGCACTAGGCAGATAGAAGGACAAGGTAGTTTGTATGGAAAAAAAGGATATAATCGTCAGTGTAAGTAATTCTTACACACAAAAATATTATCTTGCAAAGGAATTTGAGAAAATGCCGAAAATTGTAAAGGACGAGCTGAAAATTATGTGCGTTCTTTTTACGGAAGAGGTAGGCGGCATTTTTACGGTTTTATTTGATGAGGAGGGTGAGCTTCAGCTTATTACAAGCTGTGACGAAGGGGACCTTCTTTATGATGATATCGGAAGTGCATTACTTGTGAAGAAAATGAGGTCGACAAGACAGGAATTCTTTGAGGCCCTTGAAATGTATTACAAGGCATTCATTCTTCATGAAGCTATTAACTGAGATTGATGCAAAGAGCGCACCAATCTTAAACCATTAGCTAACGCTAGGCTCTTAGCATGAGGTTAAAATGATAATTGGAGACAGAGAGGTCGGCAGGGTTGTACTCGGACCCATGGCCGGCGTAACGGATATGCCCTTCAGAATACTCTGCAAGGAGCAGGGGGCTGACATGATTTATACAGAGATGGTCAGTGCAAAGGGTATCCATTACAATAATTCGAATACTAAGGATATGCTCCTTGTGGATGACCGTGAAAGACCGGTAGCACTGCAGTTATTTGGCAGTGAGCCTGCGATTATGGCTGAGACGGCGGCACGTATAGAGCATATGAATTTTGATTTTTTTGATGTAAATATGGGCTGCCCCGTGCCAAAGGTAGTTAATAACGGGGAGGGCTCAGCACTAATGAAAACTCCCACTCTTGCCGCAAAAATCATTCAGGCAATGGTTAAGGCAGTTAAAAAACCCGTACTTGTAAAAATAAGAAAGGGTTTTGATGATAACAGTGTGAATGCCGTTGAAATGGCAAAAATACTGGAGGATGCGGGTGCTTCGGCGATTGCGGTTCACGGTAGAACCAGAGAGCAGTATTACAGCGGAAAGGCTGACTGGGATATTATAAAAGCCGTAAAGGAAAATGTGAATATTCCGGTAATAGGAAACGGAGATATTTTCAAGCCTGAGGATGCGGTAAAAATGTTCGAATACACCGGCTGCGATGCGGTAATGATTGCGCGCGGCGCACAGGGAAATCCATGGATATTTAACAGAATACAGCAATACCTGAAAACAGGAGTTATACCTGATAAGCCTTCATTCGCAGAAGTGCTGGGAATGATAAAAAGACATGCAGAAATGCTTAGCTCGTTAAAGGGAGAGTGGACTGCGGTCAGAGAGCTTAGAAAGCATATTGCATGGTATACGGAGGGCTTCCCGTATTCGGCAAAGCTGCGTAATGAGACAAATCTTTGTGAGTCAATAGAGTCGCTTTTAAATAAGCTTGAGGACTATGGTAACAAGCTTGAACAATACAGTAGAGAGGATATAAAATAATATGTTACTTGCTATAGATGTAGGAAATACAAATACCAATTTTGCGGTTTATGACGGAGATGACTGTAAGGTCTTTTTTGCGATTACCACAAAGTCGCCCCGTACCTCGGATGAATTTCGTGTTACAATACGTGAACAGCTGAATGTTGAAGGTATACAGCCTGCGGATATTGACGGCTGTATTATTTCAAGTGTTGTGCCGGCAGTTATGCATTCACTTATTAACGGTGTAAAAAAGCTTTGCGGCATTACACCCATTGAGGTAGGTGCAGGCATTAAGACCGGAATAAAAATCAGACTTGCTAATCCCAGAGAAGTCGGAGCGGACAGAATTGTGGATCTTGCGGGTGCATTTTCAGTATATGGCGGACCGGTTATGGTTATTGATTTCGGAACCGCAACTACCTATGACCTTATCGAGGCGGACGGTACTTTCCGTTACGGAATTACATGTCCCGGTATAAGACTCAGCGCAAATGCACTCTGGAACGGAACCGCAAAGCTTCCTGAAATTGAGATTAAGCTGCCGGACAGTATTCTTGCAAGTGATACTGTATCGAGTATGCAGTCAGGTCTTCTTTACGGCTGCATCGGTCAGACTGAGTATATTATTAACAGAGTTCGTGAGGAGGCAGGCCTTAGGGAAATGAAGGTAATTGCGACCGGAGGACTCGGAAGAATCATATCTGATGCGACTCCCGCAATCGATGAATATGACCGAATGCTTACCATGAAGGGACTTAAGCTTCTTTATCAGAAGAATAAATAAAATGGAAAAGGGCAGATTAAAAAAACTTATTATTCCTCTTGTTCTGGAACAGCTTCTTGCTGTAAGCGTGGGAATGGCTGATACCTTTATGGTCGCTGACGGCGGTGAGGCGGCGGTTTCGGGCGTGTCGCTTGTAGACGGCCTGAATTTGCTGGTAATACAGATTATGGCGGCTTTTGCAGCAGGTGGTGTGGTAATAATCAGCCAGTATATAGGGCAGAAGAATCGTGCGGATATTAAAAGTGCCTGCAGGCATCTTGAAATTCTGATTAACAGCTTCTCTATTCTGGTAATGACTGTTTTCCTTTTTTTCGGGCGTGGTATTTTAGGCCTTCTTTTTGGGCAGATAGAACCTGATGTAATGGCGGCGGCAGTAACCTATCTGATGATTACTGCGGTTTCCTTTGTATTCTGGGGAATATGTTCTTCCGGCGCGGCGATTCTGCGCTGCCATGAGGACACGAAAACCTCAATGAAGGTCAGTGTGCTTATGAACCTTATCAATGTTGCACTTAACGCTGTATTCGTGTATATTGTGGGAATCGGCGTAATGGGTGTCGCAATAGCCACTCTGATAAGCCGTGCAATAGCAGGAATCGTAATGAAGATAATTCTGGTAAGAAGAAACAGGGCAGAAGCGGATACAGAAAAGACGAGCGGGATATCTTTTGGAATGCTTAAAAGAATTCTGGCAATGGGTATACCGAGCGGTATAGAAAACGGTATGTTCCATGTAGGAAAGCTGGCGCTTGCAAGTGTTATTTCAACTCTCGGTACTACAGCTATTGCGGCGAATTCGATTGCATATCAGGTTATCGAATTCCCGAATATTGCAGGAAATACAATAGGACTGGCGCTGGTGGTTATCGCAGGTCAGGACATTGGTGCACGCAATAAGGAGGCTGCGGTCAGTGATTCAAAGCATCTTCTGAAGCTGGCATATATCGGAGACTGGATGTGTAAAATCGCATTTTTCTTCCTTGCTCCCTTGATTGTAAGTCTCTTTTCATTAACTCCGGAGGCTGTCGATACGGCTGTACTTGTGCTTAGGTGCTTCAGTATCGCTTCATTGCCGATATGGCCTTTGAGCTTTACTATGCCGAACGCACTCAGAGGAGCGGGCGATGTCCGTTTTACGATGATTGTAAGCATTATTTCGATGTGGGCAGGCCGTGTAATCGTTGGTTATATTCTGATAACGGTATTTGATCTTGGTATTCTCGGTGTATGGATAGGAATGTTTGTAGACTGGTATATCAGAGGCATAAGCTTCTTAATTCGCTTCAGGTCTAAAAAATGGCTTGAAAAGCGTGCGGTATAAAAATAAAAGGGCGTCTGTTGGCGCCCTTTATTTTATGCAAATGTTTAGTGATTTACTGAAGCTTTACGAAATAGGCCGGATGGCTTATTCGTTAAGTGCCTTTGCCATTTTATTGTAAACAAAGCTTATTATCAGACAGATTATACCGCCACCGATAAGCGATGCTACACGGATGAGCGTATTGTTTGTAGAGATGTCTAAAAGGAGCATCTTTGCTACGCTGATAAAGACCAGTACAAGTCCGTAGATTCGGGCTGTTTTTGAACGCTTTGCGAAGCCGTAAATAATCAGTGCCGTTGCAATTAACAGAAGTCCGATACTGATAATAAAGGCGTAGTTTCTGAGTGCCGTCGAATAAACAACCACAAGATAATCAATCGTAAATAATGTAGAAACAACCGATACCGTAGCGGCTCTTTGACATTTAGCCTTCTCATAGAGTATACATATCGAAACAATTATAAGTGCAAGAAGAATTCCCAAAAGGACTTTTACCGGTGTGTATTCAGTGTCTGTAAAGCACATGATTACGATGAAATTGAATATTATAGTATGCACATATAAATCGGCTCGTGATGCCTGTTCAGATGTATGACGAATGGAGAACAGCATTGTTACAAAAATCAGTATAAAGGCCGCATAAAAGCCGACTGTTGAAAATGAATGAACCCTGTCGAAAAAGGCTGTGTCGGCATATATAAAGGTTGTTAGAAAGAATATCGTGTTTGAAGCAAGTGACGGTGAATAAAAAGCCCTTTGCTTTCTGGCCATAAATATAAACTGGATGCAGAGGGAAGTAACGAGTGCAAGACACAGTATTATAAAAATAGTAAGTTCTTCGTCTTCTTTGTAATACTCTGAAGCGGTTGTAAAGCACATAAACTGTACCAGACCCAGTGCTGTTATGGCAAGTATTCTGCTGACTACCGAATCCTTGAGGGCAAATATCAGAAGAATAATGAACTCAATCATTACCGCACCGGGGGATATCATATCAAAATAATAGTCTGATATTACGCAGCAGGTTATGAAAAGCGGAAGGATAGAACCGCATATTGACGATAGTCTTGTTTTATTAAAAATGCAGAAGGCTATAGCCAAAAGCATTACGGAGACTGCCTCGAGCATGCTGTGAAGGTCCAGATTAGTGCATGACAGGGCCATTACAGATATACCGGTCATAAATGCGGAAAGTCCGTTGATTATATGCTCATGGCTTTTTATTTTTTCGGAATCCTCAATGGCAATAAATCTGTATAACAGTGCAAAAATAATAGCGAGAAGATATATGCTTAATCTGACAAAGAGACGCATCGAGTCATCCTTAAACATAAATCCTGTGAGCGCCATTGTCATACTGATGATGCTGAATATAAGGCTGCCCGCAATAGCAAATATAAACTGGCAGTTTCTGAATTTTATTCTGTGTGTTACGGCGAGCATAATAAGGGTCAGGAATAATGCCCAGATTACCACAAAATATGAAATGGATACTTCCATTTCGAAATCAAGAATTAATGCAGCAATTACAAGCCCGCAAAGCGAACAGTAATGAAATACGGGCGAATTACATAAAAAGCTGAAGAGCACCGCCAGACAACACCAGGCTATAATAGTTATTATAAGCAGGAGAGCCGACATTATTTCCCATGCGTAGTACATACATAGCAGGTCGATAAATATTACCGAAAATGCTATGGCAATCATGGATATTCGGAATGTACGCATGTTTTCCTTGCGGCCGAAAATAAGGCCCACGGCAGCGATGATAACCGCTCCGCCCATGACTATCATTGCCTTAACTATATCAGGCATATCCTTCCACAGGGTGACTGCAAAGAAGCAGATACCGGCGAGAATCAGAATAGTGGCAAATATGGGAAGTGCATATTTACCGATAACTGACTCGGTATTGTCCGGATTTTTCTTTGCAGGACCTGCAGGTCCGTTAGGACCGTTGTAGCCCTGCCAATTATTTGCAGCCCCGGTATTGGGATTCTGCGCATAACCGTTCATATTCTGGTTAGGGTTCTGAGCATAAGCGTTCATGTTCGTGTTAGGATTCTGTACATAACCGTTCATGTTCGTGTTAGGATTCTGTACATAACCATTCATGTTTGGATTAGAACTATGTGCCGGACTGTAGGCCTGCCAATTACCGGCAGCTCCGGTATTTGGACTCTGCACATAACCATTTATGTTCGGGTTAGGATTCTGCACATAACCGCTCATGTTCTGGTTAGGATTTTGCACATAACCGTTCATATTCGGATTAGGACTCTGGGCATAACCGTTCATGTTCGGGTTAGGACTCTGAGGATAACCATTCATATTCGGGTTAGGATTCTGTACATAGCCATTCATGTTAGGATTAAAATTATTTGCCGGATTGTAGGCCTGCCAATTACCGGCAGCTCCGGTATTGGGATTCTGCGCATAACCATTCATATTCGGGTTAGGATTCTGAGCATAACCACTCATGTTCTGGTTAGGACTCTGCACATAACCGTTCATATTCTGGTTAGGATTCTGTACATAGCCATTCATGTTCTGGTTAGGACTCTGCACATAACCGTTCATATTCTGGTTAGGATTCTGTACATAGCCATTCATGTTCTGGTTAGGACTCTGCACATAACCATTCATATTCTGGTTGGGATTCTGACCGGAATTTTGTATATACCCATTATTATCTGTGGGCTGATTATTTTCATTACTCATATAATTCCTTTCTGCTCTGACGGCCGATGGCCGGAGAACCAAGATTATTATATTAATATCTAATGCTTTAGATTGAAACAGATTTTAACACATATATATTAACAAAAAATATATATCGTGTAAACTTTTTTGCAAAATGGCAACAGATAATAATACAAAGCGAATTATTATGTTGAAAAAAGGAGTCCCGAGACATATAATGAACTACGCTGTATTAACAAAAAGATATAAATGTATGCTGATGATCAGTGGATTTTTGGTTATTGCTAACAAAAAAATATAATCGGAAAAAAATATCTTGCAATTTTAAAATAAATGTAGTAATATAACGAAAGAATTTGAGAGACGGACAAATGTCCGTTACACAAATACATAAAATTAGGAATATAAGAAAGAAGGAATAATTATGGCAAAGTTAAAGGCAGCTATACTTGGTGCAACAGGTATGGTAGGACAGAGATTTATTCAGTTACTTGAGAACCACCCCTGGTTTGAGGTTGCTGTTGTTGCAGCAAGCCCCAGAAGTGCAGGAAAGACATATGCAGAGGCAGTAGGCGACAGATGGAAGATGGATACTCCCATGCCTGCAGCAGTTAAGGATATGGTAGTAATGAACGTTAATGAGGTTGAGGCAGTAGCAGCTCAGGTTGATTTCTGTTTCAGCGCTGTAGATATGACAAAGGATGAGATCAGAGCTATCGAGGATGCTTATGCTAAGGCAGAGGTTCCCGTAGTATCAAACAACAGTGCTCATCGTTGGACACCCGATGTTCCCATGGTTGTTCCGGAGCTTAACCCCGATCATATCGAGGTAATCAAGTATCAGCAGCAGAGACTTGGAACAAAGAAGGGCTTCGTAGCTTGTAAGCCTAACTGTTCAATCCAGAGCTACACACCCGCTCTTCATGCACTCCGTGAGTTTGAGCCTACAGTTGTAGTAGCAACAACATATCAGGCTATTTCAGGTGCAGGCAAGAACTTCAAGGATTGGCCTGAGATGATCGATAACGTAATTCCTTACATCGGTGGTGAGGAAGAGAAGTCAGAGCAGGAGCCTTTAAGAATCTGGGGTCATATCGAGAATGGCCAGATTGTAAAGGCAGAGGGTCCTGTTATCACAACACAGTGTATCCGTGTTCCCGTTACAAACGGACATATGGCAGCAGTATTTGTAAGCTTCAAGAAGAAGCCTACAAAGGAGCAGATTCTTGAGAAGTGGGCTTCATTCAAGAGTGTTCCCCAGGAGCTTGAGCTTCCTTCAGCACCCAAGCAGTTCATTCACTACTTCGAGGAGGACAATCGTCCCCAGACAGGTGTTGATCGTGACACAGAGAAGGGTATGGCAGTTTGCATGGGCCGTCTCCGTGAGGATAAGGTTTATGACTATAAGTTTGTAGGTCTTTCACATAACACACTTCGTGGTGCAGCAGGCGGAGCAGTACTTATGGCTGAGCTTCTTAAGGCTAAGGGATACATTTACTAATAAATATCTGTTTGCAAATACAATCATAAGCAATTTAACAGCATCGGAATTATTCCGGTGCTGTTTTTTCGTAAATAATTTAAGATGGCATTATTCATGAATATTTGCTATAATAATAGTTGATTAGCGTTTTGAAGATGTCTTTACGGAGAAACGTGACAGAAAGGCATGGTTATTATTATGCGTAAGCAGGAAGAATTGAAGAGGCTTATTTCGGTGGCGTTCGGCCGCGAGAATCCTGATGTGATTTTTACAAACTGCAGTATTTTTAATGTATTTACAGGTGATCTGGAGAAGAAGGATATTGCGGTATGCAATGGTGTAATTGCGGGAATCGGTGATTATGCTGATGCGGCAGATGGGGCTGAAGTAAAAATTGTTGACCTGAACGGATTAACTGTATGTCCGGGACTTATTGACGGTCATATTCATATTGAAAGCTCTATGCTGTCGCCGAAGGAATTTGCAAAGGCTGTTATTCCACATGGTACTACTGCTGTAGTAACAGATCCTCATGAGATAGCAAATGTGGCCGGTATCAGCGGAATAGAGTTTATGCTGGAAAAGACCGCAAGGCTTCCTATGGATGTGTATTTTGTACTTCCTTCATGTGTTCCTGCCACACCGCTTGATGAAGCGGGTGCAACATTATCCGCATCAGACCTTGAACCACTTTTTAAGCGTGACAGGGTAGTTGGACTTGCGGAAATGATGAATGCCTTTGGTACAGTCAGAAATGATGAGCAGATTATTAAAAAGATACTTTCAGCAAAGGCTGCGGGAAAGGTTGTGGACGGACACGGACCGGGACTTGCAGGCAATGAGCTGAATGCTTATGTGGCTGCGGGTGTAAAGTCCGATCATGAGTGTATGACCTTTGAGGATGCCGAAGAAAAGCTCAGACGTGGCCAGTGGATTATGATCAGACAGGGTACGGCCGCAAAGAATCTTGAAAAGCTTATGCCGCTGTTTGGCGAAAAATATTATACAAGATGTCTTCTGGTTACGGATGATAAGAATCCCGGAGAGCTTATTTCGCTGGGACATATTGATTATATCATAAGAGAAGCAATAAGACTCGGCGCGGACCCTGCCAGGGCTATCAGAATGGCGAGCCTTAATGCGGCAGAGTATTTTGGGCTTAAAGGAAAGGGTGCACTTGCACCGGGATACAAGGCTGATTTTGTGGTGGTCGATTCAATTGAGAGCTTTAATATCAGGCAGGTTTATTACGGCGGAGAGCTTATTTCGGAAAAGGGTAAGCTTACTGATTACGTAGCCGAATATATTGACGAGAATGACAGTCACGGAAATGAATATAAGTCGGTGTATAATTCCTTCAATATGCCCGAGGTAACGGCAGAGGATTTCAAAATAGAGCTCACAGGCAGTTCAAGAAGAGTCATCGGACTTGTACCCGGGGAAATCTTCACCAGAGAGATAATTACGGATACTGACACCTCCAAGGACGCTGAGAGGGATATAGTAAAGCTGGCACTTATTGAAAGACATAAGAATACAGGGCATATAGGAATCGGATTTATGTCGGGTTACGGCCTGAAAAAGGGTGCCATTGCATCGAGTGTAGGTCATGACTCCCACAATCTGATTGTTGCGGGTGTAAACGATTCGGATATGGCCATTGCGGCAAATGCGGTTCGTGCCAATAAGGGCGGTCTGGCCGTGGTTAATAACGGAAGAGTTTTGGGAAGCCTGCCGCTGCCCATTGCGGGCCTGATGTGTGAGAGAGAGGCCGATGAGGTGCAGTGCAATCTGGAGGATTTGAAAAACATTGCTGCCGACCTTGGAACGGCAAAGGGAATAGACCCCTTTATGAGTCTGAGCTTTGCCAGCCTTCCTGTAATACCTGAGCTCAGAATAACCACACACGGACTTGCGAAGGTAGATACACAGTCTATAGTACCTGTGTCCTTCTGATAACAGGTAATTAACAGGAGCAGTTGAACAATTAGGATGAACAGCCGGCGATACGGATGCAAATATCATAGGCATGGGATATTTGCGGATAGAGAAGTTTGCTGGCACAGCAGTCATGCGAAAGGCGGATTGTATTTTGAAGAAGAATGATGAGTTTGAAATAGATATTACCGATATTGGTAATGACGGCGAGGGTATCGGTCGATATGACGGGATGGCATTTTTCATAAAGGGTGCAGTAATCGGTGACCGAATTCTGGCCGGAGCAACGAAGCTTAAAAAGACATATGGTTATGCGAGACTGGTGAAGGTTTTAGAACCTTCGCCTTTTCGTGTTATGCCGGCATGTTCTATTGCGGGCCGCTGCGGCGGATGCCAGCTTCAGCCCTTAAGCTACGAGAAGCAGCTGGAATTTAAGGAGAATAAGGTTAGAAATGATCTGATAAGGCTGGGGGCTGTAAATCCGGAGAGGTTTTCTTATGAGGAGAAGGATACTTCAGATGCAGGTGACAGTGTTATATTTCATCCCATTATCGGTATGTCCTCGCCTGCTAACTACCGTAACAAGGGCCAGTTCCCTGTGGGTTGTGACAAAGCAGGAAAGCTTGTGACAGGTTTCTATGCGGGACACAGCCATTCGATAATAGATACCGACAGCTGTATGATTCAGCACCCGATTACGGATTATGTTATGCGTGCGGTCAGGGCATATATGACCGAGTGCGGTATTTCAGCATACGATGAAGAAAAAGCGGCCGTATATGCCGAAAAGAATATAAAGAAAAACGACCTTGGGCTGGTGCGTCACGTTCTGACCAGAGTGGGATTCACTACGCATGAGCTGATGGTCTGCGTTGTAATAAACGGAAGAAAGCTTCCCAAATGGGAGAAGCTGCAGGAAAAAATTGAAGAGGCAATCGAAAGCTATAACCGTATTTGCCGGACTGCCGATACAAAAGAACTAATAAGCGGTTACGTGGAAAACGCCGGCTTAGATTACAGGCTTGCCTCACTTTCGATAGATATAAATACCGAAAATACCAATGTTATTATGGGTAATGAGGTAATTACTCTGGCAGGTCAGCCCTATATCGAGGATTATATCGGTGATGTAAAATACAGAATTTCCCCGCTTTCCTTTTACCAGGTTAATCCTCTTCAGACAAAGGTACTTTATTCAAAGGCGCTGGAATATGCAGCGCTTGATTCCGATGACTTCGTAAAGAAGAACGGCAGAAAACCTGTTGTCTGGGATTTATACTGTGGCATAGGTACTATTTCTCTTTTCCTGGCGCAGAAGGCTGAGAAGGTATTTGGTGTGGAAATCGTACCGCAGGCAATCGATGATGCGAGAATGAATGCAAAAATCAATGGTATAAATAATGCGGAGTTCTTTGTGGGTGCGGCTGAAGAAGTGCTTCCCGCTAAATACAGCGAAGCCCCTTCAATGCGAGCTGACGTGATAGTAGTGGACCCGCCCAGAAAAGGCTGCGATGAGAAGCTGCTGAATACTCTTGTTAAAATGGAGCCGGAACGCATCGTATATGTATCCTGTGACCCTGCCACTCTGTCAAGAGATGTGAAGTTTCTTGAAGCAAACGGCTACGAACTGAAAGAGGTTCAGCCTGTGGACCAGTTCCCTTACAGTGTGCACGTTGAGACTGTCGTGTTGATGTCAAAGGTAAAATAGGGATAGCCGTCAAAAGGCTTGAAATAAAGGGTTTTAAGACCAAAGGTAGTATTTTTGAGTGCTGCTTAATGCCGGGAGAAAAGATGTTGATGGAAACCTATCCACAGAGCAAAAATGGTAGGGTTGTGGCTACACTTTTGATATAGGGGTAGGTTGTGAATACACTATTGTTAAAGGGGTAGGTTGTAGAAACACTATGGTTAAGGGCATAGGTTGTGGAAACACTATGGTTAACAATAATTTGTGGATAGACAGATAAAGCAAGTCCGTAAAAATGGACACTAAATGCTGTAGGATATAATTACCAGAAAATACAATGGCCGTAATTGGCTGAATGGAGGATGGCAATGATAGATACAAAGAAGGAGCAGGAAAGAGACGAACTTCATCGTGCTATATGGGCAATCGCAGATGAACTTCGTGGAGCAGTTGATGGTTGGGATTTTAAGAATTATGTACTTGGTACAATGTTCTACAGATATATTTCAGAGAACCTTACTGCATATGTAAACAGTGGAGAAATTGAAGCGGGAAACACAGAATTTGATTATGCAAAGATGTCTGATGCAGAAGCTGAAGAAGCTCGTGAAGGATTAGTCGAAGAAAAGGGATTTTTTATTCTTCCAAGCGAGTTGTTTTGCAATGTAAGAGTTAAGGCTGCATCGGATGAGAATTTGAATGAAACATTAGAGAGAGTATTTAGAAATATCGAAGAGTCGGCAAAGGGAAGTCAGTCAGAAGGTAGCTTTGCAGGATTGTTCGATGACTTTGATGTGAATAGTAATAAATTGGGCAGTACTGTTGCAAAGAGAAATGAACGTCTTGTGAAACTGCTTGATGGAGTTGGTGCCATGAACCTTGGCTCTGTAAAAGATCATGACATTGATGCCTTTGGTGACGCATATGAATATTTGATGACAATGTATGCATCCAATGCAGGTAAGTCTGGTGGAGAGTTCTTTACCCCAGCAGATGTATCAGAGTTACTTACTAGACTTGGAACTGTAGGAAAGAAAACAGTTAATAAGGTGTATGACCCTGCATGTGGTTCTGGTTCACTACTTCTTAAGGCAGAGAAGGTATTAGGCAAAGAAGCAGTTATGAATGGTTTCTTTGGGCAGGAAATTAATATTACTACATATAACTTATGCCGTATTAATATGTTTCTGCATGATATTGGTTTTGATAAGTTTGATATTGAGTGCGAAGACACACTTACTAATCCACAGCATTGGGATGATGAGCCATTTGAACTTATTGTTTCAAATCCACCTTACTCAATCAAATGGGAAGGTGACGATAACCCACTTCTCATCAATGATCCAAGATTTGCACCTGCCGGAGTTCTTGCACCTAAGAGTAAGGCAGATTTAGCTTTTATTATGCACAGCCTTTCATGGCTTGCTCCAAACGGAACAGCAGCAATAGTATGCTTCCCTGGTATTATGTATCGTGGTGGTGCAGAACAGAAAATTAGAAAGTATCTTGTAGAGAATAACTATGTTGATTGCATTATTCAGTTGCCTGCTAATCTTTTCTTTGGTACGTCAATTGCAACTTGTATCATGGTTATGAAAAAGGGTAAGGCAGACAATAAAGTTCTCTTTATTGATGCTACAAATGAGTGCATTAAAGTTACAAATAATAATAAACTGACAGAAGAAAATATTCAGAGAATTGTTGATGTGTTTACAAGTCGTGAGAATACAGAACATTTTTCTAAATTGGTTTCTTATGAAGAAATTTCAGAGAACGATTTTAATTTATCAGTTTCATCTTATGTTGAAGCAGAGGATACAAGAGAAAAGATTGATATTTTAAAATTGAATGCGGAGATTAAAGAAATAGTAACTAGAGAACAAGTGCTTCGTGATGAGATAGATAGGATTATCGCAGAAATTGAGGTGTCTAATGAATAATAAAGAATTGAGAGTTCCTTTTGGAGCAAAATTAAATGATCTAGATACTGAACTACAGACATATGGATGTAGAGCAAATAATCCTGATATTTGTGCTAACAATAGTATCCCAGGAATATGTGCGTTTTCTTCAGATGATGGAGTGTGTAGAAAACCATCACGAGCATGGAAGAAAAAATATGCTGAGTTGAAGGAGGGACATAATGAGTAATGTTATTGAATTAATTAATGACTTATGTCCAGACGGTGTTCCTTTTGTTGAATTAGAAAATATGGCAGAAATAGGAACGGGAAGTTCAGATAGAAAAGATGCAACTGAAGATGGGCAGTATCCTTTTTATGTACGATCAAGAGAAGTTTTTCGCATAGATAAATATGAATATGATGAAACCGCAATAGTCATTCCAGGAGAAGGTGGGATTGGAGAAATATTTCATTTTGTTACAGGAAAATATGCATTACATCAAAGAGCCTACAGAATACATGTAATTGATGAACGATTAGATCCCAAATATCTATATTATTATATGTTTTCACAATTTAAAGCATTTATTGTGAAGAAAGCGGTCAGTGCTACTGTAACATCTATTAGAAAGCCAATGATACAGCGTTTCCCGGTTGCCGTACCTCCGTTGGAGGTACAACGTGAAATAGTCCGCGTGTTGGACTCTTTCACGTTACTTACAGCCGAGCTTACAGCCGAGCTTACAGCCGAGCTTACAGCTCGTCAGAAACAGTATGATTTTTATAGAAATCAGTTACTTACTTTTGATGCGGGAATTCAATATAAAAAGCTTGGGGAAATATTTGATTTTAGAAATGGATTGAGTAAGGGTAAAGAATTCTTTGGAAGAGGAATACCTTTTGTTAGATATACGGACGTTTATAATCATAGAGCTTTGAGAGAAAAGGACATCACAGCATTGGTCGAATGTACCGATGATGAGATGAAAAAACTGAAGGTATCTAGGGGAGATGTTCTATTTACAAGAACTTCCGAAACAGCAGATGATATTGGTTGGTCATCAGTTATGTTAGATGAGCTAGAGGAATGCGTTTTTAATGGATTTACAATAAAAGCAACTCCTAAAACAGATGACTTATTACCAGAGTATTGTGCTTATTGTTTTTCAACATATTCATTTCGAGACTATGTTACAAAGAAATGTGCATTCACTACTCGTGCATCATTGACCGGAAGTACAATAGCTGATTTTACTATGGCTGTTCCAAGTCATGATGTTCAGAGAAAAATTGTTAGTGTTCTTGATAATTTTGAACAGATTTGTAATGACCTTAGTATTGGTTTGCCAGCAGAGATAGAAGCCCGTCAAAAGCAATATGAATTTTATAGGGATTTACTCTTGACATTTGCTGAAACAAACGGCAGCCTCGTGACAGACAGACAGACAGACAGACAGACAGACAGACAGACAGACAGACAGACAGACAGAGCATAATTAAACTCTTACAGTATGTATTTGGATATGCACCTGTTAAACTGGATGAAATCGCTACTATAGTTCGTGGTGGTAATTTCCAAAAGAAAGATTTTGTCGATAATGGAAGACCGTGTATTCATTATGGCCAGATGTATACTCATTTTGGTATTTATGCAGATAAGACTTTGACATTTGTAAATGAAGAGGTTTTTGCAAAGTCGAAGATTGCAAAGCCGGGAGATATTGTAATGGCTGTAACAAGTGAGAACGTTGAAGACGTATGTTCATGTACCGCTTGGATGGGTAATGAAGATATAGCTATTAGTGGTCATACAGCAATCATAAGTCACAACCAAAATGCGAAGTATTTATCATATTATTTCCATTCTGCAATGTTCTTTGACCAGAAAAAGAAGTTAGCACACGGAACAAAGGTAATTGAGGTTACTCCAAGTAAGTTAGGGGACATTGAAATAATGCTTCCTACGATAGAGGAGCAAGAAAGAATAGTTGCTATTTTGGATAGATTCGATTCTTTATGTAATGATATTGCAGTCGGATTGCCTGCTGAAATAGAAGCAAGACAGAAGCAATATGAATACTACAGAGATAAGCTATTAAGCTTTGAATAAAACAAAAGTAAAGGAGGCGGGAGCAGTGCCATATTTTAATATAGTTGCAGAGACAAATGAAAATACAGTTGTTACTCAGTATGAGCCTGTGAAACAACGCTCTGATGCTTATCAAAGTGAGGCTGAACTGGAGAAGGAATTTATACGAATGCTTACAGAGCAGGGATATGAATACCTACAGATTCATACTGAAGAAGATATGGTTGCAAACATCCGTGCCAAACTTGAAGAATTAAATGATTATAAATTTTCAGACACTGAATGGGAGAGATTTTTCAAGGATTGTATTGCAAATGGTAATGATGGAACTGTAGAAAAAACCAGAAAGATTCAGGAAGACAATGTTCAGGTTCTCGAAAGAGATAATGGTATGAGTAAAAATATAACACTCATTGACCGTAAGAATATTCACAATAATCGTCTGCAGGTAATCAATCAGTATGTGGTTACTACAGATCAAGGAGCAAGACATGATAATCGATATGATGTTACAGTTCTTGTAAATGGACTTCCTTTGGTTCATATAGAACTGAAGAGAAGAGGCGTTCCTATTCGTGAGGCTTTCAATCAGATTAACAGATATGAAAGAGATTCATTTAGTGCTGGATATGGATTATTTGAGTATGTTCAGATTTATGTTATTTCCAATGGAACGAACACAAAATATTATTCTAACAGTACCAGATATAATGCCATCAAGGATGCAGAGGCGGCAAACACCAAGAAAGGTAAGACAAGCAACTCCTTTGAGTTCACTTCCTTTTGGGCTGATGCCAATAATCGTGTTATCCCGGATTTGATTGATTTTACCAAGACATTTTTTGCAAAGCATACAATTCTGAATGTTATTACTAAATACTGTGTTTTCACATCAGAAAGTATGCTTATGGTTATGAGACCATATCAGATTACTGCAACAGAGAGAATTCTTAACAGAATCGAGATTGCACATAACTATAAGAAATTTGGAGATATTGCAGGTGGTGGATATGTTTGGCATACAACAGGAAGTGGAAAGACTCTTACTTCATTTAAAACGGCCAGACTTGCATCAAACCTTGAGTTTATTGATAAAGTGTTATTTGTAGTAGACCGTAAGGATCTGGATTATCAGACCATGAAGGAATACGACAGATTTGAGAAAGGTGCTGCAAATAGTAACTCATCTACTTCTATTTTGGAGAGACAGTTAAGGGATGAAAAATCCAAGATTATTATTACAACAATTCAGAAACTGTCTACTTTTATTAAGAAAAATGCAAAAGACCATCCAGCCTTCGATAAGCAGATTGTTATAATCTTTGACGAATGCCATCGTAGTCAGTTTGGTGATATGCACGCAGCCATTGTATCTAGCTTTAAGAGATACTATATGTTTGGATTTACGGGTACACCAATATTCCCGGCAAATTCGGGTTCTGTAAGAAATCCAAAGTTTGCAACTACGGAGCAGACCTTTGGAGATCAGCTTCATACATATACAATTGTGGATGCTATCAATGACAAGAATGTACTTCCTTTTAAGGTTGAGTATCATAAGACAATGGCTGTTGAGCCGGATATCGATGATGAGATGGTGTTAGATATTGACCGTAAGAAAGCATTTGAGGCACCAGAGCGTATTGCAAAGGTAACTAAATATATCCTGGAGCATTTCGACCAGAAGACTTATCGTGGAGATAAGACATATGTTTATAATGCACTTACCAACATTTCTGAAGTGGCATCTGCTGATAGAGGAAAAGTAGAAGAGATTAAGCAGAAGCAGAGACTTAGTGGCTTCAATTCCATCTTCGCAGTGTCTTCTGTAGAAATGGCAAAGGCATATTATGAGGAGTTCAGAAAGCAGATAAAGGAAGACCCTACAAAGGCTATCAAGTTTGCTGTTATTTACAGCTATGGTGCTAATGAAGAGGAACAGGATGGTATCCTTGATGAGGAGAACCCAGAAGATACATCAGCACTTGACCAGACTGCGAGAGATTTCCTTGATGGAGCAATTCAGGATTATAACTTGATGTTCCACACCAATTACGATACATCATCGGACAAGTTCCAGAATTATTATAAGGATGTATCTCTTCGTATGAAGAATAAGGAATTGGATATGCTCATCGTTGTAAATATGTTCCTTACAGGTTTCGATGCAACAACACTTAATACATTATGGGTAGATAAGAACTTGAAGATGCATGGACTTATTCAGGCATTCTCAAGAACTAATCGTATCTTAAATAGTATAAAGACATTTGGTAATGTGGTATGCTTCCGTAATCTTCAGAAGCGAGTTGATTCTGCCATTTCCTTATTTGGAGATAAGAACGCAGGTGGCATCGTCTTGATGCAGAGTTTCAAGGATTACTATTATGGCTATGAATCTGTAGATGGAAAGCAGATGCCGGGATATGTTGATATGATTGAGGACTTAACAGGAAAGTTCCCTCTTTCAGAGCCACAGATTATAGGTGAGCAGAATCAGAAAGATTTCATTGCTTTATTTGGATCCATTCTTCGTATGCGTAACCTTCTCGTTGCTTTTGATGAATTTAAAGAAAAGGAATTATTATCAGAGCGTGACTTACAGGATTATCTTGGACGTTACCAGGATTTAAGAGATGAATGGAAACGCAAGAGAGAGAATGGTGAAAGTACAGATATTGTTGATGATATTGTATTTGAGGTAGAGTTAATCAAGCAGATAGAAATCAATATTGATTATATCCTAATGCTTGTGAAGAAGTACCATGATGCTCATTGTGAAGACAAGGAAATTCTTATTACAATTAAAAAGGCTATCGAAGCAAGTCCAGAACTGCGTAGCAAAAAAGACCTTATCGATGCTTTCATCAACGGCATTAATGATGTAGATGATGTCATGATTGAATGGCACGATTATGTTGTAGAGATGCGTGAGCAGGAATTGGTAATCATTATCGAGGAAGAAAGACTGAAAGAAGAAGAAACTCGTAAGTTCCTTGAGAATGCATTCCGTGAAGGCGAAGTAAAAACAGTAGGTACAGATATTGATAAGATTATGCCTCCTGTTAGCCGTTTCGGTGGTGGTAACAGAGCCAATAAGAAGAAAACGGTAATTGATAGATTAAAGGCATACTTTGATAAGTTCTACGGAGTGGGTGGAGCTGCGAAGTTTACCAAGGACGAATAAACTGGAGGTTGTTATGGGATACGGAAAATCGATAGAGTTATTTTTAGCAAATGGTACAGCTGACAGTTTAATTATTGCAGAATTATCTAACTGGAATGGTAAGGCTATAAAGATTCCTCGCATTGAGGTGGCTGATTGTAAAAGAGATGATATAAAAGAGCCAGGAATATATTTCTTGTTCTGCAAAGAAGAGGATAATACAGATTCAGTTTACATTGGAGAGTCAGAGAATGTTAAAGAAAGATTGGTTCAACATATAAGAGACTATTCGGCCGAAAAGGAAAAGTATTACTGGACAACAGCTGTAATTTTCATAGGGCGTGATTTGAATAAGGCCCACATCAGATATTTAGAGGATCGCCTTGTGGCAGATGCTAGAGCTGCAAAGAGATATGCAGTACTTACAAAAAACACATATGGCAAGACTGTTTTGAAGGAATCTCAGACGGCGGCTATGAATGAATTTATTGATAATATCAAGATACTTATTAATGCATTGGGATACAAAGTGCTTGAACCTATGGTTGTAAATGATACGGCAACAAGCATTGATAATGAAAAACTTTATATGAGTGCAGGAGGGACACGGGCAGAAGGCTTTGTTACAATAGAAGGTTTTGTATTATTAGCTGGTGCTGTGATTAATGAAAAAATATCAGAGAAGTCACTTGGCAAAGGTGCAATTGCATTAAGAAAGAAAATTGTAGAGTCTGATAAAGTAAAAGATTGGACTACTACTGAGGATATTTTATTTTCAAGTTCATCGGCGGCAGCAGATTTTGTTACAGGATATAGTGTAAGTGGTCCTATGACATGGAAAAATGCAGCAGGTGTTACGTTGAAGGAAATCGAGGCAGCTGAATCAAAAAATGATTGACAACAGAACAGATGTTCGATATAATACAACCATCAGCTTCGCTACCTGATATGTGTTAAACAGTAATAAAATATGTTAGTCATGGTCGGCATGACTTTCCCTTTTTACCGACCTGGCAGCAATTGGTACTTTTAGGAGTATCTTTTGTTGTCAGGTCGTTTTGTTTGCGTTTTGCATGATGTTTTATAAATGTTGCATAGAAATTGCATGAGGGATTGACAAAACAATTACTATGCAATATAATACAAAATTGAAGGAAGGTGAATGCAATATGAGAACAAAACTTATTAAAGTTGGAGAAGTTAATCCACAAGAACTTGCAAGAATATCTCAGATTATCAAAGGGTATATGACAGCGTCAGAAATGGCTACAAGATTAAAAGTAAATCCTTCTACTACATCAAGAATCTTGAATGCTAAGGTTACAGGATCTGTCGCAGAAGATACTCTTATTAGATTAGGCGAGATGATTACACCAGAGATGGGAATTACAAAAGAAGACTTATATGCTGCGAATGGCTATAAGGAAGTAGAAGATACATCAGTTCCATATTATGACTGGAGAGAAATGAGTCATATACTTGGAAGCATTATTGTACGTGCCGTTTCTAATAAAGGAAAGAGTGCATGGCGATTTATGGAAGAAGGTAGATTTCGTTATAAAGATATGTTATCCCTTCGCATGGATTTAGTTATAGAATGCGATGCTGTTGAAGATTATAATCGTCCAGAAAACCATTTATGGGGATTTAATTATATGATTATGAGATATTCTTCAATGCAGATAAATGCTATAAAGCACGGAATCGAAAGAGAACGTGATTATAGAATGATGTTGCCTAGAATCGGAATGAGATTTATAGAGAGAATATCTATGTATGCGCTAATGTATAGTCAGATAACTAAAGAAGATTATGAATTTGAAGAAGAGCTGATGGAACTTCCAGCTAAAATCTCATTCGTATATACTTCACAAGAAGAATACGATTATTTGATTGAAAAGTATAAAGATTTGAAAGTTCCAATGGAAGCATCAATAGTTCTTTTAGACTTGGAAGAAGGAAAGGTAATAGCAGAATTTCCATTGAAGCGGACTAATGGATACCGAGGACAGGTATTCTTTGACGGTCAGTATTTCGATGATGATGATAATCCAATTAGCGAGGAAGAGTATGATGAAATGCTTGATGAACTGGTCGAGGAATACATTAGTTCCGAAAAGAAAAAAGACAATAAAGATGAATAGGGAGGATTTGAATGAAGAGAGAACCGACAGCTGTATATATCGGAGACCATAAAGTTGGTTACCGTGGAGAGAAAGATGGAGTGAGAGGGCTCCTATATAAAAAAGGAAATGAAGTGGTGTTTAAGACCTGTGACTTATTATTGCAGGATTTATATAAAGGTCCAGTTGAAAAATTGGATAATGTTCCAGAGTTAAGTAGGTAATAATACTTGGTATGCCGAGAGCGTGCATATCAGTCAATCCTAGGCTCGATTGTACTTGACGGTGCTGCTCGTGAACGTGGCAAGCCGAGGTGTTGATGGATTTTACAGATCCATCATGCCTCGGCTTTTTTTGTTAAAATAAATGTATTGGAGGAATACAAATGGAATTTACAAGAATTTATTGTCAGGAAAAGAATTGTCCTTATCACAAGAAAACGGGATGCTGTTTGTGTGAGGTGGATGCGGAATCTGTTAAGAAAGATCCTAACCTTGTTACAAGAAATAAATGCAAACAGAAGAACAGCCTAATTGTCTACGGAAGGCCGGCTGCTTAAACTTAATATCATACTCGTAGAGGATGCCTCACAGAAGCGCATGGACTACAGAAAATAGGAAATCGGATAAGATTTCTTATTTCTAATGTTCGTGTGATTCTGTGAGGTATTTTTTTTGTGTTTTCGACTTAATCTGACATTTTTAAGAAAACGGAAGAAAAAATGGAGAATAAGTAAGTAGATAACAAAATCGTTATAGTACCTTGAACACCGATATGGTGGCACAAGTGATTGTGTCTC
>JAKSRW010000024.1 GCA_024403355.1 Lachnospiraceae bacterium
TCACCCACCGCCTAAAGGCAGTGGGTTATCTTTCTATTTTGTCAAACTCGTGACCGCTTCGCTTGTCACTCGTTATAAAATCGCTGCTACCGCAGCTTACGAGGTACGGGGCTTGAACCCCGCACCTCGCGAAAGCTTCACCCACCGCCTAAAGGCAGTGGGTTATCTTTCTATTTTATATATAGTATAGCACAGTGGGCATATCCGCCACAAGACAAAGCTTTCGTATTATCCTGTAATTTGCCCGCCGAATAATCTATGAACAATGTGTGATAAATACTCATATTTATTGACAATCCGAACAAATTTCTGTACAATTCGTTTGATATATTTTATTTACAGAAAGGTATGGTTTTAATATGAAAGGCAGAAAATTAGCCGCTCTTCTTTGTCTGATTTTAGCATTTTCTTTTGCATTTTCAGGCTGTTCATCAAAGAGCAACAATGAAACAACAGAGAACGTAACCAACGCCCCCGAAAAGGCAGATACTGAGGAGAAGGCTGACACAGAAAATAAAGACACAGCCGACACAGCAGGTGAGACAGCCCCCACCGAAGCCGAGGCTCCCGATGCAGCTGACGCAGCTGAGGATAACAGTACAGAAGAGACTGAGACTCCCGAGACCTCCGGGGCAGATACAGACATTATCATCGATGCCGGCAATCCCGATGAGGATGAGGAGGAATACGGCGAGGACGGTGAGGATTACGAGGAGGATTACAACATCTTCAATCTCGCTGATTACAGTATCGACGTTACACTCGGCCAGTACCGAGGAATCAGCACCGTTAAGGAAGAGGTTTCGGTAAGCGACGAAGAAATTGAATATGAAATTGCAAGCTTCTGCGAAAGCTATTATGAGGAGACAGAGGTTACAGACCGTCCCTGCGAGCTGGGCGATATCGTTACACTCGACTTTGTCGGCACATTAAACGGTGAGGAATTTGACGGCGGCAGCGGCGAAGATGAAGAGTTCTACCTTGGTCAGGGCACCACAATTGACGGCTTCGATGAAGGCATCGTCGGCCACAGTATCGGTGAGAGCTTTTCCTTTGAAGTAACCTTTCCCGAGGAATATTCCTCCAACCCCGACCTGGCAAATCAGACTGTACAGTTCAACGCTACAGTCAAAAGCATCACAAACTATGTTATTCCTGAGTTCACAGATGAGCTTGTTGCCGAAAATTCTGACGACTACAAGACCACAGAAGAATACAAGGCTTATATTATCGAGTATCTTACAGAAGAAAAAACAGCTGAAGCCGAAGAGACAGCTATGCAGAACATTTACGATACAGCAATAGCAAATGCCGTTTATACCGGCCAGCTTGATGAAGCAATCGAGGCTTCTTATAAGGAAGCAGTAGATTATTATGAGATGGTAGCCAATAATTATTACGGCGTGGATGCAGAGACCCTTTTCAACTATATGTACGGACTTGACGCTGACGGATATTATGCAATGCTTCGTGAGCAGGCTGAGTACTCCGTAAAATTCACTCTCCTTCTCGACAAGATCATCGAGGAAGAAGCACTCACACTTTCTGATGAGGAATTCAAGACCCGCTATAACGAAATCTTCTTCGAGCAATACGGCTTTGAATCAGAGGAAGCTGTTTCAGAGGAATTCACAGAGGAAGAAATTCAGGATATTGTAGGTAACGGAGCTCTCAGAGAAAAGGCTGAGCAGATTATCAGCGATACAGCAATTATCGGCTGAATTAATGCATAAACAGGGCCAACGGCCGCAAATACAGATAGCCATCCGCTTACAGGCAGAAAGGTATGGTAATTATTATGGAAAAGTCCAAGGTATATTTTACTGATTTCAGAACCTTTAACGGCGTAGGTCTTCCCGAGAAGCTTAAAAAGCTCTGTCGTAAAGCCGGTATCATGGATATGGATATGGACAACAAGTTCGTAGCAATCAAGATTCATTTCGGTGAGCTCGGAAATATTGCTTACTTACGTCCCAATTATGCAAAGGCTGTCGCAGACCTCGTTAAGGAAGCCGGCGGAATGCCCTTCTTAACAGACTGCAACACCCTCTATCCCGGCTCACGAAAGAATGCCCTTGAGCACATCAGCTGTGCACAGGAGAACGGCTTCAACGAGACTACCACAGGCTGCCACATCATTATCGGTGACGGACTCAGGGGAACCGATGATGTAGTCGTACCCGTTGAGGGCGGCGAATACTGTAAGGAAGCCTACATCGGAAGAGCCGTTATGGATGCGGATGTATTTATTTCACTGAACCATTTCAAGGGTCACGAGGCTACAGGCTTCGGCGGCGCCCTTAAAAATATCGGTATGGGCTGCGGAAGCCGTGCCGGCAAGATGCACCAGCATAATCAGGGCAAGCCCCTCGTTGACAGCGATGCCTGCAGAGCCTGCAGACGCTGTGCAAAGGAATGCGGCTCGGATGCCATTAAATTCGATACCGGCAAGGCTGTTATCGACCAGGAGCTCTGCAAGGGCTGCGGACGCTGTATCGGTGCCTGCTCCTTCGATGCGGTCTACAATCCCAACAGCAATGCAAATGATATCCTCGGCTGCAAGATTGCCGAGTATTCAAAGGCTGTTATCGACGGTCGCCAGAACTTCCACATCAGCCTTATCGTAGATGTTTCACCCAACTGTGACTGCCATTCGGAAAATGATGCTCCCATCCTTCCCAATATCGGAATGTTTGCATCCTTTGACCCGGTTGCGCTTGATCAGGCCTGCGCTGATGCCGCACTTGCTTCAAAGCCCATGCCCAATTCACAGCTTTTCGACAACCTCAACAAGAAGGGCTGGAAATGCCACAACGACCATTTCCTTGATTCAAACCCCAACATCCGTTGGAAGGAAACCCTCGAGCACGCAGAAAAGCTTGGCATCGGAACAAGAGAGTACGAGCTTATCAAAATGTAATACACTCCCTAACAAAAATCAGCCGCATTGTGGTACGCCACGATGCGGCTGATTTTGCTTTTGAAGTATATTATTTCACGGAAATTTTGCTGCTAAGGCCGGCGTTCTGAAGAATGGTCTTGTAGCTCTTTGCCATACCTGAAGGAACAGTTACCTTGCAGCTGCTGTTGATGCCCTTGAAGGCCGCAGACTTAACGCCTGTCTTTGTAAGCTTGCTTGTAGAAAGCTTGATTTCAGTGAGCTTCTTACAGTTATAAAATGCCTTTGAACCGATAGTCTTAACATACTTTCCTATTGTTACGGAAGTAAGTGTGGGATTGTTTATACATGCATTTTTGTCGATGGAAGTAACCTTGTAGGTTATTCCGTCAACCTTTATTGATGCGGGAATTGTGAGCTTCTTTACTCCATGCTCTGCCTCATAAAATGCAACAGTGCCGGTCGACTTGGAGCTTCCTGCCTTGGTTACCTTGTAATTGTGTCCGTTACAGGTGATAACCTCGCCCTTCTTGGGAGCTTCTGCCTTAGCTGAAGAATCAGTTGCGGTAAATGTGAACTTTGCATCAGTGATTCTGTAGGTATAGCTATTGCCCTTAACTACAGGAACGTAGCCTGCTTTTTCGGCAGCTTCAACCGTTGCGTAGCTGTCAACCGTTTTTCCGGAGGTATTGAGTATGTCTACACTCTCAACAGTCCAGTCCCCGGTCTCAAAATCAATAGCATTTGAAATGAACATTCCATAGGATTTTCCATCTTTTTTTACAAGCGGATAATTGCCGTCATAGCCGTTGTAGTCAATGGTAATTGTCTGATAAAGGTCTTCGCTGTCAACCCTTACATCAGCAGAGCATTTTGCGTTAATCGCATTCTTGCCGACTGTCGTTGCAAATAATCCGAAGCTGGGATAATCAAGGCCATGATCGTCCGGACAATATACAGTTACCTTGGCCGAATCCTTAACCGTCAGAACGGCGTCTGCCAGCTCTGCCTGCATAAAGAAACGTCCGGCAGTGAGACTGCCGTCTCCGATAAAGGTTACCGATCCGCCGTAGCCATAACCCCAGATTACCAGGTTATCCACGCTGCTGTCTCCGACGAGTCTGATTTTTAAGTCATCACCCATCTCGTTTGTTGAAAGCATCTTGCCCTTAAAATTATTAAGGGTCAGTGTGTTGCTTTTCTTATCGTAATCGAGTTTGTCGAAATCGTGATACACACTGCTGTAGTAGCCCTTGTTTTCAGCGCAAATTGCTTCAAATTCGAAGCCTCTCACGTCACCTACCATTGCCTCAATGTAAGGCGAACATTCTGCACCTGTGTTCGGACCATCCTTTGCCAATACGCCCACCTGACCGACAGTTCCGAGACATAAGCTAAGACTCAGTGCCGCCGTCGCAATCTTTGCCGTAAACTTCTTCATACTTACTGTTCCTCCTTGATCTGATCGATTTTTTTATGCATATTTTCTCCTAATACAACGAATAAAATGAGTTGCTCATGGAGTAGACCGGTGCGCTCTTTGCACCAATCTTTCAGTTTGAAAATTTATTTTCAAACCGAATGCATCCTTATTAAACATAATAGCACAAAATTTGCGTTTCATCAATCATCCCGTTATGCAAATTCTATCGTTATGCAAATTCTATCACCTGTTTCATCTGCATAAATCAATTATCACGGCTAATTTTTTCTCAAATTATACTTTTCACGATCAAAAACAAAGCGGCGGTTCTTTTCCCTGTAATATTCCAATTCCTCGCATACCAGCTTGAAATAGCCGTCCTCCATATGGCTGAAATCGGCCGAGTACAGACGAATACTGCATTCATCATAATAATACGGTCGATACTGCTCCAGAAAATCACATATACATATATTTTCCCGGTCCTCATCGACCCTGTAAACAACTACCTTCACCGCCAGATATAATTCGTCCTTCCAGACTTCCAGGATTGCAAATTTTTTATCCGGTGATATCCAGCTTCGGCCATATTCGATACAATCATTTTTAAAGGGCCCGCATGCCCAGTTGTTTACCTTAACCCGCATCTTCTTATTCAAATTCATCCACTCCCATCCGTTATCCCCGCAAAAAGGGTACATTTAATAAAGCATGTATTATTTCATGCTTTTATCCCGATATCCGTTCAGGGCACAGTAACCCTTAGTGGGCCTTTCTTTTTACAGAATCGTATGCTGCCCCTTACAGCAGCAAATCCCGCCCGGATCTTATTTGTGCATAGTTTGCGCAACAAAATAAAACCCTCAAAAAAGGACCGACTGACATCATATTTTGTTTTGCTTCACTGGAATTCTGCCAGCATAGACCATGCCGGCTGAGATAGAAAAGATAGATTTCTATAGATCAGACAGCAGTCTTAAAATGATTTTTTCATTTCTTAAACACTTTCTAATTTGACCTTGAATAATGAACCACCGAACCGGTGGGGTTACATCCTAACACAGAATATACAATGTGTCAACCTGTTTTTATTAAGTCTGTTATCTTCCGTCGGTTATTCGGTATTTTTTACGCCTGCGTCAAATCATACAACACATACGGAAATAATATACCCCTCGCAGCAGTCCGACTGAAAAATTTCGTAGTCCCTGCAGTTCACACCGTCTGCTTTGTATCTGATATACAATTTACTACCCTCTCTCACTGCCTCATAGCTTGCTTTTGGGAGTGAAAGTCCTGTTCCGAGGGCCTTTCCGAAGGCCTCGTGAGCCGTCCAGATTTTTGTGAATTCACGCTTATAGTCTGAGGCTTCGGCCAGCATTTTCTTCTCGCCTTCACTAAAAAACCGACCTGCTATACGCTCGTTTGCGCGCTTAATTTCCTCTATATCGATGCCGATTGAAAGATTTTTAGGGTAATTTTCGCAGGATCTGCCTTCATCAGCAATAATATCCCGGCCGGAAGAATTCCGCAGGATGCCCGCCAGCGCAATCGTACCGGCATGAGACAGACTGAATGAGATTTCCGGATGTGACTTCAAAGAGGGCCGGCCATATTCATTGTATTCATATTCCTGTTCAGCCTCATCGATACCATATTCGCTAAGAGCCTCACGAAGAGCAAGCGTAGCTGCCAGACTAAGCCTTTTGGCAGACTCATTTTTCATCTTCTCAAAAATATTCCTGCGTGCGGGAGAAATCTGCGAGATGACTACTGAGCTATCGACCCCGTCCCCAAGAGACCATGAACCACTGACCCCGTCCCCAAGAGACCATTCCGCCGAGTCAGTGTCTACTATATATATTTTCAGTCCGTTTATGCACTCGGTTCTCATTTTGCCCGCTCCTTCCGCTTTACTATTTCTCCCAATTAATGTATAATATATTCTATCATAAATGCAGTCAGCCATCCAGCAGAATCTTGCTCCTGCCTTATTTGTCATATTAACTGACACCAGGCTAAACCATTAGCTAACGCTTCGCTTTTAGCATGAGGTTATGAATGAACGAAAAGACAAAACAAATCCTTACATTGCTTGCTTTTGCGTCCCTTCAGTTCACATGGGGCTTTTTTCAGAATGCCTACGGATTGCTTGTTTTTCTGGGACTTACTGCCACACATCCGGGCCGCAAGCTGGAATTTTATCACGGTGCGGTTGTTTCCTACTGGAGTAAAAGCTACAGCATGAGCTCCGGCATGTTCATCTTCTACGGTCATGAAAATTCCTCTGACGGACGTTCTGTCATTGTACACGAATACGGTCATGCGCTGCAGTCACTTGCGCTCGGACCTCTCTTCCTTTTTATTATCGGTATTCCGTCTGTCATCTGGGCATTCTCTCCTCATTTTATCAAGCTTCGCCGTTACGGTCGCAGAACCTATCTGGATTTTTACCCTGAAAGCTGGGCAAACAGCTGGGGCGAAAAATGGACCGGAGATGCTGCTCCCACACGTTAGCCTGTAAGCGAAGCGGTCACGAGTTTGACTCCAAAGCTTCAGCCTCATTAATAATTCCCCAACTTCATCAAAATATCTGACAATATTTTTGTTCACAAAATCTTCACAGAAATTATTAGCACTCACTATTGACGAGTGCTAATAATTGTGGTATAACATAATCAGTCAAGGGAAAACAAATAGCTTCGACAAGCAATAGTGCTTCAGAATTGCTAATCCCATAAGGAGGAAAAGATTATGTTTATGCCTAGTATTTTTGGAGAGAACTTATTTGATGATTTCTTAAACGACCTTACACGTCCGGCAAGACCTTTGGCACCTGCACAGCCCGGTAATTTCTTTAAGGCCAATGCACATTTAATGCGTACAGATGTAAAAGAGGACGAGAAGTCTTTCACCGTAGAGGTTGAGCTTCCCGGATATAATAAAGACGATGTAAAGGTTGAACTCAAGGACGGTTGCCTTAAGATTACCGGAGAGAAGACCGAAAAGAATGAAGAAAATGACGAAAAGTCAAGCTACATCCGCCGCGAGCGTTTCTACGGAAGCTGCTCAAGAAGCTTCTATATCGGCGAGGATGTCACTAAGGAGGACATCAAGGCCAAGTTCGAGAACGGCATTCTTTCAATCAATGTTCCTAAGCTTGAGAAGAAGCCCGAAATCGAGCAGGACCACTTTATCGCTATCGAAGGATAAACTTCCACCACTCATAACACTGTGATGCATATGCATCGCACCCCCCTCAGCGCTTCCGGGCGCTGAGCAAGGTATCTCCTATTTAAGCGAAACAGGCTCCTCACACCGAGGGGCCTGTTTCTGTTATTGTGAAATTATACTTCCTTATTTCTGAAAATTAACCATCCTCCGAAGGTAAATACTGCAATATAAATGATTGCAACGATAAGTGCGCTCAGGGAAGGTCCATCGGTCCCGACCATCTGAATACTGCTTGTGATAGTATATCCTGAAATTCTAAGCTCCATCTCCTTAACCTCAAGAATCGCATCCGTAATCATACAGATAAGCTGAACTACGTATGATACCGCAATTCCGACCGCAAGTGAGCCAGCCTTCTTTCTGAACAGGAATGCAATAAAACAGTCAAAGGCCACATAAGCTACGGTCAGAAGCATAAGAATTCCGATAGAACCAAGCATCTTAATTCCAAATCCATCACCTACGCCCCATATAAGTGAACCGGTCACAAAGCCTATAAGCATTGACCAGACCATATAAATCAGACCGGCTGTAGCAGAAGCCACAAACTTGCCAAAATAAACCTGACTTCTTGTAAAACCACGTGAAATAACATTTTTGATTGTGCCCTCACTGAAATCATTACATACAAAAAGGGTAATGAAAATCGGGAATAGTATTATCATCTGCATCATAGACGGTGCCATTGTGATGAAATCCGAGCCCACATTGCTTGAGGTTATCAATCCTCCAAAATCGCCGAAAAGTGTATTGGATACTCTTTCAACCAGATACTGAACGAGCACATTAAGTACTACTACGATAAGTATAACGCCTGCACACACATAAAATGTCTTCTGACGAAACATTTTTCTAAGTTCAAATTTAATCAGATTTCCCATCCTCGTCAGCCTCCTATTCTCTGCACAAAATACTGTTCAGTACCTTCAGTTTTATGCTGAAGCGCACTTACCATGATTCCGTTTTCAATAAGTGCCTTGTTAATATGAGCGCTCATTTCAAGATGAGAGGCAATGATGATGTCATTGTTCAGGAAGCACATATCCTGCTGGGGAACCATCGTTGCAACGATAGCTGCCGCGCGCTGAAGGTCATCAACAGTGATTATCAGCTTTTGACGGCATCTCATTTCGAGCTCCTCAGTGCTGATTTCCTCTACGAGTCTGCCCTCATTCAGAATACCGTACCTGTTTACCATTTTTGAAAGCTCATCCAGCAGATGGCTTGAAATCATAAAGGTTACACCCTTCTCCCTGTTGAGACGAAGGATGAGGTCACGTACATCCTTCATACCCGCAGGATCGAGTCCGTTTACCGGCTCATCCAGAATAATGAATTCCGGATCATCCAGCAGAGTGATTGCGATACCCAGACGCTGCTTCATACCAAGTGAAAATGAACCGGCCTTCTTATCTCCTGTTTCCCCCAGACCAACATAGTCCAGAATCGAGTCAATTCTCGAGAAGTCTACACCATAAAGTGTACAAAAAGCCTCCATATTTCCTCTTGCTGTATAATTTCTGTAAATTCCCGGAGCCTCAATGAGCGAACCCAGACGTCTGTCCGACCTTCCGTTTGTCCTCTCGCCGAACAAAATAATATCACCCTCGGTCGGAAATGCCATGGAAAGTACCATTCTCATAATGGTAGTCTTACCGGCACCATTTCGTCCTATCAGGCCGTAAATGTCACCCTTCTGCACATGCAGACTGACATTGTCTACGACAGCTCTTTTATTATAAACCTTCGTGAGCTGCCTCGTTTCAAGCAAATAGTCCATTTCTTATCATATCCTTTCTAAATCAGCGGCAATGTTTATAGCCCTAACTTCATAACATTGATATAGTATACTGCTTTTTCAACATATGGTCAATTACTCTTTTGATAGCGACAACCTTATCCCCCCACAAAAAAACGATCTGACCCACGCCAAATCGTTTTTAGAATTCCTCTGTTAAATTATCTTTTGTTGGTTTAAGTCGATTCGACCTGATGTGTCAGCAGCTTTTCAGCCAGTAATTCAAACTCCTCCTGACCCGCTGCCGCAGACGCAGTATTAATCAATTGTAGTAGAACCTGTTCATCGTCAACTGATCTGATACGCTCTGTTAGATTGTCTGATATGGTAAAATGGGCATTAATTACCTGTAAGGCAAGATTAGTTTGGCCAAGCAATATACCTTCTTTTCTGCCTTCCTTCATGCCGTCTTCATGACCTGATTTGTATTCATTTTTCATCATTTCTTCAAACAGCATGTACCTTTCCTCCATATCACGGCTGGTTTTAATCTTTTTCACAGAATTCTGCAGCTGCCTTACGAAGCTGTCTTCATAATCTTCTTCGCTGGCCTCAGGCCCGGCAGCTACATACCTTAAGAATTTAACAAGTGCCTCAGGCACCTCGTTTTCATTGGTTCCAACAGTACTCAGAAACACCGTATGCCTTCCATCGCTATAGGTATAATCCCTATCCTCTTCAATCGTCTGCCTGATGGTGTACCTGTACTTTTTCAGCTTTAACGGATCATAATCACAAATAAAGATGACATAACTTTCCGGAAGCTTCTCATAATCTTCCCCTGAGAGAAGCAGTTCCATATCCATATGGTCATGATAATACCTGGCTCGCTTTTTAATGGGCAGCGAACTCGCCTGCATTTCCACATTGAAGCACGTTCCGGCCTCATCCTGCAGAAACACATCAAGTCTGACTCCCTTGTACTCAGGGTTATAGACCATGCTCTTCTCATATGAGATATCCACATGATCCACCTTCACCCCAAGAACACGCTCCAGCAGTCCCTTTGCATTCTCCGGTTCGAGCATTACCGCAGCGAACATGAAGTTGTCTTTTATCGTGAGATCCTTAAGTTTTTTCCTTTGGTGTTCCAATAAATCCCTCCTTTTTGCAGAGGAATTCTATATTTATTATACACTTGAGGATAATAGATAGTCAAGTGGAAATAAGAATCAATTCGTTTTTGCGTATATAATTATATTTAAAGAAAATACAAGAAATCCCCCGGACTCGGGGGATTTCTTAAAAATTCACTTACTTAAATTATTATTAATTCGATATTTCAGTATGCCCAGCCATATCTCTGAACTACAACCGAATATGCCGGTAAGAATTAAAATACGACATATACATAATACTGTTTTTCATATGTGCATTTTACCACCGATAAAAGTCTAAAATGCAATTAATAATCATTAATCTCCATTATAATAATAACAGTTCTCATAATTAGCTCTTTCAAATGACTCATTAGGAGCATTTGCAGATATTCTTACAGTTGTTTTGGCTTTTGAATCATTATACTGAATTTCACTGCCGGTTGAACAGGCAGCAATTGCACTTGCCATTACCGTAGCATCCTTAGCTTCAACTTTTTTAAATGGAACATCAGCATTGTCAATCTTACAACTATTATCATAATCAAATACCGCATTTACCACATCAATTGCCAAATCCATCGTACCTATCACCGGTACTAATTTTATTCCGACAGCTTTCAAATCACCCATAAACACATCTACAATAGACATTAATCCGGCGCCTAAATAATTAGCATTATCTTTTGTGGGCTTTGTAGTATGTACTGCGAAAGTTCCGCTTTTCTTCGCCTTACATGTTGAACACTCCTCAATAGTATTTAATTGATACTCAAACCTTCCACCATTTAATGGCATAAGACGATGCCAAACTTCAGTCACAGTAAACACACAACCGCCGCTACATTTTCCTTCTTCGGTCTCAAACTTTTCATAATTGCCTCCTGCACAAAGTATTATCATCTGTGCCATTAGCTCCGGTGACATATCCATTATCGCATAATCATTCATAACACCGGATGTATTACTGTTTATACTCTCTTTAAATAATGCTTCTAAAACCTTTCCGAAATCTTTTACTGCTTTATCTTTATCAAAATCTTCTGTTAATTTTTCAAGTTCTTTAAAATGATCTTCTGTTGAATGATCTTCTGTTGAAAGAAAGGCACTCATTTTTCCAATCATAAAAGGTAACATCTGCATAAATGTCGTCTTGACAATTCCTGCTACCGTTGACTCTTCTGCAAGGGAATCCATTTTTATAGCATACGTATCCCGTCTTACAGAATGACAATTAGTACATTCCTGTGTGATACGAATACTAAATTCTAAACGACTAGAACTAATTGGATTAATTTTATATTCATATTTTGTAGTTTTATAACTACAGGGCATAGCATAAGAACAGGTTAAACACGACCCACTCTCACTCTCGCACACATACGCATCAAAACTTGTATTGGCAATATGTACAAGCTTCATATTATGTGGTACTTCTTGATATTTTTTACATAAAGTACAAAACTCTTTATGATATGCCTCAGAATTGTGAGCTGCCGGCCCACTCTTTTTTACAACACGTTCCGGTTGTTTATTACTATCAAACTTATGAGCTAACTTGTCTGTATATTCAGTATGATTTACAACGCCACATTTATTGCAATTATAATCAATAATGCCCTCCTTAAGACAAGTAGCTTCCTTAACAACTATGGGGCTTAAATATTTATCATGATTCTTCTTCTTAATCTTTTTCGTATACTTATATGTACAGCCCGGATTTGTGCAACGCAGTTCTTTTGTTCCTTCCGCTATGCATGTTGAATCTTTAATAATACGTGTCTCTATATTGTGAGGTAAAGCCTTAAGAGTTTCTCCTGCTAATACCTTTTTGCATATAGAACAGATGCTTTCGACCTTTCCCTCCGAATAACATGTTGGCTTAACTTCTACTTTTTCAATAACATGTTTATGATCTATTACCAGCTTAGCAATATTACTCTCGACAACTGTTCCAAAATCATCCTTAACAGATGCTTTTACATAATATGTGCCAACCTTCTTATGTGATGTAACCTTATTTTTACATTTAGCATCCGAATAATATTTATATGTCACCTTACCGTTTGTTCCGGCGACAATAGCTGCATCAATATTAATCGTACTACCTGTATAAGTTGCGGTCTTGTCCTTAAGAATTATTGTACAAGCACCCTTACGAAGAGCTTTTGATGCTTTGATTGAATCGTACTTTCCATTCCCGTTGTCATCACTCTTTACCAATAATACATCGTTCTCAATGGTTAACAGAAGTTTTTTAGCCTTACTCTCACCGATATTAAGTTTAATCTCTTTACCATCAATATTTCCTGATAAGATAACATTGGAAAAATCCGTACCCTCTACAAGAAGTCCTTCTGTTGTAGGCTTAATATAAATATTCTTCGAGCCTCTCTGCTCAAGCTTAATTGTGTTACACTTTTTAATTCCAAACGGAGTCTTTCCGTTTGCAGTAATCTCAATTGTACATTTTCCGGGTTTACTATTATGTTCAACAGATATTTCACCCTTGTTGGTAAACTTCAGAGTTCCTGCCTGATCGGAAACTACATTTAATGCGACATTTCCAACATTAAATAATACATCAAGCGGCTGGTTTGATGTTATCTGATAGCTTGACTGTTTCTGGGGCAGATAATAAATCAGGTTACTAACTTCATTGTCACTACCGGCAATTGATGCTGTACTAACTAAAAAATCACCCTGTCTAAACGACGTGTTAGAAACCATAATACCATCAACACTCGCCGACCCGCCGGAAGCTTTAATATCATATCCTCCTATAGGACAAATTATCGCTGCCATATCAGCGCTATCTGATGACATGTTATCATATTCATAACCTGTATCACCGGATTTATAATTAACCATATCTAAATAGTCAGGATTAACTATACAGCACCAAAACTTGGCATTATTATTTTTCATTTTAGAGAAATCACTACTATTACTGTATAAGGCAGAACCATTCTTTCTTCCACTGTAATACCAGTTTCCGTTATCATTAAAATAGAGCGCACGTTCAAGTCCGTTCGAATCCACCCCACCATTAGGATAGTCAGGGTCATATATACTTATTTTCTTAGTATATACTACATTCTTGTCGTTATTAATTACGACATTTTTATCCAATTCCTCAAAAGCATATCCGACAACAGCATGGCCATATACAGCATTATCCCACCACTGTAAGCCAATCAGTACCGGATAACCTGTAGCAACCATATCCTCCAATGCTTCCAGCTGAGCTTTCGCATTTTTCTTCTGAAAGTCTATAGCACAGTTTTGAATCTCGGGCAAAGCCTGCTGTACCTGATAATAATTCAGCATTGAAATAACATTTTTGTTTGCCTTCCCGTAGTCTGATATTTCATCAAAATTGGGAAGCCCAAGCTCATCTTTTTCCAGATATTCATCATTAAGCAGCATTGAAGTTATACTCATTCCATATGCTGACCCATTCCAACCCTGCTGAATATATTTATTCAGAAGCGCCAGTTCAGTGTTGGAAAGATTCATCTGAAGTCTTTTATTATCTTTAGCTGATAAATATAAATCCTTAGACCCGGTTATCTTATTGAATCCGCTGTTTCCGAAGCCCCAGCTTTCGTAAGCTGCCGGATCCCATTCGCCATCATCGTCATCCCAATCGTCATCATCCCAGTCTTCGTCGTCCCAGTCTTCATCGTCCCAGTCTTCATCGTCCAAGCCTTCATCATCCAACCCATCCGGAAGTTCCTGATACGTATACTGCTTAGTCGTTGAAGAAAAATCGGTATAATATCCTTTTGCACAAGCTGTTAATGCCAGCATCATAAGTGCCATCACGCCTATCAAGCAACATCGTTTTATTTTACTAAGCATAATTCCACCGTTCTCAATTTTAAAATGGTCCAAACAATCTTGTCTGGACCAACCTGCCACTATTATTAATATAATCTTTAACACTATAATTTACGACGCAGAAACCATATAGGTTATGTCAATAGGTGCCCAGTTATCCTTGTACCTAGGCTCTACAACAATATAATAATTATGTCCCTTTTTTGCTTTAAATTTAAATGAAACATCATTAACTACAGCGTTATCATGTGCAACAAGATATTTTTCTGAAACAGTACCATCATAAATATTTACACTCCAGCCATGATTTACTATTTCATCATCTTCCAACGTAAACTTTACCGTAACTTTTTTCGTAGCCTTTGCAAGATATTTATAATAATCGATATCATCCTTAACGTAAGTTGTTCCATATTTCTTTTTCTGCAACAAAGTAGCCTTTTTTACAGTATTATTAGACTCTTCTTCATAACTTGTAGTTTTAACCTCTTTTGCCATAATAGAGTATAACTTGTCAACAGGTGACCAGTTATCCTTATATTGACCCTCAACTAACACATAAAAGATTGTTCCCTTTTTAAAATCAAGTTTCAAGCTTTTAAAATTTTCCTTTATTCCTTCTGTTTTCTTAATAAGTTTTCCTGTTGAATCAAAAATTGACAAATTCCAGCCATGATTGATTACTTCACCACTTTCAGAATGAAATTCAATCTGTGTATAGCCCGTTTTGGTTGTTTTAAATTTATAATAATCTATATCTTTTTCTGTCCAAAGAGTTCCATATTTTTCCTTACCCGAAGTCAAAGTATTAGCTTTCTTCATCACATTATTTGACTCTTTTTCAAACAGCTTATCAATGGTCTCGGAGGTTGACATTGTATATTCCACTCCGCAAGGACACCAATTATCCTTATATTGACCCTCAACCTTAAGATAAAAAGTTGAATAATCATCAAACATAAACCTGTCACTGATAAAGTTATCTTTTATACCTTTGTACGATCTTATAAGCTCATATTCATCATTATAAATTGATATATTCCAACCATGATTTACTATTTCTTCTGCCGAGAAAGAAAAAACCATATATGTATTTTCCCCTGTTGTTAACTTATACCAGTTCTCAGACTTTTCTTCAGCCAAAAAGTCCGAAAAAGAACTGTTGATTTCCTTTTTTACCGCAGTTGCGGCTTCAACATTTACACTAAAGAAACCAACTGTCATTAACAATAGTGTCACCAATAAAGATCCAATTCCTTTTCTCATTATAATCCCTCCGTTAACTTGTATCTAAGCATATACGCTCGTGCAAATAGTATACACGTTTTACCCCCCCGTCAACTTTTTTCAGATAATTCAGCAGGGATTACTCTTTTTATAGCGATATTATTATTCCACTCAAAAAAACGATTCGACTCACGCCAAACCGTTTTTAGAATTCCTCTGTTAAATTTTCTTTTGATGATTTAAGTCGATTCGACCTGATGTGCCAGCAGCTTTTCAGCCAGTAATTCAAACTCCTCCTGACCTGCTGCCGCAGACGCAGCATCAATCAATTGCAATAAAACCTGTTCATCGTCAACTGATTTAATACGCTCTGTTAGATTGTCTGATATGGGGAAATGGGCATTAATTACCTGAAAGGCAAGATTAATCTGTCCCAACTGCCTGCCTTCCTTCATGCCGTCTTCATGACCTGATTTGTATTCATTTTTCATCATTTCCTCAAATAACATTTTCCCTCACTCTATAAAATTGTGCTTTGCACAATTTTTGCGTGAAATTTATTTCACGCTATCCTCACATATCACGACTGGTTTTCACCTTTTTCACAGAATTCTGCAGCTGCCTTACAAAACTGTCCCCATAGTCTTCCTCACTGGCCTCAGGCCCGGCAGCTACATACCTTAAGAATTTAACAAGTGCCTCAGGCACCTCGTTTTCATTGGTTCCAACAGTACTAAGAAACACCGTATGCCTTCCATCGCTATAGGTATAATCCCTATCCTCTTCTAACGTCTGCCTGATGGTGTACCTGTACTTTTTCAGCTTTAACGGATCGTAATCACAAATAAAAATGACGTAACTTTCCGGAAGCTTCTCATAATCTTCCCCGGAGAGAAGCAGTTCCATATCCATATGGTCGTGATAATACCTGGCTCGCTTTTTAATGGGCAGCGAACTCGCCTGCATTTCCACATTGAAGCACGTTCCGGCCTCATCCTGCAGAAACACATCAAGTCTGACTCCCTTGTACTCAGGGTTATAGACCATGCTCTTCTCATATGAGATATCCACATGATCCACCTTCACCCCAAGAACACGCTCCAGCAGTCCCTTTGCATTCTCCGGTTCGAGCATTACCGCAGCGAACATGAAGTTGTCTTTTATCGTGAGATCCTTAAGTTTTTTCCTTTGGTGTTCCAATAAATCCCTCCTTTTTGCAGAGGAATTCTATGTCAAACTCGTGACCGCTTCGCTTGTCACTCGTTATAAAATCGCTGCTACCGCAGCTTACGAGGTACGGGGCTTGAACCCCGCACCTCGCGAAAGCTTCACCCACCGCCTAAAGGCAGTGGGTTATCTTTCTATTTTATATATTATATACTTGAGGATAATAAATAGTCAAGCGGAAATAAGAACCAATTCGTTTTTACAAAGTATTTCTCATGTTATTAGAACTCTTCTTCCCTCTTCTGCGCCATATACAGCTTGTAATACTCGCCCTTCTTCGCCATAAGCTCCGCGGGACTTCCGGACTCCACAATTCCGCCCTTATCCACTACAAATATCCTGTCTGCGTTTCGAATTGTTGAAAGTCTGTGAGCAATTACAAACGATGTTCTGCCCTTCAGAAGGCTTTCGATGCCCTGCTGAACCAGCTGCTCAGTGTGGGTATCAATGCTCGAGGTCGCCTCATCCAGTATCAGGATTGAGGGATTCGAAACCATTGTTCTTGCAAATGCAATCAGCTGTCTCTGACCGGCCGACAGCCCTGCGCCGCGCTCTTTTATCTCTGTGTCATAGCCATTTTCCAGCTTTGTTATAAATTCGTGTGCGCTCACGGCCTTTGCTGCAGCCTCGATTTCCTCATCAGTTGCATCCAGTCTGCCGTATCTGATGTTGTCGCGTACTGTGCCTGTGAAAAGGAAATTATCCTGGGTCATGATACCCATTTTGCTTCGCAATGAATCAACGGTTATATCTCTGATATCCTTTCCGTCAATCAGAAGTCTTCCTGCGCAGATATCGTAAAATCGTGCAATCAGATTTACAACGGTAGTCTTTCCCGCGCCTGTCGGTCCCACCAGGGCAATGGTCTCGCCTGCTGCCACCTTAAATGAAACATTATTCAGAACCTTGCACATGGTGCGACCGTTTCCGTATACGCTCTGCACGCCTCTATTCAAGGCTACAGTGTTTTTTCGGGCAGAGTTGTCTGAAGAAGCTTCATTAGCCTTCGTTTGCGAATCGAGTTCTCCGGCATCATCCCTGCCGTCAGTTTTATCGTCTGCATCATCATAATCAAAGCTGACATTGTCGAATTCAACCTCACCTCGGATACTCATAAGATCCTCAGCTCCGTCCTTATCCACAATTTCCGGTTCAGCGTCCATTATTTCGAAAATACGCTCAGCACCCGCAACATTCGTTACCATCTGATTATAATAGTTACTAAGGTTCATAACCGGCTGCCAGAACATACCGATATAGGTACCAAAGGCCACCAAAGTTCCGACCGCCACCGATTCTGCACCGACAATCCTGATTCCGACATAATACATCGCAATCAGACCTGCGGCCCAGCATATATCAATAATCGGTCCGAAAAGATCCGAATACATACATGCCTTTATAAAGGAACCGTTGTGCTCCTCTACCAGCTCGTCGAAGGTTTCCTGGGTTTCCTCTTCAGCGCCAAAGCTCTGAATTACGCGGATTCCCGCCACATCCTCATGGATGAAAGCATTCAGATTTGAATTCTTTTTTCTGAAAAGCTGCCAGCCGGCATGTGCCCTTGACTGGTCCCACATGATTCCCAAAATCATCACCGGAAGGCTCCAAAGTGCTGCCAGTCCCAGACGCCAGTCCTTGAGCATCATTACGATAACTACCGTGATAATGGTGATTGCATCCGGTATCAGCGTGGTTACACTGTTTGTAAGCACGTCCTTCAACGAATTAACATCACCCATAATTCTGGCAAGAATCTTACCTGTAGGTCTGTTATCAAAGAATTTGAAGCCCAGCTTCTGGATGTGCTCGTAAAGCTCCTGTCTGATTGTCACCAGGACCTCATTTGATATAGTGGCCATGATGTACATTCGAAGCTTAATAAGCATTACCATGATAATATTCAGTATAACGCCCAGCACGCAGAGGCTTATCAGACTCTTCGTGTCGCCCGCCTTTATGTGTACGTTAATTGCACGCTCGATAAGGAGCGGGTTATAAATTGTTATTGCTGTCGTAATAACCATAATCAGCAGAACCGCCAGAATTTTCAGTTTGTACGTCAGCAAATATCCAAACAGACGTATCAGCGTGACTGTTTTTTTGACTTCACGCGTGTTTTCGTCCTGTTTCGTAGCATTCCTAGCCATCTCTATCAAGTCCTTTCTTATCGCATCCTACACACCCGGATGCACTTTTACAACCTCAAAAGCACAAATTATGCCCCCATCTGAAGCTCGTAGGTCCTGTAATAGTAACCCTTCAGCGCCATAAGCTCCTCATGTGTGCCACGTTCAAGCACCCTGCCCTCGTCAAGTACGATGATTTCATCAGCCCTTTGAACCGACGAAATTCGGTGAGCAATAATAATCTTTGTCAGGTCACCCATTTCGTTCAGATTCTTCTGAACTGCCTTCTCTGTCTCCATATCAAGAGCAGAGGTTGAATCATCAAGCACCAGAATCGGGGCCTTCTTTGCAAAGGCACGCGCCATGCTGATACGCTGCTTCTGACCTCCCGAAAGGCCCACGCCTCTCTCACCGATAACGGTTTCCGTTTTTTCCTCAAGCTTTCCGATGAAGTCTGCGGCACAGGCAGCTTCAAGTGCGGACTGAATCATTTCCCTGTCCTCATCACTGCTCTTTGCACCGTTTCTGACCAGCAGACGTTCGGTTTCATCGTCGGGATTATAGGTTTTAAGCATCTTCTTTTCCTCTTTGCTAAGCTTTCCGGGCTTGAATTCCTTCTTTTTAATCTTTGTCGATTCAGCTCCCGTTTTCTTACCGCCGAGTCTTATATTTTCACTGATTGTATCCGAGAAAAGGAATACATCCTGCATAACTGCCGCCGTGCTCTTTCTGACAAGAGCTACCGGCAGCTCCCTGACATCTTTTCCGTCCAATTTGACAGAGCCCTCCGTAGCATCATAGAAACGCAGGAGCATATTTACAATCGAGGTCTTGCCCGAACCGGTCGCTCCCATGATTCCAAGTGTTTTTCCTGCGGGAAGGTCAAATGATATATCCTTCAGAATCTCCTTATCATCAATAGAAAGTGAAACGTGTTCAAAGCTTACCGCACCGGCAATTCTGTCATTCCGCGCCTTCGTCTTCATATCAGACTCAGTCTCGTTTCCGATTTCTGTCTTTATATTCGGCTCAGTCTCGTTTCCGGTCTCTGTCTTCATATTCGATTCAGTCTCATTTCCGGACTCTGTCTTCATATCAGACTCAGCCGCTGCCGAGAGCCCCTTATCACAAATCATCGGCTTTTCCGAATAAATCTTATCAATCTTTTTCTTGGAAGCGAATGCTGATGCGAGCTCATTCGAGAGCCATCCAAGCATTTCCATGGGCCAGATTGCATTCATCGTATACTCGGTAAATGCACCCAGCTCTCCAAGAGTAAGTTCACCGTTTATTACCAGAATTCCACCGAAAAGCAGTGATAAAACCGTCAAAAGTCGTCCGATAAGCTGGAAAATAGGATTATATTTAATCCAAAGCTTTGACTGCTTCATGTTCAGATCATAATAATGTCTGTTATGCTTTAAGAACTTTCCAATCTCAAATTTTTCCCTTGCGAAGGCCTTTACGGTACGTACACCTGCCAGATTTTCCTCCGCAACCGTATTCATACTTGCATTTTCTTCACTGATTTCCTCGTAAACCTTGTCCAGCTTACGCTCCATGATTATTGCAAGTATCGCACAGAGAGGCATTGCAACAATAGGGAACATCGACAGCTTCCAGCTGATATTGAACATACAGTAAAGAATCAGTGAGGTATGAACCACTACCTGAATGATGAGCATTCCGATAAAGCCGAAGGCCGCCTGGACATGGTCCACATCATCCTTGAGTCGGGCCATGATTTCGCCCGTATTTGTTTTGTCAAAGAAATTGACCGACAGACTCTGAATATGTGCAAACAAATGCTTTCTGATATCCGATGCAATGCGAAAGCTGGTTTTGTCAAAGGTAAATTCGCGAATGTAGCCTAAAAATACGCGTCCTACACCGATTACCAGCAAAAGCAGCAATGCAAAGCTCAGCTTGTCAAGCTGTCCGCCCATAATTACATCATCTATAATCATCTTTGTAACCTGCGGCGAAACCATATCAAGCGCCTCATAAATCACCAGCGCCGCGCCTGCCAGCAGGTAACAATACCAGTATTTCTTCAAATAATAGCTTACCTTTTTCATTTTTCCTCCTAATGCAGCAAATGCAATGAGTTGCTCATGGGGTAAAATGGTGCTCTTTTTGCACCAGCCTTATAGTTTGAAAATCTATTTTCAAGCTTCCCATCACGTCCCCATGCAGCCTATTTGTTCTGCCGCTTCTGTTCCTGCCCGATATCAGCTGTCCCCGACACCGCAGCTTCATTTTATGACACAAAAAAAGACCCTGATGCAAGATGCACCGGGGTCATAATTCGTCAGCTTTCAGATTTATCACCATACAAAAAATCAACTGCTTCAAATCCCTATAATCCGAGGTAATCTTACATTTTTACGTCTATTCAGTTTTAAAGTGTCTGTGCCAAAATATTTAACTGCTACGTTCAACATCTGTTTGTTACCTCGCTTTCTTTAGTATTTTTGTCATGCATAACGTACAAGTGGCATTATATCCAAGACGTTTTGTATTGTCAACCCAGCCGGATGTTTTATTTTGTCTCAAATGATGTATTATCTTGTCCTTAGAAAGACACTTTAGCATTTTGTCCGTTCTGTGCACACATATGTGTTCTGTTCAGTTACAGCCAACTCATAGCTATTTTGTTCCCTACGCATTTTAAGTGCTGATTTTCCTTATCATTTACATAATAAATATAGTTTTTCCCACACTATCTTTCTTGACCTTGAGCCAACTGTGTTCTATAATATTACTATAATACAAATTGTCAAAAGGGCAAATGCCGGTCAGCTTTGTATCAGCTAAGCGGCAGATATTTTAGCCCTGACTAAAAGTAAAATCATATTTCAGGAAAGGCATAGGTTTACGTTATGACAACAGGAACAGCTGTTTTATCAAGCATAGTAGCCATTCTTTTAAAGGGTGGTCTTGTAGCACTTATGTGGATTTCGGCAGATTATTTTGCAAATGTGCCCTGGTGGTTAAAGCTTATCATCACTATCGTCCTTGCGGCAGATATTATCAAGGATCTTGTACTGGCTACCGCAGTTGCGGATTCTAACAAAAAGGCTACAGGCAAGTGGCAGTGGCATGACAGAAAGAGAACCTTTTTAGGTCTTCCTCTTTCCTTCACAAGATACAGACTTTCAACCGATAAGCTTATTGTAAGCACCGGTTTCTTCAACACCAAGGAAGAAGAGACAAAGCTTTACCGTATTACAGACCTTTCAATCGCCCGCAGCTTCGGCCAGAAGCTTTTCGGACTTGGTACTGTTACAATTCACGGTTCCGATAAGACCGATTCAGTCCTTTACCTCAAGAACATCAAGCGTTCAGCTCAGATTAAGGAGCTTATTTCAAAGCTTGTTGAGGCAGAGCGTGACCGCAGACGTGTAGCCAGCCGTGAGCTTATCGATGCTCATGTTCATGATGATGACTGCGATGCAGGCTTCAATGATGACTATATGGACAGAATCTAAAGCATCTGCTTTACACAGACAAATTTATACTTCAAAAAACAGGTCGGTACATTCTCCGGCCTGTTTTTATTTTCTGTATATTCTTCTGTCAGTTGCAGATTTCGCAATATTTCTTTCTGATTTTTGCTTTCTTACAGCTAATTGCTATCTTTTTTGATTTTATCTTTCAAGCTTTTATCTTTTAAGCTTTTATATTTCAAGCTTTTGTTTTTTAAGCTTCACTGCCTGCCACGTTTACCCCCTTCATATAGACTGCAAAGGGGCCGCTGTAGCCGTTTTCCTCCTGCATTTCACATGAAAGCCTCATATTTCCCTGCACATCAAAAATACTTCCGTTGATTGAACCGCCTGTCACGGGAATCTCCTTCTCACCGTCATAAAGGAAGGCCAGTCTGATTTCACCGCCAAAGTGTCCTGTGAGCGAATCCATCTGGAAATCCGAGAAATTTACCACATGAAGATAAGGCTCTTTTTTCATCTCATCCATAGAAAGACTTCCGGCCTCTACGGAAATATCACTGTAATTTCCTGTAGGCTCAGTTCCGAGATAGTAGGAAAATCTTGCATTTCCGTAAATAGTCTTAAGCTCGCCCTTATCCATCAGAACACGGTCCTTCATGGGAATCGCCTCAGAGCTGTAGGGCAAATCCGCCTTCAGTGTCAGGCTTATAGGGTCGCCCCCGTAGCTCTCATTTTCCTTTGTAAACTGAATATTATTGCCTGTTTTGAAGCTTGAATAGCCTGCATATACATAAAATGCGCTGCTTCGGTCCAGATAATAGTCAAAGAGCGTTCTCATATATCCGCCCGAGATAATAACATTATATTTGCCTGCTGCAGGAGCCAAAGTAGCCTGTGCGCGAGCCTTTGTGTATTCCAGGGTCCTCTTAACCTTCTTCCTCAGCTCGTCTGCCATAAGGTCCTTATACTCGAAATCCTTGTAGCTTTCAACATCCTGCGGTGCCTTGCACTGCACCACGAACTCACCGTTCACCTTTTTCTTTGCATAGCTCAGATCTGCGCCTGCAGAAGTGATTATGCGCACCCTTTCGCTCACAATAAAGAGCTCTGCCGAATTAATAAACGGCTCGTCCTCTGCCTCACCCGTATCCTCGGCAAAAAGTGCCTCGGTCATTATACGACAGCTTTCCTCCATGGAAGCCTTTGAAAGCTTCTCTGCAGGCTGATATTCCGGTGCCGGCTCGTTCTTACAGTCAGGAAGCTCATACCAGGCATTCGCCACAAATGAAGCCGCAAGATACGCAGTTTCCAGAGTTTTTTCAAGCTCCTCTGCCCCCATACCAGGATAAACGGTCGCCACTGCATTGCCCTTGCACTTCTTCTCTCCCTGCATAAATTCCCTGTAAAGAGTCACCTGATATAAATGTGAATCCTTCATTCTTCTGACATCCAGACTCTTCTTTACAAAGAAAAGCTCCGCCGTCTCAGTTACCTTTTCATTAATAATATATTCCTTTATTTCAAGCTTTTTAAGAGCCTCAATAATCCTTGTATTCATATTTTAATAATCCTATTCTAATCCTGCATTTCACATTTTCCACTACTCAGAAATAATGTTTCCATGCATTTATACATTCATCCTGCCATTAGTCCTGTCCGATTAACCAAGTCTGATTCTTGCCTTAATGTAGGGACCGCCGTCCGACACCTTAACCCATTCCTTGTAGCCCTTGCCGCAGGCACCGGAGCCTCCTGCCTTGATTTCATCTGAAACCATGCTGATTGACTTGAGCAGGTCAGGCACATAGCCGGTCAGGACGATGGGCGAGAAAATCTTGCCGGTCAGCTTACCATCCTTTATTTCCCTTGCAATGGTAACCATGCACTGAATGCCCCAGTTTTTGGGGTCCTCCATACCGCTCGAAGCCTCGCAAAGCATAAAACCGTAATCGATAGAGGCAATCATATCCTCTACCTTCGAGCTTCCGGCCTCAAAGATAGTGTTCGTCATTCGGGTATAGGCCTTGCGCTCACAGCTCTCGCGTCGTCCGTTACCTGTAGCGTGGAAGCCAAGATGCGCAGCCGACTGACTGTCACAGATACCGCTTACCAGAATACCCTTGTCGATGATTACAGTATCAGTGCCGATATTTCCCTCATCATCAAAGAAAAAAGATGCCACCTGGGGAATTGTCGCCGCACCGTCATGCATGGTAATAAGCGGCGAAGCAACATATTTGCCTATATATTCTTTTGCAAGAGCTCTGTCCTTCACGAACATATCCATCTCAACACCGTGACCAAAGGCCTCATGTACAATCATTCCCGTAACATCAGGCTCACAGATGCAGTCATATTCTCCGGGGGTAATGGTCTCACTGTCCAGCAGCTCAATAGCCGTTCTGCAGGCCGGCTCAATATTATTTTCAAGGTCCTTTAATATCTCCGAACCGCCCAGACACGATACGGGCTTATAGCTCATCTGAACCTCTTCGCCCTTTGAAGCCATGGCAATTACGGCACCACAGGTCCACATAATATTTTCCTGCAGGTCCTTATTTCTCGAAAGAAAAAGCTTCGAGTATTTCTGATACTGACAGGTCGCACGGGTATCAATGATACGCTCATCATAAGCAGCAATCTTGTCCGAAATTCCCTGCAGCAGCGAAAGAATTCCCTCGTCACCCAGCTCCTCGGGGTCCTCCTCATAATCTGTGCTCTTGTTAAAGCTTATGCTCTCTCCCTCAAGCACTCCTGCATCAAGCTTAAATTCATCTACAGCATCGGGAAGCTTTTTTGACAGTGCCAGCAGTTCCCCGTCAATTTTTGTCAAAATACTGTTAAGAGAGTCCTCATCTATTTCATTAAAGGAATACTCTGCTGCCTCTCCCTTATCAACTATTTTCACACAGAAACCGCGCTCGGTCATTACTCCGTCGGGCGCAATGGTCGATCCAGCCCTTTTAGAAACAGAATAACGCATGGCCTTGGAATCGCAGGCCAGAATTGACGCATATTCATATTTCTCAAGCAGCCTGCTTAAAAGTGCCTTAAGCAGCGGCTTCTTTTCTGCAATATATTCACTGTTTTTAACCTTCATTATGTATTTTCACCTTCCTTTATTATCATACTGTCAAAGCCCCGGCAGCCCGCAAACCCAATTATTTTACTCTCACAAACCTATAAATCCAGTCCGCAAACTAAATTCTTTTACTCTTGCAGACTTATAAATCTGCCCGCAGGCTCTAGTCTGCAAATCCAAATTCATTTGCCCCACGAAGCTTCATCGCAGGACATGCATGTGAATGACCCGGTCCAAAAGCGCAGCCATTCTTACAGCTTAAGCACTTCTGATAAGCCGCTCCGTGTAATATTGCCTCGGTAAATGCGGGGTCTGCCAGCAGTCCGCAGGCCAGGTCAACAGCATCAACAAGCTCATTATCCATCAGGTATTTCACCTGCTCCGGGGTTCTGATACCGCATACAAGTGATACAGGAACCTTTCCCTTAAAATGCTCATGAAGCTTTACGCCTAACGATGCGACAACACCGTAGGGAAGCGTTTCATCATGCTCACAGTCCGCTAAATCCTTCATTCCGCAGGATACCTGAAGGAAATCACAGCCTGACTTCACATAGCATTCCGCAATCACCTTTGACTCCTCATAGGAAGGGTCACAGCCTGATACTCTCGCAGAAATAATGAAATCCCCGCCGCACTCCTTTCTGATTCCCTCGATGATTTCACAGCCAAAACGTGCCATATTTTCAAGGCTTCCGCCGTATTCATCCGTTCTTTTATTAACGCCGGACGTAAAATTATTTATAAGATATCCATGACAGGCATGCAGCTGAACACCGTCGTAGCCGGCCTTTTGCGCACGCTTTGCCGCATCGATATACTCGCCCTCAATACGGATAATATCCTCTTTTGTAAGCTCCACAGCCTCGCTTCTGTGACCGGGCCAGCCCCACATGGTAGCGGTCGGACCTGTATACGGACCACATGCAGGATGTGTACCCAGGCCGCCGTGATGAATCTGAGGCACAACAAGCGCGCCGTATTTGTGACAGGCATCTGCAATCCTTCTGTGTCCTTCTATCTGCTCATCACACCAGAGTCCGAGCTGAGAAGGCGCCAGACGCCCTGCTTTTTCAATACATGTAGCTTCTACTACTATAAAGCCGCACTCATGCTTTGCCCGCTCCTCGTAGTGCTTCACGAATTCATCCTTAACCAGTCCGTCATCCTCTGCAAAAAACTTAACGGTCGGAGCCATTGTAATCCTGTTTTTAGCTGTTCTTTTTCCGATTATTAATTCATCTGTTGCCTTATACATCTTTCAACTATACCTTTCCAAATTTATTTTCACTAACTTCCCCAAAGTTAATCACATTCGTAGTTCCCACCGGTGACGGCTCATAAAAAGTCTCTCGCACCTTAATAAATTTTACTATGTGACAGTCATTTTATCAAGCAAAAAAGACATCCGAAGATGTCTTTCTACTGCTTATCTGTTATTTTAAATTAATTCTCCAATGCGTACTCAAAGTGCTGGTAGTCCTTCTTTGTCTGCCAGTCACCGCCCCATGTGAAGCCATGCTTTAAGAATATACAGTATAAATCGTCATTTTCCTTGATAAAATAACGTGAGTTTGAATTTCTGTTCACGAAAGGCTGTCCGTTTGCGGGCTGGACAACGGTATTCCCGTTCTTGTCTGTAAAAATATAAGGATTATAAAGAGGATTGATATCAATCGCAAGTCCCATCGCATGATTTGACAAGGTCTTTGTGCCTGAAATAAAGCGGAAATTGAAGGCTGAGGTGTTATTGTCCGCCATGGAGAGCTCATCATCCGCATCGTATTCATCGATGAGCACCATCTTCTGAATCGGGTAGGCTATTTCAAAAAGCTCCTTGAACACCTCAATGGTAATTTCTGCAATGGCCTTATTTACAATCATTTCACCCTCACGCACCTTACCGTCAAAGCCATAGTGCATGATTTTAAGGTAGCGAAGGTCGCTGAGCGGAATAGTCGCGTCCTCAGCATAGGACTTTCCCTTAATTCTGGCTGCTATTTCATCATTTATTTCTTCTATGGTAAACATTGACATATAATCAGGCTCCTCCGGTTTAGCGTTCTTTGTAGGTTCAGGTGCAGGTGTGGCGGTAGGCTCAGGTGTGGTCGTTTCCGCCATTGCCGCCATTGCCTCAAGCAGCGCCTCCTGCTCCTTATTCAGCTGTTCAACCTTTTGGGACTCATCATCCGTTATATACTCTACCATTTTATAGACGGAAAATCCCAATATTGCCACAAATACTGCCAAAAGAACAATTAAAGCAAGTTTTTTTACTGTCATCTATATTATTAACCCATACCCTTCTGTTATTTGTTCCGTTAACTGCAGCTGCGTTCCCCATAAAACCGCTGCTGTCCGGGCAGACCACAAGGCATCCTGCCGGATAAAACGAACCGTGTTATTCTACAAACATAGTATATACTATCACCGGTAAAATATCAAGCCTATCTTCTGTACTTTTCCCGCGGATGTCTCCCCGTTTTAATGTCCATAAAAGCTTCAGCCGTCCCATAAAGTCAGTTACTTATCTTTCTGATTTATACAAAAATGGCGCAGTCTATATAATATAAACTGCGCCATAATCATTAAACTAATTCGTATTTAACTGTTAACAGATTCAAAATAATACTTTGAATTAAAGTACGCTCTTAACCTTTGCAACAACGTTCTCAGCTGTGAAACCGAACTTCTCGAAAAGAAGGTTCTGGGGAGCTGATGCACCGAAGCCTGTCATTGTAAGTGTAGCACCGTCAAGTCCTACATACTTGCCCCAGCCGAAGTCTGAAAGAGCCTCAACTGCAACTCTTGCACGAACTGCCTTGGGAAGTACTGACTCCTTGTACTCTGCTGACTGCTCCTCGAAGAGGTCAATACAAGGCATTGATACGACACGAACGTCGATACCCTCTGCAGCAAGGATTTCCTTTGCCTTAACAGAGATATTTACTTCTGAACCTGATGCCATGATGATTGCATCGGGAACTGCCTTTGTTGAATCCTGAAGAACGTAACCACCCTTTAAAGCGTCCTTTGATGAACCTGCATTCTGAGGAAGGTTCTGACGTGTTGTAACGATAGCTGTAGGTGTGTTCTTTGATGTAACTGCTGAATACATAGCTGCAAGAGTCTCTGTAGCGTCAGCAGGTCTGAACATATGGAAGTTAGGAAGCGCACGCCACATAGCTGCCTGCTCGATAGGCTCATGTGTAGGTCCGTCCTCACCAACACCGATACTGTCATGTGAGAAGATGAACATTGTAGGAATCTTCATAAGTGAAGCAAGTCTTGCCATGGGCTTGCAGTAATCACTGAATACGAAGAATGTAGCTGCATAGCCGCGAAGTCCGTAAAGTGTGATACCGTTTGCAACAGCTGCCATAGCCTGCTCACGAACACCGTAATGGATGTTTCTGCCTGTTCCGTCCTCCTTTGAGAAGTAAGCCTCACCCTTCATATCTGAGATGTTTGAAGGAGCAAGGTCTGCAGAACCACCGAATAAGCCGGGAACGAACTCCTTAACTCTGTTAAGAGCCATACCTGCAAGCTTTCTTGTAGCCTCTGCCTTATCCTCGAATGTCCAGTAATCAGCATTCTCAATAAGTGAAGCTGCGATATCAAGATTAAGGTCTGCCTCGATAGCCTTAGCATCCTCGGGATACTTTGCACAGTAATCTGCGTAAAGCTTATTCCACTCGTCTTCCTTCTTAGCGCCGTTTGCAGCAAGCTCTGCATAGTTAGCGTAAACCTCATCGGGTACGAAGAAAGCTTCCTGTGAAGGCCAGCCGATGTTCTCCTTAAGTGCAACAATGTTGTCATCACCGAGAGGCTCACCGTGTGCCTTGGGTGAACCCTCCTTAGCGGGACATCCCTTACCAATCTTTGTCTTGAACATAATGAATGAGGGCTTGTTCTCCTCTGCCTTAGCAGCCTGAAGAGCCTTCTGGATCTGCTCCATATCATGTCCGTCCTCAACAACGATTGTCTGGAAACCGAATGCCTGGAAACGAGTCTCAACGTTCTCTGCAAATGCGATATCTGTTGAACCCTCGATAGTGATGTTATTTGAATCGTAAAGTACGATGAGCTTGCCAAGACCTAATGTTCCTGCAAGTGAGAAAGCCTCGCTTGAGATACCTTCCATCATACAGCCGTCGCCACCAAGTACGTATGTGAAGTGATCGAATACCTTGTAGCCGTCCTTGTTGTACTTTGCAGCCATATGCTTCTCAGCCATTGCCATACCTACTGCCATAGCCATACCCTGTCCAAGAGGTCCTGTTGTAGCCTCTACACCGCGTGTATGTCTGTACTCAGGATGACCGGGTGTAAGTGAATCCATCTGTCTGAACTGCATAAGGTCTTCCTTCTTAAGACCATATCCGAATAAATGAAGTAATGAATATAATAATGTTGAACCATGTCCGCCTGAAAGAATGAAACGGTCTCTGTTTCTCCAGTCAGGGTTCTTGGGATTGTGGTTCATCTCCTTGCCCCATAAGGTGTAAGCGATATCAGCACATCCTAAGGGAAGTCCGGGATGACCTGATTTAGCCTTCTGAATTGCGTCTGCTGCCAGTACTCTGATGGCATTTGCTGACATTACATCAATATTGCTCATAGTAGCCTCCTGTTTATAATATAATTTTAAAACCTTAAAATTGAAGGCGGGCATATACACGGCCCGATTACATTAATGATAGCATAAAAATAGCCCTTAGGCAAGTGTGAAATAATAGTCTTTGTCACTGAAAATATTCAAAAAGTGCTTGAAAATTGCTAAAAAGGGCAAAAAAAAATCGCACGCCCGGCTTTGAATACCTTACATCATCGTTACCGGCACAGTTAACTCGGTCCAGGCACCCTCGCGGCACATAAAAGACACTCCTTAGTGCTGCTGTATTCCTACCCTGACACGGTTCGAAGGCTCCTATTGCGCAAGACCCAAACGTCAACATCACTTATGCCGGGCAGCCTAACATAAGCATACCCGAGGCCGGACATCACCCCTGCTATAGCGGATTGCAGGTACAGGGCACCGCTGACTCCCCGGCTGTGCGACTTTATTAGTATACTTGCTTTTTATTGTAAAGTCAAGGGAATTGTGATATAATTCCCCATAAACTATTAACTATCGCCCCTTTTATGACGATAACTAATGTATGGCGTCCGGCAAAGCAAATACAGGTCCGGATGCGAATTATATGTTAATCTGAAAGGAATACTATTATATGAGAGAAAGCGGAGTACTCTTCCCTATCGCCAGCCTTCCCACCAAATACGGTATAGGCGGCTTTTCTGCGGAAGCTTATGAATATGTGAACTGGCTCAAAAAGACCGGCTGCCATTACTGGCAGATTCTTCCCTTAGGTCCTACCGGCTACGGTGATTCGCCCTACCAGAGCGTTTCCACCTTTGCGGGAAATCCTTATTTTATTGACCTTGAGGAGCTGATTGAGAATGAGCTTCTGACAGAGGAGGAATGTGAGGAAGCAGACGCTACAGAAAATCCCAATTACATTGATTATGGAAAAATGTACAACACCCGTCTTGCCCTTCTTCAAAAGGCCTATGAGCGCAGCGAGCACAAAAATGACAGCGAATACCTTGCATTCTGTAAGAAAAATGCCTTCTGGCTTGATGATTACGCTCTTTTCGTAGCCGTAAAGAAGAGCTTCGACGGCAAAAGCTGGACCGACTGGGACAATGATATCAAGACAAGAAAGCCCGCAGCTATTAAAAGCTATACAGCCAAGTACGCTGATGATGTTGATTTTTACAAGTGGATTCAGTGGCAGTTCTTCAAGCAGTGGAACGATTTAAAGGAATACGCAAATATTAACGGTATCAAAATCATCGGCGATATCCCGATTTATGTTGCCGCAGACAGCGCTGACGCATGGGCTAATTCAAAGCTTTTCATGTTCGATAAGGACTGCAATCCCACAAAGGTTGCCGGCTGTCCGCCCGATGCCTTCAGTGCCACAGGCCAGCTTTGGGGTAATCCTCTTTATGACTGGGCTGTTCACAAAAAGACCGGCTATGAATGGTGGATTGCACGAGTGAGCCACTGCTTCGAGCTTTATGACTGCGTAAGAGTTGACCATTTCCGCGGCTTTGATGAGTTTTACGCAATTCCCGCAAAGGATAAGACCGCAGAACACGGCAGCTGGATGAAGGGACCCGGAATCGATCTTTTCAATGCAATCAAGGCAAAGCTCGGTAAGCTTCCCATCATTGCGGAGGACCTTGGTTTCCTGACCGATTCGGTTCTTAAGCTTTTAAAGGACACAAAATTCCCCGGAATGAAGGTTCTTCAGTTTGCCTTCTATCCTTACGATCCCAGTGTTTACCTGCCTCACAACCACATTGAGAACTGCGTGGTTTACACAGGTACACATGATAATGATACAACAAAGGGCTGGTTTTCAGGTCTTCCCGAGGATCATAAGCAGTTTATCCGCGATTATCTGGGAAATGATGATATTGATGAGGAAAATGTTGCAGAACTGATGATTAAGACTGCTCTCAGAAGTAATGCAAATCTCGCAATTATCCCTATGCAGGATATCCTGAACAAGGGCTCTGAGGCACGTCTGAACGCGCCCTCAACACTTGGCACTAACTGGACCTGGCGTATGCTTGAGGGCGAGCTTACAGACGAAAACGCTGAATGGCTTGCTAAGGTTAACAGAATGTATCAGCGTAATTAATTACTTGTTTTTTAAAGCATTATAGACTTTTTCCGCAGTAGCGGGCAGGGAATGAATTTCTGCTCCTACTGCATTTTTTATTGCCGAAATAATGGCGGGAGAAGGTGTATTTATCACTACCTCTCCGATACTCTTCGCACCGAAGGGGCCTGTGGGCTCGTAGCTTTCCTCAAAGGCGATTCGGATTTTGGGTACATCAAGTCTCGAAGGTATTTTATACTGCATGAAACTGTCCGTACTGAGACGGCCGTCGTCCGCTATGACCACCTGCTCGTAAAGAGCCATGCCGGCACCCTGCATAAAGCCGCCTTCTGCCTGTACCTGCGCAAGATTTTTATTAATAACGGTTCCGCAGTCAACGACACCTACCAGGTCAATAAGCTGAATCTCTCCTGTTTCGGTATCTACCTCTACCTCTGCAAAGCCTGCCACAAAGGGAGGCGGCGAGGACTGGCCCGAGAAGCTTACCGTGGCGGTGAGAAAATCCCGCTGTCCGTTTACACTTTCCACACCCAGCTCTTCGAGGCTAAGGCTTCGTTCCTCAGACTCTGCGCCTTCTTTAGCCTGTGTTTTTTCATAAGTATTTAGCCCTGCATTCTTCATGCTCTGAAGCATTTCTTCGCCCGCTTTTACAAAGAATCTGTCTCCGTCAAATTCTACCTCAGACTGCTCCACGCCCAGCTGCACCGCAGCCTCAGCCATCATTTTATCTAACAGCTGCTTTGCCGCACGCACCGTCGCATTACCCGTAACATAGGTGGTCGATGAAGCATATGAGCCTTTATCGTAAGGTGATGAGGTCGTATCTACGCCATTTACAACGATTCTGTCCACATCGCACTGCAGAACCTCTGCCGCCATCTGAGCCAGAATTGTATCGCAGCCGGTACCCATATCGGAAGCACCGATACCCATGGTGTAGAAGCCGCCGTCATCAAGACGGATGGTTACGGTACAGCAGTCAAGATTTGTAAGTCCCGAACCCTGCATGGTTACAGCCATTCCCAGACCTCTGTAGCGGTGAGGTCCAACCTGTGTCGAGAAGGGCTCTGATTTATATTTATTGTCCCAGTCAATCATTTTCCGGCCTGTTCTGATACAGTCGGGAAGCGCACAGCTCTGCAGGATTTCTCCATAGTATGCAGGCATAGGCTGCCCCACCTCGGGCAGGTTTTTAAGGCGGATTTCGGTCGGGTCAAGACCTGCAAGCATAGCAAGCTTATTAACTGTTGATTCTACCGCAAAACAGCCCTGTGTGGCACCGAAGCCTCTGAATGCACCGCCGGGTGTGGTATTTGTGTAGACCGATTTTTCCGTGAATTTCCATGCAGAGGTCTTTGCGTAGAGAGGAATTGTCTTATGTCCCGAAAGTCCCGCAACATTTACCGCATGCTCGCCGTAAGCTCCTACATTCTGCAGACTGTCCACCCAGAGTGCCTTAACCAGGCCTGTCCTGTCCGCGCCGAGTCTTACACGCACCCTGAAGCCATGGCGGGTATTTCCGCATGCAAAGCTTTCATGACGGTCAAAGCAGACATAGGCGGGACGTCCTGTTTTCCAGGTCACAACTGCCGCATAAGGCTCCGTTACCATACTCTGCTTTGCACCAAAACCGCCGCCGATACGGGGCTTGATTACACGCACCTTCGCCTGTGAAAGTCCCAGTGCCTGTGCGATGAGTCGTCTTACATGGAAGGTTATCTGTGTGCTGCTGACAATGGTAAGTCTGCCGCTCTGGTCATAATAGCTGAAGCTTCTGAAGGTCTCCATCATTGCCTGCTGGTTTGCACAGGTATAATAGGTTTCATCGAGCTTAAACTCACATTTATTGTACTCTGCCTCAAAATCCCCTTCGCCGATTGCATCCTGCGAGAGAATGTTTTTCTGCAGGTCTCCGCCAATGTCCATCTGGAAAACATAGTTATCCTCAGGGTGTACAACCGCACCCCCAGCGGCCATTTCTTCGGCCTTTTCAAAGTCAAGTACAGGCTCCATTACCTCATAGCTAACCTTTACCAGCTTCATGGCCTTCTCTGCTGCCTTTTCATCCTCGGCCGCAATAATCGCTACAGGGTCGCCCACATAACGGACAATTGAATCAAGAATTCTTCTGTCATAGGGATTATTTCCGGGATAGCTTGAGCCCGCCGCACTCATTCTGTGAAGCGGAACATCCTCATGAGAAAGAATGCAGACCACGCCCGGCACCTTCATCGCAATATCCTTTTTTACCTCTAAAACCTTTGCAAAAGCATAAGGACTGCGCAGAATTTTTACCGTAAGCGCGTCTCCCGGTACCAAATCTCCGGTATAAACAGGTGCACCGCCCATAATTGAAAATGCATCTGTTTTTGCAATATGCTGATTAACTACTTTAAAATTTTTATCCATATATCAACCATACCCCCAAGGTATCCTTTAGTCGGTGAAGCGCAGGCTTCTTTTATCAGACCGCTGTCTGCGGACTCTGTTTATTCTCTTCTGACCGCTGTCTGCGAGACTCTGTTTATTCTCTTCTGACCGCTGACTGCGCGCAATTATGCTCAGCTCCAGAGCTTTTCAAGAACTCTGGCCTGCGACATATAACCTGTACAGCGGCAGAGATTGCCTGCCAGATACTCATTGATTTCCTGCTCTGTCGGATTAGTCAGGTCACGCTTCATCGCAATGACCGACATGATAAATCCGGGACTGCAGTAGCCGCACTGGTCTGCACCCTCATTTGCCAAAAGCTCCATCACCTCATGCGCCTCTGCGGGAACGCCCTCAATGGTGGTAACCTTCTTTCCTTCGGCTCTTGCCGCCGGATACGAGCACGATAAAATCGGCCTGTCATCCACCCAAACAGTACATATTCCGCAGTTCGAGGTATCGCAGCCACTTCGCACGCTGTAGCAGTTGCAGCGTCTGAGCACCTCCAGTAACGGTTCATCAGCCGCTACATTTATATCTATCTTTTTTCCGTTCAATTCAAATTTCATAGTCGCTCCGGTCCTTCTGTCTGTAAATTAATCTATTTCTTAGTGGCTTTATTTCTTAAGCATTATTTACCGGACATTCATATGCCCGCTTCAGCAGTACACCTGCCATCTGTTTTCTGTAACCCGCACTGCCACGCATATTACTGCTGAAATTCAGGGTCTGAACCGCTTTTACAGCACCGTCAAGGTCATTATTTGCCAGACACTCCTCTGCCGTCTTACAGCGAACAGCCTTGCCCGGACGAGCACCCACACAGACACGGTATGATTTTTTTTCTGAATCAGTTTTCTGCGAATCTGCCGCATTCACAGGCTCATAAGCCGCTATGCAAAAATTTATTAAAGGGAAATCGGTTCTGCTCTGACGAAGCGACTCATATCGCACTGTCTGTCCGCTGCGCTTTATCACAATATGAGTAATCAGTTCGCGCTCACGCGGTGCGGCAAGATATTTCTCCAGTGCCACGGGCTCCTTGCCAAATCGCACCACTTCCGCATCCAGCGCCAGCAGAACACAGACAATATCAGAGAATCCGGCACGTAAAAAAACACTTCCGCCAAGTGTAGCCATATTTCTGAACTGCGTACCCACAATATCTCTCACGCAATTTGAAAGCGCCCCGCAAAATTCACCTTTCAGGGTCTCATTTACCTCAATGTCACGCAGCGTAACCATGGCTCCAAGCCTGATTTCATTATCAAAAACCTCTATTTTATCGAGCCCCAGGCGGGAAATATCTATCAGGCTGCCATATGATGCTTTTCCAAGCCGCATCCACATTCCGCCGCCAATGATTCTGTTTCTTTTGCTTTTATTTAACAGCTCTGCCGCCTCTTCCGGCGAGCTCACTATTCGATATTCATTTGCTGTGTACATATATTTCCTTTCTGTGTCAGTATATGCTCTGCCTCTTCGAAACGCTCACGTGTGTCTACGTCCAGCATTTCATATTCCTCATCCGCCTGAACCATCAAAACCTTATATTTCCCTGATTTGATAATGGCTCCGCCGCCCTTTTCACCCTCAAGCGACATCAGCTCATCGTATGCATTTTGGGGGAAAATCACCGGATTTCCGGGCACCTCACCATATCCCATTCTCACAATGCACTGCTGATTATTGATAAAGCAGTCAATCAGTCTGTCTATACTGGTTTTCTTAATCAGAGGCATATCCGCATTAATAAACATATATGCATCCATCCCCTTTATGTCTTTGAGCCCCTGTTTAACAGTCTCACTGACCGGGCCTCCCGGATACTTTATTATATCATAGCTTACGGCCTCTTTACCAAACATTTTCTCTTTGTCGGCCTGAATTTTATCGGTAATTAGTGAAATGTCCCCTTTTTTTACCGTTTCCGCGATTCTTTCAACCGCATCATCGCTCACCACAAGCTTAACGGAATCAAAACGCCCAAACGGCAGTGCCCGCAAGGTTCTTTGCAGCACCGGCTGCCCACACAGCTCTGCCGCCAGCTTATTTCCTCCAAAACGCAGTGATTTTCCGGCCGCCATCACCACACACGCCAGCTTCATATCAGTATTCATCCCTTCACCTCATACTAAGAGCGGGCAGGTCCTTTACCCTTCATTCTAATAAAATAACCGTCAGCTTCCGACAGCTCGATATCACCGTAAACCTTTGACAGCAGTTTTTCAATTGTCTCCCTGTCGGTCGGGCCGCTAAGCCTGTCTGCCGGATTGTTGTGCTCATCTGCCGGGCTGCTTAGCTTGTCTGCCGGATTGTTGTGCTCTCCTGCCGGGCTGCTTAGCCTGTCTGCCGGATTGTTGTGCTCATCTGCCGGGCTGCTTAGCTTGTCTGCTGATTTGCTGCACTCCTCTGCAGAAGATGAACCACTGACCCCGTCCCCAAGAGACCATTTTTCGGCAGCCGGCTTCAGAAGAAGCTCTCCCTGCTTCACCCCGTCTTTCAGCAGAATGATTCTGTCTGCCATCTGCAGAAGCAGGTTGATGTCATGACTGCATACGAGCACAGTGTTTCCCCTGTGCGCATATTCACCAAGAAGCGTCATTATTTCATATTTATTTTGAAAATCGAGCGCGCTGTCAGGCTCATCAAGCATCAGGGTCTCCGGCTCCCTGACCAGCGTTCTCGCAAGCATTACAAGCTGCTGCTGGCCGGTACTTAAGTGTGCAAAGTCCTGCTGAATATACTCTGCCATTCCGACTCTCTCAAGTACTTTACGGGCCATATCATACTGGTTCCCACTGATCCGGCCAAAGGCTCCGTTTTCCGGATACCAGCCCAAAAGCACCATATCCATTACGGTAATGGGCATCGAGTTTTCGTTAATTGCGGACAGATAACCTATCCTTTTTGCACGCTGCAGCTCTGATAATGCAGAAATCTCTTTGCAATTTAAATCACTCAGATAAGTTTTCCCGTCTGTCGCAGAAGCTTTTCCAGCGCTCCCAAAATCGTCAGTCTGCGCCGATACCTTAGCTCCGTCATTTATAATTTTGCAGCTGCCCTCATATTTCAGCAGGCCGCACATAGCCTTGAGCAGAGTACTCTTTCCCGAGCCGTTCTGCCCCACTATGGCGCACAGCTGACCCTTTGGGACATCAAAGCTTATATTATTTATTATAACTTTTTTGCCATAGCCGGCAGTCAGATTTTTTACACTCAGCATTTAATCCCCTCAGCATCCATCAATACGATGAAATTCTAATCATTAATGATTCACTTCATTCCTTCTGCATACCAGAAGAAAGAGAATCGGAGCACCCACCAGCGATGTTACCACACTTATCGGCAGCTCAGCCTTGCTTATCAGTCTCACAAGAATATCCGCAACCAGCAAAAGCACTGCACCTACAATTCCCGACAGCAGCTGCCCGCCTCTTATGTCAAGCTTTCTCGCAATATGCGGCGCCAAAAGTCCGATAAAGGCGATAATACCCGTCGTACTGATAACCGCAGCCGTTGTAAGCGTAGAAAATCCCAGCGCCAGCATTCTGCAGCGCTTAACCGAAATTCCAAGCATCTGTGCCTCATCATCAGGCAGGTTCAGCAAGCGAATCTGTCTGCTCATCATAAGCATTCCCACAACACCGACCGCAATCCATGCAATAACCTTCAAAAAGCCGTCCAGCGTGACATCCGAAAAGCTGCCCATTATCCAGAATTCCACCGCCTGCAGGGTATTCTCCGTATCGGCAGAAAGCTTTATAAACATAAGTAATGCCTGAAATACCGCGTTAATTATTATGCCTGACAATAGAAGAGAAACGGTTGTCGTTCTTCCGGAAGCCTTTGTCAAAAGCATAACCATCACAAGAGCAAGAATACCTCCGGCCATTGCAAATACCGGAATCATCGCCGATTTCGCAAATCCCGGAAGGACTGCTGCCAGACTGTTTCCAAATACAATCGCCGTTGCGGCACCCACGCTTGCACCGCTGGCCACACCCGCCACATCAGGCGAGGCAAGGGGGTTCCTGAATACGGACTGGAAGGTATTTCCCGCCATTCCGAGTCCCAGTCCCGCAAAAAGAACCATCAGGGTCCGGCCCATACGCAGATGAACAAATACCCTGTAATGCACCGTTGAAGCATCAAAAGCCTTCGACCAGTCTATTTCAAAGCGTCCAATAAAAAAAGACAGCAGAAATACTACCGGCAATATTACTGCCGGCAATACTCTGCCCATCTTAATTGTTCCTGAATTATTCGCTTTTTTTATCCCCATACCAAGCTTTTGCTGTAAACCATTAATCAATCTGCTCTAAAATACCCATCTCTGCAATATCTATACCATAGAAATTGCTGTAGAAAGATGTTGCAATCTCATTAAATTCTTCTTTTGTAAATACCTCGGGATTCTTCTTGCCTGCAATAAAGAGGCTACCAAGGAATGCTGAAGGAACCGGTGAATCCCAGGCCTCAATTACTGAAGGAAGCTCATACACACAGCCGTTTTCAACAGCCGCAACCGACTGAAGATTCTCATCATTCATCAGGTCCTCTGCTGTGTATTCCGCATCAGAAGCAATAATAATGATGTCCGGATTGTACTGAATGAGTGTCTCATATGAAATACCTGACCAGTAGCTGTCCTCAATATCAGCAGCCACATTTGCAATTCCGGCAAGCTCAAGCATTCCGCTCTGATACATTCCCGCAGGTGCAGTCTCAAGATATGAAGAATTTCCTGCCATATATCCGTTAATAAAGTTCTCCTCATCAAGTCTTGACTTCATAAGGTCATTAACGCCGTTAATGTATTCGATAAGTTCGCCGGCTCTCTCTTCAACATTGCAGATAACAGCCAGATTATCAATTGTTTCATAGAGGTCCGAAAGTGTCTCAGGATTAACAAATACTACCTTGATACCGAGCTCATCAAATGAACCTGCATAATCCTTGAGCTTCTTGGGAAGGATTACAAGATCGGGCTCGAGGGCCACTGCACCTTCAAAATCAAACTGCTTTGCCGAGCCAACATTAGGAAGCTCAATGAGCTCAGGAGCCGCAAGTGCATAAATATTTCTGCTGTTTGCCTTTGCCTCAATACCTACAAAATTGTCATTTAATCCGAGTGCCATCAGAATAGACGATGAAATATAATATCCGCTGATAATACGCTCAGGCTTCACATCAAAGCTTACTTCCCTGCCAATGGCATCCGTAATAACACGGGGAATGTACTCTTTGCTCTCATCTGTACCGATAACCTCAATATCTGAACCATCACTTACAATGTTACCGTCTGAATCAATAATTTCATCTGCCTCATTCTCTGCATCAGACTTATCTGTCGCTGCATCACTTATGTCATTCTTCTCATCAGCTGCATTTTCTGCATCTGCCTTATCTGCTGCGTCAGACTTATCTGTTGCTGCATTCTCTGCATCTGCCTTATCTGCTGCATCAGTCTTCTCGCCCGCAGTAGCGGCGGTCTCAGCCTTATCATCGGCTTTTGTCTCGGCGGTAGTTACCGTCAGATTAGTGTTGTCTGCAGCACCTGTTGTTGCCACCGATGTATCTGCAGCCTTGCTGCAGCCTGCAAGCAAACATACACACATCAAAATTGCACATATCTTTTTCTTCATTTCAATTACCATGCAAATAACATAACAATTCGCGAATGCTTTAGCTTTAATTCTCTTTATCCTTAGTTAAGCCATCGCAAAAATTATGTATCTTCCCTTTCATTCCTTTTTATTCCATTCAGCAATAATCAATTTTCCTGAACTTGCCAACCACAGTATTATACACCAATCGTCTATCTCTTGCAAGTGGCCAGTCGGTTCGTATATAGGATTCGGTTCGAATCTTTCCCATTTTTTCCCGCGATTCAAAATCCTGCGAGCACTGATATGCGCCCTCCACCGGTGACTGCGGATTATCCGTCACATAAAGCTCATATCCCATAAATACACTGTCCTGCGTGGTAGCCAGCAGCAGATCATTCATTCTTCTGACGATATCTCCCGTATGCCGTCGCTGTTCATTCTCAATATCAATCATTATTTCTTTTATTCCGTCAGCCAGCTCGCCGGGTATTTCGCCCAACCCTCTTACGGCCGCAAGAACATAATTCCATATCCCCGAAAAAGAATTATTCAGCTGACTGTGAACACCCAGAATCACCGAATAATCCGTCCTCTGCAATTCTGCATATTTCCCATGTGTTGCTTCACACCCCTCATGCATGCCCTCATTTTCCACACACATTTCTTCACTGCTTTCATGCATGTTCTCATTTCCATGCATTGCTTCACAGCACTCATGTATGCTCCCGTATGCCGACCTCATAAGTTCAATGAGCTCACCGCTCAACATCCTGCAGTCCTGCCTCGTTTTCAGATGCATGAACTCATTATGAAAAAGCTCGATGAATCTGATATACCACTCACGTTTTATCCCTACCAGATCGTGCTCCACAAGCTCTGTCCCTGCAGAAATGCCATATTTTTCCACAGCAGCCCGCATTGCCTTTTTATCAAAATCGACCAGCCTTATAGTTCCAAAATGCTCCTTCAGCTCTGCCAGGTCAATATCATTGCACCTGCCTGCTCCAAAGATTGTCACACTGCTCCCCGGTCTTGATACTTCAATAATATACCGTGTCACAGCCTCCCGGTAATCACGCCACTCTTCAAATGCATTGGCGTTAATCTCCGCTTCGCGAAACATATCATAAAATAAATCTGCCGAAAAATTTCCACTCATACGAACCTTCCAAAGCCAAAATTTAAAATAAGCGGCTACCATCAAGGATAGCCGCCCTAGTTTCACTTATCAATACAGCAATTATTTGCCAAGATTTGCCTTCTTTGTTACTTCGATTTTCTCTTCGTAGCACTCGAATGCACCATCTACATCCTTCTTGTCAAGCTTCTTTGTAAACATACTTACAACGGGAACGATGATAAGTCCGCCGACCATTGCAACTACGCCTGAATTGATTGATGACTTGAAAATGTATGAAAGCACAGGGCCCCAGTCAGCAACTGAGATACCACCGAGTGATACAACCATCTGGAAGATAGCAATTGAGCAGCCCCATACGAAGCAGACAATTGTCGAAGCCTTTGTAATGCCCTTCCAGTAAAGACCATAGAGGAAAGGAGCAAGGAAAGCACCTGCAAGAGCACCCCACGATACACCCATCATCTGAGCAATGAAGGTAATCTGAGGATTAGCATCCTTGATTACAGCGATAACAGCCGAAACAACGATGAAGAATACGATGAAAATTCTCATAATGAGAACCTGCTTCTTTTCAGTCATTGTCTTCTTTGATAAAGGCTTGATTACATCGAGAGTAAAGGTTGAACTTGATGTAAGTACAAGTGATGAAAGAGTAGACATTGAAGCTGAAAGTACAAGTACGATAACTACCGCAATGATGATGTCAGGCAGTGTAGAAAGCATTGTAGGGATGATTCTGTCGAAAAGAACCTTACCTGTCTCTGCGTTAATTGCGCCGCTCTCAATCATCTGGCTCTCATAAAGACGACCAAAACCACCTAAGAAATAGCAGCCGCCTGCTACAACAATTGCGAAAACTGTAGAAATAACGGTTCCCTTATGGATATCCTTCTCGGACTTGATGGCGTAGAACTTACCAACCATCTGAGGAAGACCCCATGTACCGAGTGATGTAAGAATTACTACGAATAAGAGTGCCAGAGGATCCGGTCCGAGGAAGGATGCATATGCTCCGTTCCAGCCTGCCGTCGCTACTGCGCTTGTAGATTCGCCGATTGCCGAAAGACCCTTCATCGACTCAACAAGACCACCGTTCTGGTTGATAACTGCAATGATTACTGCAGCAATACCAATCAGCATGATAATACCCTGAATGAAATCGTTGATTGCGGTAGCCATATAACCACCGAAAATTACGTAAACACCGGTCAGAACAGCCATTACCAGAATTACTACCCAATAAGGGATATCAAACTGAAGGCCGAACAGTGATGAAAGACCGTTATAAAGAGATGCTGTATAAGGAATCAGGAAAATAAATACAATAACTGATGCAGCAACCTTAAGTTTTGAGGAATTAAATCTCTTGCCGAAGAAGTCGGGCATTGTCTTAGCATCGAGATGCTGAGTCATAACTCTTGTTCTTCTGCCAAGAATGTTCCATGCGAGCAGTGAACCGATAAATGCATTACCAAGTCCTGCCCAAGTAGCCGATAAACCGAAGTTCCATCCAAACTGTCCCGCGTATCCTACAAAGATAACTGCCGAGAAATAGGATGTACCAAATGCAAATGCCGTAAGCCAGGGACCTACGCTTCTGCCACCCAATACGAATCCGTTTACGTCTGTTGAATTCTTACGTGTGTATAAACCTACACCAATCATCAACGCGAAGAAACAGATTAACAAAATAATAGTTAATGCCATTTTATTCTCCTTTCCCTCCTTGCGCTTTATCACTTTAAAGCGTCAATTCACAACATTAAAACTATCATATTTATCAATAATAGTCAAGAAAAAAAGACCAAATTGATAAACAAAATGGCCTTTTTATATAATATACCCACATTTTGCATTCACATAATGTGAAATGCACTTGCGTATTGAGTTAAAGCTAATTTTTTATATTATTACTCGATATTTGATTTATGCCCCCAAACCTTCGGAGATGTAAGCTTTAGTCACACCCGAAGGCCCACACCCAAAAGCCCCATCTAAAAAAGTCTGCCACAGCATTATTTTACAATGTATGCTTCAGTATGGGGATAATTTGTTTCATACTTGCCCCCCTTTGATTTTGGTAGCTTCATTACTGCGCCCTCATGATCCTTAAAGTGCGCTTCATCTCTGAGAAAATACTCTAAAGAATAGCAGCTGACTTTAGAGCCTTCATTCGGATTATTTGTCGGATCATCCCAGGTTACGTCAACATAATACCATTTTCCGTCATCCATTCTGACCATATTATAGGCATGCTCCATATCAGGATTATTAATATAATAGCAGGGGACACCCAAATAAGCCAAAAAGGATTTAAATGCATAGGCATAGTTAACACATACACCAGTATGATGTTTCAAAATAATCTTATATTCAGAAACACCCTTTCCTCTAAGGTCATAGGTCCTGTATAAGGAATATGTCGTATTTAATACCAGCCAGTCATGAACCTTCTTTACCTTCTCATAGTAAGAATCCTTAGAGGATATCTTCATTTCTTTTTTTGCAATGGTTTTTATCAATTTGCAGTCTTCACGCTCAGACTTAGTAAGACTTTTTGAGGAAATCAGACCCATCAGATACATATCCACACAGGCGCTATCATCGATTTCAGCAGAAATCATAAGCTCATGCCCCTTAAATTTGACTAAAAGCGAATCAGAAATCGCCAGCAGGCTTCTGTCCGAAAATGATAAGGCATATCTGCCGGCATCAATAATTTTCGACTTACTGCCCTTAAAATCAACATATTTCAAAGAATGACACGATGCAAAAGCATGTGCCCCGATATTTGTAAGTGAAGCAGGAATAACCAGCTTTTTCAGTCCGCTTCCTGCAAAGGCATTTCTTCCGATTTTCTTAAGCTTGCCCGGAAGCTTTAAGGAAGTCATGCTGCTACAGCCCGAAAATACATCATCACCCAGTACTTTTACTTTATTATACATCTTTACTGTCTTAAGTTTTCCGCAGTACGCAAACGCAGCATTCCCAATCTTTGTCACATTTTTAGGAATTACTATTTTTTTTAGACTGCTGCAGCTTACAAATAATTTGTCCGGAATATTTTTTAAGTTTGCAGGCAATGTCACCTGACTCAGCGAAGAACATCCGCTAAAAGCTGCTTCTCCGATAGTCCTGACAGCTTTGGGAATTACAATCTTTTTAAGGCTTGAACAGTTTTCAAATGCATTATTTCCGATATATTCTACACCGGACGGTATTTTGATACTTTTAAGTTTCTTTAAATCTTTAAATGCATTATCCTCAATTCTTTTAACAGTAGTGGGAAGTTCAACTTCTTCAAGTGAGCTGTTTTGCACAAAAAAACCAAAAATTTTGCTGTCAACCGTCGTCATTCCTTCCGGAAATCTTATCTTCTTTAAATTTGGACAATTTTCAAATGCATATGAGGAAATATCAGTTATTCCGTCTTCAATATATATTTCTTCCACTGTTTCACAGTCTCTGAACGCAAAAGTATTTATTCTTTCAACTTTTTTTCCGTCAGGGTCCGTTGCCGCTATAACAACATACTTGTCCGTACAGCTGCCGATACCGTTCACTCCGTATATCAGGCCGTTTTCATTTTTAGTGTACGCATAATCAAGTCCCTTCGATGGCGTCAGTGTCTTTGCCGATACAGAGGCAAATGAAATTATACCTATACATAAAATAGTAAATAATGCTCCTGATAACAATTTCGTAAGCATATTTTTCATACTCTCGTTTCCTCCTCATCTCTGAATACTCATATAAAAGCGTCAGTTCTCGTCTGTTACGGATTGTTTTTAGCCGGATTATTCCGTCTTAACCTATGTCTGTGATTTCTACTTTTTCGGCTTTACTCATGTCTTTGATTTCTACTTTTTCATCTAAACTCATATCTATGATTTCTGCTTTTTCGACTTAAATCATCTCTGTGATTTCTAATTTTGGGGCTTTATATTAAAATTTACGGCATGTTATTAACTTTGTCTTTTCGCAAAAAATCTAACTTCTCATTCGGCGCATAAGGATTATACCTTCATTTTTTAGCCAGTTGACTGAACTTTTGTAGTCGGGAAGTATTTTTTCCACCTCCGCCCAAAAGGCCTTCGAATGATTCATCTGCTTCCTGTGGCACAATTCATGAACTACTACATAATCTATCACCTCTGAAGGTGCCAGCATGAGCAGGCAGTTAAAATTCAGATTCCCCTTCGAACTGCAGCTTCCCCAGCGTGTCTTCTGGTTCCTTATTGTTATTCTTCCATAGCTTACATCTATTATTTTGGCAAAATATGTCACCCTCTCAGGTATAAGTCGTAAAGCCTTGTCTGCAAGTTCTTTAATTTCCTCATTTGTAAAATATTTTATATCCTGACATTCGGCATTTTTCTGCGCTATCACGATTTTTTCTGTTGTTTTAATTATCCACTGCTCTTTTTCGGATATCACTCGTTCGATTTCACGATTTGAAACAAAATATGGTGCTTTGACCGTCACTGTTAAATCCGGATTTATCCGGATACCTATTGTCTTTCTGGCAGACCGTACAATTTTTATTTCCATATTTAACCTCATGCTAAGAGCCAAGCGTTAGCTAATGGTTTAGATTGGTGCGCTCTTAGCACCAATCTCATAGTTTGAAAATTTATTCTCAAACTTTCCTCCTAATGCAACGAATGCAATGAGTTGCTCATGGAGTAGATTGGTACATTTTTGCACCAATCTCGCAGTTTGAAAATTTATTTTCAAACATAAATACTCTTCATTATGTGTTCTTTTAAGTAACTTCTAAAGATTTTCAACATAGAATTCTTTCATATCTTCCAGTCTGAGACATGCAAGCCTGCCACCGGGTATTCCACAGCCACAGTCAATCGCAATATGATTATTTGCTTTAAAAATAAATCCGGGATGCAGATTATCCTTTGATTCTATATATAATGTAGGAGTATGTCCGGTAATGACATATTTATCATCAAAATAGGACTGATCATAGTCCGGTCTCGTCCATACAAGCTCAGACAGATCATAATCCCAGATTTCCCTGTCTTTCGAAAAATTCCCCAGGCCCGCATGTACCAGAAGATATTCTTTGTTCTCTACGAATACTTCTTCATAAATTTCAAATTCCTGAATAAAATCTATAATTTCCTTCTGTTTGTCCTTTGATAAAGAATGCATTTCTTTTATCGTACTGTCAGAACCATTCATCTGCCAGTTGAGAAGAGCTTCTATGGTATTGTCATCTATCTTATTGATGCTATCATTGTTAATTTCCTGCAAAAGGAACTTAAAGCAGTCACAGGCCATAACGCAATGATTTCCGGCAATACATACCACATTAGGACGCTCCATTAAATCAAGAATAATCTTTATCGGGTGGGGACCCCGGTCTAAAATATCTCCCAGAATGTAGAGCATATCATCCGATTTAAAATCAATTTTGACAAGCATTTCTCTGTACTCATCATAATGACCATGAATATCAGACATAACATAGGTATACGACATAAAAACCATCCTTTCCGAAAAACTAATGAACGAACAAAAAAAGCCTTAGAAACAATAATTTCTAAGACTTATTTGAGAGGCGACAATCGGATTCGGACCGATGAATCAGGGTGTTGCAGACCCACGCCTTACCACTTGGCTATGTCGCCATATTAAAGAAAAAACTCCCCGAGTTGGGCTCGAACCAACAACCCCTCGGTTAACAGCCGAGTGCTCTGCCATTGAGCTATCGAGGAATACTATATAAAGAACAAGACTGACATCATATCCGCCTGAACCTTCAGGTCAAGCCCTCGGCCTATTAGTAGCAGTCAGCTCCATGCCT
>JAKSRW010000025.1 GCA_024403355.1 Lachnospiraceae bacterium
TCACCATCTTTAACTGCTTCATATATAGCTAATTTTCTACCACGGGCTTCTCCTCGTGCTACCCCGCGAGCTTCTCCGATAGCTTCGTGCTCTTCAAACCATATCTCAGTCTGAAGCTTTAATACCTTTCCACCCATTATTTCACGCACCCTTCTTTTTACTGCCTCGCTTTTAATTATGTAATCTCCAACCTTTGTAATCAGCTGACATAGATTACTGTAATACATCGCTTTTTCTTCATCATTAGCACTGTATGCCTCTAATCCTTCCTGAATTTCCCGGAATTCTGTCAGATAACCACTCAATAGATGCGCATTTTATATCCTTAACCAGAATGTTTTCTACAGTTATTATTTCATTCCCCTTCAGAATATGTGTATCCTTCAATCAACATATTTCTCTTCAGTTCTTCCACAGTGATACCAAGGCGTTTTGCTCCCTTTTCCACAGCCATATCACCATCTTTAACTGCTTCATATATAGCTAATTTTCTACCACGGGCTTCTCCTCGTGCTACCCCGCGAGCTTCTCCGATAGCTTCGTGCTCTTCAAACCATATCTCAGTCTGAAGCTTTAATACCTTTCCACCCATTATTTCACGCACCCTTCTTTTTACTGCCTCGCTTTTAATTATGTAATCTCCAACCTTTGTAATCAGCTGACATAGATTACTGTAATACATCGCTTTTTCTTCATCATTAGCACTGTATGCCTCTAATCCTTCCTGAATTTCCCGGAATTCTGTCAGGAATTTAGACAATTTATCTCTGTCAGATTTTTTAGCAGACGGAATTTCTTTATATCGAAGAATGTAATAAGGCAAAAACATTAGCAGCCTTTTCTCAAAGATATCATCCTTCGTGTAGTCCTGAACGCAAATGGTCTTCATTTGATACACAAGTGTCTGATCATCCGGAAATAGCAATTTAAGTCTGGCCTGTCTGGAAACAGATTCACTATCACGCAAATACACTACGCATGATTCCGGTAGCTTTATGATAAAATTTCCAGCCTCATCACGAATTAATTGCTCGAGTGCGATCGAATAATCGTACTCAAACATTCTAACTACCATATATGAGTCGTCATTACTCTGGCATTCAATATGATAAGTATGTCCGCTTATCGATAATACAGAATCGGTAATAAGTGTTCCTCTGAGTTCAAAATATTCATTTCGCAGCTGAATAACGGACTCATTCTCCAAGTATTTCGTTCCAAATGCCTCATTAATAATAGGTATGAGTAATTTGGGCATCTTTTGGCAGATGGTACGAAATACATCATCAAAAACTGTATGTCTTGCTATAACTTTTCCCCTTTCCACCATAACACTGCTGAAAATAAGAAAATACAAGGTGACCCAGCCAATAAAATAATTACAAATATAAATCTGTCATAAATCTCTCTCATGTACATTATACCACAGCATTGCTGTAGTGTCAATATTCAAAAAAGGGGATTCTCTTACGAGAATCCCCAAATTGGTTTCAATATTTAACTAATCAATAAATTAGCCAATGTTGATAAGAGCACCAATGTTAGCTGTTACCTCAACAGCACCTGTAGCAGCGTTAGCGATTGTGTACTTAGCTGTCTTAACGTAAGCAGCCTTTCCTGTACCGTCAACTGTGTAATCAAGAACTACTGCTGTAACTACTGCATCATTGAACTTGAACTCGAATGCTGAGTTAAGAGCTGCTACAGAAGCAACCTTCTCAACCTTCTTTGTGAACTCAAGACCCTTCTGAGTATCAACAACTGTAAATGCCTTAGAACCAATTACGTTAACCTGCTTAACAGGAACAGAATTTGCATCTGTTGTGTAAACGATCTCATATGCAGTTACAACATATGAACCAACACCAAGCTTGTTGCCAGCCTTTACAGCATAGATGTCATTGCCATCCTTGTTAGGCTTTGAAGCATCAAGATTTGATACTGTATAAACATAGCTTGTACCTGAACCTGTTACGTTCATCTCAGGAAGAGGAGTCTTGTTATCAGCAGCAAGTTCAATAGACTTACCAGGTACTGCAAAACCATTAGCTGTTACACCGTTAAGTGAAACAGTAACCTTTGTAGCCTCTGTAGCTTCAGTAACTGCTGTATCAAGCTTATCAGCTGAAATAGCTAACTCCTGTGTCTTAGCATCTGTCTCGTTACCAACTGTAACTGATACAGAGTACTTAAGATCACCACACTTGAACTCAACTGTTACATCACCAAATGTCTTGTCTGAACCTGCGTATACCCAAGTAGCCTGAAGCTTATTGTCTACTACAGTAACAGTAGCAATATCCTTACCAGCTGTCTGCTCATATGTTACACCAGAAAGTTCCATAGCCTCATTGAACTGATCCTTTAATGAGAACTCGATTTCTGTTGTCTCGCTCTCTGCAGCATTGATTTTATTCTTCTTTGCTGAAGCTGTGAATGTTGTAGCCTTTCTCTCGCCTACAACCTCTACAGGAACTGCACCACAAACCTCTGTCTTATCACCTACTGTTCTGTAGATAAGGATTGTAGCAACACCCTCCTTGTTAGGGATAAGGCCATATGTGTAACCGCTCTTAGCTGTAAGCATTACGATTGACTCATCTGAAGAAACTGCTGTGAACTGAGCGTCAGCAAAGCTGTGCTTCTCAGTCTTAGCCTCACCGTTCTCAACCTTTGTGAAGTTAGCAACGATCTGAAGCTCTGCAGAAACCTTAGAAGCGTTAGCAGTCTTTGAAAGAACTGTCTTTACAACGTCCTTAGCATCCTCTGCTACATTCTTTGTACCAATCTTGTATACACCGCTGAGGTCAGCGTCGATACCTGTGAACTCGAAATCAGGCTTAGCCTCTGATACAACCTGGAACTTAACCTTAAGCTCTGTTGTACCATACTTGTATGTAGCCTCTACTGTGTATGTCTCACCAGCATTCTTGATGTAGATGTTCTCGCCAGCGATGAAAGCCTTTGTAGCATCAGCATCAACAAGTGCGTATGATAATGTTCCACCAAGTGTTGCATTACCAGCTAAATCAATTCCGTTAGCATCAAGAAGCTTAACACCCTTGATTGCTGTGATTTCGTTGTTGTAAACCTTGATATCCTCAGCTGCGATATCAACTACTGAATCCTTAGCAACCTTGATTGCTGTGAACTTACCAACTGCCTTGTCATTGTACTTGATTGTGTACTCTGTACCCTGAACAAATGCTGTGTAGAACTCAACTGTTGCTACTGAATCCTTAACTGATACTGACTTGATGCTTGAGAAAGGAATCTCAACACCTGAGATCTCTGAATTTGCCTTGAAGTTAGCAGGTCCAACAAGACCCTCTACTGAACAATCAAATTCAACATCTACAGCTGTAAGGCTTGACTGCTTAACTGATACTGCGTTAAGAGCAGCTGAAACCTTAATAGGCTCACCCTTAACTGTTACAGCGGGGAACTTAGCGCTCTGGTAAGCATAAGGAGTAAGTGTGTACTCGCCTTCCTTTGTGAATACTACTGTGAAAGTAGTGGGAGCGCCTTCTACTCTAGTGATAACAACGCTGTCATCGCTAGCTTCGATCATTCTTGAATCTGTGTCTACGAATACACCAGCTGACTTACGGGGAAGTACTACTGTGTACTCTGTGTTAACACCAACCTTAGCGCCATCGAAGATGTCGCCTTCAGCTACTGTAACTGCTGTAGCGTTCTTCTTAACGTTAACTGCTACAACACCGCTAAGGATCTCAGCGCCATCCTCGAATACTGTAATTGTAACATTTGCAGTACCGATTGAAGCTGCTGTAACCTTGCTTGACTTTGTTGAAGCCTCAGCAACATCATTGTTGTCAGACTCAACTGAGATTGTCATTGTGTTCTTGTCAAATCCCTTGACAAGCTTGCTGAAAAGTGCTGCGCCGCCTACCTTGCAAGCAGTACCATCAGCCTTTGCGCCCTGGCTGCCGCCAATGTAAAGAGTCTTTGCTGTCTTCTTAAGTGAAACGTCACCAGCTGCTGCTGAAGCAGGGATGGTTCCGAGTACTAAAGTAAGAGCAAGTACTACGGCGAGGGCCTTGAAGAATTTCTTCATGGTTTTTTCCTCCTTGGAATAAATATGATGGTTTTGTGATCGCTATATGTTGCATACTTACACATAGCAAATCATTCCAATAACAGTTTGATTATAACAGTTTGTTGAACAGAGTTCAAGTACTATTTCCCCGAAATTGAAATGAGTAAGTCAAAATTATACTCCTGAAGGCTTTTGAAGCTATCCGAACTCATCTGGATGTGACGCTGTCCGGCTTCCCTTCCCCTTTTCCTTCAAGGCTTTGACTTACTCAAATTATCATTGTTTTATTTGTCACAAGTTTTACGTAAATGTGACATTTTTGTGACATTTAAGATTCTTTTAATATTTTCACTTATTTATTAAGGTAAATTCTCTCTACCTCAGCCATAAGTCCATCCTTCTCACATACTCTGTCATGAAGCACCGGCGCACTGATAATATCCTTAATAGCCTTAGGAATTGCGACATTTGAAAGCTTATTGAGGTCGTCGAAAAGCTCGAAATCCTCTTTGCTGTCGTATTTGCTGTCGATTGCATTAAGTACGGCACGAGTGAACTTGTAAGGGCTGGCTGTCGATGCAATGACTGTACAGGTATTATCGCCTGTTTCCTTGCGATACTTGTTGTATACTGCTGATGCTACGGCTGTATGTGTATCAATGATGTATCCTTCTTTATTATATAAGGAAGAAATAGCTTCGGCCATCTCTGCATCCTCTGCATATCCACCTACGAAAAGTCCAAGCTTTTCCTTCATTTCAGCAGTAATTTCATACTTTCCTTCTGTCTTGAGCTGCTGCATAAGCTCTGCGGTCTTATCACCGGCAATTTCAGCAACAAGTCTTTCAAGATTGCTTGAAATAAGAATATCCATGCTGGGTGAAGGAGTAAGGTAGAATTCTCTGTTTCTGTCGTATACACCTGTCTCAAAGAAATCAAAGAGAACCTTGTTTCTGTTTGATGCACAGATGAGTTTATTCACAGGAATGCCCATCTTACAAGCGTAGTACGCAGCTAAAATGTTACCAAAGTTACCTGTAGGCACTACAAAATTGATCTTCTGAGGGCAAAGTCTTGTGTATGCATATACATAATATGCTACCTGAGGAATAAGTCTGCCGATGTTGATTGAATTAGCTGATGAGAAACGGTATCCGGCAGCCTTCATTCTTTCTGCAAGCTCAGGATCCGTGAAAATATTCTTTACAGCAGTCTGGGCATCATCGAAATTACCCTTTATACCGATTACATTAACATTTTTACCCTTCTGTGTAACCATCTGCTTCTCCTGAACGCGGCTTACACCTGACTTAGGATAAAATACAACAATGCTTGTGCCCGGAACATCAGCAAAGCCGGCAAGTGCAGCCTTACCTGTGTCACCTGATGTAGCAGTAAGAATTACGATTTCTTCCTTTGAACCACACTTCTTTGCTGAAGTAGTCATAAGATAAGGAAGGATTGAAAGAGCCATATCCTTGAAAGCAATTGTGCTGCCATGGAAAAGCTCAAGATAGTAGGCTCCATCGGCATCTACAAGTGTAGTAATGTCTTCTGTATCAAATTTTTCCGTGTTATATGCACCCTTAATACAGTACATAAGCTCTTCCTCTGTGAAATCCGTAAAGAAAAGCTTCATTACCTCATAAGCTACATGCGCATAGTCCATTCTTGCAAGCTTTTCAAAGCTGAGCTTAAGTTTGGGAATCTGATCAGGTACATAAAGGCCTCCGTCAGGTGCAATACCCTTAAGGATAGCTTCTGATGCGCTAGCTGTAAGTTCGCTATTTCTGGTGCTGTGATATGTAATCTTCATATTATAATACTGCCGTCACAACGGCATCCTCCTTTACCTTTGCTTCATAAGTCAACTCTTGTGAGTTATCTTAACACGCAATTTATTAAAATGCAAGTAGATTGATAGCTTAATGCCTATTTAGCCGCAAAAAGACCCATAGCCGAACCATCACGACTACGGGTCTGTAAATTGGCATATTATTTAAAAAACTCATGACATCCGTACTTAAAGAGATAGTCAAGTGTATCAAACCAGGATGCCTTAGATTTTGAGGTCGCGGATCTCATAAAGAAGTATAACGCTCCCTGTGAATAATCCTCACCGGAAGTAGCTCTGTTGACTGCTTCTTTTGTTTTTTTGCTGACCTTTACGCTGTAGTAGGAACCGTCCCTGGTCGGTGCAAACTGATTTTTCTCGAATACAACTCCGATAATATCGTTTGCGAACTCTTTTTTGTAGCGTACACGATTAAGAATAACATTCGCAACAAGAATTCTGCCGTAAACATCCTGGTCACCAGCCTCAGCTTCTACTATTCTGCAGAGAACCTCGTATTCTTCATCGGTGATATCGATATCCATCTTCTTATTATAGTTATAAACCAAATCGTCCGAATGCTTATAATCCTTGTCCGGATTCTTTTCAGGTCTGTCAATTCCTGTAGTCTTGCTCTTTTCAGCCTCTTTCTTCTCAGCTTCCTTCTTCTCAGCCTCTATTCTTTCGGCTTCCTTCTTCTCAGCCTCTAATCTTTCAGCTTCCTTCTTCTCAGCCTCTATTCTTTCGGCTTCCTTCTTTTCTGCCTCAAGCTTTTCAGCTTCTTTCTTTTCTGCCTCAAGCTTTTCAGCTTCAGTTACAGCCGGTTCATTATCCCCAGCATTCAGTTCAGTATTCTGAACAGTAAGCTTATCTGCGGCTGATATGCCGTTTTTACTGGGTTCTACTTTTGTAGCATTAGTATCTCCCGCCTCAGCATTAACTGCAGACATCAGGGCATCCTCGCCTCCCGGAAGAGCTTCTGTATTATAGTCGGCCGGATTTTCAGGATTTGCCAGTGAAAGAACTACAGCCGAAGTATCATCCATGACATCTTTCTCATAAACCTTAATGATATTTGTCTCGAGTTCCAACGCTTTCTTCCTGGTATCTCCGGATTCTTTAGCAATGTTAAAACAGCTTTTAATTAACTCCTCACTTATCTGCTCATTTTTAAGAATATCTTCTTCAATATGAAGACCGGGATTTAACTCCGCCTCAGCTCTGTCAGCACCGGCATCCATGTTAACAGAACTAATCTTTGAAGAATCATCTGCAAGCAGATCCCTAATAACGAAGAGTCCCGTTTCACCGTTGCCTGCGCTGCCGGCATCAGCGAACATAAGAGAATCACTCGCTTCAGCATTCACAAGCTCCTGCCTGCTGATAGAAAGCGTACAGCTGATTATAACCGCAGCTGCAACCACAAGTGCAACAACACCCGTTACACCCCTGGCAAGCTTTTTAAGCGCTATTCTGATCCCTTCCTTAATATTTGTATTCATATACCATACATCCTTATATACATTTCTATAAAGATGAGAATCAGATTTATGTTCATTACAACCTGTAATATCTCACCTTGGATACACAGTATACACCATTTTTTTACAAATTGCAAGCAAAATATTACATAATTATTACAATTCATTCAAATATCTTCTAAAGCTTTTTGTAAATTTTATTCTCTCATACATTTTTAAATACTCCGAATTTTTAATATCTTCAACATAATTTCTACGCCAACTGCGGTATTTGCGGGATTTTTCGGATTTTTCATCATTCTCTTCATTTTCGGAATTATTACATTTTTCTGCATATTCTAATCTACTATTGTAGAATACATCATATTGTGTGTCACTCTTTTGTCCTACACAATTTATGCAATCGTCTGATTTTCCCGAAATATCTTCCGCTTTACCGGCATGGGTTCTCATATTATCATCTTCGCCGCCATAGGTATCCTCGTGATATTCCTTCAAGCTGTTTTTTTCACGGAATTTTTCTTCAATACTGTCTGCCGCCTTATTATAGGCTATCGCCGCTTCAGTCTCATCCGAATATCTGCCCACGGTTACATTTCCCAGCATATGTATTTTTACTTCAAAGACATATCGCCCCCTATAAAGGCGTCTTTGAACACCGTTATATCTGTTAACAATTACAATATTTCCGTAGGAATAATCATTCTCGTCACCGTTTTTAAAAAAATAATCCCTGTTCTTCACGGCAAAGCTGCGCACGCCGTATCTGCTCAAAAGACTCGTCTGCATACCGTAATCACTGTAAAACAAATGATTTCCGCGTTTTTGAATTCTGTGAGTTCTGTAGAAAAACATATCATCAACATCAAATTTCAGAGCAGTTTTCCTGTCTATATAATATAAAAAATACTTTCCGTAAAGTAATATCGGATTTTTACAATAAATTCCTGTTTTTTTCAGATTAAGCAGAACTATCCAGCGGTCAAAGCTCAGAGGAACCCCTTGCTTTTCGTAATCCTCCGGACTGAATTCATCAGGCGAGTTCAATATTTTAGTCGCAATCAAATAAGCCTCGCCGGCTTTTTTATCGCTGTCGAAGCTTCCCAGACTTATGTGTCTGTCCTTATATGTAATTGATGCTCTGAAATATTCCGTGCCATCCTTTCGTCTGGCAGGATATGAACCGGGCAACGCCATAAGCCTTATTTTCCGCCTTTCTTTTACAGTTCATTTATATCGTATTTTATCATATATATTTCTTTTCCACAAGCCGCGTCCACCGCCCAAAGGCAGTGTTTCCTGCTGTTTGCTGTTTCCGGCCATGAAAAAGCACTGCGGTAAAACCGCAGTGCATATTTTTTCTGATAATTGAGCAACACTATAAGCCGGGTTATGTAATCGATGATCATCTATCTTGACTATCCGTTACCGGATAGCTCCTCAGACACGTTTCCACGCCTGAACGCAACCTACCCGAAGGCACGGCGGGCAGCCGTATAGCCTTCTGTTTGGTCTTGCTTCGAGTGGGGTTTACACAGCACTTCATGTTACCACAAAGCCGGTGGTCTCTTACACCGCCATTCCACCCTTACCGCCCGTTACCGGACGGCGGTATAATTTCTGTTGCACTTTCCTGAGAGTCGCCTCTACCGGACGTTATCCGGCACCCTGCCCTATGAAGCCCGGACTTTCCTCAGCCCATACGGGCCGCGACCATCCGTGCTGCTCATTTTTATCAAAAATTATTCATTCTACGCCTGTCTGCCTAGCAAACAGGCAAGTTTTGACACCCTAGTGACCACTTTGCTGTCAAACTCTTGACCTCTTCACTCGTCACAAGCAGATATAAAATCGCTGCTATTGCAGCTTATTTTATAGATTTATTTTATAGATTATACAGGAAATACGCTTCCTCCGACAAACTCACGAACAATTGAGTTATGAGGAATTTCCTCACTTGAAATACCAAGGAAGTATTCAAGGAACTTTAACAGCTTCTTAGCCTCCTGATATTCAGGTGCTGATTCCGGAATTCCGAAAAGCAAAGGCTCAGCATACTGTTTAAGAACTGCCAGCTCATATACAAGAGCTGAATTGAACATGCAGTCAGCCTCCTCCTGGAAGGGGAAGATATTCTCCTCCTCACCGCGTCTTACCGAAGGCCACATAGCAATAGTACCCTGTGCGGATGTTCCTCTTGTTCTCGCATCACGTACCATACGACGAATCAGACGTCCCATAGTGGTAGGAATTCTGTTATGTTCGTCAATATTAATCTGTGTAAGAGCACTAATATAAATCTTGAACTTGCTTTCCTTAGGAAGTGAGTATGAAAGCTTGTCATTCAGGCCGTGAATACCCTCGATAACAAGAATATCGCCTTCATTAAGCTTCATTGTATTGCCCTTATACTCACGCTTACCTGCCTTAAAGTTGAAGGTAGGCATTTCTACCGTCTCTCCGTTAAGAAGGGCGGACATATCCCTGTTGAAGCCTTCCACATCAATAGCCTCAAGGCACTCGAAATTATAATTTCCATCCTCATCAAGAGGAGTATCCTCACGATTCTTGAAATAATTATCAAGTGCAATGGGATGAGGATTAAATCCGAGAGTACGCAGCTGTATTGAAAGTCTGTGTGAAAATGAGGTCTTTCCCGATGAAGAAGGTCCTGCAATCATAACAAACTTTACGCCCTTACGCTCACGAATCTGCTCTGCAATATCGCCGATACGCTTTTCCATCAAAGCTTCCTGAACAAGAATCAGATCACCGACATTGCCCTTACAAATCTGCTCATTAAGATTACCTACACAGTCAAGACCAAGAGCCGATGCCCACTTATTGCCTTCATTCTGAATAGCAAAAAGCTTAGGACTGTCAACAAACTCCGCAACCTTATCAGGGTTCGCCAATTCGGGAAGAATAAGAACGAAGCCTTCATTGTAAAGCTTCAGGTCAAATGCCTTCAGCATGCCTGTCGACGGAGGCATATAGCCGTAAAAATAATCAACAAAGCCCGCAAGCTCGTATACATTTGTATTAGAAACACGACGATATTTGAAAAGCTTCTCCTTATCATACATTCTGTACTTATGGAAAAGTTCAACCGCCTTGCGTGTCTTGATGGCTCTCTTCTTAAAAGGAAGATCCTCCTCCACCATACGAATCATGGAAGACTTAACCTTATTTAACAGCTGCTCATCAAGTGTATAATCTGCATCAAATTCACAGTAAAGTGCTCTTCCGAGAGAAATCTCGACACTGATTTTTCTGATTTTCTCCTTGTCAAGCACATCATAAAAGCTCTTCATCATAAGCATGATAAGTCCGCGAACATATGTATCCATACCTACCACGCTCTTTGTTGTAACAAAGCTTACCGTACACTTCTCATCCAGGGTCTTATTAAGCTCACGAAGCAGACCGTTTGAATAAGCAAGAATGATATCACCGTCTGCGGTATCGGCAAATTCCTTCGCCAGGTCCGCATAAGTAGTTGTGTCATCATACTCCAGCTTGTTACCGTTAATGTTTACCTTGCAAATCCCCATATATTTACCTCCGTGTAAAAACTATAGAAAATCACTGATAATAGTCCAGTGCCTTTTCCAGTAAAACCTTTTCATTTTCAAAAAAACTGCGCTTCTCTCCGGCTCCTTCACCTGCAGACTTGTAAATATTATCAAGAATACGGCTGTTTTTCCCTTTAAGAATCAATAAAAGTTCTTTAAGAACACCGTCTCTTCTATCCAAAAGAAGCTGTCCGTATTCATCCGCAAGCTGTTCGCAAAGCTCCTTATAATCGGCTGCCCTGGTCGTAAAATTCGTGTCAAAAGAAACCGTTACAGCAGATTGTGCAGAAGCTGACGTATTCATTTCCGAGGCCTGTACAGCCTTCATCGAATTGTAGAATTTACCATCCTCAATGCACATTTTTTCATCGGCAATTACAAAACCATGCTCTCGAAGAAATCTTCTTACCATCCAGATATCCGACTGTGGCTGAAGAATCAGTTCCTTAACGCTTTGAAGCACAGCCTCATTTGCCGACAGTATAAGCGTAGTAAGCGTTCCGCCCATACCGGAAATAACTATGGAATCCGCTTCACCCGGAAGCAGCTTCTCAAGTCCGTCGGAAAGTCTGGTGGTGATTTTGTCCTCCAGACCGTAAAGCGCTATATTTTCACGGGCGTGGGAAAGAGGTCCCTCTCCCACGTCCATGGCAATTGCATTAACTGCGATGCCCTCCTTTACCAGCCATATCGATGTATGCGCATGGTCACACCCCACATCGGCAACTCTACTGCCCTTCGTAACCATATTCGCAGACATCATAAGTCTGTCGGAAAGCTTAATAAAATCTCTGTGAGCTATCTTCCCATCAATCATTCAAGGAAATCCTTTAACTTTCTGCTTCTTGAGGGATGTCTGAGCTTACGAAGAGCCTTAGCCTCAATCTGCCTGATACGCTCACGGGTAACATTAAACTCCTTACCAACCTCTTCAAGAGTTCTCGCTCTGCCGTCATCAAGACCAAAACGAAGTCTTAAAACCTTCTGCTCACGGTCTGTAAGTGTACCGAGAACCTCAAGCAGCTGCTCCTTAAGAAGTGTATATGCTGCCGCATCTGCAGGCATGGGAACGTTATCATCCTGAATGAAATCACCAAGATGGCTGTCCTCCTCCTCACCGATAGGTGTTTCGAGAGAAACAGGCTCCTGACTGATTTTCTGAATCTCAGCGACTCTTTCAACAGGCATTCTCATTTCCTTGGCAATTTCCTCCTGAGTAGGTTCACGGCCTAACTCCTGAAGTAATGTTCTCTGGGTACGCATCAGTCTGTTAATGGTTTCAACCATATGAACAGGAATTCTGATGGTACGTGCCTGGTCAGCAATAGCTCTTGTGATGGCCTGTCTGATCCACCATGTAGCATATGTACTGAACTTATAACCCTTGCTGTAATCAAACTTCTCTACAGCCTTGATAAGACCGAGATTACCCTCCTGGATAAGATCCAGGAACTGCATTCCTCGTCCCACATATCTCTTTGCGATTGATACAACCAGACGAAGGTTAGCCTCTGCAAGACGCTTCTTTGCAGCCTCACCTTCCTCAATTCTTGCACCGCCCTCTGCCTTCAGTGCTGCGAGCTCCTCGGTAAGCTGCTGCTTCACCTCATCGCTCTCAGGCTTACGAAGACGCTTCTCAAGGTCGTGGCATCTCTGCTTATAATCAGAGCCCTCTTCGATAACCTTTGCAAGGTCAATCTCCTCCTCGGCGCTTAAGAGCTGTACCTTACCGATTTCCTTAAGATACATTCTGACAGGGTCCTCGATGCTGACACCTTCGGGAATAGAAAGGTCGATATTTTCAATATCGATATCCTCCTCATCATCATTCAGAAGGTCCATATCATCAAGAAGCTCGTCATCATCTGCTGCCGGCTCGCGGAGTACATCGACACCGCTGTTGTCCAGATAATCATAAATATGAGAAATCTGGTCCTCTGTGAGTTCCATATCGGCAAAAAAATCATTTACCTCCTGGTACTCAAGTACATTCTTCTTCTTTCTTGCGAACTGTAACAGTTCCTTCAGTTTTTCCTGAAAACTTACTACCTGTGACTGCTGTTGTTCCATTTTGAAATACATCTGCTAGATGTCGGCTGTCATCAGTTTCTTTCGAAGTGCATCGAGGTCCTTTTCTTCTTTGAACAATTTCACCAGTTCTTCACCCCTTTGGGCCTGCTTTGCCTCGTCAATCCTTCGTTCGATAGCTGACTTTTTGACACCGATTACCAAATCAGCAAATGCTTTCCTCCTTTCACTCTCGTTCATATCTTCTTCAAGGGACGTCATCAGTATGTCTGCCACCTTTGACTGCTCTTCTGCGTCAGTAAACTTTTCAACTATTCTGGCACCTACTGCTAATCCCATTTTATCATATTCAGATCGGATTTGTATATAAACCGCAGGCTCAATTCCGCTTCCGAAATCCTGCTCGGTCAATACATCCTTAACGCACTCATATGCGTTCTTATTCTGGGTGATTGTATTAAGGAGAAGTCTGGCTCTTTGTGTATCACCCTCCTCGGCCTTCTTTTCACGGCTAGCCTTCTGAGCCTCTTTTGCTTTCGCGTTAGTCTCCTCAGCCTTCATTCTGCTTCCGATTTTGTTCACTTCATCTCTTAATGCGGACGCATCTATATTATACTTCCTTGCCGCCGCTTCAACATGATTGTAGCGGGCCATTGGATCATCAATTTTAGCAATTGTCTCCGCAATCTCGTGGTCGAATTTTGTTTTCTCGTCCACATTTTCAAAATCATGCGATTTTTCCAGCACCCCTGCCTCAAAATCAAAGGCCTGGGCTGCGCTTTCTATGCGCTTTCTGTACTCATCGGCACCTATTGCCTTGATAAATTCATCAGGGTCCTTATAGGGGGACATATTTAATATTTTAACAGAAAGTCCTACATTCTTCAATATCGGAATCGCTCTGAGCGCCGCCTTTGTACCCGCCCCGTCACTGTCATAGCTGATAACAATATTATCCGTATAGGTCGTAAGCTTTCGCGCCTGACGCTCCGTAAGCGAAGTACCGAGCGATGCCACCGCATTGTTAAAGCCACCCTGGTGAAGGGCAATTACATCCATATAACCCTCAGCCAGTATGATAAACTTTTCACGCGAATGCTTGGCAAGATTAAGTCCGTAAAGGTTCTCACTCTTCGAAAACAGGTCTGTTTCGGGCGAATTCAGGTATTTAGCAACATTCTCCGCACTTCCCATTATACGGCCGCCAAAGGCAATTACACGGTTCCTTATATCCATTATAGGGAACATAACACGGTTCCAGAACTTGTCGTAAACACCCTTTTCACTGATATTAAAAAGGCCTGTAATCTGAAGCTCCTCAACACTGTGTCCCTGCGACCTCAAATACTTGTAGAGACCGTCCGTATAGTGTCCCGCATAGCCAAGTCCGAATTTATTAATGGTCTCCTCCGACAGTCCACGGTCTGTCAGATACTTATGAGCCGCTTCGCCCTCGGGACTGCGCAGCAGCCTGTAATAAAAGGTCGCCGCTTCTTTATTTATTTTTGCGATAATATCCTTTTTAGAAACCCTGAGTCTTTCCTCCGGCGTATAATCGGGTTCGGGAAGTGAAATACCCGCACGCTCTGCAAGAATCCTTACCGACTCGGGGAAGCTGACATTTTCGTACTTCTGAACAAAGCCGAATACGTTTCCGCTCTCGCCGCAGCCGAAGCACTTATATATCTGCATATTTTTGTTGACCGAAAACGAACCGCTCTTCTCATTATGGAAAGGGCAAAGACCAAAATAATTGGCTCCGCTTCGTCTCAGCTGCACATATGTGCCCACAACATCCACTATATCGTTGGCAGCACGTACATTTTCAATTGTTTCTTCATCATAATACATTCTGCCACCCCGATTCTATCGATTATTAATAAACCTGCCAGCCGCTGGGCACCATAAGCTCGTTATATTTTGTAACCGCATAACGGTCGGTCATTCCCGCAATATAATCAGCCACCGCACGCTCCTTTCCCTCGGGGGCCTCACGGTGCTCCTCGGGGATAGCGTCGATATGCTCATTATAATATTCATACAAATCGGCTATCATCTTCTCAGCCTTCTTCTCCTGACCCTTCGCAACCGGATTTGTATAAACGTGGGTAAACATAAAGCCTCGCAGGTCCTTCATTGCCTGCCATATGGCATCCGACATAATAATATCGGACTGCTCCTCACTGTTTGAAACTATATCATGAATCAATGTATTGAGACGCTGGCTGAGCGAACATCCGAGTATGTCGGTATACTCCTTCGGAATCTCGCTTTCCTCGATGATATGTCCGCGGATTGCATCGTCAATATCATGATTTACATAAGCTATTTTATCGGCAAGTCTGACAATTTTTCCTTCAAGGGTACTGGGCATTCTGGAGGTCTGATGATTCAGGATACCGTCCTTTACCTCCCAGGAAAGGTTCATTGTCTTGCCCTTTTTCTTCTCGATAAATTCCACAACACGTATACTCTGCTCGTGATGCTTGAAGCCTCCCGGACATACCCTGTCAAGAGCTCTTTCACCCGCATGACCAAAGGGTGTATGGCCAAGGTCATGACCTAAAGCAATAGCCTCCGTCAGGTCCTCATTGAGTCTGAGTGCCTTCGCAATGGTTCTCGCTATCTGCGCCACCTCAAGTGTATGTGTCATTCTTGTTCTGTAATGGTCACCCATGGGTGTGAGAAAAACCTGCGTCTTTCCATTCAGTCTTCTGAAAGCCTTCGAATGAATTATGCGGTCTCTGTCACGCTCAAAGCAGGTTCTGATATCGCAGGGAGCCTCCTCTATCTCACGTCCCTTTGACTGATCGCTAAAAGCTGCATAGCGGCTCAAAACGCTGTATTCACGCTTTTCCTGTATTTCCCTGATTGTAAGCTCCATCCCGAAAATATCCTCCAACCATTAATCATGTCAAACCCGCAACCGATTTACCGTCCTTACCGGTCATTTTGAAATACTGCTGCGTCTTCTTTCTTCTGCCTGCTTTTTGGAAAATTCACAGCCGCAGAAATCCTGTCTGTAAAGCCCGTATTCCTTTGACAGCACGATTGAGCGCTGATATCCGCCGTTTTTCTTAAAATCCGACGGCAGCCATTTGACTCCGTACTCCTTTGCCAGCCTCAGACCTATCTCATTCAGCTTCTGAGCGTTTTTAAGGGGTGAAATGGTAAGTGTGGTAGAGAAATAGTCCGCACCCATTTTCGCGGCCAATTCGGCCGTTTTACGAAGTCTGAGCTCATAGCATTTAAAGCACCTCGAACCGCCCTCCGGCAAATCCTCAAGCCCGTTTACACAACAGTAAAAAGCCTCCGGCTCATATTCCCCCTCAATGAGTTCAGCCTTATGTTCCATAGGCATTTCCTCAATCAGGCGCGCGAGCTCCGAGACTCTCAAAGCATATTCATTTTTATCGGTTATATTAGGATTATAATAGAAAATCTTAATATTTGCAAATTGATTTAAATATTCCAGGCAGTAGCTGCTGCAGGGAGCACAGCAGGCCTGTAAAAGAATGGTCGGAAGCCTTAGCTGCTCCGACCATATTCTTATTTCCTTTTCAAGTTCCTTCTGGTAATTGATTTTATTTTCCAAATCAAACCTCACCTAAAGCTCTTCCTAAGTGACAAAATTCTCCGATACAGTCCCGATTAAGCCAGAATTTCCTTCAAGGCATCAATAAGTGCCTTCATCTGCTCATCGGTACCGATGGTAATTCTGAGATAATTGTCAATAATCGGCTTCTTGAAGTATCTTACATAAATGCCTCTGTTCTTTAAATCGGCAAAAATCTTCTCGGCCTTAACCCCTTCATGTGATACAAAGAGGAAGTTTGTCTTCGAATCAAGAACCTTAAAGCCCAGCTTCTTAAGCTCAGCAGCCGATTCCTCTCTGGTCTTAATGATTTTAGCACACTGCTGATTGAAATAATCCACATCCTCCACTGCCGCACAGCCGAGCACGATTGAAGGATAATTCATGGTGTATGAATTAATGGAAAACTTTACATCATTCATAGCCTTGATAATCTTCTCACTGCCGAAGCAGAAGCCAATTCTGTTGCCCGCCATCGAACGTGACTTTGAAAATGTCTGTACTACTAATATATTATCATACTTGTCAAGTAAAGGTAATGCAGTCTCTGCACCAAAATCCACATAAGCCTCATCAATAATAACGACACTGTCCGGATTATTCTTTACGATAAATTCAATATCCTCAAGAGGCATCTCAAGTGAAGTGGGGGCATTGGGATTTGCGATGACAATACCGCCGTTTTCCTTCAGATAATCTTCCCTGTTGATTTTAAAATTCTCATCAAGAGGAAGCTGCTCAAAGGGAATCTTATAAAGATCTGCCCACACATCATAGAAGGAATATGTGATATTGGGGAAAAGCACGGGCTTCTCCGAGTTAAAGCAGGTCAGAAAGGCTACCGAAAGAACATCATCCGAGCCTACGCCGATAAAAAGCTTCTTCTCATCAATACCATAATATTTTGAAATAGCCTTTGCCAGAATACCCGCATCCACCGGAGGATACAGACGCATTCTGTCAACATCCGTTTTAATAGTCTTTATAGCCTCTTCAACCCTGGGTGTAGGGCCGTAAGGGTTCTCATTTGTATTTAATTTAATTATATTTGTATTCTGAGGCTGCTCACCCGGTACGTAGGGTACAACCTTTCTCAGATTTTTTTCATAACCCATTTATATCACTTCTTTCTTCTAACAAATATTCAAAACTCGTAACCACTTCGCTTGTTACTCGTTAAAAGCAGGCTGCTTCACAGTCAAATGTCTTTAACATCTTGCCCTTTTATCTGTCTTCTTCAGACCTTATAATCCTCAGCCAGAGCCTTAAATGCGGGAAGCGCACGCTTAATCATATCATAGTCAACACAATATGCAATTCTTACATAGCCTGCGCAGCCGAAGGTTGAGCCGGGAACAATGAGAAGGCGGTGCTCCTTTGCCTTTGCAACGAAAGCCTTGTCATCAGCCTCAAGAGCCTTAACGAAAAGATAGAAGGCACCCTCGGGCTTTACACATTCATAGCCGTACTCAAGAAGTGAATTGTATAAAAGCTCTCTGTTTCTGTTATAGATTTCAACATCAACCTTTGCATCCAGGCACTTTGAAACAACCAGCTGCATAAGTGAAGGCGCATTTACGAAACCAAGGATACGTGTTGCAACACCTGCCGCAGAAATGACATTCTCAAAATCATCCACCTCTGAAGGGATAACCAGATATCCGATTCTGTCTCCGGGGAGCGAAAGTGACTTACTGAATGAATATCCTACAATAGTGTTTTTATAGTATTTTGTCATGTAGGGTACTTCAACACCGTCAAATGCAAGCTCTCTGTAGGGCTCATCAGAAAGAAGGAAAATGGGAGCTCCGAACTCTTCGCTCTTCTTCTCCATGATTGCGGCAATCTTCTTTATTGTCTCTTCCGAATATACAACACCTGTAGGGTTGTTGGGTGTATTAACAATTACGATTCTGGTCTTTGCAGTAATCTTTGCCTCAAACTCATCAAGCTTAGGCTGGAAGCTGCTTGTATCGGGTGAAATCTCAACAATCTTTGCATCAAAGTTGCTTGCATAGCTTCTGTATTCACCAAAATAAGGGCAGAATACGATAACCTCATCCTCAGGATTAAGAAGTGACTTCATAATAACATTCATACCGCCTGCAGCACCGACTGTCATAACGATATTCTGTGCTCCAAAATTAGTTCCGAAGCGCTTGTTAATATTATCAGCAACTGCCTGTCTTGTCTCTATATAACCGGGGTTAAGCATGTATCCGTGGACATAATTGGGATTGTAATCCTTCACTACCTCGCAGATAGCCTCTGCTATCTCCTTCGGAGGCTCTACAGAAGGGTTACCGAGACTGAAATCATATACATTTTCAGCACCGTAAAGGTCAGCCATTTTCTTGCCTTCCTCAAACATTGCTCTGATTGCAGAGCCGTTCTTTACCAGATTTTCCATCTTTTTTGAAATCATATCAACTACCATGCCTTTCCCGAATGCACAGACTTTAACCCGTGCATAACTGTTTTTTCTTTGCTCCGATAAGCAAAATTGCCTATTATCGAAATAGTCCGATAATAGGCAATTATACTCCTTTTTTTAAGATAAAGTCAAGAATTATTCTGTCAATGGTTACCCTAACGGGCCGCTGTCTTAATTTCAGTCTTCAAAAAGCCTGTCGATAAGCTTATAGCCCTCAGGCACGAAAATCTCTGTGGCTGCGGCTGTCTTCTCGTTATAGAAGTTGATGCCTCTGGCCTCTCTTGTTCTGTCATAAAGCATGTAAGGAACCGGGCTGGAGGTATGTGTTCTGCAGCTGATGGGTGTAGGATGGTCAGGAAGGATAAGCATACGATAGTCCATGCCATCCTTATCAAGCTCCTCACGGATAACCTTTATTACCTTCTCGTCAAGGTTCTCGATTGCCTTGATTTTTCTCTCAATGCTGCCCTGGTGGCCCATCTCATCGGGCGCCTCTACATGAACATATACAAAGTCGTAGCCTTCCTTAAGAAGTCTTACGGCTGCCATAGCCTTGCCCTCGTAATTTGTATGAAGGGTTCCGTCAGCACCGGGAACGATTTCAACATGCATTCCTGCGCCTACCGCAATACCCTTTAAGAGGTCAACCGCCGAAATCATGGCACCCTTCTTGCCTGTCTTCTCCTCAAATGAGCTGAGTGCGGGCTTTGTGCCTGCGCCCCAGAACCAGATTGAATTAGCCTTATTAAGGCCCTTCTTTGCACGCTCTACATTGATGGGATGATTATTTAATACATCATAGCTCTTCTTCATCATCTCACGAAGAAGAGGCTCCTCGGGAAGATATTCACCGATTACACGACCGGGGATATCATGAGGCTGGGCAAGAGGAACAACCTTACCGCCGTTCCAGATGAGACAGTGACGGTAGCTGGTACCGAGGTAAAGACTGAAGGGCTCCTTAATTATGGCTTCCTTTACCGCCTCTACAAGTACGGCACAGTCCTCTGTGGAAATCTCGCTTGCGCTATGGTCAATAATAGTCTTCTCCTCATAGGGAAGATCATCTCCCACCAGAGTTACGAAATTACATCTGATAGCAATGTCATCATCCTTCATGGGCACGCCGATACTGAGTGCCTCAAGGGGTGATCTGCCCGAATAGTAAATCTTCGGATTATAGCCGAGAACAGCAAGGTTCGCTGTGTCACTGCCGGGCTTCATGCCCTCGGGAATATTTGCAGCCATACCAAGCTCCGAACGACCAGCAAGGTCATCCATGGTAGGTGTTTTCGCTACCTCAAGCGGTGTGCATCCATTCAGTTCATCAATCGGCTCATCAGCCATACCATCGCCTAAAACTACTATATATTTCATAATAAATACCTTACCTTTCTGTCTGTTCTGCCTCGGGCCTGCCTTTTGCAGCCGAAAGCCGTACAGCCTTAAAATGCATTACCCACCGCCGAAGCAGTGGGTTAAGAATTCATTATTTAGAAATCCACACGGATTCTGTTTATGATATTAAGCTCTGCTGCCTTTGCTTCGAAATCAGCCTCAGTCATTTTTTCTGTGATAAATGCAGCCTCACCATTTACAAGCTCTGCTGCCTTCTCGCTTACACCGAGAAGCTTTTCTGCCTTCTCAGTATCAGCTGCGGGAACACGTACGAAGAACTTGTTCTCAAGGCTGTCCTTAGAGGTAAGCTGGAGCTTTTCCTGTGACCATACGGTTGCAATGTTCTGTCCTGCAAATTTTGTGAGCTCTACAATATCTCCGACTACCGCACTTGCTGTGGGAAGCTTGCCTGCGCCGCTGCCATAGAACATTACGTCGCCTACCGCATTACCTGTAACCAGGATTGCATTGAATACATTATTTACTGTATAAAGCTGATTATTCTCGCGAACCATAAAGGGAGCTACGAGAGCAAATATATTGCCGTTCTCACGCTTTGTTACGCTGAAAAGCTTAATTTTTGCATTGAGGCTCTTCGCATATTCAATATCTGTTGCGGTAATTTTTGTGATACCCTCTGTGTAAATATCCTCACCGTCTACCTGCTTGCCTGTAATAAGTGAAGCAAGGATAGAGGTCTTACGCTGAGCATCGATACCGTCAATATCAGCTGAAGGGTTGCGCTCTGCGAAGCCGTTGTCCTGAGCCTCCTTAAGTGCCACATCAAAATCAAGACCTGCATCACCCATACGTGAAAGGATGTAGTTGGTTGTACCGTTTACGATACCTCTTACAGTCTGGATGTCATCAGCGGTAAGTGCTTCTGTAAGTGAACGGAGAATCGGAATACCGCCGCCTACGCTGGCCTCGAAGAGGTAGCTGCAGTTATGTGCCTTCGCAATTTCAAGAAGCTCTGCACCATGCTTTGCCACAAGCTCCTTATTTGATGTACATACAGACTTGCCCTTCTCAAGAGCAGCCTTTGTAAACTTATATGCGGGATTCTCACCACCCATTACCTCGGCAATTACGCCTACCTCAGGGTCGTTAAGAATAGTATCTACATCATGTACAAGAACCTTCTCTACAGGGTTGCCGGGGAAATCGCGTAAATCAAGAACATACTTTATCTCAACGGGCTTGCCTGCACGCTTTTCAATAAGCGCGTTGTTCATGTTGATTACATCATATACACCTGAACCTACCGTTCCAAATCCAAAAATCGCTACCTTCATAATATGTTATCCTTTCAAATGATTAGTTTTCATATGTCATGCAAAATCTTATTCACGGCCCAGAATCTTAAGTGTATTTACACCGTGGATTCCCGCAATGGCTGCTATAATATCGTCAACCGACTTTGTATCCGGCCGCATTTCCATGCCGATTGTAATCGAAGCAATTCCTCCGATCGGGATTGACTGATGTATGGTAAGAATATTTGCCTTACAGCGGGCTATCTCATTAAGTACGTTTGAGAGAAGTCCGGGCTCATCATCCAGCTGAAGAATGATGTTGATTGTCTTGCCTCGGTTATTCTCATGAAACGGAAAGATGTCGTCCTTGTACTTATAAAAGGAGCTTCTGCTGATGCCAAGCTGTTCCGTAGCCTCCTGAACGGTAATGGCTTTGCCCGAATCAATCAGTCTTTTTGCCTCGATAACCTTTAAAAGCACCTCAGGGACTGCTTTTTCTTTTACAAGATAGTATTTTTCTTTCTCGTTCATGCGTCCTCCAATGCCGTGAACCGCTATGGTTCATTACCCTTTAACAACTAATTGACAAGTGTATTGTTTGTGCTCAAAATACATTTGTCCGTGCAACGTGGATAAATATAGCACACTTTTTATATGAATGCAAGGCTTTTTTATTTTTTACCAAGCTTTTCAAGAAGGACATTTATAGCTGCGGTTACCTGTGCCTCATACTTCTGTACAGGCTCTTCACCCTCGGAATTATCAGAGGTCTGCGAACCATCCGTGCCCTCCTCTGCGCCTGCACCGGCATCGGTATTGCCGTCAGCTTCTACTGAATTCTCATCCTCGTGCTTTATCTCATAGCCGTACTCGTCCATCTCTACCACAATATCCGGAGTCACACCTGTTTTGTGGACACATACGCCGTTAGGTGAATAGTACTTTGAAACTGTCATCTTTACTGCGGAATTATCTACCTTAATGCCGTAGAGATTCTGTACGATACCCTTACCGAAGGTCTGTGTACCCACAATCGTTGCCTTTCCGTATTCCTGCATTGTAATACTGAAAATTTCAGCTGCACTGGCAGTATTCCCGTTTACCAGAATTACAACAGGCTTATTAAAATGATCATCGGTCTTTGAATAGCTCTTTGTCTGCTTTCCGTACTTATCTTCATCGTAGATAAGAAGCTTTCCGCTCTCTATCATATAATCAAGACAGTCGCATACCGAGGTATAAAGACCGCCGGGGTTATCGCGAAGGTCGATAATGAGTCCTTCCATCCCCTGCTCTTCAAGTGCATCGAGAGATTTCTTAAACTGCTTGGGTGTAGTTGCATAGAAATCAATAATCTGAATATAGCCTATATTGTCCTCAAGCATAATCTCACCTACATATTTGGGCTCAACCATGCTTCTTCTGAGATTATACTCTGTTTCAGTGCCTTCACGCTTACAGGTTACCTTTACGAAGGTTCCCTCGGGTCCCTTTATCAGGCCTACCACCTCATCGAGGCTCAGGCCTGCGGTATCACGGCCTTCAACCGCCGTAACCTTATCCATTACCTGAATGCCTGCCGCCTCTGCAGGTGAACCCTCAAGCACCTGAAGAATGGTTATCTCCAGGGTATCACGGTTCTGGCTGGCAATTACACCGATTCCGCAATATTCACCGTTCGAAGTATTCATCAGCTCCTGAAAAGCTTCCGGACTGTAATATGCGGCATAGGGGTCTCCGAGGCTTTCCATAAGTCCCTTCAGAATGCCGTCATAAAGGACCGAATCATCGATATCCTCTATATAATTCTGCTTAATTTTGGCAATCATATAATTAAGCTTCTGCTCGAAAATGTCGGCCTGCTCTGCCGCAGTCTGACCGCTTGAAGAAGACGGAGTTATCGCAGCTCCATCCTTATTGTCCGCAGCTGCATTTTCCTGATTTGCAGCATTATTTTTCGAAATACTGTCACTGTTTACCGCAATATAATTGGGATTTTTAGGCTCATCATTCCAAAAAATCTTTTCTACAAGGACGTATGCACCGAAGGTCAGAAGCATTAATGCCGCTGCGGTCAGCAGTCCCGTAAGCATTCCCTTAAAAAAACTGTTTGACATTATTTATTTTCCTTTAATCAACATATTTACTGATATATGGAGCAGGGTCGATATACGTGCCGTTTGTCTGAATTGCAAAATGCAGATGTGCACCGGTCGATACACCTGTCGATCCGATAAGCGCCAGCTTTTCATTCTGCTTAACATACTGTCCCACTTCAACCAGTGTTCTTGAGCAATGGCAGTAGACTGATACCAGACCGCACTCATGCTCTACCTTTACATAATTTCCCGCTGAGGAATTATAGCTTACATCAATTACTGTTCCTGCAAGTACCGATACCATAGGTGCTCCGAACTCACCGCCGATATCCCAGCCCTTATGGTAGGTGGATGCGCCTGCGGTAGGTGCCTTTCTGGGGCCGAAACGTGAGAAGGTTCTGTATTCTCCGGGCACCGGCCATGCCATTCTGTCAGGATTTGTTTCATCGGAAAGAACCACATTATTAATAGCATCCGCATCATAGCCCTTTGTCGATGCAGGTGTCTTTATATCCATATTCTGCTGCTCACGCTTTGCCTGCTCAGCCTCCAGACGTTCTCTTTCCTCTGCCTCGAGTCTGGCCTTCTCCTCAGCCTCCCTGCGGGCACGTTCCTCAGCCTCCTTACGGAGTCTTTCCTCTTCTTCCTTACGTTTACGTTCAACCTCTTCTATACGCTTTTCCTCAGCCTCGATGATATCCTCGATTTCCATCTCCTGATTGCTGATTTCCTGCATATAATTGAAGAGATATTCGTCGGCCAGACCAAGCTTTTCGGTCAGCTTATCGATTTCAGCGCTCTTTAAGGCAATAAGTACCTCCATCGTCTCCTGCTCAAGCTCGGCATTCTTTTTCATTGCCCTAAGCTCCTCAAGTGATGCCTCCACAAGCTCCTGATGCGCAATTACATCCTCCTTTGCGCTCTTGTAACGCTCCAGAAGGCGGTTATCATATTCCACCACACTCTGAACATATTCTACTCTGTTGAGGAAATCTGCGATATCGGCAGAATTAAGGAGCACGTCAAAATAAGAAACCTCACCGTTCTCATACATGTATGCGATTCGGCGTTTCATGTTCTCGTACTGCTTTCTTTCTCGCGCCTGTGCCTCATCAAGCTCTTTTCTTGTCTTATCAAGCTCAGCTTCAGTATCCTTGATTTCATTTTTCAGGTCAAAAATCTTGAGGGAAATATCATTCATCTGAAGGTCCAGCTCTGTAATATATGCCTCAATATTTTCCTTTTCCTCAGTAAACTCTGCAATCAGAGCCTCCTGTTCTTCCTTCTTTTTTTCAAATTCGGCCTTCTGCTTCTTTGCCGCCTCAAGCTTCTTTTTATAGGCAGCGCGAAGCTCCTCCTCTGTCTGCTCGGCAAATACTCCGAACACCGTGCCGGTAAGCGGTACAAGCATTGTACCCGCCATTATTACACAAAGTAAAAGGGCAGCAATTCTGGCAATTAAGCTTCTTTTATTTTTTTCGTTCTCATTTTTCTTTTTCGTCATATTAATAACCATGCCTTTCAGGCTGTACCGAAGCTTTCATTCAAATACCGGTATTTGAATTAGCTTTAGGCACAAATTTACGTGTGAAAAATCTATTTTCACACTACTGCCTCCTTTCACTGTTATCGTCTGTTTATGACAAAAGTCATTGCGTATTTCAATTATTCGTTTCCTGCAGCCTCGATCTTTTTAAGCTGTCTTCCAAGTGCCATTGAGCTTCCTATATAGCCGATTCCGATACCGATTATCAAAGCTACGGGTATAAGTACAATCATAACACTCTTAGTATCCACAAATGTGGCATCAGACAAAAATGATGAGAAATTTTCCCCTAGAATACGTGTAACGCCTCCATAGCAGAAGTACATTACAACGCTCGGGATTACAGCGCCGATAAGTCCTATCAGAATTCCTTCAACCACATACGGAGTTCTTATAAAGTGGTCTGTGGCACCTATGAGCTTCATAATCGATATCTCACGCTGACGCACCTTAATACCTGTAGAAATAGTAATATTTATCAGGAATATCGCAACCGCAAGCAGTATAACTACAATAGCTACCGCAATAGTCGTAAAAATCTTGTTAATCACGGAAAAGCTTTTTGATAAATCCTTTTCCTCATTAACCTTTCGTACGCCTGCCAGATTGCTTATGAAACGTACAAGCGAATCCTGCATTTCCACATCATTCATATATACCGTATAGGACGCCGAATCCTCCAAAGGATTATCCTCTCCGAAGGTTGCAAGCTCTTCCGCAGGCAGACCTGCCTTATAATTCTCCCAGGCCTCTTCCGCACTTGTATAGGATATGGACGCAACCTCTGCACGGGTTCTGATACTGGCCCCGATTCCGCCTATCTCCTCTTCAGTGATTCCCGGATTGAAAAATACCGTGATTCCGACCTTTTGTTCAGCTGTATCGAGTGCGCTCCTGAAATTCACAATTATAGAATAAAAGATGCCAAAAAGGAACAGACATGCCGCCATCGTGGCAATCGATGCGCACGAAAACACTCTGTTCCTACCGATATTCTTTATTCCCTGTCCGACTCCGTAAAGCGAAGTGTTAATACCTTTCATATGAATAACCGCCCTTTTTCTGATCGTTTGCAAGCACACCCTTGTTCAGGTGAACTACACGCTTTTGCATCTGATCAACAATTTCTCTGTTATGGGTTACCACGATAACGGTTGTACCTCTGCGGTTTACATCCTCTAAAAGCCTCATGATTTCCCATGAATTCTTGGGGTCGAGGTTACCCGTAGGCTCATCTGCCAAAAGCAGAACCGGATTATTTACCAGTGCTCTGGCAAGTGCCACACGCTGCTGCTCACCACCCGAAAGCTCACCGGGATATGCATCAAGTCGGTCCGACAGGCCCATAACCGATACAATATTCGGCACATCCCTTCTGATTTTCTTCATGGGTGTTTCTATTACACGCTGCGCAAAGGCCACATTTTCAAATACCGTTCTGTCCGGAAGCAGACGGAAGTCCTGAAAAACCGTACCGATATTTCTGCGGTGCTTTGCAATAGCATTATGATGAAGCTTCCCAAGGTCACGACCGAGTACATATATCTTACCCGAGGTCGGTGAAACTTCCTTCAGAAGCATCTTTATAAGTGTTGATTTTCCGGAACCCGAGCTTCCCACAACGAAAAGAAATTCGCCCTTTTTTACCTCAAGATTGAGATTTTTGATAGCCTGCATGCCATCGCCGTATTCCTTGCAGACATTCTCAAGAAGAATTACGGGCGGCTCAATATCGTGCGAAAGCTCATTTTCCAAATCAAATCTTCTATTACCCATTATACTGACCATGCCTTTCCGGCCTATTTCGGAGAATTAAAAATCAGCCTTCTCCACATAATCCATATACTTTACAACCATGAGTGCCATTTTAAATGTGATAGCATCCTCAAATACCCTAAGGTCCAGATTTGTGAGCTTCTGAATCTTATCAAGTCGGTATACAAGTGTATTTCTATGAATGTAAAGCTGTCTTGAGGTCTCTGAAACATTCAGATTATTCTCAAAGAATTTATTAATTGTAATAATTGTCTCCTCATCGAAATCATCGGGTGACTGGCTGCCGAAAATTTCCTTAATGAACATCTTGCAAAGAGGCATGGGAAGCTGGTAAATAAGTCTTCCGATACCCAGATTAGCGTAGGCAATGATGTTTCTTTCGGCATAGAAAATCTTGCCTACATCAAGCGCCATCTTTGCTTCCTTGTATGATCTGGAGACATCCTTAATCTCATTAACTACCGTACCGTAAGCCACACGTACCTTTGACATAGCCTCGGTGTTCAGCATATCAAGAACAACCTTGCCTACCTTTTCCATATCCTCATAGGTATCGCTTCCGCGAAGCTCCTTGACGATAATGATGTTCTTCTCATCAACGGCGGTAATGAAGTCCTTAGACTTGGTTGAAGCAAACATTGTACGAACAGTCTCAAGTGCGAGATTATCCTTCTCAATGCTGGTCTCAACAATAAATACTACTCTTCTTACGTCCACATCAATGTGAAGCTTCTTCGCTCTGTTATAAATATCAACCAGAAGCAGATTGTCCAAAAGAAGGTTCTTGATGAAATTGTCCTTATCGTAGCGCTCCTTGTAAGCAACTATAAGGCTCTGAAGCTGGAAGGTAACCATCTTTCCGACCATATATACATCATCCGAGTCACCCTTGACAATAAGAATGTACTCGAGCTGCTGTTCATCATATACCTTGAAAAACTGTGAACCCTGAAGTGCCTGACTGTCAGCGGGTGACTCAACAAAAGCCTGCGCTGCCTTCTCATAGTCCTCCATATTCTGTAAGGTGGATGCAAGCATCTTACCCTCGGTATCCATCACACAAATATCAATTCTGGTAATTGATTTAATTCCCTCAATAGTATTCTGCAGAACCTGATTAGATATCATAATTCTCCTTTCCGAAGCATCGGCACACATCATTTTGATAATGCCGGTCTGTAAGTTCGTATATATGGTATAATTTTAACACTTTTTTTCGGTAAAGTAAACAATATTTTTCTTCAACAGGGATATTTACAATCCACTGCTTTCTAATAAATAAACTTATAATATCTGCAATAAAAAAATAGCCCGCAGCTTTTAACTGCGGGCATTGAAAACAGTTTAATATTAGTGAGTGATAACCTGCTCTGTTTCCTTATCGAAGATGTGAAGCTTGCTAAGATCCATAGCAACTCTGATCTGATCGCCGGGACGAGCAGTTGTACGAGGATTAACTCGTGCTGTGATCTCATAGTTATCAACATCAAGGTAAAGGAATACTTCAGCACCGAGAAGCTCGTATACACGTACTGTAACGTCGATTACGCTGTCAGGTGAGTTGCTGATGAACATTTCCTCATCCTTAATATCCTCAGGACGGATACCAAGAACAACAGTCTTTCCTTCGTAACCTGCATCAATAAGCTTCTTAGCCTTGAGCTCGGGAACAACGATTGTAGTTGAACCAAATGTAAGTGTAACCTTGTTGCCATCGCGACCAACGATTGAGTTGATGAAGTTCATCTGAGGTGAACCCATGAAACCTGCAACGAAGAGGTTGTTAGGAGCATCGTAAAGGTTCTGAGGAGTATCAACCTGCTGGATAACACCATCCTTCATAACTACGATTCTTGTACCAAGTGTCATAGCTTCTGTCTGGTCATGTGTAACGTAGATGATGGTTGTACCTAATCTCTGGTGTAACTTAGCGATCTCAATTCTCATCTGTACACGGAGCTTAGCATCAAGGTTTGAAAGAGGCTCATCCATGAGGAATACCTTAGGATTACGAACGATAGCACGACCCATGGCAACACGCTGTCTCTGACCACCTGATAAAGCCTTAGGCTTACGATCAAGGAGATGCTCGATATCAAGAATCTTTGCTGCCTCGTGTACTAACTTCTCAATTTCAGCCTTAGGTGTCTTACGAAGCTTAAGACCGAATGCCATGTTATCATATACTGACATATGAGGATACAGAGCGTAGTTCTGGAATACCATCGCGATATCACGATCCTTAGGCTCTACATCGTTCATAAGCTTATCGCCGATCCAAAGCTCGCCCTGAGAAATTTCCTCAAGACCTGCAATCATACGAAGTGTTGTTGACTTTCCGCATCCTGAAGGGCCTACGAAGATGATGAATTCCTTATCTTCGATTTCAAGGTTGAAATCCTTAACTGCTACGAATCCGTTAGGATATACCTTCTGGATGTTCTTAAGTGATAAACTTGCCATTTTTAGTTCCTCCTAAATAGTTAAACTATCTTTTTTCATCTTTTGCGTCTGGTAACGCGTCCATTGCTATTATACACGATAATAATTCTCAAAATCTATGTATGATTTCACCAAATATAGTTTTTCTTTTTTGTGAAAATTGCCGAAAAAATATTAATTGTATATAATTTTTGTGAAACTTTACCAAGCAGATTATTTTTCCAAGAATTAATCCGCCACAAATACCGTCACATCGTTGCCCGCAACAATGCCCGACGAATCCGCCGGCACCAGGAAATTATTGTATAAAGGAAGCGAATAGCTCTCCTGGTAAAGGGAACCGTCTGTCATATTTATTATGCCTTTTTCGCCGACAGCGGTACAATTTCCCGAATAAACCACTATCATGCTGCCCTCACCGGGCATAAGGCGCTCGCCTCTGGCAAGACTTACCTTGCGGTAGCCATTTGCCGCAGCATTCCCTGCATCCGTGCTTCCCGCACCCGAATTCCCGCTGCCTTCGAGCTTATTAAGCCTGTACTCGAGATAGCTCAGCGATACAACCGGGTCATTCTGCGAGCCGGCTCCCGTCGTCGCCGCTCCTACATATATTCCGCCTGCAAAGACAGAAGCTGCCAGCGCAAAGGCTGCTATTGACAATATTATTTTCTTCTTCATTCGGATAATCCTGCCCTTTCCGTGTTTTCCTCTTCTGCATAAAGACTTTTGTAAATCATTGCCGCAACGGCGCTGCAGTCAAGCTCCGTGCTCTCGTTATTTCTTTTCACCGGTGCCGAAAGATACTGCAGCTGTGATGCTTCCAAAGAATCAAGAAGCGGAATATAAGCGGTCCTTTGCTCATAGGTCCAGCTGCTCAGCGCATTTTTCAGCTTTGTATTCATATAGTCTGCAGAGCTGTCGGCGTTTTTCGAGCTTTCAAAGGCCTGTTTACGCGTAATATTCAGCACAGCCCTGTTTGTCTTTTTGCCGTCATCCGTGTTTGTTGCTTCGATGCGAAATACCGACATGAAATCTGCCAGCGTAAGCGCTGTGTAATAGTCGATTTCCAGCCCAAGCATCTCTCCGAGAATGCTTTGCCCCGCCTCATAGGCCTTGTCATTTTCGTAATAGCGGTAAAGCTCTGAGAAGGTCACAGTCTGAGGCAAAAGTGCGTTTTTGTTCGCCAGCTTTCTGAAAAGACCGCTGCTCATCGTGTAAGAAATGTCAGGGTCAATGTAAATAAATGACAGAAGCGGCTGTACACAGTCCAGGCCCTCCAGAATTATGTGCTCAATTTTGCCCGTACCCGGATTAGTCGCAAAAACCAGGTTCAGCAGACTGAGCTTTTTCGGGTAACTGCTGCCGGTGTCCGAAGCAGTATCAACCGGTGTTACAGAATGAGTATCAAGGCCTCCTTCTGAGTTTATGCCTTCTGAGTCTACGTCATTTTGAGCTACCGCCCCCGTCCCCAAGAGACCATCATTTTGAGCTACCGACCCCGTCCCCAAGAGACCATTTTCAGCCTCAGCGGTTATGTTATGTGCTATTTTTTGCGAGAAATAGTAGCCGGCGACGGCCGCTCCCGCCACGAGCAGAATGCAGAGTAAAAGCCAGAGCACGGATTTAGTATTTTTCGTCATTCTTCCTCCTAAAGCTCTTTTTTACATCCAGCCACCGTCTATGGTGATTATCTGGCCGGTGAGGTATACCGACTGCTGAGCGGTCGCATACACTAGTTCAGCCACTTCTTCCGCGTTTCCAAGTCTTCCCACGGGAATTTCTTCAGCCAACGCCTTCAGATCCGCCTCGGTAAAGCACTTATTCATATCGGTGTCTATACAGCCGCAGGCTATAGCATTTACGGCTATTCCGGAAGGAGCCAGCTCGCGTGCAAGCGCCTTTGTGTAGGTGTTCACACCTCCCTTTGTGGCTGAATATGCTACCTCGCAGGAAGCCCCGTGACTGCCCCATACAGAGGAAATATTTATAATATGTCCTCTCTTTTTCTCAAGCATATGCGGAATCACATTTTTGCTGCAATAGTGCACGGCCGAAAGATTTGTCGCAATAATCCTCTGCCAATCCTCGTCCGACATATCCTGCAGCAGTCCGACATAGGAAATCCCCGCGTTGTTTACCAGACAGTCAACATTTCCGAAATGCTCACATGCAGTTTTTATTAATTTTGCCGCAAATTCCGCATTTCCCACATCTCCCGCCAGCGAAACACATTCTGCATCTATAGAATTTTTCTTATATATTTCATTAATCTCATGTGCGGTATCTTCCAGCTTTTCTCCGCCATGAAGAGAATTTATCACTGTGTTATAGCCCATTGCCGCAAATTTCAAAGCGATTGCCCTGCCTATTCCGCGTGAGGCTCCTGTTACCAGTAATGTTTTATTAACCAGACTCATTTCTGTAATTCCCCGTCTAAATATTCCGTATTATGTCAGCCGCTCTGGCCGGCTATCCGGTAGTTATTCAATCATTTCAGCAATATCCATCCGGCTGTTTGCAAGACTTTCATCACAGCCATCTGATATTTTTCATTACTTTCAGCAATAGCTATCCAATAATTTTCCGGTCATTTCAGCCCCTACTTCTGGGGATTCTGCTTGAAATCTTTCCTACTGAAGCATAGCCCTTCATCAGTGCAGCCACATCAGTACCGTCAGCCACAGATTCCGTGGGCACGCCCGTTACTCCGACTATTATTTTCTCCCCCACTGCAGGAAGCTCGCAGGGCCTGAGCTTCATTCCCGTTATCTCAGAGGACAAATCCTTTTCCAGTGTATATAAATTATCATAAAAGCCCTTATCAGCCACAATTCTGTTCCAAAGCACACCCTTGCAGTCTGCAGCATCGCAGTCCGGAATGTTCACGTTCCAGATTTCATCAGCACTGGTCTTTTTAGTCATAATCTCCCTGACAATATCAGCAAGCAGGGCATCTATCGCCCCATAATTCTGCGTAAAGCCCGTCGAAAATGCTATCGCAGGGACTCCCGCCACAAGACTCTCCATGGCTGCTCCGACAGTTCCAGAGTACACGATATCAGTTCCCGAATTATAGCCGGCATTTATTCCGGAAAATACAATATCAGGCTTTTCATCAAAAAAATTGTAAAGTGCCAGCTTTACGCAGTCCGCCGGCGTACCGAAAACCTTATAGGCCGCCTTTACCGGCAACGTGTACTCAACACGTTCGACATACATTTTCGAAGCAATCGTAATCTTCTGAGACATTGCGCTGCACTGTCCCGCAGGTGCCACAAGCGTCACTTCACCTAACTCCAGTGCCTTTTCAACCAGCTTTCTTATTCCGGGTGCATCAATACCATCGTCATTCGTAACAAGAATTCTCATACTAATACTCTTTCCTTTCTGGCTACAGCGCCTACTTTAGACACAAATTTGCATGTAAAAAAATTTTTCACACCACGTCCCATTTCTCAGCCATAAATCAGCCAACCGTTCAGTAGCTTCCATAGCCCTATTATATGTCATCAAAGTCCTTTGGTCAAATAGAAAAGGGCTCCGGCAAAACGCCAAAACCCTCATATCAGTTTAAAATTTAATTGCAATATTCCTGAACCTGCTTCCGCCGAAGGATCTGATGGTTGCAGACCCATGAGGTTCTTTATCAAATGTAAATACCACACCCAGATCATATCCGTTCAGGCTCATATGAAGCTTCCTTCCTTCAAGAAACATTTCTATATGATTCCAGTCATTTTCCTTAAAAGCAGTCCGGTAAAGATCAGGTATTTTCGAATCTATACGATATGATCCCTGGTCAAATGATGTCTCAAAGCATAGGTACTGTCCGTTTCCGATAGTAAACCAGCAGTATTGTGTGCGTATTTCATCCCCGTATTTCCATTCGGTTTCCATATCTGAAGAGAAGGGACAAAACTGTACAAAATCATCCCTGTCGAGCAGCAAATCGAACGAAAAACTATAGTTTGCCATTTCCGGCTGTCCTATATATATCATCGCAGGATCAAGTTCAGAGTAAGTCATATCTTCCTTGTCTTTAACCAGCAGATATGACTTACCCGAAGCAGATTCATCATCCGCAAGATACCATTTTTTATCAGCCTGACGCTGCCAGGTATAGAAATAATCCGACCAATCATCTGAGGAGAAATCAATAACAAGCGAGTCTGCTATCTCCTTTTCAGGTTTATCCAGCGGAAATGTGATTGTACTTTTTGCCTTTTCAACAGTATTGGCTTCAGATTTATAATTTGCCCGCACCGGTATAAGGATAATTAAGCTGACAATAATAGCCCCAATCAACCAAATACTTATTTTGCCCATCTTCTTATAGTTCATAATTGCCCTAAGCCTTTTTTTAACATTTACTTCACCAAAGTGAATCATCCCAACCACACCATCCGACCTTCCCGAACAATATTTATACAGGATTTCAGCATATCCGGCCCTCTGTGGCGGCTTCATTGAACTAATAACACCCTCATCACAGGCAAGCTCCATATCCTTAGATAACATCAAAAATGCAAGCCATATCCACGGAGCAAACCAGTACACTGACAGTAACAGATATCCTATAAATTTGACCAAATAATCTTTTCTTCTAATATGCTCCCTTTCGTGAAATATTATAAAGTCCTTATCCTTTTCTTCCACGCAAAAGCTAAGATATATCCGTGCTTTTATGATGCCAAAAACAAATGCTGATTTTGTATGTTCCGTATAAAAAATATCGTTGTTATCCGCGTCTTTTACGGCAGTTGCAAGTCTTTTCCTAAGCCTTAAATAATTTACCAGGCCGTAAGTCAGCATTCCTAGGAATCCTGCAAGCCAAACCCCGAATAGAACATACTCTGTTACAGATGCACTACCACGACTTATTGAATTAACTTTAATACCGGCATCACCGGGAAACTCTACTGCTTTCACAGATTCTGTTTTATCAACCGGATAGCTGATTATCTCTGTCAAGTTTGCCCCGTCATTTACTGGCTGAAATCTGCTGTCATTATAACTGCCATCAAACAATGAGGCCTCCTCATTATCCGAACTCACCGCACCAATATTTTGCATTATTCGAGGCATTAATGCGTAGTTACTTTCTATCGGTATAAATACTGCAAGTCTTACACCCACTATAATCCATAGCATGTAAATCGTTGATTTGGAGGCTTTTTTGAATATTAATCGAAGTAAAAGAACAACAGCCACCATTAAGCAAGAATTAACACCGTTTTCAATGATATATGCTACTAATGTATTCATATGTCCTCCTTCTTTCTTTATTCCGCTTTAAAATTACTCCATTTCATCAATATCCAGGTCCGTCAGCGCCTCATCAATTGTAAAAGTGGTAATAGAAGAAATCTGATAGATTATCAAATTTGCCATCAAGTATTCCCTGACAATACATTCCTGCATGTGCGCTTCCTTGGCCTGACTACTTACTATCATTTTTTACTGATATTAGCTCAACATTTCACAATTATAATTGAAAAAGCCTTACATCCACCTGTACGATTTCCATAAGGCCCTCCCAACATTTTCCCTAAACTATATTATAAATCAAGTGTTTATTCTCATATAGTAAACAGCTGACATGTACTAAGACTATACTTTCACACAAAGAAATCATTCATTCCAATTACTTCATATTCCAATATTTAAATTCTGCTACTCTCAAAAACTCATATACTTATGACACCATAGAAGTTATATTAGTCAAATATTTCAATAAACTATTAAGCATTTTCTCTTAATAAAACCAATTCGTTATTCACTTCTTCACAGATAAACGGATAAACATATTCATGCATTATTATTTCCTCAACACAGCTGCTATCCATTGTTACCATATAATGAGTACAGATGTAATCAAGATCCTCCTTAGTAATATAGCGCAGTTTTTCCTCTGATTTTTCAGTTTTTCCTCTGACTATGATTTTACAATTATCAGAAATTCTGATAATCTTGCTCTCTCCGGTAAAATAAAATTTATTTTCACTTTCTGAATAATTCACAACTCTCAGTGCTATATTTCCAAACTGATCAATTGAATCAAGAACTCCATAATAATAAGATTCCGGATATGCAAACTGCTCTGGCGCCTCTTCCCTAAAATGATACTCTACGTTCGAGAGGTCATCACCGATCTGATTAAGCTTATATGCTTCCGGTCGAGTATCAATTATCATTTTCTTTACATCACAAGGTAATGAATAGCAACCGGTAAATGAACCTTCTCCAAGCCCATTCTCTATAATGCCCTTAGGAATATTAACCATACTCAATCTTCCGCAATATGCAAATGCATGCTCTCCTACAATACTCAAACTGTCAGGAAGACTTACATCTGACAACAAACCACATCTAGAAAATGCACCGGCTCCAATTTCAGTAGTGTTCTTTGACAAACTAACCTTTCGAAGATATTTACACCCACAAAATGCATTCTTATTAATCAGTGAAACTTTTTCCGGCATTGTTACTTCTGTTATTCCTGAACACCTGGCAAATGCATACTCACCTATTTCGGTAACAGTGTTTGGTATTACCGTATTTTCACAGCCTAGTAGGAGTCTTCCCGTAGCCGTTTCTATGATTGCATTACAATCATTTCTGCTATCATATTTTTCATTAGCTTCATCAACCTTAATGTAAACAGGCCTGTTCATAGTATTATCATAGCATAATTCAAATATGTCTTTGCTTTCTATTTCTTCGACATCATCCGGAATAAAAAGTTCTCCGGTTTCAATATTATAATATTTAATAAGACGGTCCGAATCATCTGTTTCGTAGTTTTCTTTTATTGATAGTTCATCTTTTCCCAAAGAAATTACCGAATTATTCTCTTCTTTGTTGTCAGAGTTTTTTTCAGTAGCCTTTAAATCTTTTACAGGTACAAGGATTACAATACACAGCGCCAATACAGCCAGCACTATGCACGTTAGTCCTATAGTTTTCTTTCTGTAATTCATAATCGATTTAATCCTTTCTTTAATACTAACCTCACCAAAATTAATCACACCCGATACCCCCGGCGTTTTTCTTCTTCCAAATCTTAACAGCACTTCAGCATATTCTGCTCTTTCTTCAGCTTCCATTGAACTAATAACACCCTCATCACAGGCAAGCTCCATATCCTTACACAGCAATAAAAATGCAAGCCATATCCACGGAGCAAACCAGTATATCGACAGAAGCAGGTATCCCAGCATTTTTATCAGATGATCTCTCCTGCGAATATGTTCCCTCTCATGAGCTATTACATAGTCCAAAGCTTTAGTTCCAACTGAATAACCCACATATATTCGAGGCATTCTGATTCCATATACAAACGCGGAGCTTGTAAATTCCGTATAAAAAATATCGTTGTTATCCGCGTCTTTTACGGCAGTTGCAAGTCTTTTCCTAAGCCTTAAATAATTTACCAGGCCGTAAGTCAGCATTCCTAGGAATCCTGCAAGCCAAACCCCGAATAGAACATACTCTGTTACAGATGCACTACCACGACTTATTGAATTAACTTTAATACCGGCATCACCGGGAAACTCTACTGCTTTCACAGATTCTGTTTTATCAACCGGATAGCTGATTATCTCTGTCAAGTTTGCCCCGTCATTTACCGGCTGAAATCTGCTGTCATTATAACTGCCATCAAACAATGAAGCCTCCTCATTATCTGAACTCACCGCACCAATATTTTGCATTATTCGAGGCATTAATGCATAGTTGCTTTCTATCGGTATAAATATTGCCAGTCTTACACCCACTATAATCCATAGCAGGCAGATTGCAGATCTTGACGCTCTTCTGAATACCAGTCTGAGTGCAAGAACTATAATGACCATAAGGCAGGAATGCACAGCTACTTCAAAAAAATCAAATATCAGTGTTCCCATAGGCCCTCCAAAAAACTACTATTTCCTTTGTTCTTTAATTTTGTTTAACATCTCCTGTATTTCATCAATATCCTTGTCTGTCAGCGTCTTACTTTTTGCAAATGCAGCAATAAACGCCGAACCGGAGCTGTCAAATCTGCTGTCAAGCATTTCCCTTACAATCGAAGCCTGAGCCTCGTCTTCTTTTATCAGACTGCTTACCATCATTTTTTCGCTGACAAGTATCCCACGCTCCGTCAGCTTCTTAATAACAGTATATGTGGTTGAAGGCTTCCAGCCAAGCTCCTCGTTACATAATTCCACAAGTTTTCCGCTCTTGATAGGTTCATTCTTCCATACTATCTTGCATAAACGATATTCACTTTCGTAGATTTTAACTGTCTCCATAATAACTATAACCTCCGGCTTCAAAAATTCGAATTTTTATACATATACAGCTGTTTTAAAAAATCTATTTCGATAGATTTTATTATTTTATACCATAAGTAAACAGACTTGTCAACCATTTTATCTATTCTGATAGATTTTATTTTTTTTATCAAACGGACGGTGTCCATAAGATTCAAGAAATTCGTTTTTACATATTACTTGAAAAATACCCATTCATATGTTATTATATTAATATTATTGAGGGTAAATAATAATATATACTATTTGAGCCTCCTTTTAGATTAATACAATATAATTTAAAAGGAAAAACAATGATTAAAACTAAAAGAAACTACAAAGACAGACTGTTTTGCAAGTTATTCGGAGATGCGGACTACATCGAGAACACACTGTCGCTTTATAATGCACTTTGCGGAACATCTTATAATGACATTAATCAGGTGATAATGTACACACTGGAGGATGTAGTGTATATTGGTATGAAAAATGACGTGGCTATTCTACTGGACAGTTATCTGTCAGTCTGGGAACAGCAAAGCTCATTTAATCCCAATATGCCCATTCGCGGATTAATGTATTAAGAAGTTCTTGTTAAAAAACAAGGCGGAGGTAAAGAATATGTGTATCACAGAATTTAACGAAGAAGTATTTATTAATGGTATACGAGAAGAGGGCCTTGAGCAAGGTCTTGAGCAAGGTCTTGAGCAAGGTCAAAACCTCATCGTCGATACTATACACCGTCTGAAAAATGGTGAATCCGCCGAAGACATAATCAACTCCGGAATTGACAAAACTACTGTCGAACTGGCATTGACCTGTATTTAGACAGACAAACGCCGTATGCCTTATAAGTCATATAGCAAAGTGTGTACCAAAAACGCACAATCATAACGCAAAAAAGGGACTGTCGCATCCGCAAAACTTTGCCGGGCGACAGTCCTTTTTTAGTTAATGCTAATATTTCTGAACTTGCTTCCGCCATTACTGCCTATACCGGCAGAACCGTGAGGCGTATTAATAAAGCTAAATACAGTTCCCGTATCAGTAAAGCTAAATACAGTTCCCAATTCATATCCGTTCAGCGTCATATGAAGATCCAGCCCCTTAAGATACAGTTCTATATGATTCCATTCAGCATAACGGTAATATTCTCCTAACCGCTCATCCTCCATAGAAATAATCGTCTCACACGAATCAGAACAATATTTACGCACGCCATCTTTCTCATCAAAAGTAAGCCACGTATCCAAAATAGCTGCTTTCCCTTCGGTCATACAGCTTGTTTTCATATTCTGAAAAAATGCAGCAAACGAAATCGTGTCTTCGGCCTCAATTTTAAAATCAAAGCCAAAGCTGTAATCAGTCAGGTCCCCCTGCCCCCAAAGCACTGTAGGCCCCATGCCGGAGCGATGCATATTTTCTAAAGCTTCATCCAATTTCCTGGTCAGATATAGGTTTTCTGTACCAGATTCATCAGCTTCCTTCTCTGCATACCAGTTCTGAAACTGATTTTCAGCCCTTACATAGGCATATTCCATCCATTCATCAGATGAAAAATCACATAAAAACGGCAGTTTTATATTTCTTTCCGCGTCTGCAATAGTAAATCTCAATGCCTGAGGATCAAGTATTTCATCAAGATGCGGCTGAAAATAACTTTCTGCTAATAAGTGCAGTTTTCCTTTATACAAAAGATAAAGCTTCCCATCAATAAAACCATATTCGCATCCAATATAATCACTGTAATTTGTCTGATTATTTTCAAGCGGCCCCTCTACACCGGAAGACAATTGAATAACTCCATCAGCCTTAAAGCACTCCGCTATCTCAATGACTGTTCCCTCCAGCTTATACAAACAATTATTGATCATAATTTCATTAGGCAGAGCATTGGTTACTAATTCTTTTTCAGTGTTAAACAGGCGGCATCCCGTTAAAAATACAGACATTAATATTATAATCACCAATACAAGAATATATCTGATATGAATAGTTTTTTTCCCATACATAATGATACAATCTGATCCCATACACATAACTCATTTGCTCCTCATTTTTATATCCAGGCATAGAGAAAAAGGCTCTATTTAACCCTTCTTTTTTTTGCTATCATAATACCGGCCAGAGCACCGGCAGTCAGAACTCCTGCAATACTCAAAATAACAATTAATGTGATTGAACTGTTGTGTGGTACCTGAATTCCCGTTCCTGCTCCGGTCTGAAGACCTAAAGCTGCGTTCTTTTCATTTTCAATGCGAATATCTTCTATAGCCGGATATAATAATTCGTAATCGTAAAATTTTCCATTTTCGATTGAAAAATCTATATACTCCTCCACGCTATATGTGTATCCCAAAGGAAACAAGGAACTAATCCTTCCCTTGGTAATAACAGCAGCTACCGGCTGGAAAAATCCGGGCTGTGAACCAAATATTCTTACTTTCGAACCATCCGGCAAACTATTCTCAATATTTTTTACATATAACATTATAGTCGCTCTTTCGTCAAGTACTTCCGCAGTTGAAACCTTATACTTACCCTCAGTTTCCATAATGGCTTTTTGCAGATCTTCGGACATATATGCCTTTGCATCCTCATTTAATGGCAGCTGACGTGCGACCAATACGCCTACTGTTTTGCCCTTACTCTCAGAATAAACCGGTATCTGCCAACCAAAGTACATTTTATCAATAGAATACTCAATAATCTCATCCACTCTGTCCGCAGACACTTCCCTGTCTTCAAAAACAAGGCAGTCAGTATATACCCTGATTGCATTATCATAATCAACAATAATATCATCTGCAGAAAATCCCGTATTATTCAGGTTGCAGGCTTCTTTTGCACTCTGTATAATAAACGGTTCAAGTGCTTTTATTTCTTCAAAATCATGGCTTTTAGATAATACATCCTCACTGTCAAGAACATTTTCTGCGGCTTTAGCTTCAAATGTAAATCCCAAAAGTGAAAGACTCAAAAACATAATTATTATAGCTAATTTCTTCATAATGTGCTCCTTTCCCAATTAACTTATCTATGTATTAACCAATATAAATTTGTACATCTTCCATGTCCGGATAAAATCCATGTTCCACTCTGTAAATCAGAATATTCATATGACATAATACTTGAACAACCCACTCCCGGGTCTACTACTATCAGTTTTGTTGCATCTGTGTACCCTTTTACAACTACATTATGGCTTCCACCACTAGTCCAGTCCATTCTCATAACTATAGGTATTGCTGAATCAATCTGTGTTTTAACACTTGACATAGACGGCGGCACAACAGTACTGGTATAATATGTGTTGTTGGTCGCATACGCCAACGCTGAACAAACTTCCGAAGCAGAAGCACCTATATCAGCCGTAGACCCTTTAACATAGTTCACTATGCTGTTTTGGCTATACGAGTATCCCATATAGTTTCCAACCATTTTGGCACATGCAGCCCAACACCAATTAGATTTCTCCTGCTGACTTCTGGACACGCTCAGACTGTTTGAATACGGTGGTGTTGCTGCAACTGATTGCAATGGCATAATCAGTAAAGCTATAATTATTGATAACAACTTGAATATCCTTTTTCTTGTCATAATTTTATCACTTTTTATTGTCATTACCGTTTGCATATGCACTGGTCTCACTCGCAAAAGCCAAGAAACTAATACCTAAAATAACACATAAAATGTAACCTATTTTTCTCATACCAATAAAAACTCCTTTTTAATTTGTCTGCATCAGAATATCAAAATAATACGAATTTATTTCATCAATATCTGTGTCTGTAAGTGCTTTGCTTTTTTGCAAATGCTGTAAGGAACGCCGAATTCAGGCTATCAAATCTACTGTCAAGCATTTCTCTCACAATAGAAGCTTGATCATCTTTTTACTGTGTCAGACTGCTTACCGCATGTTTCGCTGACAATTATTCAGCGTTCCTTCAATATTTTAATAACAGTATATGTGGTTGAAGGCTTCCAGCCAAGCTCCTCGTTACATAATTCTACAAGTTTTCCGCTCTTGATATGCTCATTCTTCCGTACTATTTTTCATAAAGGATAATCACTTTAGTAAATTTCGCCTGTCTCCATAATAAACAATTACCTCCGGCTTCAAAAATTCGAATTTTTATACATATACAGCCGTTTTAAAAAATCTATTTCAATAGATTTTATTATTTTATACCATAAGTAAACAGACTTGTCAACCATTTTGTCTATTATGATAGATTTTATTTTTTATCAAACGAACGGTGTCCATAAGATTCAAAAAATTCGTTTTTACATATTACTTGAAAAATACCTATTCATATGTTATTATATTAATACTATTGAGGGTAAATAATAATATGTACTATTTGAGCCTCCTTTTAGATTAATACAATATAATTTAAAAGGAAAAACAATGATTAAAACTAAAAGAAACTACAAAGACAGACTGTTTTGCAAGTTATTCGGAGATGCGGACTACATCGAGAACACACTGTCGCTTTATAATGCACTTTGCGGAACATCTTATAATGACATTAATCAGGTGATAATGTACACACTGGAGGATGTAGTGTATATTGGTATGAAAAATGACGTGGCTATTCTACTGGACAGTTATCTGTCAGTCTGGGAACAGCAAAGCTCATTTAATCCCAATATGCCCATTCGCGGATTAATGTATTACGGAAGAATGTATGACCGCTATATCCAGGAGAATAAGTTAAACCTCTACGGAGAAAAACTTATTAAGCTTCCAACTCCCCGATATACGGTATTTTACAACGGAAAAAAAGTGCAGGCACCTTTTCAAAAGCTCAGGTTATCTGATGCTTTTATAAAACCAATTAACCCCGGGGATTTTGAATGGACTGCAGATATGATTAATCTGAACAAAGGCTGTAATGACAGTTTGCTTGAGAAATGTCGTCCACTGGCGGAATACATGACATTCGTCAATGCCGTGAATGACTTACTAAAGACAATGCCAATCGAGAAAGCGATTGATGCAGCGGTTGAAATCTGTATAAAAAATGGTATACTTAAGAAGTTCTTGTTAAAAAACAAGGCGGAGGTAAAGAATATGTGTATCACAGAATTTAACGAAGAAGTATTTATTAATGGTATACGAGAAGAGGGTCTTGAGCAAGGTCAAAACCTCATCGTCGATACTATACACCGTCTGAAAAATGGTGAATCCGCCGAAGACATAATCAACTCCGGAATTGACAAAACTACTGTCGAACTGGCATTGACCTGTATTTAGACAGACAAACGCCGTATGCCTTATAAGTCATATGGCAAAGCGTGTATCAAAAACGCACAATCATAACGCAAAAAAGGGACTGTCGCATCTGCAAAATTTTGCCGGGCGACAGTCCTTTTTTAGTTAATGCTAATATTCCTAAACTTGCTTCCGCCATTACTGCCTATACCGGCAGAACCGTGAGGCGTATCAGTAAAGCTAAATACAGTTCCTAATTCATATCCGTTCAGAGTCATATGAAGGTCCGTTCCCTCAAGATACAGTTCTATATGATTCCAGTCATCACAGCGGTAATAATCTTCCATCCGCTCATCATCCATAGAAACAAGCGTATCCATCGAATGAGAACAATATCTGCACAAACCACCTTTCTCATCAAAAGTAATCCATGTAGTGAGAAAACACGCTTTTCCATTAATCAGCCGCCTTGTTTTCATATCCTGAAAGAAAGCAGCAAACGAAATCGTGTCTTCGGCCCCAAGCTTAAAATCAAAGCTGAACCTGTAATCACTCAGTTCCTTCTGCCCCCAAAGCACGGTAGGTCCTATGCCACAGCAATACAGCATATTTGAAAAAAGCTCTTCAAATTTCCTTGTCAAATATAAGAATGCTTTTCCCTCAGTGCCCAAATCGCCGGCTTCCGTCTCGATATACCAATTCTGCAACTGATTTTCAGCCCTCATATAGGCATATTTTTTCCATTCGTCAGATGAAAAATCACATAAAATCGGCCCTTCTATATTTTTTTCCGCATCTGCAATATTAAAATTCAATGCCTGAGGATCAAGTATTTCATCAAGTGGTGGCTGATAATTACTTTCTACAAATAATTGCAACTTTCCTTTATACAAAAGATAAAGTTTCCCATCAATAAATCCATACTCGCATCCAATATAGCTACTATTATTTGCCTGATTATTTATGAGCGGCGTAAACCCATCTGAAAATAATTCAATAATTCCGTCAGCCTTGAAATCCTCCGGCACCTCTATTGTCGTCCATGCATCATTATAAAGACGATTATTGATCATAACCCCATAAGGACGGACATTGGGGATTGATTCTTTTTCAGTATTAATCAAACTGCATCCCATCAAAAATACAGACATTAATAATATAATCACAGATAAAAGAATATATCTGATATGAATTGTTTTTTTACCATCAATAGTAATATGATCTAGTCCAATACACATAATTTATCCTCCCTACTCTTATTTTTCGTGATTACGTTCAAGCCTTTCATTCAATTCCTTTATCCATTTTGAAAGTTTTTCTTCCCTCTCTGCTTCAGATAAATCCATCCAGGCTTTTTTATTAGGCAAATCATAGACAGTCTCAACCTCTACATTGTCACCATATTGACTATGAAATTCCTCCCTATCCATATCGTAAAGATTAAATACCTGTTTTTCATTAATATCTAAGTCATGCATCAGTTTTTCATGTTTTGAATATGCAAGTGTGGCTGTAGTAATACCAGCAAAAACCATACCTGCAATCAATATAGCCACAAATGAAAAAGATTTTTTCTCCCTATAATTACCCTTGAAGCACCATCAGCTTCCTTCCCTGACCAGATTAGTCCACTCCATCGCATCATCCTCCCATACCATCATACAATAATTGTTCATTAAGTAAAAGCATAAAAACAATACAATTTTGTCAATCGAGTAGGAGGGAAAATTAAATAAATTTTCCCGACCTCTCACACCACCGTG
>JAKSRW010000026.1 GCA_024403355.1 Lachnospiraceae bacterium
GCGGTAGCAGCGATTTTATAACGAGTGACAAGCGAAGCGGTCACGAGTTTGACAAGTTTGCGTTTTAGGCAGAAAGGCATGGTTATTATGGCAAAGTTTAAGAGAGTTTTATTAAAATTCAGCGGCGAGGCACTTGCGGGCGATAAGAAGCAGGGCTTTGACGAGGCAACCTGTATGGCAGTGGCTGAGCAGGTAAAGAAGATTGTAGATGACGGTGTACAGGTTGCGGTAGTTATCGGCGGCGGTAATTTCTGGCGCGGTCGTTCAAGCAATACTATTGACAGAGTAAAGGCCGATCAGATCGGTATGCTCGCAACTGTTATGAACTGTATCTATGTATCCGAGATTTTCAGATATGTTGGAATGTCTACAGAGGTTTTCACTCCCTTTGAGTGCGGTGATATAGCTGAATTATTCAGTAAGGACAGGTCTGTTGATGCTCTTAACGAGGGTAAGGTTATCTTCCTTGCGGGAGGTACGGGACATCCTTATTTCTCTACAGATACAGCTACAGCGCTCAGAGCCATCGAGCTTGACTGTGATGTAATTATGATGGCCAAGAATATTGACGGTGTATACAATGCTGATCCTGCAAAGGATCCTTCGGCAGTTAAGTATGATAAGATTTCACTTAAAGAGGTCTATGATAAGAATCTTAAGGTTATCGATCTTACCGCTACATGCCTTTGTATGGAAAACAGTATGCCGCTTCTTGTGTTCTCACTTAATGAGAAGGATTCAATCATTAACAATGCGACAGGCGAGTGCACAGGAACTATGGTTACCTGTGATTAAAAAAATGCTTTACAAGATTATTTAATCTATTTTATAATAATATCAGTTTTTGATTTGATATTATTGAACAGAAATTATTATACGCGGAGGATTATACAATGGACGAGAGAATTAAGGTTTACCAGGAAAAGATGCAGAAGACAGTTGATGTCCTTACAGAAGAGTATGTAAGCATTCGTGCAGGACGTGCCAACCCCCATCTGCTTGATAAGTTAAGAGTTGATTATTACGGAACACCCACCCCTATTAACGGTGTAGCAAATGTTTCGGTTCCTGAGGCAAGAGTTATCCAGATTCAGCCCTGGGAGTCAAAGATGATCAAGGAGATTGAGAAGTGTATCATGGCTTCTGATATCGGAATCACACCCAGTGATGACGGACGTATCATCAGACTTATCTTCCCCGAGCTCACAGAGGACAGACGTAAGGAGCTTGCAAAGGATATTAAGAAGAAGGCAGAGTCTTCAAAGGTTGCAATCAGAAATATCAGACGTGATGCAAACGATGCAATCAAGAAGATCGGTAAGTCAGGTGAAATCTCAGAGGATACTCAGAAGCAGATTGAGGATGAAATCAATAAGATTACCGAAAAGTTCTGCGATGAAGTAGACAAGAAGATGGATGAGAAGACAAAGGAAGTAATGACAATCTAATAAAGCTTTATACTGCAACACGGTTCGCTGTGTTGCAGCTTTTTTTTATTTAGAATTGACTAATAATGAATTTAGAAGTAAAATATACAATGTATGCGTATGCGCTTTTTTAGCATTTACTTAGAGCGAAGCGCTTGGCAAAACTATTAATTTTTTTAGTAAAGCTTATGATTTAGAAAGGTAACACTGTTTTTATGTTAGATAATAATGCAATAGTTTTTATAGTTGTGATTGTTGCGATTTTACTGATTCTCACAATTTACGGAATTAGTTCAAAAGCAAGGGAAACAAAAAGACTCTATAATAAAATTGTCAGCAGTTACGGTCAGCTGCCCGAAAATGAGTATCTTTATGAAAAGTATGAATCGATAGGTTTTTTTTACAGAAATACCTATAAGCAGAGGATTGAGGACGGAGAATACTGTAATATAGACGATATCACCTGGCATGACCTTGACATGGACAGTGTATATCTTGAGGTTAATAATACTCAAAGCTCTATCGGCGAAGAGTACCTCTACAGTATGATGAGAACCCCCACACTCAAGCCTGAGATTATTGAGGAAAGAGGCAGACTTATTGATTTCTTTTCAAAAAACAGGGATTTGCGCACGAATCTTCAGGTAGAGCTTGCCAGAGCAGGAAAGCTTTCCAATATCTCGGTTTACGAATATATCAGCAGACTTAAAAATCTTAAAAGTGAGGATAATATTACACATTATGCCAAGCTGATTATGATAATTGCGGCTATCGCGCTGATATTTATCGAACCTGCTGTCGGAATTATTTCGACCGTAGTAATGTTTTTCGTAAATGTTATTTCTTACTTTAAGCGTAAGGGTGAGATTGAGAAATACTATTCGGTAGTATCATATATGCTCAGAACCATTGATACTGCAAAAACCATATCCGGCCTGAATATTAATGCCATAGCCAAGTATACAGGTCAGCTTAAGGATCTTGATAAAAGCTTTGGTACAATTCTTAAGGGCGGCAGAATTATTGTTTCAAAGAAAAACGGCGGCGATATCCTTGAAACCTTCCTTGATTATGTCAGAATGGCTTCACATATTGACCTTATCAGATTCAATAATATGCTCAGAAAAATCAAGAATAAGGATAAAGAATTTCAAAAGATTTTTGAGATTCTCGGTTTCCTTGATTCAATGATTGCGATTTCCTCTTACAGAAATTTCCTGGGAGACTGGTGTGAGCCTGAGCTTTCAAAGGAAAATAAGGGAATTAAGTCCGAACTTATATATCATCCCTTGATTAATGATCCCGTAAAGAACAGCTTTAATGAGGAAAAGTCAGTATTGCTTACAGGTTCTAATGCATCCGGTAAGTCAACCTTCATTAAGACTATGGCAATCAATTCAATTCTTGCCCAGACAATTGATACGGCATCGGCCAGAAGCTTTTCATCACCTTTTTACAGGTGCATGACCTCGATGGCTCTTTCGGATAATTTGTCCGAGGGTGAGAGCTATTATATTGTTGAGATTAAATCTCTTAAACGTATCTGCGATGCATTAAATGACGATGTGCCGCTTCTGGTATTTATCGATGAGGTATTGAGAGGTACAAACACTCTTGAACGTATTGCGGCATCATCACAGATTTTAAAGTATATTGCGGAAAGAAACTGTCAGCTTTTTGCGGCAACCCATGATATAGAGCTGACACAGCTTTTAAAGGATTACTTTGAGCTTTATCACTTCGAGGAAAAGGTTAAGGAAAAGAGCGTAATATTTGATTATAAGCTTAAGCCCGGCCCCACAACCACCAGAAATGCCATAAAGCTTTTGAATATGCTCGGCTTTGAGGAAGATATCATTAACAGGGCTACCGAGCAGGCAGACGGCTTTAGCAGCAGCGGAGAATGGAAGCTGAGCTGAGAATTATTATCCGACAGAAAGGCATAATATATGGCTGAACATAAGTATGAAATGACACCGGTTATGGTGCAGTATATGAATATTAAGAATCAGTACAAGGACTGTATTGTATTCTACAGACTCGGTGATTTCTACGAGATGTTCTTCGAGGATGCAAAGCTTGTATCCAAGGAGCTTGAATTGACATTAACCGGAAAAAACTGCGGTCTGGAGGAGCGTGCACCTATGTGCGGCGTGCCCTTTCATGCATCGGAAATATATATTTCCAAGCTGGTGGAGAACGGCCATAAGGTCGCAATCTGTGAGCAGGTTGAGGATCCCGCAACCGCAAAGGGACTTGTTAAACGTGAGGTTATCCGAATTGTTACACCCGGAACCAATATTAATCCCCAGTCTCTTGATGAAGGAAGAAATAATTATCTGATGTGCGTCTATTACTGTGATAATACCTTCGGTATTGCCAGTATTGATGTTTCTACCGGTGATTTTTACATTCAGGAATGTGACAATATTAATAAAGCAAATGATGAGATTCTGAAGCAGTCGCCCTCAGAGCTTATTTGCAATGATTCATTTTTAATCTGCGGACTTGATATTGACAGCTACCGTGATAAGCAGAAGATTGCCGTAAGTACTGTTGATGCGGACTTTTTTGAGGGACGTAAGTGCGAAAAGGTTCTTACGGAACACTTCAAAATCAAGGACTGTGCGGAGCTCGGAATCAATATTTATCCTGCGGCAAAGGCTGCTGCCGGAGCTGTACTCAGATATACCCTTGATACCCAGATGATTTCTCTGGAGCATATTACTCATATTGTGCCCTATGTTTCGGGAAAATACATGCTCATAGATAATCAGACCAGACGTAATCTGGAGCTTACCGAGACTATGCGTGACAAGAATAAAAAGGGCTCGCTTCTTAATGTTCTGGACAGGACGAAAACCGCTATGGGTGCAAGAATGCTGAGAAGCTTTGTTGAACAGCCGCTTCTTGACATGGAGGCAATTAATGACCGTCTCGATGCCATTGAAGAAATTAATAACAATATTTTTGCACGCGAGGAAATTCGTGAGTATCTGAATGCTATTTATGACCTTGAACGTCTTGCGGGACGTATAAGCTATCGAAACGCAAATCCAAGAGATTTGATAGCTTTTAGTTCATCTGCTTCAATGCTTGCGCCTATTAAGAGCGTATTATCTGATTTTTCATCTAAAATGCTTGCGGAGCTTGCTCAAAATACAGATACTCTCGAGGATTTGGAAAAGCTTATAGATGATGCCATTGTAGAAGAGCCTCCGCTTACTATCCGCGAGGGCGGTATTATAAGGGATGGTTATAATGCAACTGTTGATGAGCTTCGAAAGGCCAAGACGGAAGGCAAGACCTGGCTGGCCGAAATGGAGGCCCGCGAAAAGGAAAAGACCGGAATTAAGACTCTCAGAATAAAGTACAACAGAGTTTTCGGATATTATCTGGAGGTTACCAATTCCTTTAAGGAGCTGGTTCCCGCTGAATGGATAAGAAAGCAGACACTTACCGGTGCTGAACGTTATACTACGCCTGAATTAAAGGAGCTTGAGGATAAGATACTTAATGCCGAGGACAGGCTTTTCAGTCTGGAATATAATATTTACACAGAGCTTCGTGAAAAAATAGCAGAAAATATTATCAGAATCCAGAAGACGGCAAAGGCTGTTGCTACCATTGACAGTTTATGCTCGTTAAGCTTTGTTGCGGAGCATAATAATTATGTGAGACCTAAGCTGAATGAGGACGGACTTATTGATATAAAGGGCGGAAGACATCCCGTGGTTGAGCAGATAAACAGTAATTCCTTTGTATCAAACGATACATTTCTTGACAGTGATTTGAACCGTATTTCGATTATTACAGGTCCCAATATGGCCGGTAAATCAACATATATGCGTCAGACGGCACTGATTGTCCTTATGGCTCAGATGGGAAGCTTTGTGCCTGCGGATTCTGCAAATATCGGTCTGGTAGACAGGGTATTTACCCGTGTGGGCGCATCCGACGATCTGGCATCCGGACAAAGTACATTCATGGTTGAAATGAATGAGGTTTCGCAGATTATGAAAAATGCAAGCTCGAAAAGCCTGCTGATTCTGGATGAAATCGGTCGCGGAACGAGTACCTTTGACGGACTTGCCATAGCCTGGGCGGTTGTGGAATATATCGGTAATAAGGATATACTTGGTGCCAAGACTTTGTTTGCAACCCATTATCATGAGCTTACCGAGCTTGAGGAGAAGCTTGACTGCGTCAGGAATTTCAGTATTGCAGTAAAGGAACAGGGCGAGGACATTATATTCCTGCGTAAGATTGTAAAGGGCGGTGCGGACAGAAGCTACGGTATTCAGGTGGCACGTCTTGCGGGACTTCCCGACAGTATTCTTTCCCGTGCAAAGGAAATAGTTGAGCTGTTAAGCTTAAATGATATAAATTCACATGACAGAAGTGAAATGATAAAGTCCGGCGGTGAAGTGGCCGGAAAATACAGTAGTCCGAAGGCGCATAAGAATGACCTTGAGCAGAATCAGATGTCGCTCTTTGCGGACCGTAAATCAGATGACATACTGCAGGATATCCGCAATATGGATTTAGGTTCACTGACGCCGATTCAGGCTTTAAATAAGCTTTATGAGCTGCAGGAGGAACTTCGCAGTAACTAATCAGAAGGGGTGACAGAATGGCCGGAAATATTCATATTCTTGATAAAAATACTATAAATCAGATAGCCGCAGGTGAGGTTATTGACAGACCGGCATCTATCATTAAGGAGCTTGCCGAAAATTCCATCGATGCCGGTGCCAGCGCTATTTCCATTGAGATAAAGGGCGGCGGAACAGAGCTTATCAGAATTACGGATAACGGAAGCGGAATAAATGCAGAAGATATCCGTGTAGCATTTGTGAGGCATTCTACCAGTAAAATTAAGGACGCGGGAGATTTAAGCTTTATAAGTTCACTGGGCTTTAGAGGTGAGGCGCTTGCAAGTATAGCTGCTGTGGCGGATGTGGAGCTTATTACCAAGACTTCGGATGCATTTTCGGCGGTACGTTACCGTATCTGCGGCGGCGAGGAGCTTGGCTTTGAGGAAATCGGTGCGCCGAACGGTACTTCCTTTATTATCCGTGATATATTCAATAATGTTCCGGTTCGTAAGAAGTTTCTGAAATCTGCGGCCACTGAGGGCTCATATTGTAATGAAACGGTTGAAAGAATAGCTCTTTCACACCCGAATATCAGCTTTAAATATATTAATAACGGACGAACCGTAATTTTTACTAACGGAAGCGGTAGGCTGAAGGATGTAATCTTCGGCATCTACGGACGTGATATTGCGTCTGAAACAGTAGAGGTAAAATATCCCTTTACCGATAATCCGGGTGGTAAATTTACGGATGTTAATACAAAGGGAATTAAGGTTTTTGGCTGTATCTGTAAGCCTGTGGTTGCCAGAAATAACCGAAATACAGAGAATTATTTTGTAAACGGACGATTTATCCGTAATTCGGCCGTAAGTAAGGGTATAGAGGATGCATATCAGCCGTATCTTATGCAGCATAAGTATCCCTTTACCAATCTTTTTATTGAAATAGACCCTGCCATGATGGATGTTAATGTACATCCGACCAAGCAGGAGGTCCGTTTTGAAAATCCCCAGCTGGTATATAATGCGGTATTCGAGGCCTGCAGGGATGCGCTTTCGGGACGTGCGTTAATACACAGAATAGCTAATGAGGAGCAGGTCAAAAAGGACATTATTCAAAAGCCCTCAGCAGTACCTGAGCCCTTTGAAAACAGACGCAGAGAGCAGATAAATCAGTCTCAGACGAAGGTACAAAATCAGCCTGTATACAATAATCAGTCTGCTGAGAAGAATACTAATATCAGTAAGGCTGATGATAAGCAGATGAATGGGCATCAGTCTGAAAAGACAGCAGCTGTAATTGATACTGAACAGGATGGCATTTTAGCAGAAAATAATAAGTCTGACGAGAAGAAGCCGAGCTCTGACTATACTCCTTCAATTGAGGATGGCTTTAAGAGCCTTGTTGAGGATGCGGATAATTATATTAAAGCTCTCAAAAATAATGAGCAAAAGCATTCTGAAACTACTGCGAGAAAATCTACTGCAGAAAAATCTACTGCTACAGAATCTGCTGTAGTTGAGACAGCTTCAGACAAGGGTGAATATGTTCAGGCAAGCCTTTTTGAAAATACTCATGCAGAGAGTAAGGATGAGTTTATAAATGTATTTAAGAATGGCTACAGAATCGTAGGTCAGGTCTTTAAAACCTACTGGATAGTTGAAGCTGCCGGTGTAATGTATATGATTGACCAGCATGCGGCTCATGAAAAAATCATCTATGAGAAGATAATGAAAAGGGCTGAAAACGAGAAAGCGGCATCGCAGCTTCTTTCACCGCCCATTATCTGTTCGCTTTCGGCTACTGAAGCGGCTGTGGTTGAACAGTATAAGGATGAGCTGGAAAAGAACGGTTTTACGGTCGAATCCTTTGGCGGCAGGGAGTATGCAATCAGCAGCGTACCCTTTAACAGCTATAATATAAATCCTGAAACCCTGCTCTTTGAAATAATTGATGCTTTATCGAAGGAAGGCCGTAACGGTGCTGTTTTAGGTATTAAGGAACGAATAGCCACATGTTCGTGTAAAGCGGCAGTAAAGGGCAATACAGAGCTTTCTGAGGCAGAAGCAAGGGAGCTGATAAAGCAGCTGCTTGAAGCGGATAATCCCTTTAATTGTCCTCATGGCCGTCCTATCATTATTGATATGACAAAGAGTGAGATTGAGAAGAAATTCAAGAGAATTATCTGATGGCCTGGTGTGAAAATTATTTTTACATCAAATTTATGCTTAGATAATGTGAATACGTTGTATTCAAAAGAAAGTTTGCGGTGCACGTAGAAAGGCATGGTTATAAAATGGATATAGAAACAGAAAAAATACCGCTGCTTATTATTACGGGGCCCACGGCAGTCGGAAAGACTGCAGCTTCGGTGGAGCTTGCAAAGCGCCTGAACGGCGAAATTATTTCGGCTGATTCAATGCAGGTTTACCGTCATATGGATATTGGCACTGCAAAGGTTACAGAGGCGGAAAAGCAGGGGATTGCGCACTGGATGATTGACGAATTTGAGCCTGATGATGAATTTAATGTCACCATTTTCCAAAAGCGTGCGGCCCAATATATCAGAGATATTCATTCGCGCGGGAAGCTTCCGATTATTGCGGGCGGAACAGGCTTTTATATTCAGTCGGTTTTATATGATGTGGAGTTTTCCGAATATGATGATGAAAAAAAGGCCGTGGTTCAGGAAAGACTTCTGAAGGAGCTTGAGGAAAAGGGAATAGATGTCCTGTTTGAACGTCTTAAGAAAATTGATCCCGTTTATTCAGAGATTATTCACAAAAACAACACACGCAGAGTGTTAAATGCTATTGAATTATATGAACTGACGGGGAAACGTATGTCCGAACACAATATCGAACAGCGTGAAAGACAGAGTAAATACGATTTTTGCTATATTGTTATTAATGATGAACGTGAGAAGCTTTATGACCGAATCAACAGGCGTGTGGATATTATGCTGAAGGACGGTCTGGTGGAGGAGGTTAAAGTACTTCTTGATAAGGGCTACTCACGAGAACTGCCTTCGATGCTGGGACTGGGCTATAAAGAAATTGCGGACTATCTTTCGGGAGACTGCAGTCTGGAGCAGGCGGTTGAATTAATAAAAAGAGATACCAGACATTTTGCAAAAAAGCAGCTTACCTGGTTTAAAAGAGAACGTGATGTTATAGAAATAAACCGTAAGGATTACCCTGAGAATGAGCAGATAATAGAAAAAATTATTGAGATATTCAGAAAAAAGTAAGGTTAATAGTGTTAAAAAAATATTTTTTTATACATAGATTTGTGCCTAAAGCTAATTCAGATACAGGTATTTGAATGAAGGTTTGCACTGCAGCAGGAAAGGTATGGTTATTAGTATGAATGTAAATGATTTTTACAGGTCACTCGGACTTTCCGAGAAGACCATCGAAATTGGCGAGAAGTATGAAAAGGAATTGAAGGAGCGCTTTGAAAAGCTCGATAAGGTAGCCGAATATAACCAGATGAAGGTTATAAAGGCCATGCAGGACAACCGACTCAGCGACAGACATTTTAACGGCTCTACCGGTTACGGATACAATGATGACGGACGTGAGACCCTTGAGGCGGTTTATGCTTCGATTTTTCACGCTGAGGATGCCCTTGTACGTCCCCAGATTACCTGCGGTACTCATGCGCTTGCACTTGCTTTATCAGCGAATTTAAGACCCGGAGATGAGCTTCTTTCACCTGTCGGTAAGCCTTATGATACGCTTGAGGGTGTAATAGGTATTACTCCTTCAAAGGGCAGTCTGGCAGAATACGGCGTATCCTACAGACAGGTAGACCTGCTGCCCGGAGGTGCCTTTGATTATGACGGAATCAGGGCTGCGATAAATGAAAAAACAAAGCTTGTAACCATCCAGCGTTCAAAGGGCTATCAGACAAGACCCACACTTTCTGTCGAAAGAATCGGTGAGCTTATCAGTTTCATTAAGTCTATAAAGCCCGAATTAACCGTAATGGTTGATAACTGCTACGGTGAATTTGTTGAAACTATTGAGCCTACCGATGTCGGTGCGGATATGTGTATCGGTTCACTTATCAAGAATCCCGGCGGCGGACTTGTAGCCACCGGCGGATATATTGTCGGAAAAAAGGAATGCATCGATAATTGTGCATACAGACTTACCAGTCCCGGACTCGGCAAGGAGGTCGGTGCCACATTAGGCATGAACCAGAGTATGTTCCAGGGTCTTTTCCTTGCCCCTACAGTTGTGGCTTCAGCTATTAAGGGTGCTATTTTTGCTGCAAGAATTTATGAGGATTTAGGCTATCCCGTTATTCCTAACGGAACGGAAGAGCGTTACGATATTATTCAGGCTATAACTCTTGGCTCAGCTGAAAAGCTCATTGCCTTTTGCGGCGGTATTCAGGCGGCCGCACCTGTTGACAGCTACGTTACACCCGAGGGCTGGGCTATGCCGGGCTATAATGACGAGGTAATTATGGCTGCGGGTGCATTTGTACAGGGTTCTTCGATAGAGCTTTCTGCTGACGGCCCCATTGCACCGCCTTATGCGGTATATTTCCAGGGCGGACTTACCTGGTATCATGCTAAATTCGGTATTTTGATGTCACTTGACAAAATTTTAAAGTTATAATCGTTTTTCTTATATACTTTTTGATTCTATTGTGATAGAATAATTTCGTATGTGATTGGCCTTGAGAGAGAGGAAAGGAAGCATATTGAAATATTTAAAGGTAAACGAATTACCGGAAAGTGAAAGACCGTATGAAAAGTGTGAAAAGTACGGTCCTTCTGTGCTGTCCGATGCCGAGCTTATAGCCGTAATCATCAGGACAGGAAGCAGGAATGAGCGAAGTACCGAGCTTGCCTGCAGAATATTGTCACTTCACGGTGGCAAATACGGACCCGCAGTACTGAATCATTTAAGCTTTAAGGAGCTGACGAAGGTAAAGGGCATCGGCAGGGTTAAGGCAGTGCAGCTTTTATGTGCCGCCGAGCTTTCAAGACGGGTTTCGATGCACACTACAGAGAAGAGCGTGTATTTTAAAAATGCACACACGATTGCCTCGTATTTTATGGAATCCATGAGGCATTTGGAACGGGAGCAGGTAAGAGTTGTATTTCTTGACAGCAGAATGAAGCTTATAGGCGAAAAGGTCCTTTATGAGGGAACCGTAGGAATGGCGCCACTTGAGGCGCGCGAGATTCTGCGTGAGGTTTTGAAATACGATGCGGTGTATTTTATCCTGCTTCATAATCATCCGTCGGGCGATCCTGAGCCGAGTTCAACGGATATCAGCTCCACAATCCGGATTAAGGAGGGTGGCCAGAATATAGGGGTCAGGCTTTTTGATCACATAGTGATTGGTGATAACAGATATGTCAGTATGAAGGAAGCGGGCTATCTGTAAACTTTGAATTGTATTTAGAAGGGCATGGTAATCATAATGTCTAAGGCATACGGAATAGACCTGGGTACAAGTACCCTTACCATATACTCTAAGGGCGATGGCATTATTTATGATGAGAAGAATGTTATCGCGGTATTAGATGAAAAGCGTGTAATAGCCATCGGAAACGATGCTTACGATATGTACGGAAAGGCACCTGACAATATCAGCGTTTCCTATCCGGTACAGTATGGAGTTATTGCGGATATTAAGAATATGAATTCCATGATAAATCTGGTATTTGAAAAAATATCGGAGCAGCATGGAAGAGTAAACGGCGGAGAATTTATTATTTCGATTCCGACAGATGTCACAGAGGTCGAGAAAAGGGCTTTTGTTGAACTGATAGAGGAATCCGATGCGGCTCCGAGATCGGTAAAAATAGTTGACCGTCCCATTGCAAATGCTTTGGGGGCGGGACTTGACGTTAATCAGCCAACAGGTGTGATGGTGGTTGATATAGGTGCCGATACTACGGAAATCTCAGTAATGGCACTTGGCGGAATTGTATTAAGTAAGCTGATTCCGGTGGGCGGAAATAAGTTCGATGCAAATATCATCAATGCGGTTCGTAAGGATTATGCGCTGGTTATAGGTAATAAAACGGCTGAAAATCTTAAGATAAAGCTTGCATCTGCAGTCAGGCCGAAGGAGGATGAGATTTCCTCGATGCGTGTATACGGCCGTGATGTAATAAGCGGGCTTCCTGTTACTAAAGAAATTGATTCGGAGTTTATATATGAGGCTATTTATGAGCATCTGATGACTATAGTGGATGCGGTAAAGAGCGTTCTTGAAAGAACTCCCCCTGAGCTTGCCTCAGACATTATTGATTCCGGCATCTATGTTACGGGCGGATCGGCAAGGATTAAAAAGCTTGACAGACTGCTTATTCATTCCACGGAACAGCTGATTAATATCTGTGATGATCCCGGAACTACGGTGGCTATGGGTCTTGGCCGTATAATTGAAAGACCTGCATTCAGCAAGCTTGCGGTAAAGCTCAGAATGCCGCAATTAAAAGATTAAATAAAGGGTTATATTAATGGGACGCAAAACAAAGAAAATACAAATCAGTCCTAAGCTGGTTTATGTACTTGTTACCATTGTCTGTATAGCACTGATCGTTCTTTCTTATATTTTCGCTGATAAGCTGGAGCCTGTAAAATATGCGATTTCCAACTGCTTTGCACCTATGCAGAGGGGAATTGATACTTTCGGCAGTAAAATCACTGACAAGCTTCATATGTTTTCGGATATAGATGATCTGATAGAGGAAAACGAGAAGCTCAAGGCGGAGCTTGAAAATGTAAAGAGCGAGAATCAGATGCTTACTCAGGAAAAGTACGAGCTGAACTGGTTCAGGGATTTATATGAGCTTGATATGCAGTATCTGGATTACCGGAAGGTTGCGGCGAGAGTAATCAGCCGTGATCCGAACAGTTATATCAATGAATTTGTAATTGATAAGGGAAGCGAGGACGGTATTGCCGTGGATATGAACGTTATGTCCGGCAACGGTCTGGTAGGTATTATCACGGAAGTTGGAAAGAACTGGTCTAAGGTTCGTTCGATTATTGATGATAAAAGTTCGGTCAGCGGTATGTTCCTTACGACCTCGGATAAATGTATCGTAAAGGGAAATCTGGAGCTTCTGGATGACGGCTATATCAATGTTGAAATGATTAATGCAAATGCCGAGATTTACGATAATTACGAGGTGGTTACCTCATATATCAGTGATAAATATCTGCCCGGTATCCTTATCGGATATATAAGCAATATTACGGCGGATACTGATAAGTTTTCAAAGCATGCATACCTGACACCTGCGGTGGATTTTAACCATATTGATGCAGTTCTGGTTATTACCACGCTGCGTGAGAGTCTTGAAGGATTAGAGGAATAATGTGGCAGATACCCATAGTTTTTATTGAAGTAATAATTGCATATCTCTTGCAGACGGCAGTCTTTACGGATATTCAGATGGCCGGCGTTGTACCTGATATGCTGATAATTATAATATGTGCCATAGCCTATATGAAGGGCAGGGTTCCCGGCACCGCCACAGGCTTTTTCTGTGGTCTTCTGGTTGACTGTACCTACGGCAGTGTAATCGGTTTATTTGCATTTATGTATGCTACAATCGGTTATTTCTGCGGCTATGCCAATAAAATATTCGACAGGGACGATTATACAATGCCCTATGTCCTTATAGGCCTGTCGGAGCTAATTTATAATCTGATGTATTTTGTGTTCTTTATGGTTTTGAACGGAAAGCTGAATCTTGGCTGGTACATGGTCAAGTATATTTTCCCCAAAATCATATACACAGTATTTGTATCCCTTTTATTTTACAGACTGCTCAATATGCAGAATAATTTCTTTGAGAGCAGAAAAAATCGTTTTAAAAAAATCAAAAAAGAAATAGATAAAGAAATAGTAAATGAAAATTCTTAAACAGATTTGGAATAAAATAAAGGAAATAATGAGAATCAGACTGATTTTTATGACGATAATTGCTCTGATTCTTTTTACCGTACTTGCAATCAGAATGTATAATCTTCAGATTCTTGAGGCTACGGAAACAACGCAGATTACTTCATCCGCATCCTCAAATTATAAGTCGGAGGTTACCAGATACACTGAGAGTACGAGAGGTAATATTTACGACAGAAACGGCAATCTTCTGGCTTATAATGTTCAGAGCTTTTCGGTTGTTATGACTAATAATGCGACCGTTACCACAAATGAGCAGAAGAATACAATGATTAAAAAGCTTATTGATATTCTCGAAAAGCACGGTAATCAGATTGAGATTGATTTCCCTATCGTTTACGACGGACCGGGTGAGGTTTATACAGACGAGAACGGTGAGCTTGTAGATGAGGGACCTCAGTTTAAGTTTACCGTATCAGGTACCGCTGAGCTCAGATTTAAGAAGAATGCATACGGTTTGCCCAGTATTTCAAAGCTCTCCGATGAGCAGAGGGATGCCAGTGCTACAGAGGTATATAAATTCCTCAAAAAGGGTAATAAGTCCGTTGCAATGTTCGGTATTTCAGATGATTACTCGGTAGAGGATTCCCTGAAAATCATGGCTATCAGATATACGCTTTTTACCCTTTATCCCCAGTATTCACAGTTCACTCTTTGCAGTGATGTGGATGAAAAGACCATTGCGGCAATCAGGGAAAATGAGGGTGATATTCCCGGTGTCGAGGTAAAATCGCAGTTTTTGCGTGTGTATAACGACAGTATTTATTTTGCGCATATTTTAGGATATACGGGACAGGCAAACGAGGATGAGGTAGAAGCCCTTAACGAGGGACTTATTGACAGTATGTATTCAACCTCTGATATTGTCGGAAAAACAGGTATAGAGAAGGAGCTTGATTCAGTGCTTCGCGGAAAGAAGGGACAGGTTTCTCTTACCCTGAATTCGGCCAACAGAATCCTTTCACAGACTGTAGGTAAGTCTTCGGAGGCCGGTAATGATGTTTATCTTACTATTGACCGTGAGCTTCAGATTGCCTGCTACCATATTCTTGAAAATAATATTTCGGCTATTCTTCGTTCTAAGATTGTAAATTCGGACAGCTATGGCGGAAAGGGAGATAACGCAAGTAAGATTACCATCCCCATCTGCGAGGTTTATAATGCCTTTTTCGACAATGAGATGCTTGATTTGAGACATTTTAATGCGGATGATGCAAGTGCTCTTGAACAGAAGGTGGCCAAGCTCTATCAGGACAGATATGCGCTTGTAAGAAATAATCTCTACAGCGTGCTTTCGTTTGATACACCGATTAAAAACAGCAGTCTTTCTGATGAAATGAAGAAATATATTGATTATATTTATTCGATGTTGAAGAATGAGGGTGTGGTAATCAGGGAAAATATTAATACCAAGGATAAGGTATATCTGGATTATCAGGACGGTAAGATTTCACTCAGCGAATACCTCCAGTACGGTATTAACAATGACTGGATAGATCTGGGAAGACTCGGTATATCCACTGATTACAGGACCAATAAGGAAATCTACAATAGAATTCTCGAATTTATATTTGAAGAAATCAAGGACGACAATGATTTTGAAAAGCTGATCTACAGGGTGCTTGTATTCGGATACAAGATTACCGGCAGAGAGTGCTGCCTGCTTCTTTACGATCAGGGTGTTCTCGAATATAACGAGAATGACTACGCAAGACTTAATAACGGTAATATTTCCCCCTATGATTTTGTGATGGAGAAGCTTACAAATCTGGAAATTACGCCCGGTATGCTTGCGCTTGAGCCCTGCAGCGGTTCTATTGTTATCACCGACCCGAATAACGGTGATGTACTTGCCGAGGTTACATATCCCAGCTATGATATAAATAAGCTGGCAAATAAAATCGATTACGAATATTACAGAAAGCTTATTAAAAATAAGGCAACACCGCTTTTGAGCAGACCTACACAGCAGATGACTACAACAGGTTCTACCTTTAAGCCTCTGATGTCACTTGCGGGACTGGGTGAGGGTATTATTTCCGTATCTACTCAGATACAGGATAAGGGTATTTTTGAGGAGGTCGACCCTTCTCCCAAGTGTTGGAAATATCCCGGAAACCACGGCTGGATAACACTTACTCAGGCAATTCAGCACTCCTGTAACTATTTCTTTTATGATGTCGGTTACAAAATGTCACTTGATTCCAATCAGGAATACAGCGACAGCTTAGGTCTTTCAAAGATTCAGAAATATGCTTCGATGTTCGGACTTAATGCAAAATCGGGTGTTGAGGTGCCGGAAAGCCAGCCTACCATATCTACTACGGATGCGGTTCGTACATCAATCGGCTATTATCACAGCTTCGCGCCCATTCAGATTGCGCGCTATGTTACAGCCATTGCGAACAAGGGAACGGTCTATAATCTGACTCTTGTTGATAAAACTGTAAATGAAGAGAAAAAATTAGTTGTTAATAATGCCGCAACAGTGTATAATAACATAGATATATATTCGGATAGCGAGTGGAATGCTGTTCAGAAGGGTATGTTCGATGTAGTAAATACATCCGCAAACAGTCTGAACAAGCTTTACGGTGATTTAGGCTTTTATGTTGCCGGCAAAACCGGTACCGCCCAGGTCAGCCTTACACATCCTTCTCATGGTCTTTTTATTTCCTTTGCACCCTATGAGAAGCCTGAAATTGCAGTTACTGTTGTACTTCCCAACGGATATGCCTCAGCTAACGCAGCCAAGCTGGCGCGAGAGGTATACGGTCTCTATTTTAATGAGGAGAATAAGGAAGCACTTTTAAGTGGTGATATGACTACCACAACGGTTACTAACATTACAGTATCCGACTAATATAAAAGGGAGAGGTTTGAAAATATATTTTTAAACTATGAGACTGGTGCAAAAGCGCCAATCTACTCCATGAGAACTCATTGCATTCATTGCATTAGGAGGAATGATGGACAATTCAGTTGTAATTAAGGGTAGTAAAAACGGTATAACCGTTGTTCTTGACAATGAGCTTGATTTTAAGGAGCTTAAAAGCAAGGTTGCTATTAAATTCAAGGACAGCAGAAAGTTTCTCGGAGATGCCAAGACGGCTGTTTCCTTTGATGGCAGAACACTGACAGAGGAGGAGGAAGAGGAGCTTATTGAGGTTATTCGTGCTTACTCAAAGCTTGATGTAATCTGTGTACTTAATAAGGATGAGGGCCGGAACAAAAAGTTCGAGCAGGCGGTTGATTCCACGATTTCTGAGATGAATTTAACCACTGCACGCTTTTATAAGGGTAACCTTCGTTCGGGTCAGTGCGTAGAAAATGATGCGGGTGTAATAATTCTCGGGGATGTTAATCCCGGAGCCAGCATTATTACGAACGGAAATATTATCGTACTCGGCGCCTTGAAGGGTATGGCTTATGCAGGTGCGGGCGGAAACAAAAACAGCTTTGTAATTGCCCTTGAGATGAATCCCATGCAGATTCGTATTGCGGATATGATTGCCAGAGCACCCGATAAGCCCAGCCGAAAGAAGATTAAAGGGCCTCAGATTGCTTATCTTGACGCTAACAATAATATTTGCATCAGTGAGTATTCAAAAGATGTGATTAACATTTTAACGATAAATTAATGGAGGATTTTAAATAATGGGAGAAGTAATAGTTGTAACTTCCGGTAAAGGCGGTGTTGGTAAGACAACAACTACAGCTAATGTAGGTACCGGCCTTGCGAAGCTTGACAAAAAGGTAGTTCTTATTGATACAGATATAGGTTTAAGAAATCTTGATGTAGTAATGGGACTTGAGAACAGAATTGTTTATAACCTTGTTGATGTTATCGAGGGTAACTGCAGAATTAAGCAGGCTCTTATCAAGGATAAGAGATATCCTAATCTTTATCTGCTTCCTTCGGCCCAGACAAGAGATAAGACAGCGGTTACTCCCGAGGAGATGAAGCTTCTTTGCGATCAGTTAAAGGGTGAGTTTGATTATATCATCATTGACTGTCCCGCAGGTATCGAGCAGGGCTTCGAGAATGCCGTTGCAGGCGCAGACAGAGCACTTGTTGTAACCACTCCCGAGGTTTCGGCAGTTCGTGACGCAGACAGAATTATCGGTCTTCTTGAGGCACATGAAATGAAGAAGACAGATCTTATTGTTAACCGTCTCAGAATGGATATGGTTGCATCAGGAAATATGATGTCAAGCGATGACGTTGTTGAGATTCTTGCAATTGACCTTATCGGAATTGTTCCTGATGATGAGGGTATTATCGTAGCTACCAATAACGGTGAACCTCTTGTAGGCGATTCAAGTAAGGCCGGACAGGCATACATGAATATCTGTAAGAGAATCATCGGTGAAGAGATTCCTTTCCTTGATCTGAATATCAAGAAGGGCTTCTTCAAGAAATTATTCGGTAAGAAATAAGGAGGCAGAACATGGGATTTTGGGATAAATTTTTCAAAAAAGAACAGAAATCTGCCAATAATGCAAAGGACAGACTTAAGCTTGTTCTTCAGTCAGACCGTACGGGACTTCCCCCTGAGGTCATGGAAAAAATCAAGAATGATATTATTGAGGTTATTTCAAAATATGTAGAGATTGATAAGGAAGCACTTGATATTAATATATCAAATGAGCCTTCGGAAGAGGGAACACTTTCACCTACATTATTTGCAAATATTCCCATTAAAGAAGTTAAAAGAAATAAAGAAAAATAAGAGATACAGATGAACAAATTAAAGGCTTTAGCGCACTTTATATGTCCGTTTCGTGAATATCAGTATAAAAAGGCCAGCTTTGCACTTGTATTTGTGGTGTACGTTCTGGGATTTATAGGCGTATATCTTATCAGTGTTTTGCAGGACAGTGATGAGAATCTCTATCAGAAGCAGATGATTGCGTATCTGGCAGGATTTTTCCTGGTGCTTCTGGTGGGAATGATAGATTATCATTTTATTGCAAAGCTTTATATAGTTCTATATCTGATAGGTATAGGACTGCTGCTTATATGTAAGTATCTGGATTCACCGCCTATTTACGGCTGGGCGCATTACGATGCACGAAGATGGATTAAAATCGGTGGAGATCCGAGTCTGGGCATAAATAATCCGGGCTTCGAATTTCAGCCGTCTGAGATAACAAAGCTTACGACAATTATTTTTATTGCAAAGCTCTTTACCATATTACAGAAATATATCAAAAAGTTCTGGGTTCTGGCCCTGGCGATTGCCACAACAGCAATTCCTATTTATTTTATTTTCGACCAGCCTGACCTTTCGACAACAATTGTTATGCTTGCCGTATTCTGTATTATGGTTCTTATTTCAGGTGTTTCTTATAAATTTATCATACCTACGATTGTAATAGGAGCGCCTACTTTGTATGGTTTGTTCTGGTACGTACAGCAGGATTTTCAGACTCTTCTTGATAAATATCAGAGAAAAAGAATTCTTGCGGCACTTCATCCGGAGCTTTATCCGGAGCTTGCTTACCAGCAGACAAATGCAGTGGCAGCGATTAAATCGGGCGGTATGCTCGGAAAAACAATTACCGGTATAGAGGGTGTTAGGGGTACACGCTATGTTCCGGTTAAGGAAAGTGACTTTATTTATACAGCGGTAGCTGAAGAGTTCGGTTTTATCGGGTCACTTGTTGTTATTATTTTATATTTAATAATGATTCTGCTGATTATCAGAATTGCGAGACGAGCAAAGGATTTCCTGGGAATGATGATTGCTACGGGCTTCGGTGCACTTATTTTACTGCAGGTATTTGTAAATATCGGAGTAGTATCCGCACTTTTGCCCAATACCGGAATTCCGCTTCCCTTTATGAGTTCGGGACTAAGTTCGCTACTGGTCAATCTGATAATGCTGGGTATTCTGTTGAATATTTCACTTCAGCCCAAAGCTGAGGAGAAGCAGAAAAATGAAGAAAATGAAGATGAATTGGGGTATCTTGAAGTATAACGGAGGGGTATTTACATGAATATAGGTTTTATTGCACATGATGCAAAAAAAATACTGATGCAAAATTTCTGTATTGCTTACAGAGGCATTCTTTGCAAGCATTCTCTTTATGCGACTGCCACTACCGGACGTCTTATTGAGGAAGCAACCAACCTGCAGGTTCATAAGTTCCTGGCAGGACATCTCGGCGGCGTTCAGCAGCTTGGTTCACAGCTTGAGCATAATGAAATGGATATGCTGATTTTCCTTCAGGATCCGCTTAATCCTAAGGATCATGAGCCTAATATTTTTAATATTGCAAAGCTTTGCGACACACATAATGTTCCCTATGCAACAAATCTTGCTACAGCGGAATTACTTGTAAAGGCTCTTGAAAGAGGAGATCTTGATTGGCGAAATCTTATCAGATAGGAAGGACAAAACAGTGAAGAAGTTAGTAATTTGTTTAATTTTCATATGTGTATTGCTCACAGGATGCGAATCAAAACAGCTGATAACTTCTTCTCTTTTTATTCCTGATTTTAATGATTATGATATATCCTATGAGGTTTCGGATATAGCGGCTGCCGATAAAGAAAATATTGCGAATAATATGTTTCTTTATGAGGACATCTGCTTTGAGGAAGAGGATATTTCAAACGGTTTGGAGCTTAATCTGGTTGCTGAAGCGGCCGGCTGCTACAATATTACCGACAGAGAAGTTATCTATACTAAAAATGTTTACGCAAGGATGTATCCTGCGAGTACAACAAAGCTTCTGACATGTCTTACGGCCACCAAGTACGGTGACCTTGATAAGGTCTATGAGATAAGCGAGGATAATTGCGGTATCACAATTAAGGGTGCCCAGCTCTGCGGTTTTATGAAAGGTGACAGACTCAGCTTAAGACAGCTGCTTTACTGCCTGATGATTCATTCGGGTAATGATGCCGCGGTCGCCATTGCTAACTGCGTTTCAGGTGATGTTAAAAGCTTTGTGGAGCTGATGAATAAGGAAGCAAAGGCAATCGGAGCTATCGGAACACATATGACAAATCCTCACGGACTTCATGATCCGAATCATTACTCCACACCATATGATATTTACCTGATACTTAATGAGTGTTTTAAGCATGAATTTCTTGTTGAACTGATTTCACAGCGTCATTACGTATGTGAGTTCAAGGATATTAACGGAAATCCCAAAACACTTGAAATGGAGGCCACAAACCTTTATTTTTCGGGTAAAAAGACTCCGCCCGAAAATATTACGGTTCTCGGTGGAAAAACCGGTGTAACTTCGGCTGCGGGCTACTGTCTGATTATTGCCAGCCGTAATGAAGAGGGTAAGATTTTTATAACAGAGGTATTCAAAAGCGATTCCTACGATCATTTATACAGTGACATGAATGAACTTTTATACATCTCTAAATAATTTACTAAAATTTTTACACTTTTCCTTGAATTTTTTGTCTATTTGTTATATACTATTAACAGTTGATACGGCATTTATAAAATAATAATTTGCTGGGATTAATCTTCAGATTTAATTCTGTTATCATCTACAAAAATACGGAAGGGGCGATAGTTATGGTTCAGATTATAGCCGGCGCAAAAGGTAAGGGAAAAACAAAGATTCTTTTAGACAAGGTAAATGCAAATGTTGCAAATTCAAAGGGTACAATAGTTTACCTTGATAAAAACACTAAGCATATGTATGAGCTTGACAAGAATGTCAGACTTATCAATGGAAGTGAGTATTTTATCACAAATTATGATGAATTTGTAGGTTTTGTATGTGGTCTTGTTTCTCAGGATCATGATCTTGAAACAGTATACCTTGACAGCTTTTTAAACCTTGCCTGCATCGAAGGTACAGATACAGACATTGCACCTATTGTTAAGAAGCTTGATTTAATTTCAGCCAAGTTTGGTGTTAACTTTGTTCTTAGCGTTTCATTAGATATTAATCAGATTTCTGAAGATATTAAATCTATGGTTATCGTAGCATTATAATATAAGGTCTCAGATATTTTTGAACTTTTATTGGCTGCCGCTACGTTATTGTGGCGGCAGTTATTTCTGCTATTATATGGTGATTTTTTAAATGAGTAGTAAAAGAAATGACAAAATTGTAAATATTGACGGCTCAAGACGCGGCAGCGGTGGAAGGGTACATCAACCGAAAAAACATTTAATGAATCGGATGAGGCCCGAATACATCGGTGTCTTTATTGCGTTTATCATACTTGTATATATGATCATAAATGTCATTTTCTTCAGCAATAAGGGACTTGTTTCCATTTATGAAGTACAGGCCGAGGAAATCACCAGCAGCTCTACCTATAAGGGAATTGCTCTTCGTAATGAGGAGATTATCACAAGTGCCAATTCCGGCTATATTAATTATTATGTTCAGAACGGCAAGCGCGCCGCAAAGAACTGTGAGATTTACAGTATAGATGAGGGTAGCCGTAATTTTAACGGAATTACTAACGGACGCGGTGTGGATAAGCTTGCGGATAATGATATCAAGGCCGTTAAAAATGTAGTTTATGGTTATCTTGATGCATATTCTGACTTTAAGATTAACAGTGTTCATGAGTTCAAGCAGGAATTCAGTGATACAATCTATTCTCTGGTAAATGATAACAGTATTGAGAATATGAAGGATATCGCTTCTGAAGAATATGCTTCGGCTTTTCATGTTAAGAAGGCCGACCGTGCAGGTGTGATTTCCTACAAGACCGATTCATTCTGCGGTTACAGCTTTGATAATATTACCGCTGAAATGTTCACAGACAATTATAAGCTGGATGTTCAGAATTTAAAATCAACAGGACTCATTTCAGCAGGTAATCCAATCTGCAGAATTGTAACCGATGACAGCTGGCAGATAGCCGTAAAAATTCCTGAGGAGCTTTATATCAGGCTTCTTGAGATGAATACGGTATCAATTTATATTAATGATTATTATTTGCCTGTCAGCGGAGATTTGAAAACTGTTCAGCAGGGCAGCGATTTCTATGCTCTGATTTCTCTTGATAAGTATATGTCTACATATATTGATGAGAGATATTTACGTGTTGAGTTTGACGTGGATGACGAGTTAGGCTTAAAGATTCCCGTAAGCTCAAAAATTGATAAGGAATTTTACACAATTCCTCTTTCAATGTTTGTTAAAAATGAAAATTATAAGGGCGAGGTTCTTTTAAGAGAGGCCTTTGATGCCGAAGGCAATACTGTATATGAGGCAATTTATCCTACAAAGTATTTTACCGACGGTGCCTTTGCGTATATAGATATTGATTCACTTAACGAGGGTGATATCCTGGAGAACAATAAAACCGGCGAGCGTTTAAGAGTAAGCTCTAAGGCCATTATTGAGGGTGTATTTAACGTAAACAAGGGTTATCATCAGTTCGTTCGTATCGAGAAAATTAAAGCCAGCGGAGAGTATATTATTATTAAAAAGAATACTCCGAACGGCATCAGATTATATGATCATATTGCACTTAATGCCAATGAGGCAAGTGATCAGACAATTATTTATTAATAGATTAAAAGGGATATTTTAATAAATGCTTAGTAAAGAAGAGATTTTTCAAAATCTGGCCGAGGTTAAAGAAAAAATTGCCGCGGCAGCCAAAAGGGCAGGCAGAAATCCGGAGGATGTTAAGCTTGTAGCCGTAAGTAAAACTTACCCTGTGGAAGCGATAGAATATGCCATGGAAGAAGGTACGGTCATATTCGGTGAAAATAAGGTTCAGGAGCTTACCGGTAAGATTGACTACTTTGAGGCTAAAAACTGTCAGAACGAATGGCATCTTATAGGCCATTTACAGACTAATAAATGTAAATATATTGTAGGAAGAACCGCATTGATACATTCTGTTGATTCCTTTAAGCTTGCCGAAGCAATAGATAAGGAAGCGGCGAAGAAGGATGTTATCTGCGATATTCTTATTGAACTTAATATCGGGGATGAGGACAGTAAATTCGGCTGCAGACCCGAGGACTGTGAGGCATTGGTCAGAGATATTTCTATTCTGAAGAATGTCAGAGTCAAGGGATTGATGTGTGTTGCACCATTTGTTGAAAATCCCGAGGAAAATCGTATGTTTTTTAGGCAAATGAAGAATTTAACTGTTGACATTGCCAATAAAAACATTGATAATGTTAGTATGTGTGAAATTTCTATGGGTATGACAGGCGATTATGAGGTGGCCATCGAAGAGGGAGCCACCATTGTGCGTGTCGGAACCGGAATATTCGGAAAAAGAAATTATATGATATAAGGGGGATTAAAATGGGCTTTTTAGATACATTAAAGTCAGCGTTCAAATTTGATGACGACGATGACGATGAGGCAGCATTTGAAGAATACGAAGAGAAAGAGAAAGAAAAGGAACTGAAGAACGAGCAGAGACAGATTCATAAGGCAAGAAATGACGCCAGAGATACTTCTGCAAATGATTACAGACCTGATGCGGTAGCAAAGCCTATGGGTAATACTTCTCAGAAGGTTCATACCGTAAGTAATTACAATACTACAACTTATGTTGAGAACAGAAACAATTCAAAGTCATTAAGAATTGAGCGTCCTCAGAACAGCAAGGTAATTCCTATCAGCGCTACAAACAGAGGTAACGAGGTTTGTGTAATGAAGCCTATCGATATGGAGGATTCACAGGATATCTGTGATGTACTTCTTTCGGGAAGAATTGCCATTGTTAATCTTGAGGGTGCAGATAAGGTGCTTGCTCAGAGAACTATGGACTTTATTTCGGGAACGGTTTATTCTATCAACGGAAAGCTTTTCCCTATTTCAAATCTCATTTATATTATTACTCCTGAGCAGGTTGATATTTCAGGCGATTACAATGAGTTGATTGAGCAGTCAGGCTTTGATATTCCCAATTTTGTCTAATTTATTTTAAATAATGGGGGCAATAATATGCTTACACCTGTTGAAATTCAGAGTAAAACATTTAAATCCGGCGGTCTTGGTTATGACAAGAAGGATGTAGATGCTTTTATGCGTGAAGCCTACAGAAGCTTTGAGACTTTATATCGCGAGAATATGGAGCTTAAGGATAAGGTTTCGGTTCTTAATGAGGGTATTCAGTATTATAAATCAATTGAGAAAACCCTTCAGAAGGCTCTTGTTCTGGCTGAAAAAACTGCAGAAGAGACCAGAAACGCTGCTAATCAGGATGCTAAAAGAATAGAGAAGGAAGCCGCAGCAAAGGCAAATATTATGCTTGCCGATGCGAAGAATGAGCTGGATTCCTTACATAATCAGACTGTTGCACTTATTCAGCAGTATGAGAAGTATAAGGCTCAGTTTAAGAGTCTTGCGGCCGCACAGATTGATATTCTTAATTCAGATGCATATTCGATTAATGTGGCGCATCTTGATGCTTTTGTTTCGGATAACAGTCTTGTTAAGGGTGCAAATGACCTCATCAAGGGGCAGAAATCCAATAAAAAGAATGCTGAACGTAAGGCTGATGATGCAGAGGTTACCGAGCTTACTTCTGATACCAAGAAAAATAATACAATCATTGAAAATCCTTCAAAGAAATCTGCAGATGATGATTTTGATGATTTTGACTTTTCTGATATTGAAATCGCAGGTCAGGAAGAATTTGATTTTATGAATTCGGAAGATGACGAATGATTTCTGCATATAATTAATATATTAGTTTGACTAATGAATTTTGGGGAAGTTGAGTCGCAGGACAGACTTCCCTATATTTGTTATTGAAAGGTTATGGTTATAAAATGACAAAAAAGCTTTGGGCCATTATTTCAGTGGCTGCCGTGGCTGTGCTTGTATTTCTGGACCAGCTGACGAAAATGCTGGTAAGAAGCAATCTGGCTGACGGTGATTGTGTGTTAATTGACGGTGTCTTTAGATTTTCATTTCATAAGAACACAGGAGCTGCCTGGGGATTATTTTCAGGGAAGGTAGACGTACTTGCTATCGTGAGCGTTCTGATACTTGCGATTGTCATTTACGCAATGATAAAGCTTCCGATAGATAAGAAGTACAATGCACTTCATATTATCGGAATATGCGTATCCGCAGGTGCAATCGGTAACATGATCGATCGTCTTGCTTTTAAGTATGTAACTGACTTTCTTTATTTTGAACTGATTGATTTCCCGGTATTTAATGTTGCGGACTGTTATATTACGGTTTCAATGATTGTTCTTCTGGCTCTTGTTCTGTTTTATTATAAGGATGATGATTTTTCTTTCTTATCCTTCAAAAAGAAATCAAAGGTCGAAGAAACTACCAAAAGCAGTCAGGATGAGCAAAAGGTCGATAAGACGGAATAATCGGAATAAATGATATGAATGAAAATAAGCGTTTTATTTTAGACGAAGATTACGAAGAATGTAGAATAGATAAGCTTCTTGCAGAAATCAATCCTGAGCTCTCAAGAAGCTTTATTCAACGTGTAATAGATGATAAGGGTGTATTTGTTAATAATAAGCCTGTAAAGGCCAGTTTTAAGCCTAAATCGGGCGATGAAATTGTATTTAATATACCTGAAATGATAGTACCCGATATTCTGGCAGAGGATATACCCTTAGATATAATATATGAGGACAATGATATTATTTTAATTAACAAAGGCAAAGGAATGGTTGTTCATCCTGCAGCAGGTAATTATACGGGTACGGTTGTTAATGCGTTAATGTATCATTGCAAGGACAATTTATCGGGTATTAACGGCGTATTAAGACCCGGTATTGTTCATAGAATCGATAAAGATACCACGGGTGTTATAATAGCCTGTAAAAACGATAATTCGCACCGTTTTATAGCCGGTCAGTTAAAGGAGCATTCAATTACCAGAAGATATGAAGCGGTCGTTTTAGGGCTTTTTAAGGATTCTGAGGGCATAATAGATGCCCCTATAGGCCGTAACCCCAATGATCGTAAGAAAATGGCGATAAATGAGAAAAACGGTAAAAATGCCGTAACTCATTATAAGGTTCTTGATGTGATTGATAATCGCTTTACTCATCTTGAGTGCAGGCTTGAAACAGGCAGGACTCATCAGATAAGGGTTCATATGGCCTCAATCGGTCATCCGCTGCTCGGAGATACCGTATATGGTCCCGAAAAGGGATATTCTAAGGTATTCGGTATGGAGCTGCAGGGACAGTGCCTGCATGCGGGTATACTGGGACTGATTCACCCGACTACACACGAATACATGGAATTTAAGGCAGAACTTCCGGATTATTTTAAGAAGATTCTGGAACATAAATAATTTGATAGCAGAAGATAATATATGATATTTAAAAGAAAAGCCAGTGATGCATTAAAAAAAGCAGATATTGAAGACAGAAAAAACGTGATTATTGTTGAGGGCGGACCTGCTACGGGCAAGACAGTCCTTGTCAGTAGCTATGCTCATAATACCTATGAGGGCTGTCTTTATATTGATGTTAATGCAGATGCGGGCTTTATTTCTTTATTGAAGGAAAATGCTAATAAAAACCTATCCGAGACGATATATGACTATTTTAACTGGGACAGGTCTGAGGATATATACCTTCCTGTTATTATCGATAATTTTGATGCAGACCCCCTTGTAACTGAAAAGCTGTATGAATACATTAATTCTTTAAGAGACAATCAGGCTTCTTTTAGACTTTTTATCACATGCAGTCATTTTGATATGAATAAGCTGTCAGATGAAAAGGTAAAGGAAGTTTTGGCAGATATTATTCTGTATCCCATGTCATTTGAAGAGTTTTTATCTGCAATAGATCATGAATGGTATGCAGAGGTTATCCGGGGACATTTTATCAGCCGCAGAAAGATTCCGGATATGCTTCACAGTGAAATTCTCGATCTCTTTGAAATTTATCTGAATACCGGGGGTATGCCGGAGATTATTGAGGAATATATAAAGCTCGAGCATATCAGTTATATAAGGGGCAAAAAAGCCAGGTTAAATTCTGGGATTATTTCATCAGCACTGGCAAAAGCTGATGCAGATGAGCGTTTTAATTCCGTTCAGGCAATGGGAATCATGAATGCGGTAAGAGATACCTACAAAAAGAAAAACCGTAAATTCATGTATACCAGCATCAGACGCGGTATTACGGAAAAAATGTATCGCGGCTGCATAGATTATCTTTTGGATAATCATTATCTGCTTGCTCAAAACAGGCTCTTGACGTCATCGGAGGGAATTCAGATTGACAGCAGTTCATTACATTTATATTTCAATGATTTTGGACTGGCAGATATAAGCTCAGCTGAAATAACGCTTACTGAAAAAGCCGGATATACAGCTGCTAATAACTATGAGAAAAAGTCAGTTATTGAAAATTATATATTACAAAGCTTTACTTTAAACGGAATCAGAAGCTATTATTGGGAAAGCGGAACAGGAGCGGCGCTTGATTTTTGTATTTTGAGCAATAATCGAATAATACCGGTTGAAATAAAGCTGCCGGATTATAAAAATTCTGTTAGCTTTTCAAATTTTGTAAAGAATAATGATACAAAATTCTGTATAAAAATTAATTTGAACAATTATTCTTTTACAGATAATCAGTGGAATATCCCAATATATAGTGTAGGCTTTATCTCCGGCATCTAGTGGTAGATATTGTCTCTGAAACATTATAAAAGAGTACTATCTACAATAGTAGAACCTTGAAAATATCGCATTTTTCATATATTGCTAAGTTTGCACCATATGACCTTATAAGCCTATTTTTTGCTTGACAAAATCATTCTATTGCGATAGAATTAGGTTGCTTTCTTCCACGTCGGTTGACTGGTAAATCATATAATATACATTTACCGGCGTTAAATCAAAGAAAGGTAAGGTTGGGTGTTTATGGATGATATCAGATTGCATGAAGGCGAATTGAATGTTATGGAGCTGCTTTGGTCGAACAAAGTGCTTGCAGCTAAGGATATCGCTAAGATTATAAAAGAATATATCGGCTGGGAAAAAAATACCACATATACAGTTATAAAGCGTCTGATTGATAAAGGCGCCATAGAACGTGAGGAGCCCGGCTTTATGTGTAGGGCTGTTGTTTCTAAGCAGACCATACAGAATATTGAGACAAAGGCTTTGCTTGATAAGCTTTTTGCAGGTTCATTTTCAGCTATGATCAATGAGTACCTTAAAACACATAATGTTAAGGCTTCAGAGGTTATAGAGATTGAAAAGGCCATTAAGAATTACAGACCATAACAGAAGAGGACTAAGTCAGGCCGGCAGATTTGCCGGTCTTATTTTTTATTGATTTATATATAATTAATGCTATAATATAGATGTTTTATGATAATCTGTTGATATAACCCATTTATTTATAGGTTCTTAAAACATGGTGAATTGCAAAAATATTTGTTGTATTAAATTATATTGAAAGGTAAAGAAAATAATATGGAACAAAATTATATTATTGCTACAGCGTCAACCTGTGATTTAACAAGGGATTATCTTGAGGAAAACAATATTCCTTTTATTCCTTATTCGTACATTGTCGGTGACGATGTATATTATGATGATTGTCTGGAGGAAACCAGAGACAAGGTTTATAAAAGAATGCGCGGCGGCGAAATTCTTTCGACTTCAGCTATAAATGCATTTACATACCGCGAGTTTTTTGAGGAGCTTCTTAAGCAGAATAAGGATATAGTATTTATGGATATGTCCAGACCATTGTCTGCATCATACAGATTTTGTGATGAAGCTATCGAGGAACTTAAAAAGGATTATCCTGACCGTAGAATCGTAAATGTTAATACCTGCTGCGTATCAGGCGGACTTGGACTGCTTGTAATGATGGTCAATGAACAATACAAGGCCGGAAAGCCTATGGATGAGTTACTTACATGGATTGAAGATAATAAGCTGAAAATCGCTCACAGATTTACCGTAGATGATTTATCATGGCTTAAACGCGGCGGACGTGTATCAAATGCTGCGGCGCTTGTAGGAACATTATTAAGTATTAAGCCTGTATTATATGTACCTAATGACGGTTCACTTGTTGTAAGTACAAAGGCACGCGGACGTAAACGTGCGCTGGCAACGATTATTGATTCAATCAAAAAGGATCTGGTAAATTACGCAGACGGTGCAAGAATTCTTATTAATCATGCAGACTGTTATGACGAAGCAAAATATATTGCGGATGAATTAAAGGCTGAGTATCCGGGAATTAAAGAAATAATGATTAAGGGACTCGGTGTTGTAATCGGTGCACATTGCGGACCGGGACTGATTGCAGTTTTCTATATAACGGATAAACGCAGCGAATAAAGAATATTAATATGAATATAAACCTTTCTGACTATATATAGACCAATATATAGCATCGGAAAGGTTTTTTGTTAGCTTAGCCCGGTATTTTCGGTAATGGTTGAAATTTATATATAATAACGCAGAAAAACTATTGTTTTTCTGCGTTATGTATTGACAAGTTATTACTGCTGTTCTATACTAATATATAAAATAGAAAGATAACCCACTGCCTTTAGGCGGTGGGTGAAGCTTTCGCGAGGTGCGGGGTTCAAGCCCCGTACCTCGTAAGCTGCGGTAGCAGCGATTTTATAACGAGTGACAAGCGAAGCGGTCACGAGTTTGACGGATAATCCATCAGATTCCGTTAGATTTACCGGCATTTGTAAGGCATTAGGGTGAATAACAATTATTATATAAGTATATTGTGAATGCTGAATGATAATATGCCGGTAATTAATGAAGGTTTGCGGTTCATACAGAAAGGCATGGAAAATATTATGGCTCAGGAATACTACGCAGAAACACGAAGCAAATATCTTGATAAGCTGGAAAACATATTGGAGACATTTCCTGAATGCGGCAAGGCATTTATATATTCCAAGTCCGCATCATATAAGGCAAGCACACGTTTCAGATATTGTGAGGACCTTAATGTGTTCTTTAAGTTTTTAATTGATGCAATTCCCGCGGCACAGGCGTATTCATCGATTAAGGAACTGCCTACTAAGGTTATTGCAGATATTACGCCTGAAAACATTGATCATTTTATGAACTATATCGAGCGTTATGAATATGACGGTGTATATTATCATAATGATCAGGCTGCAAAAAAAAGAAAGCTTGCATCGCTCAGAAGCTTTTATAAATTTTTATTTGCCAGAGGTCTTGCATCATCTAATCCCGCAGCCCTTGTTGACAGTCCTAAGCTGAATAAAAAGGACATAATCGCATTAAATCATGATGACAGAGCTTCGGTCATTGCCTCGGTTACCAGAGGACAGGATTTAACCCCTGAGGAGCTTAAAAAGCATGCCAAGAAAACCACCCGTGATACTGCTATCATTTATCTTCTGCTCGGAACAGGAATCCGTGTATCCGAACTGGTTGGATTAGATATCAAAGACGTAAATATTCGCGATCATCGTATTAATATTATCCGAAAAGGCGGCAATCAGGACCATGTTTACTTTAATGATGAAGTCCGGGCAATGCTGGAGCTTTATATGAACGGCGAACGTAAAACGATAATTCCTGTTGAAAAGGATAAGGATGCATTATTTATTTCACAAAAGCATGAAAGAATATCTGTAAGTGCTGTTGAACGACTTGTTAAGAAATATGCCCGCGGAACCCAGTTCGGGGACCGTGTAACGCCTCATAAGCTTCGAAGCAGCTTTGCCACTGCCGCTGTCTATGAGAATGATTTATCAGCAGTTGCAGCTGCACTTGGCCACCAGAGCTCTTCCACAACCGCCAAATACTATACAAAGGTTACTGAAGAAGCCAAACGTAAGGTTGCGCAGACCGATATAGAATGATGTTATAAACATATTGAATGATGTATTATTTATATGCCTTATAAATCTGTTTTACTGTTTTATATATTGCTTTTGCTGCTTTTTTTGAAAAGCTGTCTGCCGCAATTCTCTTTAATTCATCGGGATTTGACATAAAACCGATTTCAAGAAGTACCGCAGGTGCTTCAGAGTCTCTTACCACTACAAAGTTTCTGTCCGTTATTCCGTTATCCTTGGTATTAAGGGCAGCTACCAGATTAGCCTGCATAGCTTCGGCTAATTTTGCGCTTGTGAGCCCGTTTAAGCTCTCATATGTATCGAGACCGCCGTAATATACGCCTGTACCCTTTGAAGCCTTGGAATCGGATGAATTATGATGTACGGCAATAAACATATCCGCACCGACCATGCCGGCTACTGCGGCACGTTCGTATAAACCGTAAAAGACATCGGTTAATCGTGTATAATATACCTTAATATCAGATTTATCAAAATATGTCTTGCAATTCTGTACAATCTTTAAATTTAAGTCACTTTCGTTATAGCCCTGTGAAATCGCCCCGGGATCGTGTCCGCCGTGACCTGCATCTATTACTATGATTTTTTTATGCATATTGGCGGTGTAATCAATATAAGCCTCAAAATAATTGTCTTCAGCTTCAAAAAGCTTAATATCAAGAACGATTGAGCTTAAGAATACGAGCTCTGTACAATCCTTTTCTGCATTATAATATATTCTCAGCTGAAGAATACAGTCGCCGGTATTGGTAAATTCATAGTCTTTGTAAAGCTCTGACTGATTGCCGGGAATCAGAAGCTTAATCTTTGAGGCCATATAATCCTCTTCTATTTTGACATCTTCAAGCGTAACTCCTTCGGGAAGCGGTATATCCATATACTGGCCGCAATCCTCAGTTGATACAAAAAATGTGTATCCTTCATCAGGATTTACCGTTTTTATAAGCTGATATGATTTATCGCTTTCGTTTGTATCGGCTGCTGCGGACTCACCGCTGATGGACGATGTACCTTTATCTGCGTTCCATTCATAATAAAAGCCAAAGCTTTCAAAGATAAATCTGCCAGGTAAGTAAATATATGTTTTTTCATCTTCGATGAATTCCACAAGGCTGGGCTCTACCGGTGCTACGGTGAGAATATCATTTACATAAGCTATCCTGCTTCCGATACAGCAGTCAATCACATTTGAGCCTTGTACAAGGCGAATAACGCCCGTTTCCTCATTATAGGTCATTTCTATGTCTGCGGCCTGTAAAAGCTCTTTACGGGCACATATGAGGGCATTATTGCTAATAATGATTGAAGGAGTATCTGAAACGTTAATCTCCTTCTCGTGAATGATAATTTTACCTCTGGTACCTGTATATGCCAGCGGCTCATTGTTTACGGTAAGCTGAAGGGGGGCTACCATTGTTACGGTATCGCTGTCAGAATCCCAGGAATATGATATTCCGAGTGAGCTGGCTACAAATCTTGTGGGAACAAGCGTTGCCACCTCTTTTGATTCCGAATATTTAATACGAATCGGAAGCTCGGGGCATTCTGCGGGCTCACCATCCAGAAGACATTCCTTCTGACCTACAAAAAGCTTTAATTCATGACCGCCGTAAATGATGGTAAGTCTCTTTTTGCTTTTACTGTAGGACACCTTTGCACCTAATTTTTCACCGAACAATACCTCTGCCCCTGCACAGGCAATGTAGTTATCGGTGATAATGGGCTGAGCTTTTTTCAGGTTAAGCGTATTACCGTTTAAAACATATTTTGGTATTATTCCGTCATATTTGACGGTTTTATTATTTGTTGCATCCTTATATTTAAACAAATAACTTTTAGCTTCTGCATTTTCAATAGGGAAAATGATTAACAGACATAAAAGTAATAATGATAATACAGTTATTTTTTTCATTAAGCCTTATCCTTTTTAGTTAGTTTATACTTAATTAATTATATTTATTTTGCTTTATAATGGCAATCGAAAAATAATCGAACATAGCAAAACATTTGTTTGACATTTTGCAAAATATCATTTATTATAAATACAGATAATTAATCCGAAAGGTTTGATAATACTATGATTAATAAGAAAATTTCAAAAAAGCAGTCAGAAATACTTGAATTTATTAAGTCTGAGATACTTGATAAAGGTTTTCCGCCTTCAGTTCGTGAAATCTGTCAGGCAGTTAATCTTCAGTCGACCTCATCTGTTCATGCACATCTTAATTCGCTTGAGAAAATGGGTTATATAAGACGTGACCCTGCGAAGCCCAGATGTATCATTGTTGAGGATGAGAATTTTAATGATATAAGAACCAAGACCGTGAATGTTCCGATTCTCGGACAGATTTCAGCAGGTCTTCCGATTCTTGCCGTTGAGAACCTGGATGGCTACTTCCCTCTTCCCAGTGACATGGTTCCTCAGGATTGTCAGACCTTTATGCTTCAGATTAAGGGTGAAAGCATGATTAATGCAGGTATTTTTGACAGAGACCTTATTCTGGTCAGACAGCAGAATACCGCCCAGAACGGTGATTATGTAGTAGCCATGATTGGTGATTCGGTTACATGTAAAACCTTCTATAAGGAAAAGGATCACATCAGGCTTCAGCCGGAGAATGACATCTTTACGCCTATTATTACGGATGTGTGTCAGATTCTCGGTAAGGTTATCGGATTATTCAGAAGATTTTAATAGCAAAAAAGAGCCGGTTAAGCCGACTCTTTTTTGTTTAGGTCGTATATTCAGTCATAAGATAATTGTCTGTGATTAGCTGAATGAATACTGCATAATATCATAGAAATTTAACTTATCAATAATAAAGCATTTTAAGAGGCTGAAGGCTTTAACCTCGGGCATTAATGTCTCATCTTCGTTTGTTATATCGGCATACTGACAGCCGAGCTTATTGGCCAGCTCTTCAAGCATTTTGTTATACTTAACGGTTTCAGGATCAGTCGAGCAGATTGATGCAATAATAATCTTTATTTTTTTGTTTTCAGCTTTTATATACTTTATAAGCTTGGCATACTCTTCTGTTATTTCGTTCAGTGATTTATAGCCTCTTGCCAAATCTGTTTCACCAAGCTGTAATACGAGCTTGGCAGGCATTAATTCTGTTACTGTATCGGATAATAATTTTTTTGCATCAAATACAGATAAATCAGTGAAGCTGCGATTATAGGCTACACAGTTGAGTCCGAAGGTCTGTGTCAGTTCTGATACGGGAATTGATTTCATGAATGATGAACCAAACAATACTACGTTTCCTTTTTGTGAAATCCTGTTCAGATTTCGATAATAATCATACTCGCGCTCATACTCCTTCATAGCTTGCCCTCATTTCTGTCTGATTTTTTCTGTTATCATACATACGGTTACGGAAGTAAATGATGATTCCGAAGGTAACCATTGCGATATTTAAAAAGTAGAAAAATAATACATACCAGTGTACTGTTTCATACCAGGGTGCGGGATTATCTGCAATTAATGCAAATTTTCCGGCTAATGCAAATACATATCCTAACCAGATACAAAGATAAAACAGAATACTGGTACCCTTTGAACTCTTGGATTTAAGAGCCTTAAAAATGTTAAGTGGCCATGAAATGCCGAAAAGCAGAACCATCAGCATTTCCATAATGCTTGAAAAACTATTCACTGTTTTTCCCTCCGTTTGTTTCATTTGATGTCTGTATTTTAGAATTTGCCCGCTATTTATTCAATATTTGTAAAATAATGAAAATACAAATTAATTTTGAAGGCTTACTTTAGTTTCAAAAGTATTTTCAAAACTATACAAATATAATATACTCATATTTGGAATCAGTTTTTGGAGGAGGTTTTGAAAGTTTTGAAAAATCAGCCTGTAAAGAAAATTCAAAATGAGATTTTTTCTACGTTGATTATATTGATTTCTTTTATGACAGTAATTATTGCTGTTTTCAGTATCTGGATAAATATACGTTCTGAAAGAAAAAGCCTTGATGACAATCTGAAAAATATAGCGCAGGCGGTTGCCCAGTCTTCTATTGTAAGGTCGAAGCTATTGGCTAATGATAATGAGGTTGACAGTCTTACCTGTGCTTACCTGGATACGATGAAGCATTCGATGTCTAATATAGATGTTATTTCTTTGGTAGATATAAGAAATATAAGACATTATCATACCAATAAAGATTTGATAAATACAGTATATGACGGTTCCGTACCGGTATTTTCCGAGCACGGGTACAGCTCTTATGTTGAAAACAGTACCGGCCCTTCCGGTGCGCAAAGACGTGCCTATGCTCCCGTATATGATAATGACGGCAATTACTGTGGCTTTGTAATAGCTGTAATGCTTGATAAAAGCTTTAATCGTATTATAATAAACACTATATTTGTACATCTGGTTTGTTTTATATGTGTCGTTTTATTTGCGGTAGTTCTTTCGGTAATACTTACAAAAAGAATTAAAAACAGGCTTCACGGATTTGAACCGGATACCTTTAATGCAATGTTCAGTATCAGAGATAATATTCTTGAATCACTTGAGGAAGGAATTGTAGCTTCCGATAAAAAAGAAAATATTATATATATGAATAAAGCTGCAAAAGTTATGCTTTCGGGACAAAAGGATCCTGCTTCGGGACTGGCATTAAAAAATACCATTGAAATGGGTGAAAAGACCCAGCATTTGCCGCTAAGCTTTATAAAAAATGCAGATATTATTGCGGATAATATTCCGGTCATTGATAATGGAAATATTGAGGGTGCTCTTTGTATTTTAAGGGATCAGACAGAAATGACCAGAATTGCCGAGGATTTGTCAGGTGTAAAGTTTCTGGTTGAATCAATGAGAGCCAATAATCATGATTTCACTAATAAGCTTCATGTTATTTTAGGCCTTATTCAAATGAACAGAAATCAGGAGGCCTGTGAGTATATTACAAAGCTTAGTTCCGTTCAGCAGAGCTTCATACACAGGATAATGAAGAACATAGAAGAACCAACGGTCAGTGCGCTGCTTATCGGGAAATACTCACGTGCAGCTGAGCTGGATGTGGAATTTATTTTGGAAAAAGACAGCTGTTTGAGAAGAAATGATATTTCTCTTACGTCAGGTGACCTGGTTACAATTATCGGTAATCTTATAGAAAATGCCCTTGATTCCTTAAATCTTAAAAATTCGTCACCCAAGCAGCTTACTGTCGGAATATATACAAAACCTGATGCTATGATTATTAATGTCGATGATACAGGAAGCGGTATAGAGACTGAGAATATGAATAAGATATTTAGTAACGGATTTTCTACAAAGGGAGAAAATCGCGGAACCGGTCTCTTTATTGTAAATGAACTGGTCAAAAAGTATAACGGAACTATAACCGTTGAGTCGGAGCCGGGAGTCGGAAGCTCATTTACGGTAACTCTGCTCGGATAGGAGGATTTATGTACGAGGTATTAATTGTTGAAGATGACCCTATGGTAGCCATGATTAATAAACAGTATGTTAATCAAAACAGTCATTTTCATGTTACGGGAATATGTAAGGACGGAAAATCCGCACTTGAATATCTTGAGAATAATACGGTGCATCTGCTTATTCTTGATCAGTTTATGCCCCAAATGAACGGACTTACTCTTCTGCGCCTTATAAAGGAAAAGGATATTCCGGTATCTGTGATAATGGTTACTGCGGCTAACGACAGTGCCAGCATTGAAGAAGCATTAAGACTTGGTATAGTCGATTATCTGGTTAAGCCCTTCTATAATTCCAGGTTTCAGCAGGCACTGGAAACATTTTTAAACAGGCAGGATGCATTTCATGATTTATCTGCCTTCAAGCAGCATCATATAGATGCCCTGCTGGAAAATAACTTAAAATCAATTAAATCCAATGAGCAGCTTCCCAAAGGAATTCAGGAGCAGACACTTGATAAAATGTATGATTTTATGAAGGCTAACTCAAAAAGTGATTTTACAAGCGATCTTATTGCAGACCATGTCGGTTTATCGAGAGTAACTGTACGCAGATATATGAATTATCTTCTGGAACAGAATTATATTGTGGGTCATATGAACTATGAAACCGGAGGAAGGCCCTGCATGCTTTACCGCTGGAACAAGTAAAATACAGGACCTTCCATTAACAGACATATTTATTATTGGATATTAAGCTTAAAAGCCTAATTTCTGAATTGCAAGAACCAGATTTCTTCCGTAAATCTCTGCTCCAAGCTGATTGGGATGAAGATTATCGAGATAATACTCAGGTAAATGAGGAACAAGGCTAAATCCGTCCACAATCTTAATATTGGCATATTTTTTGCAGACGTCCTTTATGCCTTCGCAAAAGCTGACAAACTTGGGATATTTATCAGGGTTATCACCTCTCCAAATAGGAGTAATACAGAGAATGGGAATCTCACTACCGTAAAGCTCTGTGAGTGTTTTATAGTAATCCTCCACTGCATCCATGGTCTCTTCCCAAAACTGGTTTGTGCCCAGGGCTACAATGATCTTATCAGGCGTATAGCCTTCCATCTTCATCAGAGATTTTTTATCGTAAATATATCCGCCTATACCCTGATTAATAATATCGTAATTCAGCAGTCTGTTTGCTACGCTTACATAAGTACAGGATGATCTTAAGGGACCGTAGCCCTGTGTAATTGAATCACCGAGCCATAAAACCTTCTCTTTTTTCTTTGCTGCACTAAGAGGCGCATCTGTTTCAAAATTCTTAATCACAACAGTAGCATCCGCGGGCAGATAAATAATAATATTCTTCTTCCTGCCTTCTTCTAATTCAAAGCAGATACTGCCTTCATCTTCAAGGTCCTTTACATAGAATATCTTTGTAATAAGTCCGTCCACAGCGATTTCAAAGGAATCCTCGGAACCCTTCCAGACAAATTTGTAGTCAAAGGAAATCTTCTTTGCTTCACTTACAAATTCAATTGTTTTGGCTGTGGTGGCCATAGATCTCTCGTACCAGAATTCGAATGCTCCCTTGAAGTATTCCTTCTGCTCTTTACTGTACTGGTATGCACGTAGATAGCCGTCCTCGGTTTCTTCAAAACGGTATGCACCTAAATAATATTTTTTAACTTCCTCGTTTGTAAGCTTCATGTTAGTTGCCATGCCTTTCTAATGATTAAAGCTCGTCGATTGAAAGGAACTTTCCGTCCTTCCAGATTCTTTCCAGATTGTAAAAATCACGGTCCTCGCGTGAGAAAATATGTACTACAACATCCTTATAATCCATTAAAATCCAGGTGGCGTTTCTGTTACCTTCAACCTTAGTTGAAAATACACCCTCTTTTGCGAGCTCATCATTTACATTGTCTGTAATTGCATTAAGCTGTGAAATGGAATGGCCGCTGCCGATAATGAAATAATCGGCCATAACGCTGATATCTCCGATATAGATAATCTTAATATCCTCTGCTTTTTTATCATCCATTGCTTTATATGCAATTTTAACGATTTCTTTTATATCCTTCATACATTAACCTCCTCGTGTTAATACAGTAAGCAGTTATTTGCTTCTGCTTTCAATTAGTTTCTTGTAATAATCCCAGGCATCAATTGTAAGTCTGCATACCTGATTGCTGTAGGTTCTTAAAAGGTATGGAACATTATTATTGTAAATATATAAAAGTGCCAGATCCATATCCTCTGATGCTACAGAACGTATTATATCAAGACTTGGTTTAAAATGCATTGTGCGTCCGTATTCGAGCATATCAGCCAGAGCGATAATCTTTTCGAGTGTGTTCATTTCTGGCTTATTTGATGTATGATAATATATCGCACCGAATATTTCTTCGTCATCAATGCCGTACTTTTCCTTTGTATAGTAGGCTGCAATCTTACCGTGAAGCAGATTGTTCGGATGAGCAAGCTCGATTTCATCGGGAACTATTCCGAAGCGTCTGGCTTCCGACAGAATCTCTTCATCGGTTAAATATTTAGCACTGTCATGTAATATACCCGCTGTATATGCTTTAACTACATCATAGCCATGGGCAATGGCAAGCTTCGCCGCAAAATCCGCAACCGAGAGGCTGTGAATGTATCTGTGCGGGCTGAGAACCTTTTGCAACTCTTCCTTAGCGTGTTCAATTTTGTCTATTTTATAAAGTGAATGAGACAGAATATATTCCTCTACATTTTTACTTACCATGCCGCTAATCGGGATACCGCAGGCTACTGCACAACGTATAGCTGAGGACGAGAGGTCCATTGCAGGTGCGGTTAAATAATGAATTTCAGGAATATAGAGGCTTCCGTCCTCATTTGTATACGAGAATAAATCTCTTATACGCTTAATCTGGGAAAAGGTCTCTTCTCGGCTCATATCGGCCCTCTGTGTAACCAGAAGGGCTGACTTTGAAAGTATTTCGGCAGGCAGATGCCATTTGTCGAAATATGCAATTGAATCACCGCCGATGATAAAATAGTATTTTACATCAGGATTCTCTCTTGTAAGCAAATCAAGGGTATCTGAGGTATAGGTAAGGCCTTCTCTTTTGTATTCAAAATCGCTGAATTCAAGTCCTTCATTTCCCTCTATTGCAAGCTTAACCATATTCGCACGGTCCAAATCACTTATAAGACCGCTACCGTCCTTGTGAGGCGGATTTTTTGATGGCATAAACAGAACCTTATCAAGTCCGAAAAGGTTCTTGGCCTGGGCACCCAGCATAACATGTGATACATGTATGGGATTAAAGGTGCCGCCCATTATTCCTATTTTAATCATTCTTCTTTTTTTCTCTGGGAAGTTCAATTTTAGGATTATTCTTTGACTTCTTGTATAATATAATCTTTTTACCGATAACCTGGATTACTTCCGAGCCGGTTCTTTCTGCAAGTACAGCGGCAATCTCCTTGGGATCGTCCGCACAGTTCTTTAATACAGAGATTTTTATAAGCTCTCTTGCTTCAAGTGCTTCTGCTATACCGATTGTAAATTCAGGTGTAATGCTTGATTTTCCAACCTGGTAAATAGGATCTATATTCATTGCAAGTCCTTTAAGGAATGCTCTCTGTTTTGTTGTCATTATAACGCCTTTCTTAAACTGTCTGCGAATCAGACATTATTTATAATAATCAAAATCCCAGCCGTAAAGTCTAACTGTATCGCCTTCCTGAATGCCGAGTCCTTCAAGCTGCTCAAGAATACCGTTAGTTCTGAGGAACTTCTGGAAGAAATCAAAGCCCTTTTCAGACTCAAGATTAGTATAACCAAGCATTCTTTCGATACGGGGACCTTCAACAAGATATACCTTTTCTTCACTGTCATATTCAACTGTGAATGGAAGCGTATTATCGATTTTAGGCTCATAAACGAAATCAGGCACATATACGATAGGCTCCGGGTCCAGATTATCGAGCATTTCTTTTACTGCGTAGAGAAGCTCTTTTACACCTTCTCCCGATACTGCCGAAATAGCCATTACACGTATGTTGTCCTCTTTGAAGGCTTCTGTAAGCTTATTTATTGCCTCTGTTTTCTCGTCGCCGTATAAAACATCTATTTTATTGGCTGCGATAATCTGAGGCTTCTTTAACAGCTCCGGATTATAGCTTTCAAGCTCTTTATTAATCTTTTTGATATCATCTATCGGGTCGCGGCCCTCTACCGATGCCGCATCAACAATATGAATGATAACCTTGGTTCTTTCAATGTGCTTTAAGAACTGGTGTCCAAGACCGATTCCCTCGGATGCGCCTTCGATAAGTCCTGGAATATCTGCAATAATGAAGCCCTTGCCGCCTTCTAAATCTACTACACCGAGATTGGGATTAAGTGTAGTGAAATGATAGTTCGCAATCTTGGGACGAGCATTCGTTACACGCGAAAGGAAGGTTGATTTTCCTACATTGGGGAAGCCTACAAGACCAACATCGGCTATGCATTTAAGCTCAAGGATAATATCGAGCTCCTGGGCAGCCTGACCGGGCTGAGCGTATTTCGGAGCCTGCATGGTTGATGTGGCATAGTGAATATTTCCCTTGCCTCCGCGACCGCCTTTAAGAATTAACTGGCGCTCGTTGCCATGTGACATATCGGCTACAATTTTGCCGCTTTCTGCTTCACGAAGTATAGTACCCTCGGGAACCTTGATAATAAGGTCCTCACCATTATTTCCGGTACATCTTTTGTTTTTGCCGTCTTCGCCATCCTGGGCACAGAACTTACGAATATAACGGAATTCATTAAGAGTATTCAGGCCTTTGTCTACAACGAATATAACGTCTCCGCCCTTTCCGCCGTCACCGCCGTCAGGACCGCCGTCTGGAACGAACTTTTCACGACGAAATGATACATGGCCGTCTCCGCCTTTGCCTGATTTAATATAGATTTTTGCGGTATCTGCAAACATTTAATTCTCCATGCCCTTTCTGTAAATAAATATAAAGAAAAAGGGGCTTCGAAATAAATCAAAGCCCCGAAATTATTAAGCCTCTACAGGATAAACACTTGCCTGCTTCTTGTCTCTGCCTTTTCTCTCGAATCTTAAGGTACCGTCAACGAGTGCATATAATGTATCATCGCTGCCAAGACCTACATTAGTTCCGGGATGAATCTTTGTTCCGCGCTGTGTGTACAGTACGCTGCCAGCTGTAACTAACTGACCGTCTGCACGCTTGGGTCCTAATCTCTTAGACTCGGAATCTCTACCGTTCTTAGTAGAACCAACACCCTTTT
>JAKSRW010000027.1 GCA_024403355.1 Lachnospiraceae bacterium
ATCATGATTTTATTGTATTATCAAGCTTCAAAAAACTGTAAAGATTAAAAAATGAGGATGAATAATATAAGGACGTGTGAAAAAATGAGAAATCATTTTTTCACACGCCCTTATTAAATTTCAAGTTTCTTGTCTAACACATAAGCTCGACAGGCTGGGATTTTTTAATCCTCCCATTCATTCGATATATGTGGTGAGGTTCTCTTTCTCATCATCACTTAGCGAGTGATATTCTGCCAAATCACTACCATGTAATGTCAATTTATCACTATTATCGTTGCATACTCTTATTTTGCCAACCGATTTTTTTGCAAAAATAAAAGGCCTCCGACGAATCAGAGGCCTCTGCCATGCAACCGGTAAATACAATTAAGTACTTACCGGTTTCCAAACACCTTTTTACTGGAGTGCAAATCTTACAAGTCTGGATGCAAACTTAAATTCACCTATCCAAAGATTCTTGCCATCAAAGGCAATATACCGAGGCATGTTCAAGGAGTCCTCTGTACTGTGTCCAATCGGGTAACGATATGCATTTGCTGTTCCACCACTCGCCAGTATCAAATCGTCCACGTTGTAATACTCTTTACCATGACCCAAAATAGTCAAAATCTCTTTATCATTTATAGCATCCTCAACACTATTCCACACAATCACACGGTTTTCACCCATATCTGCGACAGCCAGCATTCCATTCTCTAATATCTCCACACCAAACGCAGAGAAGTGTATTCTTTCCGGAGTATTTAACCAATCCACTTCACTTGGCAAAACAAGGGTTTGAGAGTCTTCTCTGGAACGATTTTCGTCATATGTAAAGTCTCTTCCCTCACCCAAATACATCGTGTCAATAACATATTTCGGTTTTAACGTAGCATTCTTTTTCATTTGTCCCTTCTCGTAAATATGTATAGAATCATGCTCCACAGAAACTGCAGCAATATAATCTCCGTTGGAAGAAATGCGTCCTCCGTCTTCCAATACGCAGAAGGGTTCAGAATTCTTACCGGGTATTCCCTTATAGCAAATGGTCATATCCCCCTTTGCCAGGAACAGATACTCTCCGTCATACTCTATATCCGTAATCTCGTCACAGCCATACCACTGACTGCCGATATGCTTTCCGATAATTTTATCAGGTAAGCTGCCATCTGCTTTAAAATCAGACCAGATATAAAGCACTGAATGGGTTCTGGATGCAAGAATAACCACACGTTTTCCGTTTTTATCCTTATGCATGGTCACAGCTGCCGCCTCAAAAGGAACAGTATATTCGTAATCAGGAAGCACTCCTGAATCTGTGGGCACTTCCTTCCATACATATAATTTCTTATCCAGGTCGCTGGCAACTAACAATATCTCGCCATCCGTCTCCACGATCGGATTGTGAATGATATAGTCGCTGGCCATCTCAAACATTTCCAAAGAGTATTTCGTGGTATCATAACCAAGTGTAAACTGAGGATAGGTCGCACTGCGATTGTTATCGGTAACCTTTTGCAGCTTTTCAACGCCTTTAGCTGTATAGCCCATAATTCCATTACCGTTAAACATACATACGTATAATTCTCCTCCGGCAAACATAAGCTGGTTCATGCCGCCACCATTATACCAAAAGCCGTTTTCCTTTGAATAGCTGTCCGACAGTGAAAATGGTGCAATATCCGGCTCATCATTTCTGGAATTTATACAGCCATCATTCCATATATGAATATTTCCTGCGTACTGCAGGTACAGACGCCCCTTGTCATCATAGCAGCCTGACGAGTATCCCTCATTTTCGGCAAAAATGAAATTATACATATCACCGCGATAAATCAACTGCCTGTCGCCATTTTCTGCCTGAAGCTCTGTTTTTTGCGCACCGTTTTTCTTTGCCAAAGCATTCAAGGATTTCTCTGTAGGGAAAGAAGTCATTACACGCAATCCACTGGTAACACGATGATCTATCATAAGATTTTCATCACCGACAATCAATGATTTGCCATTTGTGGTAATAGCTCTGGGCGTAACACCGTCAAATTCATCCGTAGCATATTTTAAAATCAGGCTGGGATAATAATTAGCCTGATCTTCCTCCCATGTTTTCGGAAGCGTCTCCCAGATAAGTACACTTCCCTGTCCGGTATTTGCTACCACCATAGTTTCCCTGCCATTTACTTTAGTAATGGCAATCGACCAGGGCCAATCTATCTTATTGTCTTTTTCGGATTTATCGGATGTCCACCACTCAATTGCATGATCTGCGGGCATTCCATTCTTAATTTTTGCGATATTATCCCACACGAGGATTCTGTAATTGTGAGTGTCACATACGTATAACCTGCCGGAAGAGTCAACAGCAACTGCCAAGGGCCAGTTCATCTGATCCATTCCTCTCCCTGATTTGCTGCTGCTAAGATTCTGCTGCCCCAGTACAATAGGCACTGCTTTTCTTGCCGCCTTATAAGATTTTCCCTTATAAATTAAGGTTCTGTTATTCCAGGTATCTGTAACAACAATATAGTATTTATTATTCTTCTGGAAGGAAACCATTCCGCTGGGATGGTTGAAAACGGTCTGTCCGCTTTCATTTTCCTCACACATATTGATACCCGCCTGTCCCAGTACACCGGATATTACCTGATTATGCAGAAGCGTATTTCCCTGCTCCTGCGAAACAGTAGAGGAATATTCATTATTCCGGTTCTCCTTCACCGTTACACCGGCACTTTTTACAGTTATTTTGCAGGTTCCCTTTGTTCCATCCTCCGCTGTCGCAGTAATAGTCGCAACACCTTCTGACAGACCTTTAATCACAGCTTCACCGTCATGAAAATCGATTGCAGACAAATCACTTTCCGATATTCCCGTCGGTTTTTCAATTACTGAAGCAACCTTTTTTTTAGAGCTCTTCCAAACAACTTTTTTTCCTGCCAGAGCCCCCTGCCTGCTAATAGTAACTGCGTCTCCCACTCGGATCTCTAGACTAAAGAAGGTCAGGTTGTCATTTGTCCCATTATCACCTGCATATACACGTAATCCAGCCATTGGCAAGCTTACCGTCAACATTGCAAGCACCAGCACAAATACCAGCACTCTTTTACCATATTTTACGGTTTTTTCGCATCGTTTCATCCCACGTACCTCCGTCATTTATTTGGGGTTTCTAAAGCCTATTCCCGCTGCATTTGCAGCATCATTTCTTTAATAGTCACTTTCTCTTGCTTTTTGCCAATCCTGTTTGGGCAAGTACTCTTTTGACAAACGGCAAGACTCCACAAATGCTGTGCCGTAATTATACTATCTTTTTTTAGCAAATTCAATATCACAAAAGCAATTTCATATTTCAAAGTTTCACTAATTAACAAATCTTTTGCTCGATATATTCTTCAAAATTCAAGCAAAAATTTGCATCATCACGAGCGTGCCGTCAATTGTGAATTCTGTCTGCTCCAGTACCGTAATTGGAATATAATACCCACTATTTAACAGTAACTTCATTCAAAGAATTAAAGAAATCCTCATATAAATAAAAACCCAGTAAGTACAAGTCAAAAACTCTGTATACTCAATTTTTAATTAGTATACAGAAGTGATAACTCTGTAGAAAAAAGCGTATCATATTCTGTAGAATTTCTGACCAATATCAACGCTATATCCACTGCCTATGCTTCAATGATTTTTCTACCCATAGGTCACTTAGCCAGTATCGACTTACCATGTCAGCACCAAACATTAAAAGGATGACAAAACTGCCATCCTTTCCTTGTTTTTCAATATGTTGGATTTTTAAAATCCATTACTTATGATACGGCTGATTATTCATGATCCTATATGCGCGGTAGGTCTGCTCCAGCAGGATTACGCGCATGAGCTGGTGAGGGAAGGTCATGTCGGAAAAGCTCAGGAGCATGTCGGCGCGCGAAAGGACTGCGGAGGAGAGGCCGAGGGAGCCCCCGATTACGAAGCAGATCTGGCTGCTGCCGGACAGGCCCAGCTCCTCGATTTTTTTGGAGAGCTGCACCGAATTCAGCTTTTTGCCTTCGATGGCGAGGGCAATGACATAGGCATCATCCCTGATTTTAGAGAGAAGGCGTTCGCCCTCCTTTTCCTTTATTATACGTTCCTCGTTTTCGCTTGCCTCGTCCGGTGTTTTTTCGTCCGCCACCTCGATAATTTCCGGCTTGCAGTAGCGGGTGAGACGCTTCATATATTCGTTTACCGCATCCGTATAGAACTTTTCTTTGATTTTCCCGACACAGAGAACAGATATCTTCATGGCATGTCCTTTCAGTCAAACTCGTGATTGCTTCGTTCGTCACTTATTATAAAATCACTGCTGTAGCAGCTTGTTCATTTTTGAACGCAGCTGGCAGTTTTCATTATAATATCCGCAGCTGCTTATGTAAAGCTCTTGCATACTTGAAATTCAGATGCTATAATCATAGATTGGAAATTAATGTGAATTCAATGGAATTCATTTGCAAATTATATACTTTGATTAGGAGGTTGACATGGCAGTTAAAAAGACATCTGATAAAGGACTCGGAAAGGGTCTCGGAAAAGGACTCGGAAAGGGCCTTGACTCTCTTATTCCTTCAAAGGGTGAAGCTGAGGAAGAGGTAAGTGTTAAGGTTGTTGAGGTTAAAACCGAGAGCGAGGTTAATATCAATCTTATTGAGCCTAATCCCGATCAGCCCCGTAAGAAGTTTGATGAGGATGCACTGAATGAGCTTGCGGATTCCATCAGGGCACACGGTCTGATTGAGCCCATCGTTGTTCAGAAGAAGGGCGAAAGATATATTATTGTTGCAGGTGAGAGAAGATGGAGAGCCTGCAGACTTGCAAAGCTTAAGCAGGTTCCTGTTGTGATAAAGGATTACAGCGACAAGGAACGCTATGAAATTGCCATTATCGAGAATATTCAGAGACAGGACCTGAATGCAATTGAAGAAGCCATGGCTTACCAGGTGCTTATTGATGAGTATAAGCTTAAGCAGGATGATGTGGCAGAGCGTGTTTCGAAGAGCCGTGTGGCTGTAACAAATTCGCTTCGTCTGTTAAGACTTGACAAGAGGGTTCAGGAGCTGGTGGTAAACGACCTTATTTCCGGCGGACATGCAAGAGCGCTGCTTACCCTGGGAGATCCTGAGGTTCAGTATGAGACAGCCCAGAAGGTTATCGATGAGAAGCTTAGCGTGCGTGAGACCGAGAAGCTGGTTAAGTCTATTATAAACAGGTCTGAAAAGCCCGCGAAGAGCAAAACTCTGGAGGATGAGGCAGTTTACAAGGAGTATGAGAATAATCTTCGTACAATTCTCGGCTCAAAGGTTGATATTCAGCGCAAGGGTAACAGCAAGGGCAAGATTGTTATCGAATACAATTCAACAGATGAGTTTGAGAAGCTTTACGAGATTATTAAGAGATAATTGGAGAAAAACGTGAATTTATTTGAAAGTATCGGAATTGATGCAAGCTATATTGTTATCCTTCTGTTCTTTATAGTAGGTGTGATGATTGTACTGTATATTCTCCTGCTGAAGAAGTTTAAGGAGTATAAGAGAAATTATGATGCCTTCATGACAGGGTCTGATGCGGAAAATCTGGAACAGGCCATTCTCGCAAAGTTTATTGAGGTGGATGAGATTAAGGATATTATTGCGAAGCATGCTGAGACTACGCAGGATCAGGAGGCGGCACTTAAGTTTGCTTATCAGAAGTTTGCGATTAATAAGTATGATGCCTTCGGTGAGATGGGCGGCAAGCTGAGCTTTTCTCTTTGTATGCTCACAGACAATAATGACGGCTTTATTCTTACCTCTGTGCACAGTGCAAATGAGGGAAGCTACATATATATTAAGGAGATTATTCGCGGAGAGGCATATCTGCTTTTGAGCGAAGAGGAAAAGAAGGCGCTCGACAGGGCGAAGGAACGCAAGAGCTGTCTGGATGACTGACGGTCACCGGTACAGCGTGAAGGCTACTGATTCGTAGCTTTGGAAAGGTATATCAGTCTGATGCATACATATTTAAAGGCAGTTGGCTTTTCCGGTATCGAAACGCAGGCGGATTTGGAGGAGCTTATCAAAAAGGTACTCAGTCAGCCTGACTCGAGAACGGTTGGAGTTATTAACGAAAAATGCAGTATAATTGAATACAGAAAGGATTTCTCTGCAGGAATCGGTGTGGCGGTACGCGGCGAGGAGGACGAAAGCGGAAACTTTCACTACAGCCACCTTTTCCCGTATCTGCGCGGCGAGGAGGTCAGCACCTTTGAGGAGGTTTTTATACATAAGAAGGTGGATACCGACGCCTACACAGGTATGTGCGATGATGCGCGTCTGGGAATATCTCTGATATTTTATCTCCAGAATGTGGCTGAATTTATCGAAAAGGACAAGGAAATTCCTTTTCCCGCACCTGTGCCCGTGAAAATGTCTGCGCTTGTGAAGTCGGGAACGGTTATTTTGCCTACACAGAAGCGTGTTTTTACAAGGATTGCCGCAAAGCTGGACCAGGAGATTAAAAACAGGGCAATGGAGGAGGCCAGAAACGGTGACCGCGAGGCCATGGAATGGCTGACCATGAATGATATAGACAAGTATGCGGTTGTTAGCGAGCGAATCAAAAAGGAAGATTTGTTTTCTATCGTCGATACGACCTTTATTCCCTTTGGTTCGGAATCGGATGTCTATAATGTGCTTGCAAATATTCTGAGTGCAAAGCAGCTCTTTAATACCGAAACGGGTGAGAGAATCTGGCTGCTCAGGCTTAATTGCAATGACCTGATTTTTGATGCCTGCATTAATACGAAGGATCTTCTAGGAGAGCCTTTCCCCGGAATGCGTTTCAGGGGAACCATCTGGATGCAGGGCATCGCAGAATTTGAAAATACCATTAAAAAATAGTGAATTATGCTGTCAGCGTAACAGATTTTGTCATCTGTTGCGCTTTTTTTATTGGTTTTTATAACAATAGGTATTTATTAAAATACTATTAAAAATTTGTGCTTGATTAATATTGACTAAAGTTGTAGAATAAATTCGACTATATATAAGTATAAGGGATACTATGCCCAAAAATAAGATAAACAACATTTGTAGAAAAGGAACGAATGCCTATGAAAACCAAAGCAGTCGCAGTCATTGTTGCATTTATTTTGATTGCAGCCCTCGGATTTATGGCCTTTGCAATTATCAAGGGTGAGAATTCAAAACCGAAGTTTGCCGATGATGGATTTGTCATCGCATACGACGAAACCGATTCGGGCAGTGAAGGTAAGGTTTATTATTTTACGGAGGGAACAAAGTACTCATTTAAGTACCCGGACCAGATTAAGTTCGTGGATACCGAAGGTGAGACTATTTCCGTAAAAAAGGACAGCTTTGTCCATTATAACAGCGGTGATGTAGCTTCATTATCAGATAGCGTACTTGTTAATCTGGATGAGGTTGATTCGTCTGCCGTAAATTATTACGGACTTTCATCTGATATGCTTTTGGACAAGAGCGGAAGCGCTTATTCGATTGATTCACAGTCGGGAAATATCGGTCTTGAGGAGCTTCTTTGGAAGACAGGCAATAACAGATATTTGCTTGCGGCAGATGATATTTTTGTTTCTGTTGCATCGGGAAATGAATATCAGTTTAAGGATTTCGTTGAGCTTTATTACTATGATTCGGGTATGCTCAGCATCATTTCACCCGACGGTGTGGTTAAGACTGCATCCGCAGACTGCTATATTACTACAGGCAACGGCGCAACACTTAATGCTTCAAATAAAACTGTCGTTGATAACGGTCAGGTTAAGTTCTGCTACGATGATATGAATTTCACAAATGAAGAGACACAGCCTCTCGTTCCGGCTTCGTCTAATGATATTGTGGAATACAGAATTCCTGAGTTCAAGTTTAATGTAATTGACGGTGTAAACGGTGAGTCGGGTATTGACGGAGAAGCCGGCGAGGCCGGTGAGTCAGGTACCGACGGTATGGAAGGTATGGCCGGTTCAAAGGGTACTGCCGGTGTGGACGGTAAGAACGGTGACAACGGAACTAACGGTATCAACGGTATTAACGGTGAGAACGGCGAGGCCGGTGAGGCCGGAACTGCCGGAGAAAGCGGTAAGCTCGGTGAAGCAGGCGCAGACGGTGCAGACGGTGAGAAGGGTCAGACGGGTGTGACAGGCGAAAGCGGTGCAACAGGTGTGAGCGGTCTGGACGGTGCAGCCGGTATGAAGGGTGCCGAGGGTCAGGCAGGTGCCGCAGGTCAGGATGGTGACATGGGTCTCGACGGTTATGAGGGTGCTGCAGGTTCTGACGGTGTAAGAGGTGCCAAGGGTGCTTCCGGTGCCGCAGGTGCGCAGGGCTATGACGGCGAGAGAGGCTTTGACGGAGATGCGGGCTTCGAGGGCGAGGCAGGTTCAAACGGTAAGGCCGGCGGAACAGGTACTACCGGTGTGCTCGGTGCAAACGGTCTGTCAGGTCTCGACGGAACTAACGGCGCTCACGGTACGGACGGTACAGACGGTGAGACTCCCGCCGATATCGTAGTTGATTCAAATACAGACTACGTTAAGGAGCTTCCCGTAGTTAAGTTAAATTCATTAAATATTTCAAATAATAAGATTGAGGGTACTCTTGCCATTGATAATATCGGTGTAATTCCTCCCAATGCGGATGCAATCAAGGTATTCCTTTTTGACGCAATTACAGGTGAGATTGTTAATTCAACAGTATCCGGCTATGAGAACCCTATCGAGTTTTCAACAAATAACAATGACGGCTTCTCATTCGGTTTCCCTGAGCTTAGGGCAAAGCGTGAGTACATCCTTATGGCAACCTGTGATTACCAGCTGAACGGTATCACCTATAACGGTGTATTCTTAAATAAGCAGTTCTCTACAGATCCTCTTGGTGCTGAAATCAAGATACACAGTGTTTCACAGAACAGCATTACCTATGAGATTTCAAATCCTTCAGGCGAGCAGACACATATTAAATATGAGGTCAGATCGGGTGACGGTTTAGTTTCATTCTTCGGTGAAAATAATATTTCAACCTCAGGTGAGAAGCTGAATCTCTTAACCATCAGCGATATTCCCGGAGCAATTAAAGAAAAGCTCAAGCCCGATACCGACTATTATTTCTCAATAAGTGAGTTTGGTTCAATTACTGATCCTAAGGAACTCATTAATTTCAGGGATATTTATGCGAAGACCCTTAAGGTATATCCTGAAATATCAGGCGCGGTTGCGGTAGAAGACAGAATGAATAACCGCTTCGAGCTGAGCCTTAATAAGATTTCAACAATGGAAGGTATCAATAATTTCCGTTATGAAATCTATCAGAAGGGTGATACAAGAAATCCTGTAAAGGTTATTTATACAAATTCAAAGGACGGTGTAATCTGTCCTGTTGACGGAAGTCAGATTACGGCCGAGGGCGTATATGTATTTAAGGCTGTGGCGGAATTCTTTGACAATTACCAGACGGTTGAGCTTTCAAGCGAATTCTCAAATGAGTTCGGTATGAGCGGTTTCAAGACATATCCCTGGATTGAGACAAACTTTGAAAATGACCCTAATGCACAGTATCCCAATAAGGCTGATGTTAAGCTGAAATTATTCGTTCCCGGTGACCTTACCCTGAAGAATGACGGCAAGGTTGTAATTCAGTACAATAATGGTATTAACGGAACACAGACAAAATATTTCGATCTTCCCGCGGTGCATGCGGCAGAGAATGAGGGTGATACACCTTATTATGAGTTTGCGTTCAGTATTGATGACCTGAAGCAGAATACCCAGTATGTATTCAGTGCTTACGGTATGGTTAATTACCCTAAGGTAGATATTACTGCCCTTGATTATGTAAATACACTTCTCGGACAGGTAATTGTTAAAACTCCCGGCTTCCATAAGATAAAGGCAGTCGGTGAAAAGAAGCAGTCGGCACAGGGAAGTAACCTTGCATTCAAGATTTCACTTTCTCCCGATCCCGATGATATACCGGATAAGGATGCCAACGGAAATCCTGATAATGCAACTCTGAATAACACCAGCCAGTATGCAATTAAGGAAGTAAAGTCGGTAATGCTTTCCCTTTACAAGGGCAAGAATCCTACCGAAGCAGACCTGATTCAGACAGTAGTCGTAGATGTATCCGGTGATGAGTCAACAGGAAGATACATTGATGACGCAGAGGTTGAGAAGAAGCTTAACCAGGGCGCTATCGATATGATTGAGACCGATTACTCCATAAAGATTCTTAAGGGCTACGACGGTACATCCTTCAGAAATGAAATTGATGTAGATATGGGTCTCTTCAACGGTGAGATTAAGGCTTCATTCCCTGCAGTTGATAAGCTTTCATATGTGATAAGACCTATTACCCTGCTTAATATTGATGATTATCTTACAAAGTCCGCTGCAGATGAAGTACTTAAGAATAAGATTCACGGCGGTGAGGGCTCGGTAGGCTGGGATGATACAGAAGCCGACGGCCGCTTTAAGGACCAGGGAGAGTATGATAACCTGAATCCTGAGGTTGTGCTCGGATATGCAATAAGCGTACAGAATCTCGGCGGCAGTGTTTCACTCTTTGACGGTGTTGAATACTATGTATATGATGAGCAGACCTACAAGAATAATTTAAAGGGTGATAACCTTAATAATTCGGCAAACTTCTACACTGCTATTCCGGATTATATGGTGAAGTTCTCCGCTCCGATGATTGGTTCGGGTGCCCCTACTGCGGTATTCCTCTTCGATGATATGGAGAAGCTTAATTACGATGCATCAAACGGAAGCTATTCAAACGCAGCTGAAGTTGAAGCAGTAATTAAGGACAGAAATAACTATTACAGCTCATTCCCTGCGGATAAGCCCTGTTCGGTAGAGCTTATTCCCGGCACAAGTCAGGAAAACAGAATGACCAGAGGTCATAACTACATATTTACGGTACGACTTAAGTCAAAGTCAAAGGTAAATGATACTGATTATTATCCTGAGCTGCTTGACAGTGACCTTGATAAGGTTAAGGTACTTGCATTCACCGATTCAAACAAGAATGTAAGTATTTCAAGAGCACCTTACCAGACTCCCAAGGCTTACTTCTGGCCTCTTTCATCGGGAACTAACTGGATGAAATTCGGTTATTATCTTCTTGCACCCGATCCCGAGGCTGTGGAGAATATTTATATAGACGGTGTAAAGGGAAGCACGGCAATGGGCGGAAGCGCACCGGTGTTCGGAAGTGCTTCAAGCAGCACAAGAAATACAAAGCCTGTATTAAATAAATTCGGACAGGAGCTTTATGCATACACCAAGAATTATGATAAGCAGACTATGCTTTTAACCTATAAGACATCACTTTATACTTCGGCATATAATGCATCATATTTCGCACCGCTTCCCACCTATTTCTGGGAAACATTGTTCAATATCGACGAGAATGCCGATAACAGGCCTTATTTCACGGTAAATAATAAGGCAGGCGAGAACCAGACAAACCTTAACCGAATCAATCTTCAGCTGGAATTCCCTTCAGCCGAGGCAGCTTCTTCCGTAGCGGGTATCAAGGCAACGGTAAAGCGTACAGATGCCGGAACTCCTTTGGAGATTGACCTCCCCATTACTTCGGTTACGGGCGGAACCGTAGCGGCATACCTCAGTCTTTCGGATATTTCAATATTCCAGGGCTATGAGGTTAGTATTTCTCTTACGGTTTACTATGATACAAACGAAATAGCAATGAAGCCTACGGATCTGGAAGGTAACTATTATGCAATCCGTGAGCAGGGCAAGTACGTAGCCGGCAGCTACATCACAATGAACCAGCATTTCACCGGCTATTACAAGCGTGATAACAATGCAAGTAACTCCTGGTTCAAACTCAGAGATGCAAATTATATCAAGAAATATGAGACTCTGACACAGGGACGTTATGTTCAGGGTAATGTATACGTAACAGCTGTTCTTACGGATTTCTTCAAAAACCATTTCCAGACCGGATATATTGACCAGGGTGGTATGAGAGGCGATGATTTCGACAGAGCAGAGTATATTAATTACAGAAAGCTTAAGCAGATTACCCTTAATACAAAGGTCGAAGCTGAGGGCGCGGTAACCTATGAGCCCTATATATATGATTTCACAACTCTTAACCCGATGATTAACTTCAACGACGGTGAAAGAATTACCATTGTTGCCACACTCGAGGCAGCAGAGCTCAGCTGGAAGATTTCAGGTCTTAGACAGTTTGATACAACGAAGGATATCGGAACAAAGGACGGAACACAGGATGACAGCTACAAGCATGTATATTTCGACCTTTATAAGTATAACGGTACAAGCTATGAGCCTGTACTCGATGCCGACGGCAATCCCATAGTAATCGATAACCCCGTTCCTGTTTCGCTCGGTGATGCGCAGGACGGTGCCTTTAAGACACATATCAAGGCAGGCGGCGGAACAAACGGAAATCAGACCTTCTACCATGACCTGAAGCTTGAGCATAATACCCAGTATGCGGTTACGGCTTACTATTATAAGCTTGGAGACAATAACAGCAAGCAGTACCTTATCAATGAGCATATTCCTGAGGCAACAACTACTCAGTTCTATGATTTCAAGACAAGTGATAAGGTTGAGTGGCGTAATCCCAAGGTTACATATTCCGCATACGGTTACAACCAGAAATATGTCAATGTCGAATATGATATAGGCGGTCAGATTGACCAGTGTGAGGTTCTCTACGCACTTTATTACACAGACCCAGTGACAAAAGAAGTTACACTCGTTATGGATAATGATGCCATCAGAGCCAAGGACCTCAGCAATCCTGTAAATAACAGGACTAAGGGTTCTGTAAGCCTGATGTTCAATCCTGAGAGTCCCATGCATGACCCTGTTCATGATGTGGATATCGATATGACTAATATCGCTAATTATTCTTTAAGATTCATTCCAGTGTCACCTTCAAGAACTCCTTTTGAGAAGCCGGAGAATGGAACGGCTGCGGAGGTTACAGCTGCTTACAAGAAGTGGATTGATACTTACTATCTCGGTGGTGAGACAGAAACAGGTTCAATTGTTTACGAGGTTCCTCTTACGCTCCCGGCACTTGATGATCCTTACTATTACATCAAGGGTGTTCCTCAGGGCAGCGGAAATGTTGCATTCAATGTTTCGATTACAGATACAAGCCACGTAATCGTAAATGATGCATACAAGCTGGCAGTATGGAAGGAAGCAGCAGACGGAAGCTGGACAGATATCACAACAGAGTGCGGATGTTCACCTACTGCAGTATATAATACCGAAACAATTAAGCAGGTTATTGCAACCGGTATTACAAGTACGGATAAGGTTCATCTTTATGTATATGCATTACATAATGATACAAACAAGAAGCTGACCGGCGAGGGTGGTTCGCTCATGTATGCGGATCAGCTGGATTCAACACAGAATCCTTCAGCTGCCGGCTTCGACAGAGATGCACTTAACTTAAAGGCAAACGAAACAGCACAGCTGGTTGAAGGTGATTTCTCCTTCGGCAGCACTGTTGCGGTTGGTCTTCCCAACAATCAGGTCAGAGTCGACTTTATCGACCCTGTAAATATCGGTAATGTAAAAAATATCAGATTTACAATTACCAACCCGTCAGGCGTTGCCCGCAATATTTCGGTAAGCAACCTTGACTGGACAACACCTATTTCGGTAATTCCCAATGCACGTTACGGTGTAGGAATTAATAACTATGCATTTACCGAAAACGGACAGTACACAATCGGTATCAGGGCTACGATCGTTGATGATAATGGTACACAGCGAACAAAGAGCCAGACGATAACATACTATAAGGCATCATAAGGAGGGCGCGAACGTTGAGAAAGCTTGATAAAAAAAGCATGACATGGTTCTATACATTCGGAATCGTGGTAGTGCTGATGGTTGCGCTCGTCGGATATATGATGGTCCGTTCGCAGAGCACAAAGAAGGAAAACTATACAATTTCTTCAAATACTATCATTTATGACAGTTCAAACCATGCAATAACTATTTCAAGTCCCGGTAATATCACAAAGAAATGGGACAATAACTATTACCTTCAGACCGAGGATGACAAGGAATACTGCCTCGGCGAGAATGCAATAGCATATGAGGCTTCAGGCTCGGTACTCAGAACCTACGGCGGCGGCTACAGGGTCGGCGGCGAAACAGAGGTAAGTGCGCTTGAGCTTTCAAATGAGATTAATGATTTTTCTACTCCTGCACTTTATAAGCTTGCAGACAGAAAATACCTGCTCACCGGTCCTTCCATCAGTACTGAGGACGGTGCGCTGCAGACCTCAAAGTACCTGTACGTAATCCTTGATAAGAGCAGCGGTAATGCGATTCTTTTCAATGATGAGGTTAATCTCAAAACAACAGCACCCAGTGTAATACTGGTGGATGATTATGTCTTCGATATTGCGAAGGAGGTATTCACCTATGATGCACACCGTGTTAATCTGAGCACGGTAATCGGTTCAACAAACGAATACTCGGATCTCAAGTATGCTGAGCTTCAGAAATCAGAGCTTTCCGAGGAAGAAAAGATACCCAGATATGAAGTTACAATCCGCGGCGGAAACGGTGGTCTCGGCGGAAACGGCGGTCTCGGAGGAGCCGGCGGAGTCGGCGGAGACGGTGGTGCCGGAGGAGCCGGCGGTGATGGCGGCGACGGCGGAAAGGGCGGCGTCGGCGGAAGCGGTGGTCTCGGCGGTAACGCGGGTAATGGCGGAAACGGCGGCCTCGGAGGAGTCGGCGGTCTCGGGGGAGCCGGCGGCGATGGCGGTGTCGGCGGAACTGCAGGAAACGGCGGAATCGGCGGAGACGGCGGAAACGGTGGATTCGGCGGAGACGGCGGAGCCGGTGGAAACGGTGGCGTCGGTGGTGCCGGCGGAACCGGTGGAAACGGTGGAATCGGCGGTAACGGCGGAGACGGCGGTATCGGTGGAAACGGTGGTGCCGGTGGTGTCGGCGGTGCCGGAGGAGCCGGTGGTGTCGGCGGAGCCGGTGGAATCGGCGGAACCGGTGGTCTCGGCGGAGACGGCGGTATCGGTGGCGATGGCGGTAAAGGCGGCGTCGGCGGTATGGGCGGTAACGGCGGTAACGGCGGTAACGGTGGTAACGGTGGTAATGCCGGATCCGGTGGTGACGGTGGTGCCGGTGGAGACGGCGGCGATGGCGGCGACGGCGGAGAAGGCCAGAAGATCATCGACGAAACAACACTTTACCATTACCTCTCAATCAACTCTGTAGAGGCCGGAGCTAATTACATTACAGTTAATTACACGGTATTCGACCCTGAGCTCAAGTTTGGTCAGCCCTACTTAAAGATTATTGAAGCTGACGAAAACGGTCAGGAAGTAGCTACACTTAAGCCCTTTATGATTCCTGTGGATCCTGCAGGAAAGAGCTTCTCTTTCTATAACGGAGCTGCAGATAATGAGGATGGAACAAGAAACTTTATTATGCCCAATACCCAGTACATCATCACACTCTGCTACACAGAGTACGGTGAGAATGTAATCGAGAAAGAGGTTGAGGGTGACCAGGTTGTAATTCGTACAAAGAACCTTGCGGCTTCAATCCAGGTAGATACAATCACTCCTTTCAATTACACGGATAACGGAAGTGATGTCAATGCGGTATACATTAAGGCAAAGGTTGAACTCGATCCTCTGTATACGGAAGGAAAGGTAGCCGCCATTAAGTCAAACGGAGACCAGTATCTGGACGGATATCTCAGCGGCGGTCCCATCGCTGTAATAGATATTGACAAGGCTACAAACGGCGGAACATACGTTACACTCTGCGTTTCAAAATTTGATTACGATCCAACGGATTTTGCGGACATTTATCTGGTCTTTGCAGATCTGAAGTACCAGGGAATGGATACGACAAACAGCCTCTTATGCAAGGTTGATTTGAAGAAGCAGGTAGATTTGACACCTACCCCTACACCCTGATTTGATTAAATGAAACGGTAAATACACTTTATAAAGGATAAAACGGAGGCTAAATAATTATGGAAGCAATATTATCATCTACAATGAGTGCAGTAGGTATCATGCTTGGTCTGGCATTTTTAGGCGCAGGCATCGGAATCGGAATCCTTGGTTCAAAGGTAGCCGAGGCAGTAGGACGTAACCCTGAGACAAAGAATGATATCGTTCATTCGGTAATGATTCTTGCGGTAGTACTTACAGTACTTATTTTCATACTTTTTGCATTTGTATTCCTGCTTTTATACTTCAATCCCTATACTGTTTAATTGTTGTAAAAGTCGGATTTCATAAGGAAAGGATGCCCGCCGTGGCATAGTGGTCAGCATGGAACTGAGGATACTTGCGGTTACGGCCGTCCTGCTTCTGATAATGGCGGTGCTCTTCTTCATAATAAGGGCTGTTAACAGAAATATTAATAACAGCATGAAGGAAAGCGTCAAAAAGCAGGTTAATTCATTTGAAAACATAATAGATGAAAAGCAGATGCGACTGGAAGGTATCGAGGCGCAGATTAGGGCGGCAGAGGAACAGCTGAGAGAGCTTGAGAGCATCAAGGATGAAAGATCTGTGGCCACAGGCCAGATGTTTTTCACCCGTACTACAGGCTATTGTAACAGCGGACTTAAGTCGGATTACCAGAATATCAGGGAGAATTTCTCCTTGAACAGCAGTGAAATCGTTAAAGGTCTTGTTGAAGAAAATGATGGCCGAACAGGCGATTACTTCAGATATAAGGCGATTCGTGAGACCTACGATATGCTGAAGGGCGACCTTTGCTACAAGCTGATTCTCTTTGATGAGGCTGAGCAGAAGTCTATCCTGGAAAGTTGTCTGGAGCCGGCACAGCGCAGGCTCTATAGCGAATTCTGTGAAAATGAAGGTGCGGTAACTGCGGACAGGTTTCTTTACTGGCTGGACACAAGGATTTCTGCGGAGGATCCCGCAATCCTTGTAAGGACCTCAAACCACAGAGATGATTATTCGGCATTTTCGAGGAATGTTGTTACAGAATATGATGAAAATCTTTGCGAAGGAATTCAGGTAATTGCAGGCCGCAGACTCTTTGATTATTCAATTAGTCACAGCGAGCTGTTATAGAAATTCGAATATTTCCAGAAAGGTATATAAATAATTATGAGCAGGCATGTAGAGGAATTGATTGAGCAGAAGATGGCGGATATCCGCACCGGAAAGAATATTCACGAGACAGGACGAGTAGCGGGTGTAAAGAATTACATCCTGGAAATCGAAGGTCTCGAAGAGGTAGGTTATTTCGAGAAGGTCGTAATCGACGGAAAGGCAGAGGGCTATATCAGTGCAATCGGCCGTAACCGTGTATATGTAGCGCTTACAAAGAGAAGCGAGCAGATTTACATCGGTGACAGAGTTCACGCAACCGGCGTTGAATTCAAGGGCGTGTTCGCACCTGATTCACTGGGCCATATTGTGGATATGTTCGGTGTCGACCGTATGAATGACATGCGTTTTGATGAGACAGAGGACCTTGTAATCGAGAATCCTCCCATTCCCATCATGGACAGAGGAAACGTATCAAGACCGCTTCTTACAGGTGTTACCGGTATTGACATGATTTACCCGGTAGGTAAGGGCCAGCGTCAGCTCATCGTAGGCGACAAGCGTACAGGAAAGACACAGCTCACACTTGATGCAATCGTAAATCAGAAGGGTAAGGACATGATCTGTATTTACATTGCCATCGGTAAGACAAAGAAGGAGGTTAAGGAGGTTTATTACGAGCTCTTAAAGAGAGGCGCAATGGACTATACACTTATCCTTACCGCATTCAATGATGAGTTCCCTCCCGTAATCAAGACAACACCTTTCCTCGGACTTGCCATTGCCGAGAAATACATGAGAACAGGTAAGGATGTTCTTGTTGTAATCGACGACTTAAAGAGACATGCGGATGTATGCCGTGAAATCGCCCTGCTTACAGGTACGGTTCCCGGACGTGACGCATATCCTTCAGATATTTTCTACACACATGCGAGACTTCTTGAGAAGGGCTGCCAGCATAAGGACGGAGGTTCAATCACCATTCTTCCCATCCTTGAGACAAAGGGCGGCGATATTACGGAATATATTTCAAGTAACGTAATCTCCATTACCGACGGACAGATCGTTCTTTCAACAAAGAACTTCGAGAAGGGCTACAAGCCTGCGCTTGATTACGGTCTTTCGGTTTCACGTCTCGGCGGTGCGGTTCAGAGCCGTGAGATGAAGAGGGTCGGTGCCGTGGTAAGACGTGAGCTTCTTGCTTATCTTGAAAAATGTGAGGTTTACGAGCTTGCAAATGAGGACGAAATGAGTCCGGAGCTTCGTGAAAATATGAGAAACGGCAAGGAAATCAGAAACCGTCTCAAGCAGTATAAGTACTCTCCCATCCCTCACGATGAGATGCTCCATATGTTTGATGGTCTGGTAAGACTTGAATAATGCTTACTGTTGAAAATGACATAGTTTGAAAGGTATGGTTGTGAATTATGAGAGTCAAACCGATTGTTAAGGTTATGAATTTCCATGCACTGATACGTGTCGACAAGGCCAGAAGAAAAGCTGATAAGTATATGCAGCTGGAGAAGGAAGCCTCAGACATTATCGATGTAATAGCAAATAACAGAAATTTCCAGCTTGATAAATCGCTCTGGCAGACAGATGCGACTAAACCACAGCTGAATATATACTTCGGAAGTGATTTGGGCTTCTGCGGAAGTATTAACTTTGCGATGAACCAGTTCTTAGAGAAGGATACAGAGAATGATAAAATTCTGATCGGACGTAAGCTCAGGCAGTCCTCCGCAAATGTGAAACTGAGCCTGGCGCGAGAGGAATTTGCCGCGAGATACGAGGAAATATATGCGATTCTCGAGGATACTATCAGAAATAAGTCACATTCTGAGATAAATCTGGTATATAACCATTTTTATAATACTACCCGTATCGAGCCTGTCAAAAAGCGCGTATTCCCGTTCACCATTGAGCATGAGGGCGGCGCTTACACGGACGACTTTTACGTAGAGGGTAATGCGAACAGAATCCTTGCGGACCTGATTACCACCTATGTGAACTACGAGGTGAAGATTGCGGAGGGTAACTCCTTTGCGTCGGAAAATATCTTCAGACAGAACTCCACCTCGGAATCCCTGAAGAAGATTGAGGAGCTTGAGGCAGAAGAATTCATGCTCGAGCGTAAGGAAAGGACCCAGAAGGAATTCGGTAAGGTCATCGATAACTATACAAAGACAAAGGGAAAGGCAGGTAGCGGTAAATGAGCCTCGGAAAAATCATATCAATTTCAACAATGCGTATAGAGGTGCTTTTAACTGACACCAATGTTCGTGTAAGAGATATTATCAAAACTGTAGATTTTGAGCCTGAAAACAGATTCGAAATTGCAGAAATCAAAGGAAATATTGCAATTGCCATTCCTTTCGGAAGCGTAATCGGATTAAGAAAGGGTGTAGATGTAGAGCGTGTTGAAGGCGGTCTTTCAATGGAATATTCATCAGAGATTCTCGGAAAGGTATTTGACCCCTACGGAAGACTTATTGACGGCAACACCATTGCAAATCCTGTAGTTAAAAATGTTTACGAGAGAAATATGAGCCTGAAGGAAATCGGTACCAACGGTGATATCCTCTGGACCGGTATTAAGGTTCTTGACTTCTTCGCACCTATGCAGAAGGGCTTCAAGATGGGTCTTCTCGGAGGTGCCGGTGTAGGTAAAACAGTTCTTATCAAGGAGCTTATCCACAACGTATACAAGTATCTGAGATCAAATTCGGTATTCATCGGTATCGGTGAGCGTTCTCGTGAAGGTAAGGAGCTCTATGATGAGATGATTGAGGGTGATCTTTTAAGCAAGATGGCCATGACCTTCGGCCAGATGGGTGAGAATTCAATGGCCCGTTCACGAGCTATTTATGCAGGTCTTACACAGGCCGAGTATCTGCGTGACGAATGTAGGCAGGACGTGCTTCTTTTCGTAGATAACGTTTACCGTTTCGTACAGGCCAGCTCGGAAATCAGTGCGGAGCTTGAGCAGATGCCTATTGATAACGGTTATCCGCCCACACTTCTTTCTGACGTTGCGGGCGTGGAGGAGCGTATCAATTCAACCGATAACGGTTCTATTACATCCTTCCAGACAGTATTCATTCCTGCGGATGATTACAATGATGCTGCGGTACATGCGATTACCTCTCACTTTGACGGACAGATTGTTCTCGACAGAAAGGTGGCTGAAAAGGGTATCTATCCTGCGGTTAACGTATTCCGTACCACTTCAAGACTTATTGATGTTGAGAAGGTCGGCGAGCGTCATTACAAGCTGGTTCAGGAGGTACTTCGTTACATGGCAAGATACGAGGAGCTCGAGGAAATCGTAGCGGTTCTCGGTATCGAGGAGCTTTCAAAGGAGGATTACAATATCTTCTACCGTTCAAGAAAGCTTCGTAACTACTTTACACAGCCCATGTTCGTTGCCGAGCAGTTTACAAATATTCCCGGCCGTTTCGTTAAGATTGAAGACGTACTGGATGATGTTGAGGCAATTCTCGACGGCAGATACGATACAACTGATGAGCACAGATTCCTGTTTATCGGTAACCTTTACGATTACAAGCAGGGAAACAGAAGCTAATCTAATAGCTACGCCCTTACATGAGGTGAATAAATAATGAAAAATGCTGAATATACAAAAACATATATTGAGGCAATTATTATCAGTTTCACAGATGGATTTAAAATTTACCATGATGCAAAAATGATTCGTCTGAAGGACAGGCAGAGCAACCTTCTGGTTATGATTGACTATATGCCTACCGTTGGTGAAATCGACGGCACCGTAGAAATTGTACTGGAGCATGAATCTGTAAAGCTTGAGAATGTGCGCGGCTTCTATATCATTAAGAACAATGTTTTCAAGCTTCTTCTTAGGGAGGAACAAATCGTTGGCTAACAAAAATGATCTGAACAGACGCCCGACACAGATTCTGGCAATGTTAGCGGAGAGGACGCAGGCCGAGCTTGCGATTTTCGCTCTGATGCTGCTTCGCTTCGGAACCTGCGTGCTGGGTGCACTCAGACGCGATATGAATGATGAGAGCATCTGGATAGCCGTAATCATCCTTGACCTGATGATAATGCTTTCCATGATGCTGATTTCCGGGAAAAAGAATATAGTCGGCGCAATATTGTCCGGACTTGCCGGACTGCTGCTGTCGGGTGCATTCTGCTTCGGACTCTATGTAAACGGCTGTATCGGAAATTATCTCACGACCGTCCAGATGCGTACAACGGTAATAATTTTGCAGGTTGTGATGATTCTTTTCCTGATAATGGCAGCTATGGCTGTTGCGGCCCTGACTGCATGGAGAGTCATTACTATCCGCTCAAATTACAGAATCAAAACCGGAAAAGAGCTGATATTTAAGGCTGCGGTTCTTCTGGGAATCGCAATATGCAGCGCCGGTATTTACTATGTTGTTTCAGACCTTGACTCGGTGAGCACTTCACAGCGTCTCTACCAGGTTAAAAGGGGTGAATTTATAAATTATAACGGTTCGAGCAAAATCCGTAAGGCCGGTAATCTCTGCAATATCGAGAATGCCGGAAAAACAACGGAGCTTCTTGAACAGCCGCTTTACTATGATGACGGCAGCGAGATTCTTCTGCCTGCGGTATATGCGGTTATTCAGCCGTCGATTAACTCGAACAGGAGGGTCGATAACCTCAGCCGAATCGTTTTTGAGAACGGCGACTACCTTGTAAGAAACGAAAGCGGCAGCACGGTTGTGTCGGACTTTTTCCTCTATGACGGAAGAAATACCTATATTTTCTTTGAAAATACAAGCGTTGAAATAGGCACAAGCGAGTATGAAATAACACCTTTTTCAACGGTTACGGGTATTTATAATAAGCAAATTGAGATTTACGATGCCGCTTCGGGCAGATATACAAATATTCCGATCGGAAAGGAATCTGCAAATGTCAGACTTTCGGACGGTACGGTAGTAAATGTCAGCATGGATCTGATTGCCAGAGTGGACGGCCAGGAGCAGATGCTTTTCGTACAGCCTGCAATTCTTGAGGTTCTGGGCTGATTATAGTGCGAAAAATAAATTTTCACACGCATATTTGTGCCTAAAGGTAATTCAAATACAAGTATTTGAATGAAAGCTTGCGCTACAGCCTGAAAGGCATGGTTATTAATATGAAGCAGTAAGAAGAGAGAAGGATTGGCGCAAGGAGCGCACCAGTCTAAATCATTAGCTAATCGCTAGATTCTTAGCATGAGGTCGGAATATGAAAGAGGCGAATTTTAAAGATTTTCTTCGTCGGAATTTCAAAACTATTATATATATTTCCATTATTTGCATCGGACTTATTCTTGCGGTTTTTATGCTTCTCGGCATGAGAAAAAAGGCGGAGAAGATTTCGCTTAATGATGACGGCTTTGCAATCATTGATTTTACGTCATTTTCCACTGCTGCCGTAAGCAGGGCCAACAGACTCAGTCCCGGCGCCGCAGCGGGAAGCAGTGAGGAGCAAAAGGCTCTTGCGGAAGCGGAGGACGCTCTTTTTGATAAGGCGCTGCTGCGTTTACAGGCAGGAAGCGAGCTGCTTGTAAAAGAGGACGGAATCTACAGCGGGGAAACAAGGCTTAATGATACAACTGCTGCGGTAATGAATAACGGTGCTTACATTCTGCTCACCGCCGCTTCGAACAGGGTAATTAACGAGGAATTTACCAGAACACAGCTTGTACGCGGCAATTACATATATTCGGGCGTACTTTATTATGAAAATCTTGAAAAAACAGCGGTAAACGGCCTTCTTCTTTATGAAATGCAGGATGGCTTTTACATAGTACTTAAGGACTTTTCCATCAGAAACGGCAGCGTGACTGTTAATTTTGAGGAAAGTGATATCGTATCCTTTTCAAAGCGCGAGATTTATCGCGTGGCGGTTAAGGAGGAGGCAATTGATGCGGAAAGATTCGTTGCGGGCGACATGTCGGTGGTGACTGTGGCGGGCAGGGAATATTTCTATGAGGATTTCCTTGATTATCTGGGAAAAAGCAACCGGTATTCAACTGACACTGCGGATAATAAGGACGGTTTGGCAGCCGGAACGGTGACTAAGGCGCCGGAGGGCAGCATCGGAAGCTTTTCGGGTATCGGTGAGCTTCCGGGTAAGGATGAAGGAAGCAGTACGGAGAATACTCTTACAGACGGCAGTGATTCTGACGCTAATCCTGAAGGGCTGACAAATGAACCACAAAAGCCCGGAACGGATGAGGTGGATGCACCTTCACAGATCGGCTCGGCGGAGCGTTTCACAGATCACGATGTTTACCAGTATTTTATGGGAAAACGTCTGGAATACGGTAAAAATAACAGAATTAACGAGCTTAAGGGTGAGCTTTATTCCGTGACGGCGGATGAGTATATTCCGGTATTCGGAACACCTCTTTTCTATAAGGATGAAAAGGGTCTGGGCGCATTTTTAAGTAAGGATTACATACTTTTCGACTATACAAGGTCGGGTATGTACAGGCTTGCAAGATATACGGAGCTTGTATGCAGGGAATATGTGGTTCTGGCACGCAGTATTGCGGATGACAGGACGCGTGAGATTACGGATATGTTCCTGTATGACGGCGAATCAACATATATTTTCCCCGCAGGCAGCAGTATTGTCTGGGGCGATAACTTAGTAAAACCCGAAGGACTTTCCATGGTTTCCTTCGATGACGGAATATTATATATTTACGATCTGGCAGCAGACAGGCTTATGTCCCACGCTATCGCGGGAAGTATTGCTGTCATGGTCATCCCCGCAGAGGGCTTTTGCGTTAATATCAGCGAGGCCTCGGTATACAGGGGAACGGAATGTCTGGCAGACCTTGGCGAAGAGCCCGGTTTGTATCCGGACTATTTTGAAATTCATTAATAAGCAGGGCAGGAGCCAATACTACGCTCTTCGCGTTAGGAGAAAAGTTTGAAAATAAATTTTCAAACAGAGAGATTGGTGCAAAGATTGCACTAATCTACTCCATGAGCAACTCATTACATTCGTTGCATTAGGAGGAGAAATGAAGAAAAAGAATCTGGGATTAATCATAACGATCGCTGCGGTGCTGGTCGCTTTGGCGTTGTTTGTGGTGTATATGCTGACGAGAGACACATATACGCTTAAGTTAGTGCTGTCAAATGACGGATATTTGCTTGAAAATGAGAGCATTTACCGTTCACTTACCGCAACAGATGCGGCAGATGCCGATGAAACAATAAAGCCTGTCAGTGCAAACCAGTCGGATTATGTTTACGAAAAGTCCGGTAAATTATTCCTCGGCGAGGAAAAGGAAGCTTTTTCAGCTAATTATCCCCAGTTAATTAATGATGCTTCTGCCGTAATGTTCCTTGATTCAACCGATATGCTTATGCAGGCAAACCTTGAGGCTGTTTCGGCCTATGAGGGTCTCTACATGAGCAACGGCGTAACCTTCAACGGAGACATGGAGCGTGCTTACCGTGAGCAGTTCATCCTGGTAGACCTCGGAAACGGTCTCTATATGAACGCGGTAGAGCTTAATGTCAGCGGTCCTCTTACAAAGGAGGGCACAATTTCAGCTCATTCAATTATCAATTTTATGACTGAAGAAATAAGATATTATACTCTTGTGGACGGTGAGTATGTGCTTTCAAGTCTCAAGCCCGTTCAGAAGAATTCCAAGCTTGCCTTCAGCGATATTGTAAGCTTCTCATATCTTGATTTCCTTGAGAAATTAGGTCTTTACAATGAGAAGAAGCAGCATCCGAAGGATGAAGGAAGCAATATTGAGCCCGAGCCTGTACAGGTAGTTACCGATATTCCCGATGATTTACATGTTAAGGAAATCACACCTACTCCTTCACAGCCCGCAGAGCCCGGTGTTCATGAGGGTGAGAAGGCTACAGCTACCCCTTCTCCCACAGCCTCACCCGATGAGGAAATTGATATTCCCGATGATGAATCAGACGGTCAGGACAGCGATACCCTTGTGCCTACGGATATGCTTGCAACAGGTACGCCCACTCCTACCGCTACAACTGCACCCACTCCCACAGAGGCAGCGGCAGATGAGGAAACTACACCTACTCCTACATATGAGCCAATAATTGTAGTGACCAACACTCCTACGCCCAGTCCCACACCCAGCCCTACTCCTTCGCCTACACCGACCACATCACCTACACCCGTGATGGGTCTTACAAATACACCTACTCCTACAGCGACAAATACTCCCACTCCCACGGATATTGTGGAGAAGGAGCATATAAGACGTCCTACGGCAACACCCCGTCCCGCACCTGAGGGAGAAGGTCCTGATGATACAGAGGCAGGTGAGGCAGAAGCACCCGCAACACCTACACCCCGACCCACAAACACACCCCGTCCCACAAATACGCCCAGACCTACGGCCACACCTGCGCCTACAACTGAGGCTGAGGACCAGGAGAACATGGAAATCGCTCCTACTGCGGCAGAGGCACAGGAGGCTCCTCCCGTAGCCACACTTCCGCCCAGAGCTACACAGATTCCGGTACAGAAGCCCGATAAGAAGCCCACTGACAAGCACAAGGTAACAGTTGACTGGGCACTTCCCGTGACAACACTCGGTGAGCCGGTATCAAGTATTTATACAATTTCATTCCCTGATTTCAGGGTAACAAACGCAAAATTCCTCTACAATCCTTATGTTCAGTTTGTTGTAACTGATTCAAAGACAGGTGAGCTTAAGCTTGTTAAGTCCTACAATGGTACAAACAAGGTTAACCTTACTCCCCTTGCTTCGGATACAGAGTATGATATTGCCGTAACAATGACCTATTTCGATGAGTACGGCTACAAGCGCGTAACGGATGTCGGAACAGTTCATGCGAAGACCAGACCTCTCAGCGACATGGAGCCCCTGCACCTTAACTGGGAGAACGGCAAAAAGACTTCAAACCAGATTAACCTTGATGACCTTTACATCAGGGAGCAGTATGAGAATCCCAGCGAATATATCGAGACAGTATACTATATCGCAGAATTCTCCGTAACCTGTGAAAACAATGCAAACAAGGATGATGTACAGACCTTCAAGATAACAGGTACAAATCTTAAGAAGGCCAAGAAGGGTACTCCCTTCACCTACAGTACAGGTAAGACACTGAGCGCAAATTCAGAGTATACCTATACCTTCAACATTGTAGATAAGTTTGGAAATATTGTTCCCATCGAGCAGCCCAATTCAGGTATCCAGAGTACCTGTCGTGCCATCCCGATTGCAAATATCGGTCTGGACGTAAATAACGTACTCGACCTTGAGGCAAGTATTTCACTCGACAATTCAGGCGGAGCAGAGGTAAGAAATCTCTATTACCGTGTTGTTGAGGATACAAATGAGGGCCTCGTTCCGGTGACAACACAGAGCTACTATATGAACGGTAGCGACTGGATTGATGATTCAGAAGAAGAGAATCATGCCCTTACAGCCGCTCATTTTGATGAAGAAAGTATTGCAAGACTTAAATTTACAAACCTCAGCGACCGCTCCATCTACTATCTCGAGGTTTATGCGGATTACGATATCAACGACTATGAAGAGGGTGCGCCCGAGGAAGAAAAGTGGCATTGCAATGAGCTTATCGGACAGGCACGTATTATCACCGTATCTGTTGCCACACTCGGTAACTTCTATCTGGATGACAGTGTAGCCGACCTTGAAAAGGGCCGTGCCTTCCTTAAGATGTCGGTAAACAGGGCCAGAACAAAGGAGCTTCTGATTAAGCTTATTTCAAGCCTTTCGGTTTCTTTCATTGACAGTAACACAGGCTTTACAGATGATACCAGAATTTCTTACGTAATCGTTCCCGAGGACGATACGGTTTATACAGATGTTGATTCAATCCTTGTTAAGACAGAGGACGAGTACAGACAGGCACTTATCGAGGCCCAGCTCATGGTTGAGCAGATGCGTTCGATAAGAGATGATGCAGAGATTGCATTCAACGAAGCAGATTCGGCACTCAGCAGAATTCAGACTTCACTGACAGAGGAGCAGATGAAGGAGAATCCCGATCAGGAGTACATAGCTAATCTTATTACCGAGCTGAATATTGCAATGGATGCTTACAATGAGGCATCACAGGCACGTGAGAAGGCAGTAAATGACTATAACGATGCAATCGAAGAGCTTGCACGTCTGACCATTGAAGCTTCGCCCGAGACCAGAACCTACACTACCGGTACTCTTGAACTGAATGAAGAGGATATCGAGCTTCTTACCAGCCAGATTGAGGTTCCCGATGAGCAGGGCGAGGGCACAGTAACAAAGAACTACGAGCTCAGAATTGCGCTCACAGGCCTTAAGACAAATAATGACTACAGAATAACAGGTGCCGCAGGCAGCGATATCGCCGGAAATATCCGTGATATCACTACCGTTTTCAGTGTGCCTAATTTTACAACCTACAGAGCCGAAGCAAAGATTACGATGGATACCTACTATGCATCGAATAACTTCATTTCATTGTTCGGCTGTGAAATCGATGACCCTGACGGAGCTATCATGAGTGACAGAGTTACACTCTATGTTTACAATCCTTCGGACCAGCTGATTGCTACAAGAACCCTGCTGCCCGGCGAGCGTTATGATGAGCTTCGTATCAGCGGTCTTGATATTAATAAGTCCTATACCTTCAGATTCTATACAGACCAGTACAATAAGGGCTGGAATGCATTGACCGAGGACAGAAACCATGAGCTTTTCGTAAATGACAGAACTACCCCTCTCATCATTACCACAGGTGAGACTATTAAGGGTTCTATCCGTCTGAACCAGATTAACAAAGAGGTTGACCTTCAGGACGAGCTTATTGTTTCTAACTGGATCAGCAACCGAAATAACAGGACTAATACGGCACAGTATCTGATGCAGGATAAAATCTGGCCCGGTACACGTACAAATCCCGAGGCACTTATTTCAGGTACAGCAAAAAATAATCCTTACAGTAATTCAACCGCAAACCATACAGTGAAGTCGCTTGTGGAAATCAAGGTAGACTTCGGTGACAAGTATTACAATGCGCTTGAGCTTGGTATCAGACCCGTATACAGTGCTTATACCGAGTATACCCTGTTCGAGGGTACAAATCCTTATCCGAGCGGTCTGGATAAGGCTCTTTCCGCAGATGCAAACCAGGTAACGGAGCCCCTGCTTCTGACTATTACCGGTGACGGTTATGACCGATGCTACTGGACAAACCAGTATATGTATTTCAAGCAGCCTATGACAGGAAAGCACACCTTCTACCTGCTTATGGATGCTTCAAAGGGTCAGGCATACAAAACTAATGCATACCCTACCTCATACCAGCTCTGGAAGGTATCCTTCCATAATCTTTACAAGATTGAGGACACCTATATTGAGGATGCTACAGGCCTTGAAAAGAAGTACATGAGTGCCGACCTTCAGGTAAGCCTTGATGATATGAACGGACAGCTTACAAAGCCCTGCTCATATCAGGTATACGCATACTCAAAGAGCAGTGCGAACGGAAGCTACATCTGGGAGGGTTCATATCTGCACGAGTGGAATGAGACCGGACGTATAATAGACGATGAGAAGGAATGTCAGCTCGATATTTATGACTATGGAGACGGTGTGAGGGGAAGTCTGCTCAGCAGCAAGACCTTCAAGGGTACCGCAGGTCAGATCGATACAAACTTCTATATGAACGTTAAGCAGAACCGTTACTATAAGCTTGATTTCTGGATACAGATTCAGGGCTACAGTATCAAAATCGGTTCGGTAACCTTCCAGACGGATAAGACACAGATTCCCATTTACAATGAGGACGACCTGCTGGATGTATTATGTAACAGAACGGAAAACTATATCGTACTTAATGATATTACTACCGCAAAGGAAAATATCTGGCGTACACAGAACTTCTACGGAACCATTGATTTCAACGGACATTCAATTACCCATAACAGTACCAGCTACCTGATTCATACACTGGGCCGCGGCGGTACTATTAAGAATATTGTTTATAAATACCCCGAAGGCTACGGAGATAACTCTACCATGAAGGTATCAAGAGGTCTTCTCTATGTAAACTACGGTACGGTCAAGGGTATTAAGGTTGAGTATTATAACGGAGCAAATCATGACGGAGAGATAAAAGCCGACGGAAGCAAGGTATACAGCGGAGCCTACTATAACATTCTCGGTCAGATTGCGGAAACGAACTACTCGACCGGTGTAATAGAGGATTTTGCGATTGAGCTTAAATCAGATTACCGTATCTGGTCATCATCGGCACTCGGTGTTGTAACCAACCACGGTATAATGCGTAACGGTTACTGTTATACAATGAACGGTTCGGTTATCATGAACCCCGTAACGGAAACCGATATGCAGAACGAGTATCTGGCATATTATGCAAAAGAAATCGGTGATGGTGCAGACCCTGAATCCTATAAAAAGACTGCATCAAGTACCTTCATGTCGACAATGCATATCGGTGTTTTCGCAAGACAGAACCAGTCAAGCGGTATCATTGAAAACTGCTACTCACTTGTAGATATGAAGATTACCGGCGCACGTTCCCGTACAGAATATTCGGCAGCAGTCGGACTTAACAGAGGTACGGTAAGAAATAATGTAACAGCATCGGATGTATGGTATTACCATATCACTGATGCAATGAACGAAACAGGTGAATACATGACCCGTTCAGTAGACAGCGGCTTTACAAACGGTGTGGACTGGTCACCTGTGGCAGGCAGCTATTATGCATCAAGCAGATGCTGGGGTATTGAGAAGAACAACTTCCACTACTCGCTTTCTGACTACGGTCGTCCCCGTGAGTCTATCGGAATCAAGAAGGAGCTGCTTCATAATTCAGTATGGTTCAATGATCTGTTAAATGAGAGCACATCAACAAAGGCGGGTTCTTTTGATACAAGCTACGTTGATATCGGCTTCTATCCTCAGCTTAAGCTTGAGGATTGTATGCCCAAGCAGGACTACATCCCGCTTCCCGAGATGGATCTTTCATCAGAGGCAGTGGATATCCTCAGCTCGAAGATAACCTCGCAGACCGAAACAGAGGCGATTGCACGACTTATCGTTCACAATCCCAACGATTTCAGAATCCGTACCGTAACAATTGACAATGCAAAATGTGATGTACTTGACCAGTACAGAGAAGGCGAGTACTACTATGTAAATATCAGACTTTATAACCCTGCAAAGTTCTACTCTAAGTACTATATTACTGAGTTCGGATATTCTGTAAGCAGCTACGGAAGCGGCGGAATCATTTACAGAAAGGGCTATAACGAAAGTGAAAAGGTAGTAGTTGATGCGGAATTCTATAAGGATATTCTTTCCTATGAGGATTTCTGCGCAATGAAGGAGGATATGGCCCAGAACTACCGTCTGGTAGCTGATATCGACTTCCTCAACAAGCCTATTCAGGACTTCCGTCTTGTAGGCACGGCAAATGTTACAACAAATATTGCCAGTGATAATGATACAGACGCATTCACAGGTAAGTTTGACGGCGGCGACCATACAATCAGCAATATTGATGTGGGCGCAACCGGCTACGTATTCGGTAAGGTGCTCGGTTCTATCGAGAACCTGAACGTAAAGAACATCCACACACCTGACCTTGCTATCCCGGGTGCTGTAAGATGTGAGTCATCTCTTATCGGTCTTATCGGCCATATGAGAAACTACGCAAGCGTAAGAAATGTCCATATTGACGGTGTAAATTACGAGAATGCAACATATCGCTGCGGCGGTCTTGTGGCATACGCAACAAACGGTGTTACCGTTGAGGACTGTTCGGTAAAGAACATTTCAATTTCAACCGGTCTTACATCAAATGCAACCTCGGCACGTATCGGCGGTATCGTGGGTGATGCAAACGCAGAGCTTAACTTAAGCCACTGCTTCGTTGACAATATTTACATCAATGCACTTGAAGCTTCCTCAGTCAGCGGTATCGGCGGTATGGTCGGTGCTCTTACACAGCTCGGAAGCATTGACAACGCATATGTAATCAACGGTAAGATTGAGACCAACTTCTCTAACGTCGGCGGTCTTGTCGGTATCGTAATGAATACAGGCTCTGATGTAGCGAGTGATTCTTCATTCTACGTTAAGAATTACTATACAAGCGTAGACATCTATACTGCGGCTGATAATGTCGGCGGTATGGTCGGCTTCGCAACAAAGCAGAACAACGAGAATTTTGCATACGGTGTAAACTTCGGTATGATCGTAATGAAGAATTCTTCAGTTGACAAGACCTCTGTAAATGCGGTAGCAGGTCAGTACAATGTACATGAGGGCTACAGAGTGCTCGGTAAGAACCAGTTCGCATATGAGAGATATCTTATCAATGCGTTAGAGTTCGGCAAATACATGGAGGACAATTATCCTGAGCAGATCGGCGAAGAGATTGAATCCTCCGCAAAGTCATACACAAGAATTATTACCCGTGATCAGCTGCTGGATGTAAATACCTACGGCTATGACGATGCTCTTGAAAAGCCTATGCTGGCATGGGCAGACGATTTCGATATCGATGCGGATGCTCTTGCTGAAGGTATTATGCCTAAGCTCTTCAAGAAGGACGGAAGCGAATGGCCCGGCCAGAGCGACTTCTGTCTCAAGACAAACAATATTGAAATCAAGCGTGTCGTAACCTCAGAGGCAGGTACTTCATCTCCTTACGTAACCATCGAAATGATGCATGATCCTTCAATCACAATTAAGGAAATCGTTATCGACGGCGGTGAGTGGGAGAACAGACTTGAGCAGGGTCACCGTGAGATTTCAGACCTGCTTGACAGTGATAACAATGATATCGGTACAACCTTCAAGGATTACTTCATTGTTAAGCTGATGCTTGATAAGTACTTTGCTACAGAGATCATTTACGAGCAGGACGGTGTAGAAAAGTCACAGGATGTATTCGTAGATCTGAGCATTTCACCCAGATACCTGGCAATCAACAATGCTCAGGAATGGAATGATATAATGTCAAAGCCCGAGAACAGGGATAAGTATATCAACGTTCTTCTTACCGGAGACCTTGACTTTACAAGCTTCAAGCAGAATGCGGTACAGCATGGTGTTAAGCTCACAAACCTTCGCGGTCTGAGAGGTAACATTGAGGGCGGCGGACCTGTAACAATTAAGGGCGCCAATATTTCAATCAACAACGAAAACAAGGACGATGCATGTCTTGTTGCACAGCTGGCAGGTAACTGTACGAATATCAATTTTGAGGATATCAGCATCAGTATGTCAGCAAACAACAAGGACGGAAGCAATAACAACAGCATTAAGCTTGAACGTCTCGGTATTTTCGGTGTTGTAAACGGTGATGTTTACGATTGTAACTTTAAGAACATTACGGTAGTCGGCAATAATGCGGCAAATATGGGTATTATCGGTATCGGTTCAGGTAAGTACCATGATATCGAGATGGAGGATATCACAATCTTAAGATATCAGAACGCCACAACCTACAACGGCTTCGGTGGTCTTGTCGGCCAGATCGGTCAGATGAGTGAGGTTTATAATGTAAAGGCAAACCGCATTTACATTGACCTTAACAGAGGTACCCGTGTCGGTGGTATCGTTGGTTACCAGCTGAATGCAAACAATATCCATAACAATACGATTACAAATTCAAGCATTATTTCACGTAACGGTGACCAGGTCGGCGGTATCGTGGGATATGCACATGATTACATTATCTATGATGCTTCACACAGCCTGAAGGCAGACAGAATCTACCTCTACGGCGGAAGCTATGTCGGAGCTCTGATGGGTTACGGTTATCTGGGTAATGGTAATACGGGCAGCCGTGTATACTCAACAAACACTACTGCTTCAAATATTAACTATATTAACAACAGGTCCTCGGTAGATAATTCAATCATTATGTCACGAGGCACCTACTCAGGCGGTGCGGTAGGTATCGGATACCTGCGTCAGGCAGATATTAAGAATACCTATGTATTCGCGACAAATTACTATTGCGGCGGTGCAATCGGTGCAGGTCATGCTGTTGATGTAACAGTTGACAACTGTCTGATTACAACAATGCGTGGTGAGAAGGACTATAACGGTGTTATGATTACCGGTCATACACAGCCCAGCCACTTCCCGACCTACTTCTACGGTGCAGCCTACGGCACAGGTGCAGGTGCAGTACTTAGCAATGAGGGTAAGTATTTTGACTGGGTAAAGGGAACCAATGCATGGATAACAAGTGCTGCAGCGGCAGAGCCCGAGAATACGGACTTCTTCCGTGAGGTACTCGCAGTCGGAACCCACAGACGTCAGTGTGACGGCTTTGCAGGAAGCTATGCAGACCAGGGCACAGGCTACACCAATACCCGTGCATACAAGAAGCTGCTTGCTATCGGCGAGGGCTTCGAGCGAATGGTAATCGATCCTGCTACAGGAAAGATATTTAAGAGTGACAGAACAGGTACTGCTCCCACACTGGCAGCAGCTACCGATAATAACGCATTTACTTCACAGTTCGGCGGTATTTTCGTGGGCTATCTGAGCGGAAATATCAGTGCTACAGGAACAGAAAACACAACAAATACTACACTTTGTCCCGTAACTCCCGCTATTCCCGATAATACGGATGAGTATTACGGCGGTGCAGCAGGCAGTGCGAGATCATGTCTCAACGTAGTAGTAACCAATTGTGAGGTCGGAAGCGAAAGAAGCCGTTATGTAGGCGGTATCGCAGGTAACTTCACACATAACGAGTGGTACGGTTCGGTATTGTTCAGCGGTCTGTCCGTTGACGATACAAGCATTATCGGCGGCAGCTGTGTCGGCGGTATCGTAGGACGTCAGCTCATCTACGGTATAAAGGACAGTATCGTTGGTTCAAAGGTTTCCGTAACAGCCAAGCCCTTCACAGGCAGAGGTACAACACCTATTAACGGCCGTGACGGTAACAATGCCGGCGGTATTGTAGGTCTTCAGGGTCTCTACAGCAGTGAAGCAAGCTACAGACCTTATGTTGACCATGTAATGTTCCTCGGTACAGTAACCGGTCAGAATTATGTCGGAGGTATTCTCGGACGTAAGGATGCGGCATATTATTCATCAACCCAGGAGTCATCCTGGATGATGCTCGGTAACATTGTAGTAACGGGTAAGAACGCAACCTACAGTTACCTGGTAAATGATACGGTAGCAAATGATAAGAACAGCTTTGTTAATGCGGTAATATACGACGGAAGCAGTATTACACTTCCTTCAGGTGCCGGTGAGATTGCAGAGTCAATTCAGGTTTATATTGAAAGAAATGATAAGAAGGTAACAAAGATAAGCTCTGAACAGCTCGCAGACAAGAACACCTATATTGACGGAATCGGTGATATTAAGCTGAAGTTCGGTAATGTAACAGCAATGACAGGCAGCAATGTCGGAAGCGGATGGTACATGTGGAATTTCGATGACACCAGCGGCGGAACAAACCTTGCAAACGGATTTATGCCTAAGCTTGTAATGCAGGCGGCATATCGTATAAAGGATGCAAACGGTTCAACCGTTACAACTGCTTCAAAGATTATGAAGGATCAGCCTATGATTCCTATCCCCGGTTTTGTTAAGGCCGAAGGCGGACAGGCCGGCGGACAGTCTCAGGGCTCACCGCTTTTGGGCAGCCGTCTTGTAGCGGGTGACAGCAGTCAGAAGAATGCAGCTGATGTTTCTGTATATCCTTCGGGCATTAATACAGTGAATATTGACTTCGGCAAGATTGATGAAACAGCTGAGTACAGTATTTCACTCGGAGATGCGGAGCTGACGGGAGTCGTAAGTGAGAGAACCATTACTCTCGGCTACGATTACAGAAGTCAGATTGATCTGACGGTTAAACAGAACGGTGTAACAACATCACGCACCTGGTATCCCGATGATTTGGCAAAGAATGTAATGGTATATGAAAATGCTTACTATTACATTACATCACAGGGTATCTCGGGCAGCAGCGGAAATATTTACGGAACCTTCGTACATATGTGGGACGGCTATGCATTAACTGCAGAAGGCGAGCTTTACAATGTGGGAAGCGGAAAGTATGAAAAGGCTGATTTAAGCGTTGGCAGCAGACTTGCAATTAAGCCTATTGCCGAGGCTGAATATAACGGACAGAAGGTTGCGGTATTTAACAGCTACTCAATTATTCTGACCGGCAGCGAAAAGGTAGTAAGAGACAGATATCTGGTTTATACTGACGGCAGGACACTTCAGGCAATCAGAACAAGCCAGAACAGTGTCGCAGACAGTTATGTGCTTTCAGCGGATGACAGCCATGCTTACTTTGCGGTACTGAACAGAGGCGGTTATATTGACGTAATGCTTGATGCGGCCTTCAAGCTTCCCGAAAACTTCGTGAACAGCGGAATCGTTCAGATGAGCAATTCGAAGAATGCATTATCACCTTATGTGGTTGTAAGATACAACGATGGTCTTGTGGCTTACTTCAACTACATTACAGGTGAGCTGCTCGGCGGCAAGGAAGCTGAGTCAGGCGGAATATTGTCAATATTCAGCAGGAATGATAACAACGAGGGTACAGATTACAGAGAAGCCTATAACAGGGTATATTCAATGGCTGCAACCCTTTCGGCGATTGACTATAGTTCAAAGCCTAAGCTTGAGGTTCCCACAACGGTTGGTTCACCTGAAACGACGGATAAGTCCTCAGACGCTGATGACGGCGAGGCAATGAGCGGTCTTCAGGGCGGAAGTGCTGAGCAGACCGACGGAGACGGAATCGGAGAAAACAGGCCCGGTTCTGACTATAGTTCAGCTGATAAGCCGGACGGTAATATGGGAAGCCACGCTGCTGAACAGACCGGAAACGGCAATAAGGATAATAACGGCAGCGGAAACGCTGAAAGCGGAAATGCTTCACATGAAACAGGAAATACTGCTGAAGCCGGCGAGAATTACGGCGGCGGAATCGGTTCAGGTGAGGTCATTTCGGGAGATAATACAGAGGCCGGCAGCGCGGTAATTGATGGCGCTTCCGACGAAAACGGTACAGGAAATGCAGCCGGCAGCGAGATTGCCGATGGTACAGGTCTGGGCGGAGGAACGTCAGATTCAGGCATCGGAGAAAGCGGCGCTGAGGGTGCGGATTACGGTAATGATTCAGACGGAACTGCGACAGGCGACGGAAGCGCATTTGGCGACGGAGCAGGCGCAGCAGGAGCCGGAAACGGTGTAAGCGGTGCAGGTCAGGCCGGAAATACCGGAGAAGCCACAGGCAGTGAAAATGCTGCCGGCACAGCTACAACAGACCAGACAACAGGTGCCGAAGCAGACGGAAGCAGCGTCGAGGACGGAAGCTCCTATGCGGATGGTACAGGTGACGGAAACGGAACAGCAGCTGATGGCAGCGGAGCCGGAGCAATTGCCGATGGCAAGGGCGAGGGTGACGGAAGCCAGTACGCTGACGGCGGTGTATATGCCGACGGTTCAAGCTTTGCTGACGGTACAAGCCATGCCGACGGAGCTGCTGATGGCACAGGAGCCGGAAGCGGTGCAGCAGACGGAACAAGCAGAGCCGGCACAGAAGGCGAAGGAACAGAAGCAGCCGGAAACGGAGCGGAAGGTTCAGGAGCCGGAAGCGGTGCAGCAGGCGGAACAAGCGAAGCAGGTACAGAAGGCGAAGGAACAGAAGCGGCCGGAAACGGAGCGGAAGGTTCAGCTGCCGGAAGCGGTGCTGCAGGCGGAACAAGCGGAGCCGGTACAGAAGGCGAAAGAACAGAAGCAGCCGGAAACGGAGCAGAAGGTTCAGGAGCCGGAAGCAGTGCAGCAGACGGAACAAGCGGAGCCGGTACAGAAGGCGAAGGAACAGAAGCGGCCGGTAACGGAGCAGAAGGTTCAGGAGCCGGAAGCAGCGAAGCAGGCGGAACAAGCGGAGCCGGTACAGAAGGCGAAGGAACAGAAGCAGCCGGAAACGGAGCGGAAGGTTCAGGAGCCGGAAGCGGTGCAGCAGACAACGCAGCCGGAGCAGGCAAGCTTTACGATATCTACTCAATAAATGATACAAACAGATATTACAGCAGCAGCTTTGGTTTCAAGGGTACAGCAGGTTTATACAGTACAACTACTGCTGAAGCAGCTGTAAATGCAGACGGAATCATCGGTTCTGCAGAGTCCGGAAGCAATATCGGCAACGGAACAGCCGCTATTGATTCAGGAATAATTATCAATAATACTGATAAGACCGGTACAAACGGTCAGGGCAATGGTCATGGTGGTGTTTACACGGACGGTGCCGGAAGAGGCGACGGAACAAGCGCAGCGAACGGAAGCGGTCATGGAAACGGAAGCGGCAAGGGTAACGGTGATACAGCCGATAAGGCAAACGGAGCTCCTGCAGCAGGCAGCAGACCCACTCCTGACGAGTTAACAGGCAACAGAACGAGCTTCGTAACTGTTTACAATCCTGAAACAGGAAGCTACGAGCTCTTCAACGAGGATGAATTCTTAAGTAAACCCGAAAAGGAACTCATTTCGGTAAACAAGAAGATATCATCCGCAGGACATATTATTAATTACCAGATCAATAATGACGGTAAGGGCGCCAAGGATGCGAACAGCTTCAACGGCGGTATATGGCTCGTAATCGCAGCAGTTGTTGCGGCAGCCGGACTTACAGCCATTCTGATTCTGAGAAAGAGAAAGGAAACTGAGCGATGAAAGCACGATACATACTCATATTCGTAATCGTAGTGGGACTGGTTGGATGTCTCATCCTCGGAACTTCCTACAAAAACAGAAACGAAGGCGTAATGAGGACTTCGGATGCATCACATGAATTCCAGCTGCTGTGTTCGACACTTTCCTCAAAAATGCAGGATACAATTTCTAAGGTTACAGATAATCTCGCAGGCGCGGCCGACGCGCTTGCGGGATTAGGTACAGCTGATGAAAGCGGTAGCGAAAAGGACGTTTTCATTATGCTTGAGCAGCTTAAGGAAAAGCTGGGGCTTGAGGAAATTCTTTACTGTGATACTCACGGCAATGCGAAAACTGCTGACGGTGCCAAGTACAATGTTTCCTTCTGTCCTTACTATTCCAGAGCATTAATCAATGATACAACAATTACAAAATCAGGCTTTACAAGCGAGGATGACGAGCAGTTTATGTGGAATGTCCCCGTTGTAAGCAATGACGGAGTAGTCGGAGTAATCAGAGCCAGTGCTCCCGAGTCACTTCTCAGAAAAAATATGACCATCAGTAATTATCGTGGTCGAGAGAAGATATTAATGCTTGACAGAAGCGGTCTTCCCCTTATTGTTACAGCAGGCGTTGACCTCAAGGGCTATAAGACCATTCTCGATATTTTTGAGAAGGATTCCGATATCAAGTCACGTCTTGACACTATCGTAAGACAGGGAAGAACCTTTTTTGCCATAGTAGATGAGGATCTTACCACAGAGACCTTTGGACCGAGACCCTACTATATGGCTTATCAGGGAATTACCGGTTCAAGCGAGTGGGGCGTAATGCTCATTCTCGATGAAGAGACACTGCTTGGCTTCTACGATTATGATAAGGTAAATCATTACAACATGCGTGCCTGGGTGCTTGCAATTCTTACCGTGGTACTTGCATTGGGACTTGGTGTATATTCTTACATTGAGACAAACAAGAGTAACAGAATGTACAATCTGGCATATTTTGATCAGGTTGCCGGAACTATGAACAGCAACTTCTTCCGCCAGAAGGCTTCCGCAGCTCTGCAGAAGGCCGGAAATGCGACGCAGTATGCGATCGTACAGATGGGTATTGCAAAGTACGAGTACCTGAAGGACTTCTTCGGTGAGGAAGAAATCAGCCGAATGCTTCAGGATATTTCACAGATTCTCGAGGCCGGCGTTAAGAGAAATGAGTATTTCTGCCACAACTTCGGTGAGGAATACGACATGCTTCTTGCCTACCACAGTGAGCAGGAGCTTAAAGACAGACTTAAATTCATGGCTACCGAGCTCGAGGCGGTAAACAGACAGACCGGTGCAAATGATAAGTACACACTTGCATTCAGATTCGGTGTTGCCTGTGCCGAGAAAAAGGTGAATGATTATGATACTTTGATGCGCCGTTCAGGTTTGGCATATCTGAGTGCAAAGACAAATTCATTCAGTAATGTTGAATTCTATACCAGTAAAATGGAATCGCAGGCGATGGACGAGAAGGAAATCGAGAACGATATGTACGATGCTCTCGAGAACCGCGAATTCCTGGTTTACCTGCAGCCTAAATTTGATGTAAATACAGGTCTTCAGAACGGTGCCGAGTCACTTATCCGTTGGCAGCATCCCACAAAGAAGCTGATGATGCCAGGACGTTTCATCGGAACCTTCGAGAAGAACGGTTTCATCGTAAAGCTCGACATGTACATGCTCGAGGAGCTTTGTCGACGTATTAAGGTTTGGATGGGCAAGGGCTACAGACCAATGCCTCTTTCACTTAATATCTCACAGCAGAACCTTTTTGACCCGGATTTTGTTAAAAAGGCTGCCGCAATCGCTGAAAATTACGGTGTTCCGCCTCACCTGATTATCTTCGAAATGTCAGAGCGAGTAGTTGCCGACAATATGGAGATTCTGAAGGGAATCATGGCGGACATGCAGGAGCATGGCTTCAGGGTATCAATGGATAACTTCGGTACAGCCAGCACTTCAATGAACACTCTCTATAACGTACCTGTAGACGAGCTTAAGATTGACCGTAAGTTCCTTCTTAATGCTGAGAAGACAGACCGTGGTCAGAACGTTATCCAGAGTATCGTAGAAATGGCTAAGCGTCTTAACATTGACGTAGTAGCCGAAGGTGTTGAGAATAAGCAGCAGGCCATGATGCTTCGAAGCGCAGGCTGTGATATGATTCAGGGCTTCGCATTCTCAGAGCCCCTTCCCGAGCGTGAGTATGAGGAGTATGCATACGGCGCTAGAGCAAGGGAGAACTCTATTTGGTAATAAATTTTACTTCCGAATCATGCAATGATTCGAAAGTAAAATTGGCAGAATATAATCAGAGATTATATTCTGCAGAAAAAACTTGTGTGTTGAATCATGCAATGATTCGAAAGTAAAATTGGCAGAATATAATCGGAGATTATATTCTGCAGAAGACCCTAGAAAGAGTCATACAATGATTTGAAACCCAAACTGACAGAATTTAACAACCGGTCGCATCGTGGGTTAGCCATGATGCGACTTTTTGATTTCTTTACGGTCTTTACAATTTTAAGAATTCAGGCGATTAAGGGAAAGTGACGAATATGAATTTGTGAGGAAAACACTTGAATTGGAAGCGTCGTTCTTTCTTGTGTTTAACTTTTTTTGATTGAGTAATCGACAAAAACGTAGAAATCTACAATTTTGTCGATTATTATATTGCATTATTTATAAATTAATTGTACACTATAATTACAAAAATAGTAGAATTCTACAGAAATGGTGATTAAATGATAAATAGAGAGAAATACTTAATGCAATTGATTGGTAATAAGGATAATGGTTTTCCCAAAGTGATTACCGGAATGCGAAGATGTGGTAAATCGTACTTGCTGAAAGAAATATATATTGAGTACTTAATATCACAAGGAATAGATAAAAATCACATTTTGGTTATAGAGCTTGATGATGATAGAAATGTATTATATAGAAATCCTATAGCATTAGGTAAATACGTGCGAGAGTTTTGCAATGATAGTAGTATGTATTATGTTTTTATTGACGAAATACAGCTGGTTTTCAATATACTCAATCCATCACTTACAAAAGGTGAAATTATACCGGCAAAGACAAATGATACAGAAATAGTCTCATTTGTTGATGTAATTCTGGGATTATCGAGAGAAAAAAATATAGATTTGTATGTTACAGGTTCTAATTCTAAAATGTTATCTTCAGACATTATTACAGAATTTAGAGATAAAGCAGTTAATATTACCATTGCTCCACTTTCGTTTGATGAGTTTTATAAATACAGAGGAATATCTGAAATAGAAGCAATATACGAATATATGCAGTATGGTGGAATGCCGCTTGCTGTCTTAAAGGCGGAGGATGAAAAGAAAGAATATTTGAAGAATCTTTTTGAAACGACATATTTCAGAGATATTATTGAAAGAAATCATTTAAGAAAAAGTGAGTCTTTAGACGAACTATGTAATATTCTGAGTGAATCGACAGGACAATTACTTAATTCAGAGAAACTTGCAAATACATATAAGAGTGTAAAAAAAGAAGGAATAGATAAACATACTGTAGAGAAATATATAGATTATTTTAAAGATTCATTTTTAATACGAGAGGCAAGGAGATTTGATTTAAAGGGAAGACAGGAAATAGGGGCTCTGCGTAAGTATTATTTTGAAGATACCGGATTACGAAATGCCAGATTGAATTTTGTATATCCTGATGAAGGGCAGATGCTGGAGAACATTGTATTTAATGAACTACAGTATAATGGATATTCAGTGTGCGTAGGCGAATTTGATTCGATTGAAAAGGATGTAAATGGTAAATCTGTTAGAAAGACAAACGAAGTGGACTTTTACGCAGTAAAAGGAAACAGAAGAATGTATATACAGGTTACTGCTGATATGACAGATGCTAAGACAAAGGAAAGAGAAATTCGCCCATATATTCTTTTGAATGATCAAATTCAAAAGATAATAGTAGTCAATAAGCCGATTAAAGAGATGCTTGATGATAAAGGTTTTATGATTGTAGGTATTACGGAATTCTTACTTAGATTTATTAAGTAGTAAATTTATATGAGTTGTCAGGTTATACGATATTTACTATTATTTTGACAATACGGGCTACCGTAAATTCAGATTTTGTAGTGCGACTAAAAAAGGAGAATGATTAAGAATGAAACTTGTTACTCCGCTAGGAGAGATAGATATT
>JAKSRW010000028.1 GCA_024403355.1 Lachnospiraceae bacterium
AAGGCAGAGGCAGCAAAGAAGGCTGAGGAGCAGAAGGCAGAGGCGGCAGAGAAGGCTGAGGAGCAGAAGGCAGAGGCGGCAAAGAAGGCTGAGGAGCAGAAGAAAGAGGCAGAAGAAAAGGCTAACAATACAGGCCGTGCCGTAGCCTCAGAGAAGAAGTCTGCGGAAGCAGAGGATGATACGGATACAGACCCTATGAACAGCTTCTTCAAGCGTCCCGAGCACAAGGAAAACGCTTCGGGCAAGAAGCCTGAAATGAGCGGACTTTACACTTCTACCAACAGAAGCAATGTTTATGTTCAGACTGTTGACCATCTTAATATAGTTGATGATGCGGATGAGGATGATGACGTTCTCAATGCACTTGACAGATACTTTGTAGGTAAAAAGCCTGAAGAGAAGAAGGCTGCGGCAGAGAAGGAAAATTCCTCAAAGCAGCAGAATAATGATAAAAAGTCTAAGAAAAAGGGAAAGAAATAACTGTCGGACATGAGATATATTGATGTGAAGAAAACTGCAATCGAAAGGCTTGAGGCAGCCGGTGTTCCGGATGCCGATATTGATGTGCAGCTTATGCTTATTGCAGCTTCGGGACTTGAGCGGAGCAGGCTTTTTGCAGCTATCTTTGATGAGATGCCGGAAGAGTCGGGGCATGCCTTTGAAGAGATGCTGGAACGAAGACTTAAGCGTGAACCGCTTCAATATATTCTTGGCAGTCAGGAGTTTATGGGTCATGATTTTATTGTGAATTCAGACGTGCTTATTCCCAGACAGGATACTGAGCTGCTTACCGAGAAGGCTATTGAGGCCGCGGGAAATGAGATTGTTAAAAAATCAAAGGCTCTTAGTTTGTCCGAAAAAAAGCTGGTTGAACTGAATATTCTTGACATTTGTACCGGCAGCGGCTGCGTGGCTGTTTCGACGGCACTGGCTGTGGATGAAATCCTTAGTGAATATGCCGAATGCGGGCATGAAATTCCCGCAAGGGTCAGAGTTACGGCTTCAGATATTTCAGAGGGTGCAATCAGGGTTGCCGAAAAAAATCTTGAAATTAACAGACCAAGGCATGTAGAGGTTAAAATTCTTCAAAGTGATCTGTTTGAAAATATCAGCGGACATTTTGATATCATTACGGCAAATCCGCCTTATGTGAAGGCCGGCTCAATTCCGGTTCTTATGCCTGAGGTAAATGTTTACGAACCCAAGCTTGCGCTTGACGGTGGAGCCGATGGACTTATTTTTTACAGACGAATTGTTAAAGAAGCACCCGAATACCTTTTGGAAAAGGGGTGGCTGATTATGGAAATAGATGACGACCAGGGTGAGGCTGTTTCGGAGCTGATGAAGCAGGGCGGTTTTACGGAGGTTAAGGTTTACAATGACCTGACAGGGGCCTCGAGAGTTGTTGGAGGAAGATTAGATGTTTGATAAATTAGAGGACCTGGAGAGACGTTTTGAAGAGATTCAGAACGAGATTGCTGAGCCGGGTGTTACAAATGACCAGTCCCGCTTCAGAAAGCTGATGCGTGAGCAGAGCGAGCTTGGAGCGCTGGTTGATAAATACAGAGAATATAAAAAAACAAAGCAGGTTATTGACGAAAGTCTTGAAATGCTTGATGTTGAAAATGATGAGGATATGCGCGAAATGCTTAAGGAAGAGCTTAACGAAGCAAAGCAGCGTATTCCCGAGATTGAAAATGAATTAAAGATACTTCTTTTACCCAAGGACCCCAATGATGAAAAAAACGTTGTTGTGGAAATCCGAGGCGGTGCGGGCGGAGACGAGGCTGCTCTTTTTGCTGCCGAGCTTTACAGAATGTACAGCAAATATGCGGATGCGCAGCGCTGGAAGATAGAGCTTGTATCCTTTAATGAAAGCGGTATCGGCGGCTTCAAGGAAGTCATTTTCATGGTTAACGGAAAGGGTGCTTACTCGAAGCTCAAGTACGAAAGCGGTGTTCACAGAGTCCAGAGAATTCCGGTTACGGAGTCGGGCGGACGTATTCATACTTCAACTGCTACGGTTGCAATTATGCCCGAAGCGGAGGAGGTTGATGTTGAGCTTAATATGAATGACTGTAAGTTTGATGTATTCCGTGCTTCCGGTAACGGCGGACAGTGCGTTAATACGACAGATTCTGCGGTTCGTCTGACCCATATTCCCACAGGTATTGTTATTTCCTGTCAGGATGAGAAGTCACAGCTTAAAAACCGCGATAAAGCGCTTCGTGTACTTCGTGCAAAGCTCTATGAGCTCGAGCTTGAAAAAGCGCATGATGCAGAGGCTGAGGCGAGACGCAGTCAGGTAGGAACAGGAGACCGTTCTGAAAAAATCAGAACCTATAATTTCCCTCAGAGCCGCTGCACCGACCACAGAATTAAGCTTACGTTATATACACTTGATGATGTTATGAATGGGGACCTTACGCAGCTTGTTGACAGCCTTACTGCCGCAGACCAGGCAGCAAAGCTTTTGAAAATGAGTGAAGCTGAGGCATAACATTAATCGGAGAATATAGGTATTGTACAGCTAATTACTATGCAGCTGTATTAGGGGGGAAATTTGAAAATGGAATATATTAATTTCGATAAGGCATGGGTATTCAGACGCTCATTTGTCGATTCTATCGGTATGATAGATTCAGATCCGGGCATAGAGGTAAATCTTCCGCATGACGGAATGATTTCTACCGCGGTAAAGCCGGACGCGGCCGCAAAGTATGATTCAGGATATTTTGAGGGCGGTCTTGGCAGCTATACCAGGAATATTTTTATTCCGGCTGAATGGCAGAATGAATGCATTGGATTAAAATTTGACGGCGTTATGATGCATACCACTATCGATATAAACGGCAGTAAAGCAGGTGAGCATCATTACGGATACTCACCTTTTTATATTGATATTTCGGATTATGTAACTTTTGGTGCCGAAAACAGAATTACAATAAATGTTAATACAGGAGTTCAGCCGAGTTCCAGATGGTACTCGGGCTCAGGACTTTTCAGAAGCGTTAATCTCTGCCACAGCCCTAAGCTGCATATTGAGCCTGACGGTATTTACATGTATACAAAGTCTGTAGAAGACAATATTGCTTTTCTGGAGGCTTTGGTGGATATTTCAAATGACACGGCTGAAAACAGGCTTACAGAGATTACTGCGGCTCTTTACAAAGAGGGCAGCGATAAGGTAGAAGCGGTAACAAAAAGAGTGATTCAGGTAAATGCCAAAAGTAAAGAAACCGCAAGAATGAATATAAATCTTGCGAATCCTCTTTTATGGGATGCTGAGAACCCTAACCTTTACACGGTTAAGGTAACAGCGGTTGATATGGGTGTTTACCGTACCCATTTTATTAAAAATGAATGTCCGGTAAGCGACGCGGCTTCATGCCTGTTCGGTGTGAGAACAATTAGCGCGGATTCGGTTCACGGTCTTAGAATAAACGGCAGGGTTACCAAGCTTAAAGGCGGCTGCCTGCACCATGACAACGGTCTGCTCGGTGCGGTATCCTTGTATGAGAGCGAAGCCAGAAAAATCAAAAAGCTTAAGGAAAACGGCTTTAATGCAATAAGAACCGCTCATAATCCGCCCTCGGCTGCACTGGTAGAGGCCTGTGACAGAATCGGTATGTATATCTTTGATGAGGCCTTCGATGCGTGGGGCATGGGTAAGAGACCCGGTGACTACAACATGTTTTTTGAAAGCTGCTGGGAGTCCGATTTGACCGCATTTATTAAGCGTGACAGGGTGCACCCTTCGGTAATAATCTGGTCGACCGGCAACGAGATTCCGGAGCGCGGCGGCTTGAATAACGGTTATACCAAAGCAACGAAGATTGCTGAAAAGATTAGGAGTCTTGATGCATCAAGACCTATCAGCAACGGAATCTGCTCGTTTTGGAGCGGACTTGATGATTATCTGGCAAGGGGACAGAACCAGAGCCAGAATGCAAAGGATGAGAACCTTAGCATCAGCTGGGAGAAGGGTACTGAGCCCTTTACAAACGGACTTGATATTGTGGGTTATAATTACATGGAGGACCTCTATGAGCAGGACCATGAGCTTTATCCTGAAAGGGTTATCCTCGGTTCGGAAAATTTCCCCAAGGAAATCGGTTTCAGATGGCCTTTGGTTGAGTCACTTCCCTATGTAATCGGTGAGTTCACCTGGACCGCATGGGATTATATCGGAGAAGCAGGCATCGGAAAATCGATTTTTGCGGACGCAGATGACCCTGCAGCAAAGAAAAAGCCCTGGGAGATTATGCCTCCCGAAACCTCACCCTACCCCTGGAGAACATCAAATGATGCGGATTTTGATATCACGGGACGTATGTTGGCGCAGGGCGCTTACAGAAGCGTTGTGTGGGGAAGCGAAAAGACACATATTTATGTTCAGCATCCTAAAAACTACGGCAAGGTTGAAGTCATCAGTATGTGGGGCTTTATTGATGTAGAGAAATGCTGGAATTATGCGGATTATATTAATAAGCCGGTAGATGTGGTGGTATTTTCAAATGCTGATGAGGTGGAGCTTCTGTTAGACGGAAAATCCATTGGCAGAAAGCCTGTCGATACGGATAGGCCGCTGCCAAAGTCGGTACATTTTGATACGATATATCGCCCCGGTAAGCTGGAGGCGGTAAGCTACCGTAAGGGTGCAGAGATAAGTCGTGACTGCATCGCAACCACGAAGGCGGCCGCTAAAATAGTTATGACTGCTGAACGAAGTGAAATTAAGGCGGACGGCCACGATCTTGCATATATTTCGATTGATGTTCTGGATGAGGACGGAAATTTGGTTCCGGATGCGGCAGTAGCGCTTAAGGCTGAATTTGACGGTGTGGGTTCTCTGGCAGCCTTTGGTACAGGCAATCCGATAACCGATGAACTATATTCAGATCCCAATACAGTAAGTTACAGGGGACATGCCAGCGCCATTATCCGAAGCGGATATGATAAGGGCAGGGCAATAGTTAAAATAAGTGCTGACGGTGAGATTGAAGGCGGCTTATGTGAAATCAGTATTGTTTGACCGGATGAGAAGCGATGATTATTTGCCGGGCAACTCATTGCATTCGTTGCGTTAGGAGAGAACATGAAGGAAATGATTACGAGCAGTAAAAATGCTCAGTTAAAGAATATTTCGGCTCTGATAAAGGCAAAAAAGGAAAGGGATGCAAGCGGGCTCTTTGTAATTGAGGGGCTTCGTATCGTAAAGGATGCCATAAAATACGCACCCGATTATATTAATACGATATATATGAGTGAGGCCTTTGATTCTTCTTTGCTCGAGACAGATATTACAAAATATAATTATGAGACCGTAAAGGCTTCGGTCTTTGATGATATCAGCGGAACGGTATCCTCTCAGGGAATTCTGGCTATAGTAAAAAAGCCCGAGTACACTCTTGATGAAATCCTGAAGGCTGCAAAGGAAGAAAAAAATCCGGCAGGCCCGGGAGATGGGAAAAAGTATCTTCTGCTTGAGGATATTCAGGATCCGGGAAATCTCGGAACCATGGTCAGGACAGCGGAGGCTGCCGGCATAAATGCCATTATCATGAGTGCCGCAACCGCGGATATTTTTAATCCGAAGGTAATCCGTTCGACTATGGGCTCATGCTTCAGAGTTCCTTTTGTCTATGCCGAGGATTTCCCCGCAGCGGTGGAGGAACTGAAGAAAAGCGGTGTAAGGGTATATGCGGCATATCTTCATGGAGGAAATAACTATAAAAATGTCAGCTTTAATGCAGATGCTGCGGTTATGATCGGAAATGAAGGGAACGGACTTTCTGATGCGGCGGTTTTGGCAGCGGACGAAAGAGTGTTTATTCCGATGTGCGGGCAGATTGAATCGCTGAATGCGGCGGTGGCAGGCGCTATCCTTATGTATGCAATCTGATCTGCTTTTATGATGGGCTTAATTTTTGTACGCAAATTTGTGCTTTAGGCCCAAAATCTGCGGCAGAGCCCGGAAGTATTGTGATTTTATAAAAGATACAAGATTGACACAGGCGATATATAAATGTATAATGAGCATACATTTGTATTGAATTGTTAGATATTGCTTTATAAACAAAGATTCTAAGGAGGTAGCATGTCAGGGACATGCAGTGAATTATGAAGAATGTAGTTTTTAACAATGCTGCAGCAAGCGTATTCGTTAGCAAAAACGAGCTTGATAACATGAAGAGCATTGCTCTTGCAGCTAAGCAGACACTCGTTGAGAAGAATGGTGCAGGAAATGATTTCCTTGGATGGATTGACCTTCCCGTAGACTATGATAAGGATGAGTTCGCAAGAATTCAGAAGGCAGCTGAGAAGATTAAGTCTGATTCAGAGGTACTTCTTGTAATCGGTATCGGAGGTTCTTACCTTGGTGCCCGTGCAGCCATTGAATTCCTTCGTCACAGCTTCTATAACACAGTTTCAAAGGAAATCCGTAAGACACCCGAGATTTATTTCGTAGGCAACAGCATCAGTACACAGTATATGGCTCAGCTTATGGATGTAATCGGTGACCGTGATTTCTCAATCAATATGATTAGTAAGTCAGGTACAACAACCGAGCCCGCAATCGCATTCCGTGTATTCAAGAAGAAGCTTATCGAGAAGTACGGACGCGAAGAGGCAAACAAGAGAATTTACGCAACAACAGATAAGGCTCGCGGAGCTCTTAAGAAGGTTGCTACAGAGGAAGGCTATGAGAGCTTTATCGTTCCTGATGATGTAGGCGGAAGATTTTCTGTTCTTACAGCCGTTGGTCTTCTTCCCATCGCAGTAAGCGGTGCTGATATCACAAAGCTTATGGAGGGTGCTCAGGAGATGAGAAAAATCTGTCTCGAGGCAGATTATGAGCAGAACCCTGCATTACAGTATGCTGCTACACGTAACATCCTTCTTCGTAAGGGCAAGTCTATTGAGGTTCTTGCAAACTATGAGCCTCAGCTTCATTTTGTTGCAGAGTGGTGGAAGCAGCTCTACGGCGAGAGCGAGGGCAAGGACCAGAGAGGTATCTTCCCCGCAGCGGTAGACCTTACTACAGACCTTCACTCAATGGGTCAGTTCATCCAGGACGGTCAGAGAACCATGTTCGAGACAGTTATGGAGCTTGACGGTGCACCCATGGAGATTGTTCTTGAGGAGGAGGCAGTTGATCTTGACGGTCTTAACTACCTTGCAGGAAAATCAGTTGATTTCGTTAATAAGAGCGCAATGAAGGGAACACAGCTTGCTCATACAGACGGCGGTGTACCTCAGCTTCTTGTAAATATTCCTGAGAGAAACGAGCATTCACTCGGACAGCTTTTCTACTTCTTCGAGTTCGCATGCGGCGTGAGCGGATATATCCTTGGTGTAAATCCCTTCAATCAGCCCGGTGTTGAGAGCTACAAGAAGAACATGTTTGCTCTTCTCGGAAAGCCCGGCTACGAGGAGCTCGGACAGCAGCTTAAGGAAAGACTTTGATGGTCTCTTGGGGACGGGGTCGATGGCTCATAATATAATGAGGTGTTCGGATTAACCGAACACCTCATTTGTGTATCTTCCGGGGGCTGACGGAGGTGCTTTGATGGTCTCTTGGGGACGGGGTCAAGGGCTCAAAATCTAACAGATAAAGGATAAATTGAGAGGTGATTCATTATGCGTTTTTGTTATTCGTGTATGAATATGATTAAGGATAATGAAAAGTTTTGCCATAGCTGCGGTAAACCTGCAAATGTTGAGGTTCCGCTGGAACACGTGGCTCCGGGAAGTCTTCTGAATAAGAGGTACACGGTGGGCATGGCTCTGGGTCAGGGCGGATTCGGCATTACATATATCGGTTATGATAATCTTCTGCAGCGCAAAGTGGCAATAAAGGAATATTTTCCTACGGGCTACGCGACACGAAATAATACCGACCAGAGCGTTCTGCATGGAATAAGCGGCAGCAGCGGTGATGCGATATTCCTAAAGGGTAAGGAGAATTTTCTTACCGAGGCGAGAAATCTGGCGAAGTTTTCGGAGGAGCCGGGTATTGTTTCTGTAGTTGATTTTTTTGAGGAAAGCAATACTGCATATATCATAATGGAGTATCTGGATAGTGTGTCAATGAAGCAGTACCTTGATGAAAAAGGAAAGCTGTCGGTCGAGGAAACACTTGTTCTTCTTCAGCCTGTAATGTCAGGGTTAAGTACGATTCATGCACAGGGGATGATTCACAGAGATATCAGTCTTGATAATATCCTTATAACAAATACCGCTGTAAAACTGATTGATTTTGGTGCGGCACGCGATGTTTCGGGTCAGGACCAGAAGAGTCTTTCTATAATACTTAAACCGGGATATGCGCCTGAGGAACAGTACAGAAGCAAGGGCAATCAGGGCCCCTGGACGGATGTTTATGCACTTTCGGCAACGATTTACAGATGTATTACCGGGGTTACCCCTGATGAAGCGCCGCAGCGTATGTTTCAGGATGAGCTTAAGCGTCCTTCGGAGCTTGGTGTAAATATTAGCCGCGAAAGTGAAGAGGCGCTTATGAAGGGTCTTGCCGTGAAGGCCGGTGACCGTTATCAAAACGTCGGGGAGCTGATGAACGGGCTCTTTTCCGGAATCAATAATAATAGTGTATTCGAGCATCCTGTTTCGCCTGCGATGGCAGGAATTAACAGGGGAAATACTTCTAATATAGTGTCAGAGGTGCGTAATACTCTCAATAGGAGTCAGGCACAGGAAAATCAGACCGTCGGAATTTTCAAAAATTCAGGCGCACAGCCGGTACAGCAGGTATCACAGGGAGTGACTGCACAGCCTGTACAGCAGGTATCACAGGGAGTGTCCGCGCAGCCTGTACAGCAGGTATCACAGGGAGTGACCGCACAGCCGGTACAGCAGGTATCACAGGGAGTAAGCGTGCAGCCGGCTCAGTCTGTATCGCAGAGGGTTGCATCACAGCAATTGGAAAGCACTGTAATGATTCCTAATCAGCAGATGCCGGGTCCGGGAACACAGACGCAGCAGGACACAGCAATGTATAGTATGCAGCAGGTGCCGGTACCGGTTACTGTTCAACAGCCGCCTAAAAAGAAGAAATCTCCCGTAGGGAAAATCATTGTGATAATAGTATCTGTTCTGGCATTTTTAGTTGTTGTAATGATAATGATGATGTCCTGCAGCTCGCAAAAGCCGTCAACTAATAAGCCGGCCGCGGGCAAGCCAAACACTGCAGCGACAGTAACAAAGGCGGCTGAAAAGCAGCCTTCATCAAATCAGACGCCTACTAAAGCGCCTACAAAGACACCTACAAAAACACCCACTAAGGCGCCTACACAAGCGCCTACACAAGCGCCTACAAAGGCACCTACGACAGCACCTACAGAGGCAGCTGTATCGGTAAATAAGTATTTTGGCAATGATCCTGAAGTAGGAGATACTATCACATTTGGTCTTTATGAACAGGATAATAACAGCGATAACGGTGCGGAGCCTATAGAATGGCTTGTAATCCGCAAGCAGGGCGAGTACCTTCTCTTACTGAGCAAAAAAGGTCTGGATGCAAAGCCCTTCAGTTATTTTAAGAAGGATGTAAGCTGGGAAAACAGTGATCTTCGAAGCTGGCTCAATACTGATTTTTACTATACTGCCTTTAACGATGAGGAAAAAGAACATGTGGGTCTTGCGGTAGTGGAGAATCCTGCAAATCCTGATTATTCCGTCGGAGGGGGAGATGATACATGGGACTATGTATTTTTACTGAGTGTTCAGGAGGCTACAAAATATTTCAACAGTAATCCTGAAGCGGAGGATCCCGCCAGAGTAATAAAGGCCACTGAATATGCCAGGGCAAACGGTGCCTATGTCAGTGATACCCCGGGCTATTTCGGAAACACCTGGTGGTGGTTACGTACATCGGGAGAGGCACTTGATCAGGTGGCGGGAGTCCGTGCCAGCGGAATCATCCGTTCTCACGGCTTCGATGCAGATAATACGGAAGGTGCCATATGTCCCGCAATCTGGGTTCTGAATTACTAATTTGCTGATGGTCTCTTGGGGACGGGGGCGATAGCTCAAAAACGAACTCGATAGCTCAAAAAACGAACTCGATGGCTCAAAAACGAACGCGATAGCTCAAAAACTAAGTCAACAGCTCAAAAAAATGGGGTGCTCGGATTAACCGAACACCTCATTTGCGTATCTTACTGTAGCCATTGCTTCTGCCGAATATGCGTCTGCGCCGATTTTGTCAGCGTATTCTTTTGTGAGAACCGCGCCGCCTACAACTATCTTACAGAACGGAGCCTTCTCGTGAAGCTGTTTGATTGTCTCTTCCATGCTGACAACGGTAGTGGTCATAAGGGCACTGAGACCGACAAGCTTTATGTTATGCTTTAGAACAGTTTCTACAACCTGCTCGGGAGGAACATCCTTTCCGAGGTCAATTACGGTGAAATCATAGTTTTCAAGAAGAACCTTGACGATATTTTTGCCGATGTCATGTACATCACCCTTTACGGTTGCCACTACAACAGTACCCTTTGACTTTCCCTGTTTTCCGGTCTCGGCGTAATATTTTTTGATTTCGTCAAAGGCGGCCTTTGCCGAATCGGCACTCATCAGCAGCTGGGGCAGGAAAAGCTTTTTCTGTTCGAAGGCTTTGCCGACCTTATCAAGTGCGGGAATGAGATTGCCGTCGATAATATTGACAGGGTCGCTTGTCTTAAGAAGCTTTTTACATTCCTCGGCAGCCTTTTCCTGAAGGCCTCTCACTACTGCATTAAAGAGCGGTGATTCATTGGCCTGATTAGTACTTTCTACAGCAGTAGTCCCAGCGTTTGTGCCACCTGCAGCAGCTACCTCACTGCTTACGATACCGTTTTTAACCACACTGTAGGCATCGGTTCTGCCATTGTATTTGTTAATATAATTTAAGCACTGACGGTCATAGCCCTTGAGAGTGAGATAGCAGTCATAGGCCGCCATAAGTCGCTCATCAAGCGGATTGATAATTCCGGCGCTGAGACCGTTATCCATAGCCAGAGTGAAAAAGGTGCTGGTAATAAGGCTTCTTAACGGAAGGCCGAAGCTGACATTCGAAACACCGAGAACAGTGTTAACTCCGAAGCTGCTGCGTATCAGGCGCATCGCGTCAAGTGTAATTTTTGCATTGTTAATATCCGTACTTACCGTCATTGTAAGTGAGTCGAAAAGCAGATCCTTTTTGTCGATTCCGTATTCTGCGGCACGTTCGATAATCTTTTTCGCAATGGCCACACGTTCTTCAACCGTTTCGGGAATTCCGCGTTCGTCGAGAGTTAAGCAAACTACCGCGGCACCGTATTTCTTTGCAAGCGGAAGAACCGCTTCCATGCTTTCTTCTTTTCCGTTCACACTGTTGAGAAGAGGCTTGCCGTTGTAGATTCGCAGGGCTCTTTCCATTGTTTTAATGTCTGAAGTATCAATCTGGAGCGGAAGCGCACTGACACCCGTGATTTCCTTTATTGCAAGCTCCATCATTTCGCATTCATCGATTTCGGGAAGACCGACATTTACATCGAGAATATCTACACCCGCATCCTCCTCTGCAATCGCTTCGTTGATGATGTAGGAAATATTTTTATCACGAAGGGCCTGCTTGAGAGCCTTCTTTCCTGTAGGGTTGATTCGCTCACCGATGAGAAGGGGCTTGTCGCCGAAATAAACTGCATGGGTATATGATGAAATCACGGTAAGATTTTTCTTCTCGGGAGCGGTAACGGGGATAATGCCCGCAGCATCGCAGGTAAAGTGCTCTTTGCAATATTTAACCTCTGCACGGATATAGTCGGGAGAGGTTCCGCAGCAGCCGCCGACAATGCAGCAGCCACCCTTTACGAGCTCGATAATATCCTCGGCAAACTCATCCGGAAGAACGTCGAAAGTAGTTTTACCGTTAATAACCTTGGGAAGTCCAGCATTTGGCTGAACAAAAACAGGAGTTTCGCAAACAGAAGTAAGCTTGGGAAGGAAACGGAGAAACTGCTTGGGGCCGAAGCCGCAGTTCATACCGATAGCATCCACACCCAGACCCTCACACATTGCCGTTACGGAAGCTATGTCACCTCCTGTAAGCAGACGGCCGTTTTCATCGGGAGCAATCGATACAAAAATGGGAAGATCACAGTTTTCCTTCGCTGCCAGTATGGCAGCCTTCAGTTCATAATTGTCCGTAAAGGTCTCACAGAGAATCAGGTCTGCACCTGCGGCGGCACCCGCTTTAATCTGTTCTGCGAAGGCTTCAACGGCATCATCAAAGGAAAGCGGGCCTATGGGCTGCAAAAGCTTTCCGAGAGGGCCGACATCAAGTGTGATAAAGTGTTTTCCTCTGTTTTCTTCGTGAGAAGCCTCGAATTCTTCAATTGATTTTCTTACGATAGCAACGGCGGCTGAGGAAATCTCTTCAACCGAATAACCTGTACCCTCAAGCTTATATTTGTTGCAGCCAAAGGTGTTTGTTGTGATAAGGTTTGAGCCTGCATCAAGATATGAGCTGTGAATGGAATGTAAAACCTCGGGGTGAAGAATATTCCAGGTTTCGGGATTATCACCGCCCTGAAGACCGTTTTTCTGAAGCTGGGTGCCCATTGCACCATCCAGGAAAAGAAGCTCTTTTCCGAGTATTTCTCGAATGTTCATTATATTTACCAAATCCTTCCGGTGCAGAAAATTTGCTGCACAGTATAATTTATAGCTGTCTGAATTCGCAGTTTACATTGGGGCAGGCCGCACATTTTGAGGCTGCACATTTATCTGCGGAATCACTGATGCCGATAACGGCTGTAATGCTTTTTGAAGGGCTCATCAGAAAGGCATCGTTAAGGCTCAGACCGAGTCTTTTTTCAAGACTAAGCAGTCTGAAGAAGTCTGTCTGATGGCTTAGGGCAAAGTCTCCGTAGCCGGGACTGAAACGTGGCTTTAAATAGGGATAGGTCTCTTTTATTTCATCGGTGACCATATCCGCATAGGCTTCAATGAGCGCTGCACCCGCTGCCTGAACCACTGCAAGCTTTGTCATGGAGCTTTCAGCATAGCGCCTGATAAGCGAGTCGGCACCGGGACCTATGCTTGCGGAAAAAAGAAGCGCTTCGCGGCAGCCCAAAAGGTGGTGACTTAATGCGGTACTGTCAACGGTGAGTGCTTCTTCGGGACTTTCGGGAGCCCGGAAACAGCAGGTATTTCCTTTGATTTCAAGGATAAATGACCTGTATACGCTGTGGGCTGTGCTGACTGAGCTCAGTCTGTTTAATATTTCCTCGATTATCGGATCAAGTCCTGATGAGGGGCCGATATCGGGACCCAGACTGTAGCCCAGATACCTGTATATTTCAGCCTTGTTGTCACAAAGCTTTTTGCATAGCAGCTTTATTTTTGCGTCCATATGCCGGAGTTCCTTTTATTTTTTAAAAGCCGAACACATCTGCTGTATTCGGCTGTCTGAATTTTGCTGATTACAAATAGAAGCTGATTAGTTTGCCCTGGGTGCGATGTAGGAAAGATTCTTGAAAATCTCGCCCGCAACCTCGGGATGGTTCATGGTGTAGATGTGAACACAATTTACACCGTTTGCGAAAAGGTCAATAATCTGCTCTGTTGCATATGCGATTCCGGCCTGCTTCATGGCAAGAGGATCGTCTCCGAAGCGGTCAACAATCATTTTGAAGCGGGGAGGTACGAGGTTGCCTGAAAGTGAAATGATACGGGCAATCTGAGCCTTGTTGGTAACGGGCATAATTCCCGCATCAATCGGAACATCAATACCCTTTTTCATAAGCTTGTACATATAGTTGTAGAGAATATTGTTGTCAAAAAACATCTGGGTGATCAGGAAATCACAGCCTGCTTCAACCTTGAGCTTTGTATATTCAAGGTCCTCTTCAACAGACTTTGACTCGGGATGTCCCTCCGGATAGCAGGCACCTGCTATACAGAAGTTACCCATTGACTTAATCTCGGCCATGAGGTCGCAGGAGTGCTTGAAGTCCTTTGAGGGCTCAAAACCGCTGTCTGCGGGAATATCACCGCGAAGAGCGAGAATATTTTCGATGCCGTTGGCCTTGTAGGTGCTTACCATATTATCAACGGTAGCCTTGTCTGATGACACACAGGTAAGATGGCCGAGCGCCGGAATCTTATGCTTTGTCTGAATCTCGCTGAGGAGGTCTGTGGTGTACTTGCTGGTTCCGCCGGTCGCACCGTAGGTTACGCTCATGTAATCGGGCTTGAGAGCGGCCATCTCTGCTACAACAGTCTTCGCAGCCTCGAGATTTTCCCATTTTTTCGGGGGAAAGAGCTCACAGCTGAGGTGGGGCTTGTTATCCTTTAACAAATCTATAATCTTCATGATTGCGCGATTATCCTTTCTTTTGATGCCGTAAAATAATTATTCGTGCATTCTGCCTTTTACTTGCACTGGATTATCAAATATAGTATAATATAGTTTGTTAAAATGCAACTAAAATTCAATGCTGGATTATACATGTTTTCTATCATATGTTATAGTTTGTCATTGGATTTGATATAAAAAGGATATATATGGGCAGCAGGTCAAAAAAAAGAAAATATAAATATACGGTTATTTTTGCTGTTTATCTCGCTTTTCTTCTGTATTTCCTGTTTTTCAGTGATGTTTTCGGCAGAACTGAGGTACATACCGATTACAGATATAATCTGATGCCGTTCGCCGAAATAAAACGCTTCTGGTTTTCGGGAACAACATCAATGTTTATTTTAAATATTATCGGAAATCTGGCAATTTTTATGCCGTTCGGATACCTTGTTCCGCGTGTATTCAGGGAAAATTCCTGGCATATACCGGGTTTTATTCTTACCTCGTTTCATGCGATGCTGTTCAGCCTTGTGGTTGAGCTTCTGCAGCTGTTGACGAAGGTCGGAGTATTTGATGTTGACGATATTATTTTAAATCTGGCGGGCGCGATGCTGGGTTATATTGTGCACAGCATTATAAAGGGAATTGCCAAAAAGATTGCGGGTAAATAGAAAGGTTTGGTTAGTAAAGTGAAGGACGAAAAATTACAATTCAGGGACACAAGTGCCCCCTCTAAGGCTATGGCGGCGTTGATTACCGGCGGCGTGAGTCTTCTGATGATCATTATTTTCATAGTGTACAGAGGCATTAAGGAGGAGACACCTAAGCTTTTCGCAATTATGGCGACAGGCGCGCTGGTGGTTACACTTATCGGTTTTATAGTGTCGTTAAAGTGCCTAAGACAGCATCTTGCAAGCTACAAAATACCCTATGCGGCAGTAATAGTGAACGGTTTTGCATTTCTTGTCTATATGATTACATATCTGATGGGCATGCTGTAGGAATGAATGGTTACAATAATGTTACAAAACAATCACTGTAATTTCACAAAGAGGAACTATAATTGTTCTCAACAAATTTACATTTGGGGGAAGCAGAATGGCAAAAAAATATTTTGAAAGGATAATGGTGCTTCTGCTTGTCGTGGCACTGGCCCTTCCGGGGACAGTCAGCAGGAAAGCGGAGGCTGCCGTAAAGGGTGTCACGGGCAAGGTTATTGCGACGGAGCTCTATATGAGAAACGGTCCGGGCACATCATACAGTAATATTTGCAACAGTAATAACGAAAAGGTTGTATTGGTTAAGGACCAGGAGGTTACACTTTATAAGCTGGTGGACGACTGGTACTTCCTGAGTGCGGTTATTGACGGAAAGAAGACACTCGGCTATTCGCTCGGAAGCTATATCAGTACGGATACAGAATTTACTTCGATAAGTCTGGCTGAATTTACGGGTGATGCAAATGTTTCGATGCCCGATACCGCTCCGTATCTTGAGGAGAAGACAAACGGTGCGGATCCGGATGAAAACGGAATCGGCAGGCCGGTAAATACCGTTGATAAGACAGACGAAAAGCCTGCGACCGTCAGCGAAAAGTTTGAAATAAGCACTAAGTTCTCACAGACAGGCGAGGTTACCGCAGAGCTTCTTAACATGCGCCAGAGCTCAAGTATCGTAAGCAACGTGCTCGGGGTCCTGAAGAACGGCGATAAAATCTGGCTTGTCGGCACCACCGTTAATACCATAAAGGTAGACGGCGTTAATAAAAAGGTGCGCTGGTACAGGGTAGTTGCAATGGTGGACGGAGTACCTGTCAGAGGCTATGTACTGAGTGATTATGTCCGACTTGATTACGATAAAAAGCTTACCGTTAAGAATAAGTATTCAAAGCAGGTTCTTTACAGCAAGGCTTCAAGCGGCAGCAGCAAGGTAAAAACAGCATCAGGGAAATCAACTGTGAAGCTTCCGAAGGGTACTGTATTGAACGTGGTTGCGGAAAAGCAGACTTCATCCTATAAGTGGCTGAAGGTTACATGTACCTACAAGGATAATAATGTTTATACAGGTTATATTAAATCATTAAGAACAGATTATGTAACCAATCTTTCGACACTTACAATTAATTATGAGGTTCCCGTAGAACCCGATGCTGAAATCGTTCAGAATCCCGAGGATTTCACCGTTGACAACGGTAATAATGAAGGAAACGGCGATGCAGGCAATGGTCAGGAAACAAATGAGGGCGATAAGCCTGACACTGATAAAAAGCCCTCAAACGAGCTTGAAAATGCAAATGCGGTAGTAATAAATGCCGCAGCCTTAAGCGTAAAGCTTGAACCGAAGTATTCTTCCTCAACACTTTTTTCATCGAACGGAACGCCGATTTTCATTTACACCGGCCAGAAGATTCAGGTCGTTGAAAGCACAACGGATGCTGACGGAAATGTCTGGTACTTTATCAGGCTGATGTTTAACGGCAGCGAATATTACGGATATGTAAATAAAAACTATGTGAAGACGGACGCAAATCTGAAGCTTGTCAATCTGGTGACAGACTCGGTCCCGCCCGTGCTCACCTTTGATGAATGGCTGAATCAGGAGGGTTTTCCCGAAAGCTACAGAGAGCCCCTTCGACTGCTTCATGAGAAATATCCAAGCTGGATATTCAAGGGCTACAAAACAGGGCTCGATTGGGGCAAGGTCATTGACGCTGAGTCAGAGGTGGGCGTAAACCTGTTACCGAACACAAAGAGTGTAGAATGGAAATCTCTTGCGGAACGTGCCTACAGCTGGAAAAACGATACCTTTACGGTATTTGACGGTTCCTCATGGGTTACGGCATCAAGAGAAGCTGTTGAGTATTATATGGATCCCAGAAACTTCCTTGATGAGGCTTCTGTTTTCCAGTTTGAGGTTTTAACCTATAATCCTTCCTTCCAGACCAGGGAGGGCGTAGAAAAGATTTTGAAAAATACTGCCATGAACGGTGCTTCCTATGAGTACACCGATGAGCTTGGTGAAAAAAGAAGCATTTCATATGCGGATACATTTATGATGGCAGCCGAATATTCAGGCGTCAGCCCCCTTCATCTTGCTTCAAGAGTAAAGCAGGAGGTTACCATCGGTGCAAACGCAATGAGCAACAGTGTTACGGGTACTGTTTCGGGGCTTGAAGGCCTCTATAATTATTATAATATAGGTGCTTATCACAGTACCGCGGCAGGTGGTGCAATTGCGAACGGTCTGAATTTTGCAAAGACAGGCTCGAGCAGCAGCCTGCTTAACATGAACTGCCTTATTCCCTGGAACAACAGACTCAGGTCAATTTTGGGCGGAGCCTTTTATATCGGCAATAATTATATTAACCGCGGACAGGATACTATTTATCTTCAGAAATTTAATGTGACTCCCGGCGGCAACTTCTGGCACCAGTACATGGCAAATGTTGAGGCTCCTTATTCGGAGGGAAGACGTGTATTTAATGCATATGAGGATCCTGCGGAGCTTGCAATAGTATTCTCTATTCCGATTTACGAGAATATGCCCGAAAATGCATGCCCGCTTCCGGAGAAAAAGTACAACCCGAATAACTGGTTAAAGAGCCTTGCTCTTTATGATAAGAACGGTGATAAGCTTGCACTTACACCTACCTTTACGGTTTCGGCAGACACAAATGAGTACAGTATAATTGTTGATTCCGATACGGATTATATCAAGGTCAGTGCATCAACGGTATCGGCCCTTGCGACAATCGTGAGTGATAATTATATTTATCCTGAGGTTGGTAAAAACCGCTTCGCTGTTAAGGTTAAGGCTGAAAACGGTGATGTAAGGAAATATATTATAAATATTGTTAGAGAAGAACCCGAGACTGCAGAGCCTGAAAATACCGAGCCCGAAGAGGGTAGTGCTGAAGGCGATACGAGTGCAGACAACAGTGATGTTGCTTCGGAAAATGAAGAAGCAGCGACTGCCGAGGAAGCTGCCGGCAGCGCAGAGTGATTATCTTTTTAGAAATCGGACGGCCGATAAGGCTGTTTACCGAGCAGATTTTCTATGGTTCTTATGAAATTGTGATTCAGAGAAAGGCAAGGTCATAAAAATTAAAGTCAGAAATATTTTTTTAACTGCGGCGCTGTGTTTTATATGCGTCGCAGCCGCTTGTTTAACAGGCGTCAGAGCCTCAAGTGCGGATATTACATTTTCTTCGGAAAAGACCGAATACTCTATGGGCGACAGGGTAGATGTTGAAATGACCGTTAATTCGGAGCTCGCGCCCGGAAGCCTTCAGGCATATATTTTGTATTCGCCCGATGTCCTGGAATACGTAGGCGATGTAAGCATAATTGCGGGCGGCGAGGGAATCCTGAAGATTAGCGATAATAACATGGATTCATCACGAAATGAAAGCAAATATGTCCTTAGATTTAAGGCGGTGGGCCGCGGTTATGCGGATATATCGCTGAGGGATAATATTGAGCTTTATGAGCTGGAAGAGGGATATCTGATGTCTGTTTCCAGCAATTCACTGATGATAGGTGTGGATGCGGCGCAGACTGCTTCTAAGGATGCCTCTCTTTCTTCGCTGAAGATTAGTCCCGGCAAGCTTAATCCCAGATTTACTGCCGATGAATTTGAATATAATACAACGGTCCCTTATGACACGGAGCAGCTTTTTGTAAGTGCGGTGGCAAGCTCTCCCGAGGCTACGGTAAGCGTTTCAGGTGTTTCACTGTCTGTGGGACAGAACAGGGTTCTGGTAACCGTTACGGCTGAAAACGGAAGCAGTCAGAAGTATGTCATTTACTGTGTACGTGAAAAAGAAAGCTCAAAAGAGCCTGAGGCGGAGAATAATTCGTCGGAGGCTGAGAATTCCGATGCCGGAAATCAGTCCGGAAACGAAAGCAAAAATGACGCGGATACAGAAACAAAACCTGCAGAAGACGTAGCAGATAATAGTCCTGTTCAGAGTACAAATGAGGCAGATACACAGACGGCCGCAAATGAGCACTGGAAGTTTTATGCCTTAAAAAATGATGATAAGGTCTTTATTTTCGCTGATACCGAATATGAAGCGGCCGAAAAGCCGGAGGAGCTTGAAATTCCCGCCGGATATATTAAAACCTCGATTATCGTCAGCGGAAACAGGCTCACAGCCTACGCCCCTTCAGATAAGACAGAGGGTGATTTCCTCCTTCTTGTACTCAAACGATATGACACGGAGCCTGCTTTATATCGTTACGACAGAAAGGAAAAAACCATACAGCGTTATACCGGTAAGACCGAAACTATAGTAAGTCCCATGGACGCTGCTGAAAACTTGGAAAATAAGGAGCTGAAGGAAAGCTACGAAAAGAGTCTCGGAACCATGACACTGATAATAGCGGTCCTCAGCGGAATCAGTATGATATTACTGATTGTCGTTATCAGATTTGCCGTTAAGTCGGGAAAAGATGACGAAGAATAACAGCTTGAAAGGAAGTGTGTAAAATGCTTTGTGATATCTGTCAGACAAAACCTGCGAAGATTTTTTACACTGAAATAGTAAACGGTGAAAAAAAGGAGCAGCATTTGTGCGAGGATTGTGCATCTGAGTACACTGCGGTTCCCTTAAATGAGATTATGGGAGGTGCCCAGGGACAGCTTTCTATCGGAAGTATTCTGTCGGGAATTCTCAGTAAATATGCAAAAGACAACAGCGAAGAGGGTTCGGGCATTCAGAAGAGAATTGATACACGCTGTCCTGAGTGCGGAACCAGCGAATCCGAATTTTTGAAGATCGGACGTCTGGGCTGTCCTGTCTGCTATAATGCATTTTCAAATCTTATTACGAAGAATTTTAAGACCATGCAGGGCGGACTTCAGCATACAGGCAAGGAGCCCGCACATGCAAAGTTTATTGAAATTTCGGATAATTTCCAGAGTATGCCCGCGATACTTACACCCGCGGCAGACGGAGTGGATGAGAGCAGCCTGAATGAGCAGCCTGCGAAAGAGACCTCTAAAAAGGTAGCATCAAAGACTGCCGGCAAAAAGAAGGCTGAAAAGACCTCGAATAAGGCCGCTTTGTCAAAGGGCGCAGCAAAAGAAGATAATACAGCAGGCAATGAGCTAATGGATGAGGCAAAGCTTGCAGACCTTAAAAACAGACTTGCTCTTGCACTTGAAGAGGAGAATTACGAGCTTGCGGCAGAGCTTAGGGATATAATTCATTCTGCAGATTCTAAAAAGGACGCGGAAGACACTGAGAAGACTTTAAAGGGAGCCGAAGTAAAATCCGCAAAGACTGCAAAGGCCGCAAAGAAGCCTGCGACTGAAAAGGAAGCTGCAAAAAGAACAAGAAAGAAAAATTCGGAAGGAAAGGATTAATCCGCAGTATACATGAAAAGACATAAAAATAAATGGTTTTATGATACAGATGCATATCATGATGTAGTACTATCGGGCAGTGTTTGTCTGGCGAGAAATCTTTCCTCGTATAATTTTCCTTCGAAGCTTTCCGAGGAGGAGGCAACGAAGCTGGTGGAGCTTATGAGAGGCTTTACCTCTGACATAAGCGCCCGCGAGGGCAGGGACTATTATTCCTGCCGTGTAGACAAGCTGACCAATGTGGATAAGGATTGTCTTATTGAAACACATACAATAACCCCTGCGATGAAGCGTAAAAAGGAGCCTGCGGGACTTATTATTTCCGAAGACGAAAGCGTAAGCATCCTGGTAAATGAAGACGACCACATTCATATTCGAGTAATTGCACCCGGCTACAACATGAAGAAGGCCTTTAAAGAGGCCAATGCAATAGATGATTTTTTTGACAATGAGCTTTCTTACTGCTACAGTGAGAAATACGGTTACCTGACCTCTAAAACGCAGGATGCGGGAACGGGTCTGAGAGCTTCGTATATGCTTTCGCTTCCGGCCCTTACTATGGGCGGAAAAATAGATGCACTTCAGGAGGAAATCTCACGATTTGATGTGGCACTGAAGGGAATCTACGGCGAGGGCTCAAAGAGCGCGGGCTTTATTTTCCAGGTCTCAAACAGAAAGACCTTAGGTGTGAGCGAGCAGGAAATACTGGAGAATCTGGATCAGGTAACAAGTCAGATTATAGATATTGAACGTAAGATGCGCCGTGACATGATAAAGACTGTCGGAAGTGATATAGAGGACAGAATTTACCGTTCATACGGAGTACTGAAATATGCGAAAAACTTACCTCAGAAGGACGCAATGATGCTTCTGGCACAGCTGAAGCTTGGCTGTGACTGTGATGTAATGAGACTAAGAGGCGGCGGTGGAGCTATCCACAGACTGATGATAGAAATGCAGCCCGGAAATCTTCAGAAGAATTACAAAAAGACCATGGGCAGCAGTCAGCGCGATCAGATGAGAGCAAAATACATCAATGAGCATCTGCCGGAATTTCTTCCGGAGGACGAACTTCCGGCCGGTGAGGATGAATAAATTGGAGGCAACATGTACGAAAGATTTACAGAACAGGCAAGACGGGCAATGAGACTTGCCGAGGAGGCTTCTGACGAGCTTGAGCACAATTATCTGGGAACCGAGCATATTCTGCTGGGTCTTCTGAATGTTGACGACAGTGTTTCGTCAAAAATTCTGAAGGCAAACGGACTTGACCATGATAAGCTTATAGATTTGATTGACCAGCTTATTTCACCCGGCGGAAAGGTTGGCTTTGCAGAGGTTAATAATATTACACCCAGAGCAAGGGATATTATCAGACGAAGCTATGAAATTGCCGCACAGTTCAAAAGCAGACAGGTCGGAACAGAGCATTTGCTGATGGCTCTTGTAACCGAAAAGGACTGCATTGCGATAAGACTGCTTAATACCATAGGTATTGATTCAAAGAAGATTTATATAGACTGTCTGCAGGCTATGGGAATCAAGCCTCAGGAGCTTAGAGGAGAGATGGCCGCAAAGCTTAAGGGTGCACCCGGCGCCAAAAGCCAGACACCTACTCTAGATAAGTACAGCCGTGACCTTACTTCTCTTGCCAGAGAGGGTAAGCTTGACCCGGTTGTCGGCCGTGAGGATGAGATTGCCCGTGTTATTCAGATTCTCAGCAGAAGAACCAAGAATAATCCCTGTCTTGTAGGTGAGCCCGGTGTAGGTAAAACAGCCATAGTTGAAGGACTTGCCCAGAAGATTGTAGAGGGCGATGTACCCGATACGGTAAAAAATAAAAGAGTCGTAACTCTGGATTTGTCAGGAATGGTTGCGGGTTCAAAGTACCGCGGTGAGTTTGAAGAGCGTATTAAGGCGGTGATAAACGAGGTTACCGCTTCGGGTAATGTTATGCTTTTCCTTGATGAGCTTCATACCATTATCGGTGCCGGAGGTGCAGAGGGCGCCATTGACGCTTCGAATATTCTGAAGCCTTCACTTGCCAGAGGAGAGCTTCAGCTCATCGGTGCAACTACACGCGAGGAGTACAGAAAGTACATAGAAAAGGATGCGGCGCTTGAACGTCGTTTCCAGCCTGTAAATGTGGAGGAGCCCACAGAGGCAGAGTCAATTGCCATTCTTAAGGGCCTTCGCGCAAGCTATGAGGAGCATCACAAGGTAACTATCACAGACGATGCAATAGAGGCGGCGGTTAAGCTTTCAGCCAGATATGTAAATGACCGTTTCCTTCCCGATAAGGCAATAGACCTTATGGATGAGGCATCATCAAAGGTTCGTCTGGGCGTATACATTGACCTTCCCGAGAAGAAAAAGCTCGAGGAGAAGCTTTTAAAGCTGGCACAGGAGAAGGAGGATGCTATCAAGGCTGAGGAGTATGAAAAGGCCGGAAGCATTAAAAAGAAGCAGAACAGAGCAAGAGCCGAGCTTGAAAAGCTCGAACAGGAAAAGGCTCGCGAGAGAGAAGAAAAACAGCTTTTTGTTACGGAAAATGAAATAGCGGAGGTTATTTCAAATTGGACAAAGATTCCCGTAAAGAAGCTGGCTGAGGGCGAAAGCGAGCGTCTCAGAAAGCTTGAGGAAATTCTTCACAAGCGTGTGGTAGGTCAGCAGGAGGCAGTCACTGCCGTAGCAAAGGCAATCCGCCGCGGAAGAGTGGGCATTAAGGATCCTAACCGTCCCATCGGTTCCTTCCTTTTCCTCGGACCTACAGGTGTCGGAAAAACAGAGCTTTCGAAGGCTTTAGCCGAGGCTGTATTCGGAACCGAGAATTCTATCATAAGAGTAGATATGTCAGAGTATATGGAGAAGCACAGCGTATCTAAAATGGTTGGTTCGCCTCCCGGCTATGTAGGCTATGATGAGGGCGGACAGCTCAGCGAGAAGATACGACGCAATCCCTATTCGGTCGTATTGTTCGATGAGATAGAAAAGGCACATCCCGATGTATTCAATATCCTGCTTCAGGTACTTGATGACGGTCATATTACGGATGCCCAGGGACGTAAGATTAGCTTCAAGAATTCAATCATTATCATGACCTCAAATGCGGGCGCCCAGAATATTATTGCTCCGAAGACACTCGGCTTCTCGGGAAGTAATGATGATAAGGCAAACTATGAGCGGATGAAGGGTGGAGTAATGGACGAAATAAGGCATATTTTCAAGCCTGAGTTCCTGAACCGTATTGATGAGATTATAGTTTTCCATGCTCTTTCAAGAGAGAACATCAAAACTATCGTATCGATTATGTTTGATAAGATTGTCAGACGAGTTGTGGAGGAGCTTAATATCAAGCTTAAGTGTGATGACAGCTTCGTGAATTATATTGCCGAAAAGGGCTTCGACGAGAAGTATGGTGCAAGACCTTTAAGACGTGCTATTCAGAATGATGTTGAGGACAGAATGGCAGAGGAGATTCTTGAAGGAAGGGTCAGCTCAGGTGATACGATTACCATCGGCTATGACACAAACAAGAAGGAAGTAACTTTTAAAAGAAGGGCTCAAAAAAAATCGAAAAGCCTTCTAGCAATTTCGGAAAATTGATAGTATAATGATATTGAGCTGATGTATTAGAATGAATATGTCGGCATTATAAAACGGGCAGTTCTATGGATTGCGATTTCTTAGGAGGAAATTATGTTAGTAATTAGCTCATTGATTCAGAACGAGACAGACGGAACACTCAGCTTTGGTGATTTCTCACAGACATCAAAGCAGAAGAAGTCAGATTTTAAGCATGAAAACGATCTTTACAAGGTAAAGACCTTTAACGAGATTACAAAGCTTGAGAAGAACGAAGCTTTTGTATATGAGTCGGTACCCGGAACAAGCGTATTCAACTTTACGGCTGATGAGAATAAGGTATCCTTCAGCGTTGCAGGCAAGGGTGATGCACAGATAACACTTGAGCTTGAGGCAGAGAAGGAATACGAGGTATTTGTTGAAAAGGAAAGCCTCGGAGTAATGAAAACAAATCTTGGCGGAAAGCTGATATTCAGCGCCGAGCTTGATGAAAATGTTAAAAAGGCAGTAGAAATAATTAAAAAATAATGATCTGACGGGCTCCGTGAAATATCGGAGCCTGTTGACAATGAGAGGAAATATATAAGGAGTAGGATTTGGCAACAAAACAAAAAACAGTATTTTTCTGCAAGGAGTGCGGCACAGAATCTGCAAAATGGCTGGGCCAGTGTCCGTCATGCAGGGCCTGGGATTCCATGGTAGAGGAGCCTGTTGCGGCAAAAAAGGCAAAGGCACCCATATCCGAGGCGGGGCGCAGTGTCAGAAGGGCAATGCCGGAAAAGCTTTCGGAGGTTCAGATTCACAATGATTCGCGAATTGTCACGGGTGTGGATGAATTTGACCGTGTGCTCGGAGGCGGAATCGTAGATGCGTCACTTGTTCTTGTCGGCGGTGATCCCGGCATCGGAAAGTCCACACTTCTGCTGCAGGTATGCAGAATATTGGCGGATAAGGGAGTAAGCGTTCTCTATATTTCCGGAGAGGAAAGCGTACAGCAGATAAAGCTGAGAGCGGACCGTCTGGGGGATTTCGGTCGCGACATGCTTCTGATGTCTGAAACCAGTCTTGATAATATCGAGGAAATCGTTATCGAGAAAAAGCCTGATGTGGTAGTAATAGACTCGATTCAGACCATGTACAGAGAGGATATTTCAGCGTCTCCCGGAAGTGTGAGTCAGGTCAGGGAGACCACAGGGTCGCTTTTACGTCTTGCGAAGGGGCAGGGAGTCACGATCTTTATTGTAGGTCATGTTACCAAGGAGGGCGTAGTGGCAGGTCCCAGAGTCCTCGAGCATATGGTAGATACTGTTTTATATTTTGAAGGCGACAATTCATCCGATTACAGAGTGCTTCGTGCGGTAAAGAACCGTTTCGGCTCAACCAATGAAGTAGGTGTTTTTGAAATGTGCTCAGACGGTCTTCATGAGGTAAGAAACCCTTCGGAGTACATGCTGGCGGGTACACCCGTAGGTGAGCCGGGCTCGGTGATTACGGCTACGGTAGAGGGTACAAGACCTATTCTTCTTGAAATTCAGGCACTTTGCTGTCAGACGAGCTTTAATCTGCCAAGACGTACCTCAGTAGGTATAGATTTCAACAGAATTAACCTGCTTATGGCGGTTATGGAAAAGAGAATGGGACTGAAGCTTTCCTTCTGTGATGCGTATGTAAATGTAGCAGGAGGTATGAAGGTGAATGAGCCTGCACTCGACCTTCCCATAGTGCTTGCACTTTTATCGAGCTATACGAACAAGCCTCTCCCGGAGAAAACCTTCTGTTTCGGTGAAATAGGACTTACAGGTGAGGTGCGAGGTGTTTCACAGGCGGAGCAGCGTGTGAGCGAAGCGGAGCAGCTGGGCTATGAATACTGCATCCTGCCTAAGGTTAATGCAAAAATAATTAAGAGTAAATCAATTAAACTGATAGGTGTCAGCCATGTCAATGAATTGTCAAGGCTGCTGAAATAAAATAATGAATATTCAACAGGTTTTAAGAAGAAACAGAAAAAAAATCATTTTAGGGGTCATAGTTATTGTGATCCTTATTCTGATGTTTATAGGCTTCAAGCTGCTGGTAAAGGTAGGAAATCCGAAGTATTTTTATAATTATCTTCATTCCACGGCAGGCAGTCTGAAGGTTGTGGCAAATAAGGATGCCGTAAAGGAAGCAGACCTTTCTACAGCCTTTGCCACTGAAAATACAGACCCGCAGCTGCATGGTGTAAAGCAGTTCATAGAGGTCAACGGTAAGCAGGTTGACAGCTATGAAAGAAGTGAAAAAATCAACTTTTCGGAAGAAACTCTGAGAGCGGTTAATTCGGTTCCCGGACTTATCACCTTCAGAGGTAATTATTCACGTTCGGGTTCTTCATACGGTATCGCGGATATTTCGGCAGAAAAGTTTGCCACAAATACCTGGACCTTCGGCACAGGTAAAATTCTTAAAAGCAACGGCGTGGATTACTGGTCCGGAAACGGCTGGACCGGACAGCCACTGCTTATGAGCTGGGATATTGAGACAAAGCAGAATATGAACCTTTTTGACGAGGCAAAGGCGAAGCCTGACCTTGTGGAGGTGATTTATCCCGGCATGGACGGAAGCGTTCATTTCCTTGATATGGCTACAGGTAAGGAAACCAGACCTGCGATTTATGTCGGAATGACCTTCAAGGGAACCGCATCTCTTTACCCCGACGGAAAGACACCGCTTCTTTTCTGCGGTTCGGGCGATGCACAGACCGGTCCCTTCGGTGAGAATGTTTCCCAGCGTTTCTATGTATACAGTCTTCTGGACGGAAAGCTTTTGTATGAGGGCGGCTACGATGATAAATTTGCGCCCCGTATCTGGCATGCTTACGACAGCTCGCCCATTATCGACCCTGTAACAGATACCCTTATTTATCCCGGTGAGAACGGTATCATTTACACCATGAAGCTCAATACCGAATATGACAGACAGGCCGGTACAATCAGTGTGTCTCCCTCTGAAATCGTAAAGTTTACCTTTGATATCGAAGAAAAGTACAGCGACGGCGGAGTCCTCTGGGGCAGTGAATGCAGTGCCAGCGTATGGAACGGATATCTTTTTATCGGAGATAACGGCGGCTCGGTATATTGTCTTGATTTAAATACCATGAGTATGGTATGGATAAACGATCTGGCAGAGGATATCAATTCCTCCGTTATATTTGAGACAGACGGCGGAAATCACTATATTTATGTTGCAACAACGTTAAAATACGGCTACAATAATCATAATATGGGTGAGGCTGCAATTTATAAGCTGAACGCAATGAACGGTGAAATAATCTGGAAAAAGCCCTATGAAGTACACACGGTTAAGGGCTATGCGGGCGGTGTGCTTTCGACAGGTGCACCCGGAAGCGGAATAGTTTCGGATTACATTTTTTATTCGGTTTCAAAGACTCCGGATCTGGAGTCGGGATATCTTACCGCGCTTAACAAATATACCGGTGAAGAGGTGTGGAGAACAGACCTTGATATGTATTCATGGTCATCTACGGGCCTGATTTATTCGGAGGCAGGCAAGCCCTACATTATTCAGGGTTGTCAGAACGGTGATCTGCTTCTGGTAAATGCGGTGGACGGAAAGGTTCTCGATAAGCTGAATTTCGGTTCGGGTATTGAGGCGACTCCCGCCATTTACGGCAACAGGGTTGTACTTGCCACACGTAGTGAAAAAATCATCGGTGTAGAAATTAAATAATATAACTGTCAATGGAAAGGCAGGATTTTACGTGAAATTTAAGGAAAAAATCATAACAATAGCAGTGGTTTTTGTACTGCTGCTGTTAATGGCCGGCTTTGGTGCCTTTAAGCCTGCGGCTGCTTCGAAAAAAAGCGGGGAAGCGGATATTACCACAGACCCGAAGGCTGAGGCTGCCAAGGTGACAAGCCTCGCAAAGCTTAAAAAGCTTGGCGGTATAGAAAGCAGAATGCCTGAAAACAGTGCTTTTGTATTTTTTCAGAGTACTCTCGGAACAAAGCTTTCATCCTATAAGGCATACGGCTCCAACGAAGAAACTCTTTGTGCACTGCGAAGCGGTGACATCGATGCAATGTGGGCATGCGATGTAACGGCGGATTATATTTGCAAAAAAAATGCGGATTTGACAATCCTTCCGACTGAGGATATGTCTGATATAGAAAATATGGATATTCCCCGTCTCAAATTCGGTATGGCGCTCAAGGATGATGAGAAGCACAGAAAGCTCTGCGAGGATATAAATCTCGCGATGAAAAAGATGCGTGAAAACGGCAAGATGGATGTAATCGTCAGCCGTTATATAGAGAATGCTGATGCAATGGCGGAGGATAATAAGGAGATTCCTATTATTACCGAGGCCGATATGAAATCAAAGGATTTGAAGGGCGACACCATCTACGTAGGTATTTCGGGTGCGGTTGAACCCCTTGAGCTTTTGGATAATGACAGAAATCCTTACGGCTTCTGTGTTGCATTTATGGATGAAATCGGTGTAAATCTGCAGAGAAAAGTAAAGTTTGTTGTACTTGACAATGAGACGATTTTTACATCACTTATGTCCGGAAGAATCGATCTGGTATTTACCTACGGAACAGGTAATGTCACTGTTGAGGGCAAGAAGAACTACATAATGACAGACGGTTATTATACTATGGACCGCTATCAGTTCGTTGTTAAAAAATAAAAGGAAGATAAAAGAATGGGCTTTATTTCGAATATTTTCAACGCAATCTCCGAAAATCTGATTTCGGGCGGTGCGTACTATCTCATAGCAAAGGCTGTGATGGTGACTGCGGTTATAGCAGTGCTGGCATGGGTTATTGCAGGGCTTTTGGGCATAGCGATAAGCTATCTGATGACCTATGAAAAAAAGATTGTATCGGCTGTCGGCAGAGGCGTCTGCTTTGTATTCAGAAGTATACCTGTACTTCTGCTTGTATGGCTTTTATACTACTGTTTCTTTGGCGGTTCAACGCTCAGCGGAATCATCATTATGGGACTCGGAATCGGTCTTTACGGAGCGGGACATCTGGCTGAGATTATTTCGAGATCTGTACAGCGCGAGCAGGAAAAGATGAACAAAAGTGTCCGCAACAGACTTGAAAAGGTTTATTTTTCAATGGTTGTGCCTCAGGCACTTGAGGATTCCGTTTTCCAGATTAAGCGTCTTATGATTCAGCTTTTGCAGTGGACAACTATTGCAGGCTATATTTCGGTAAATGACCTTACAGAGGTTATGTACGGAATCGGCCAGCGTACAATGTATCCCTTTTTCTCAATATTCTTTGCGGCAATTCTCTACATGATAGCAACTGTAATCATTGAGTGGATTTTCAAGATAATCGAGAAAAAACTTAAATCAGCTAATGACAAGAAAGAAAATAAGGAAAAAATGTATGAAAGATGATATCGGTTTTTTTGCCGCCGTCGGCAAAATGTGGAAGAATATTTTCAATTATTCGGATGAGGCGAGTCTGAAGGAATACTGGTTCCCCGTTATTTTTGCGATAATAATTGCACTTGTAGCATTTGCGTGCTTTGCGATAGATTATTATCTGTTAAATAACAACAGCTTTATTGTATACCTGATAGGCTGTATTTTTGCCGGATATCTCAGTCTTTCCGTTATTCCGGGTGTCGCACTTACCGTCAGACGTCTGCACGGAACAGGAAGAAAGGGCTGGTGGACCCTTCTTTTGCTGCTGGTTATTATCGGTACGATAATAGTAATGTGGCTTTGTTCCTTTAATGTATACAGGGACAATCCTTCATTTTTCCCCTGGAACAATGAGGTGCCGTCGGTATACGGCCCGCCCGAATGGTTTGAAAAAGAGAATCCTGAAAATGACCGCCCCGATCTTGAGGAATTTGATCCTGACAACAACATGGAGGGATGTGTATACGGCCCGCCCGAGTGGTTTGAAAATCCGGATCCGGATAATGAGGTAACCGACGAATTTAATCCCGATGAGAATGATCCTGTGGATGTATACGGTCCGCCCCCTTTTGAGGATGAAGATATAACGGAGCCTGTTATTGGGGAATTTGATCCTGAAGAGAATTATCCCGAGGTCGTATACGGACCGCCCGAATGGTTTGAAAATCCGGATCCGGATAATGAAGTAACCGGCGGATTTAATCCCGATGAGAATGACCCTGTGGATGTATATGGACCGCCCGAGTGGTTTGAGTAATTTATAACTGTTAAAGATAACTGATAGCTGCCGCTTTGGATTGAAAGGTTCAAAGCGGTTTTGCAAATTAGCCGGTGAAGAGAATGGTAAACAATTCAAAGCTTACAAAGAGAACTAAAATCAAACATATGAACCAGCTGGCGGAATATCGTGAAAATGTAATCAGGCCGGAGCATGAGCTGAGAACGCTTTTTATCGAAATGACGGGGCTGTGTAATGAACATTGCAGGCACTGCGGAAGCAACTGCGGTGATTTTAAGGAAGAAAATCCCCTGACAACAGTTGAAATAAAGCGTTTTCTGGAGCAGGTAAGAGAGGACCTTCCGATAGAGAGATTAAGGCTGGTTGTGACAGGCGGTGAGCCGCTTCTTCGAAAGGATTTTTTCGAGATTATGGCCTATGCAAAAAAGCTTGGCTTTGGCTGGGGCATGACAAGCAACGGAACCCTGATTACAGCTGATGTGGCCAAAAAGCTGGCGGAATGCGGCATGAAGACTATTTCCGTAAGTCTGGACGGTCTGAAGGAGGAACATGAATGGTTCCGTCAGACCACGGGAAGCTATGAAAAGACTGTGGCGGGAATTAAGAATCTGGTGGCACAGGGTGCATTTTATCATGTACAGGTCACGACCGTGGTAACTCACAGAAATATCGGCATGCTGAAGGAGATGTACAGGGAGTTTTCAAAGCTTGGCGTGAGGTCATGGAGAGTAATTAATATTGAGCCTATAGGAAGAGCAAAAGAGCAGGCGGAGCTGCTTTTAAATGCTGAAGAGTACAGACAGCTGTTTAATTTTATCGCTGAATATCGTCTGGGAGACCCGGAGCTTGAAGCAACGAGAAAAAAGAGACTGCGTAATCTGACAGAGAGCGGTTACAGCTATGACAGCTGGGTTCCGGGCGACCCCATGGAGGTAACCTACGGCTGCAGCCATTATCTGGGTGTCGAGGCTGAACGAGAGGTAAGAAAGTGGTATTTCCTATGCAATGCGGGAGTTTATACGGCAAGTATCTGCTATAATGGCGATATTATCGCATGCCTTGATATCGAAAGACGCCCCGAGCTTGTGCAGGGAAATATCCGTAAGGACCGTTTTTCAAAGGTTTGGAACGAGGGCTACGAAATATTCAGAACGGACTACAGGAAGACAGGAAAATGTGCGGACTGTCCCGACTATAAATTCTGTGCGGGTGATGCTTATCATACCTGGAATTTTGATGAGAACAGACCTAATCTTTGCCTGAAGGGAATATTGTGGAAATAAAATCTTAAAATGCAGAAAGGCAGGGTGACTATTATGGGTGAAATAAGTAAAAATGAGATAATGAAAATGGTTGATCATACACTGCTCAGCATCGGAGCGAGCAGGGAGGAAATCCTTCGTGTATGTGATGAGGGCTTAAAATACAATACCGCAAGCGTATGCATTCCACCCTCGTATGTAAAAACTGCTGCGGATTATCTGCAGGGCAGACTGCCGGTATGTACGGTAATCGGTTTCCCGAACGGCTATAATATTACAAGGATTAAGGCTGCCGAGGCTGCTGCGGCCATAGAGGACGGAGCAGAGGAAATCGATATGGTTATCAATAACGGCTGGGTAAAAAACAGACAGTTTAAGGATATTGAAAAAGAAATCGATGAGCTCAGAAAGGCAACGGAAGGAAAGATACTGAAGGTTATTGTTGAAACCTGCCTGCTTACTGAGGAAGAAAAAATTAAAATGTGTGAAATAGTAACCGACAGCGGTGCGGATTTTATTAAGACCTCTACCGGCTTTGCGGGCGGGGGAGCAACCTTTGAGGATGTTCAGCTTTTTGCCAAGCATGTAGGTCCTAATGTAATGATTAAGGCCGCAGGCGGTATTTCAAGCTTTAATGATGCAGAGAGATTTATCGAGCTCGGTGCAAAGAGACTCGGAACAAGCAGACTTGTTAAGATACTGAAGCTTGCAGAGGAGTTCTGATTTACCGGTAAAGGTTTTGAATTTACAATGCATATTGCATTAACGGAAGGGTATGGTAAAATAATATGGGGTTAAACGAGGAAACAATTAAGAGTCTTGCCCAAAAGGCTATTGATATGAGAAATTTTTCGTACAGTCCTTATTCTCATTTCAGGGTAGGTGCTGCGCTTCTTGCAAAGAACGGTGAAGTTTACGGCGGCTGCAACATAGAGAATTCCGCTTACGGTCCCAGCAACTGTGCTGAAAGAACGGCTATTTTCAAGGCTGTCAGCGAGGGTGTGACGGATTTTGAGGCAATAGCGATTGCGGGCGGACCCGAAGAGGGAATCAGGGATTTTTGTGCGCCCTGCGGTGTATGCCGTCAGGTGATGATAGAATTCTGCAGACCCGAGGAATTTATGATTATTCTTGCAAAAAGCAGTGAGGAGTATAAGGTCTATACTCTTGCAGAGCTTCTTCCATTAAGCTTTTCAGCAAAGGATATTCAGTAAATAATCACAAAATAAACAATATTTGGTCAAAAAATATTAATATTCTATTTGTATAACTATTGTAATTTGTGTAAAAATAGAATTATATCGGTGCAAAGAACGACACCGGTTTTACATTGGCTGACAGCCGGGCTTTTAACATAAGCAGGGCTTTTAACATAAAGAAAGTTTGAAAATAAATTTTCAAACTGAGAGATTGGTGCAAAAATCCGCACCAATCTACTCCATGAGCAACTCATTACATTCGTTGCATTAGGAGGGAAGATGGCAGTTCAACAGGTATTTAAGAGGTATGAAAAGAAATACTTATTGACGGAATCGCAGGAAAAAGAGTTTTTGAAGGAACTGAACGGGCGGATGATTATGGATAAATACGGGCGCCATACCATCTGCAACATCTATTTTGATACTGTGGATTTTGATCTGATAAGGACATCCTTGGAAAAGCCTCTGTACAAGGAAAAGCTAAGACTTAGGACCTACGGTGTTCCGGAGACTGACGAGCACACCGCCTTTGTGGAAATAAAAAAGAAATTTGAAGGAATAGTATATAAACGTCGTGAGAGTATGAGCCTCAAAGAAGCCGAGGATTATCTTTACAGGGGTATACATCCTCAAAAGGATAGTCAGATAATCAGGGAAATCGACTGGTTTCTCAAGGTTCACCCGGTAAAGCCGAGGGTGTGTCTGACCTATGAGAGAAGGGCTTTTTACGAGGACGGAAATCCGCAGTTCAGAATGACTTTAGATCAGAACATAACCTGCAGGGATTACCGGCTCTCGCTTACGGAGGGAGTATTCGGTGATACAATTATCCCCGAAGGAAGTTCACTTCTTGAAATCAAAATTCCGGGAATAATGCCGATGTGGATGAGTCTGATTTTGTCAAAGCTGAAGATTTATCCGGTTTCTATTTCAAAATACGGCAGATATTATAAAAATACCGAGGCACTGAACAAACAGGTAAATGTAAGGTGCAGGTCATTAAAATTAAAAGAAAAAGCTAACTAATTATAAAGGAGGAGCCGCATCGCGGCACAGCAAATATGTTTAACGGTGATTTTTTTGCAAGTCTTATTGAACGTACAGGTTCAATCACAATAAAGGAGTATTTAATCTGCCTTCTGGTAGCCCTTGTTTTGGGCATTGTCATTTCACTGGCACATATGTTCAAAAATGAACATTCAAAGTCAATGGCAATCACACTTGTGGTTCTGCCTGCAATAGTTCAGGCCATTATCCTGCTTGTAAACGGCAGTATCGGAACAGGGCTTTCTGTACTTGGCGCATTCAGTCTTGTACGCTTCAGATCGGGAACCGGTAATGCCAGAGAGATTACCAGTGTTTTCCTTGCAACTGCAGTCGGACTTGCAACAGCAATGGGTTATATCAGCATTGCGGTAATTCTTGTGGTTGTTATCTGCGGAGTTATTCTTGTACTCAGTGCCAGCTCCTTCGGAGGCAAGAGAGGCGTAGACAGATCTCTTAAAATTATCATTCCCGAGGATCTTGATTTCGAGGGCATTTTTGATGATATTTTTGAAAAATATACCACAAAGACAGAGCTTGTGAAATGTAAAACAACCAATATGGGCAGCCTCTATGAGCTCAGCTATGATATCAAAATGAAGCCTGATGCAAAGGTAAAGAGCTTTATCGATGAAATCAGATGCAGAAACGGAAATCTTACCGTAATTTGCGGCAGACCCGTTGTTGGAAAAGAAGAATTATAATTGCTTTTTTTAGATTTTTGAGGTAAAATTAAAAAGAGTATTTTTGTTTTTTACCGGAGGTTTGCATATGAGTACGATTGCTATCAACGAGAGTAAGTGTGTAGGCTGTAATTCCTGTATCAGAGTCTGTTCTGTGGGTGATGCAAATATTGCAAAGATTGGCCCTGACGGGAAGATAATAATCAAAATTGATGATGAGAAGTGTATCAAATGCGGAGCATGTATTTCTGCCTGCACACATGGTGCACGTGAATATAATGATGATACGGAGGACTTTTTCAGGGCGCTTGATTCCAATGAAGAGCTCGCTGTTATCGTTGCTCCCGCAATTAAGATTGCGCTTGAGGATAAGTGGGCGAGCATATTAACCTGGTTCAGACGCCGCGGAATAAAGCTTATTTATGATGTAAGCCTTGGCGCGGATATCTGTACCTGGGCACATCTCAGATATCTCAGGCAGAATCCCAGTGCAAAGATTATTTCACAGCCCTGTGCGGCAATCGTGAATTATGTTCTTAAGCATGAGCATACGCTGGTGAACAGTCTTTCACCTATCAACAGTCCTATGATGTGTACCGCTATCTATATGCGTAAGTACATGAATTTTGATGGTAAGATTGCTGCTTTTTCACCCTGTATCGCTAAGAAGGATGAATTTATTCAGACCGGTAATTTTATTAACTACAATGTTACATTCAAGAAGCTGGACGAGTATCTTGAGAAGCAGGGCGTGAACTACCGTAATCTTGCTGAGAAGAGTGATTTCAATTTTGACGGTCCCCGCGGATATATGGGTGCGGTTTACCCGAAGCCCGGCGGACTTAAGCAGAATCTTTTGCTTCACGCGCCTGAACTCAACTGTATCAGCTCTGAGGGTATCGGCAGAGTATATGATGAGCTCAGGGCTTACTCACACGCAATTCCTCAGGATGTACCTACGGTATTTGATGTTCTTAACTGTGAGTTCGGATGTATTGACGGTCCCGGAGTCGGAAAGCCCTACGATATTTTCCGTATCAATTCTATCATGCGCAACAATGAAAAGCATTTGCAGCAGGCAAAGCTTGAGAACTCTACCAAGAAGGGTGAGGATAAGCAGTTTGCGTGGTTTGACAAGGAACTGAACATGGATTATTTCAGGCGTGATTATGCTCTTGAGAATGTTAATGTCAGACATATCACAGACCTTGAGATACGTCGCTCGTTCGAAAAGCTTCATAAGGCTACATATTCAGAGATGAATCTAGACTGTCATTCATGCGGCTACAAGGGCTGCAGGGAGATGGCGGAGGCTATTGCGAAGGGTCTCAGTATTCCGGAAAACTGCCGTTACTTTAATGATTATGTTACTGCTCAGCATAAGGAGAAGATAGATAAAATCAGTTCGGAGATTTTTGTTATGGCATCTGAACTGGAAGAGATTATTGTATCTCTGTCAGACAGCATAGATAAGGTTGACAGTCAGATAAGCTATATTTCCGAGAGCGGTGTAAAGAGTACGGAAAGCATGAACTCGGTTGAAGAATATATGAGTCAGCTTAATAAGATGACCGAGACCATAGTTTCACTTATGAAGGTTATCGATACTAATGTTGAGAGCTACAGTGAGATGACCAACAGCGTTCGTGCCATTGCAGGTAAGATTAATCTTCTTTCACTCAATGCTTCTATTGAATCAGCACGTGCGGGAGAGGCAGGAAAGGCATTTGCGGTTGTTGCATCCAATATCAGAAATCTTTCCGAAAGCTCAAGACAGAGTGTTGAGAATGCAGAGACAAACGAAGAATCAATCAAAAGCTCGATTATCGATGTTAACAGGACTATCGATGATTTCGGCAGAAACTTCGGTAAGCTGATTGAAATGATTCGTGTTGCCAAGGAAAATGTAAATCTTGTAGCTGACAGAAGTCAGGTAATTACAACATCTATGGAGACACTTGATAATATTTCCAAGAAAATCGCTGATATAGTTAAGAAAACTACCATCATATTAACCTGATCTTACGAGCTGTAGGGTATTTTATGCCCTACAGCTTTTTGTGATAGTGTATGAAGTGTAAATAACGCCCTGTTTGAGGCGCAAAATAAGGAGAAAATATGTATAAAAGAAAAGGAACAATGAAGAGGGTCATGGCATGGCTGCTGACTGCATTTATGGTATCAGCATCAGTCAAAATGCCAATCCCGGCGGCTGCGGCTGAAGAAACTCAGACAGAAGCTCAGTATATGTATTACAGCGGAAGCTATTTGGCGAAAACTGAGCAGAATCCGGAAGAGGACTTTAAAAATTATGTAAGGTCACTTTTAGATGAAAGCAGTGAGAAAAATGAGAACTCAGCTGAAGGTATTTATTCCGGCAGCGGGTCTTCTCAGCTGGCATATGCCGGCCCACTTATGACATCAGATAGTTTGAACGATAGTGAAAAAATATTTTTTAACTATCTGGTTAAGGAATACCTGAGTCCGTTTGCAAGTAAGGACTTGCTGGCAGTGTCTTCGGCTTCGTATTTACTGCCATATATAAAATACACGAATTATAGTGAGAGCAATCCAAGTGCGGGTCATCCTATAACGTATACTTTTGATGAGCTTGGTTTACGGGATGTACAGACTCTGACTGAAGATGTAAAAAAGGAAGTCGGCAATCGTGTGACTGATAAGCTGGGTGATATGCTTGAGTTAGTTTATACTGCGGTTCTGGCTGAAAACTATAATTGCTTGTACTGGAATGATAAAACACAGGGCTATAAATGGCAGGTCATGACTGAAATAAAAGGCGATGATGTCACCGGTTTAAAAGTTATTATCAGATTTTTGGAACTGGAGTATTATGTTCATGAAAGCTTCATACCTGATAGCGAGAATGATATTCCTAATAAGTTAATAAAGGATAAGATTAACGTAATCGACAGAGAAAAACTTAATGCATATTTTGCTGCGGCAGATAATGCAAAAAAGATAATAGAAAATAATAAAGATAAGACAGATTATGATAAGCTTCTGGCATATAAGGCATATATAGAGGATGCAGTTTCATATGATTACGAAGCTGATAATGAAAGCTATAAAAAAGACTGCGGACCCTGGCAGTATATTTCAGTATTTGATGAGAATCCGGATACTAACGTAGTCTGTGAAGGCTATGCAAAGGCTTTTCAGTTTCTTTGCGATTTGAGCAGTTTTACAAATGAATCCGTATGTTCATACATTGTTACGGGTTATTTGGGTGACATAATTGCTGACCATTTATACTCTCAGGCAGGACTTCATATGTGGAATCTGCTTTGGGTAAATGACAGGGCATATATTGTGGATCTTACGAACTGTGACGGAGACAGTAAAGGATATTCTGTAGGATATCCTGATAAGCTTTTCCTTGCGGGTGCGAAAAAGAACAAAGATTCCGCTTCCCATGAGACTATAATAGAGTGTCTGCCGAATGCTGATAATACAGCAATGACTATATATTATCGTTATGACCCGAATATGAATCAAACATTAGATTATTACGGTTCAGACCCGGATACATCCATATTGTTTAAAATTCCGGAGACAGGCTATCAGGGTAAAAAATCTACTGAATGCAAGGACTGCTCGCTCCTTCTTAAATGTGTAGACAGAACTGCGGATCCTCATTTCATTGTTCCTAAATACTGGGAATGTACGGAGTGCGGAAAGTTTTATTCAGACTGCACGGGAGCTGCCGATAAGCTGCTGAGTACAGAAAAGATTGAAGAACGCAGTGAACACAGCTGGGAAGACGATTTTACTATAGATAAGGCGGCAAGCTGTATAGAAAAAGGAAGCAAGTCAATTCACTGTACCGTAAAAAGAGGAGATATTGTTTGTTCTGAGGTTAAGGATGTAACTCCCATTAATGCTACAGGCCATGTTTGGGATGAGGGCACGGATGCACCGCCTTTGGGAACTCCCGCTAACTGCGTGGTTGCGAAATTCTATAGTTGTACTGTAGACGGCTGTAACGGAACAAAGACAGTTGTAAATGCGCACAGCTGGGCAGCAGATTTTACTGTAGATAAGGCAGCGGGCTGTACAGAAGCAGGAAGTAAATCAATTCACTGTATTAACAAGAACGGAGAGACTGTTTGTACTGCAGTAAAGGATATAACACCCATTAATGCTGCAGGACATATCTGGGACAATGGTACGGTAACAAAGCCTGCAAGCTGTATGGAAAAAGGTGTAAAGCTCTTTAGATGTACTGTAGACGGCTGTAACGGAACAAAGACTGAAGATATCGCAATAGATGTAAATGCACACAGCTGGGCAGCAGATTTTACTGTAGATAAGGCAGCGGGCTGTACAGAAGCAGGAAGTAAATCAATTCACTGTATTAACAAGAACGGAGAGACTGTTTGTACTGCAGTAAAGGATATAACACCCATTAATGCTGCAGGACATATCTGGGACAATGGTACGGTAACAAAGCCTGCAAGCTGCGTAGAAAAGGGTGAAAAGCTCTATAAGTGTACAGTAGCCGGCTGCAAAGAAACAAAGACCGAAGAAATTGCAATAGATGCAAAAGCACACAGCTGGGCAGCAGATTTTACTGTAGATAAGGCTGCAACTGCGACAGAAGCGGGAAGCAAATCAAAGCACTGTACAAATGCCGGATGTAATGAAAAAACAGAGGTAAGCACGATTCCTGCAACAGGAGGAAGCACGGGTGGCAGCACAGGAGGAAGTACAGGAGGAAGTACAGGTGGCAGCACAGGAGGAAGTACAGGCGGAAGCACGGGTGGCAGCACAGGCGGAAATACAGGCGGAAGCACCGGTGGCGGATCATTCCTGCCTCCCATTAATATACCTGTAATAGTTCCTGTAATTATCCCTACACCTGCTCCTGTAGAGGAAGAGAATAAATCAGACAATAAGGAAGAGGAAAATGATCCCTCAGCTCCTGTAGTTGTGGAAAATCCTGACGGTTCAAAAACTGAGACAACCAGCATAACTGCTCCTGACGGTACAGTAACCGAAAGGGAGAAGACAGTAGAAGCAGACGGCTCTGTAAGCAATAAAACCACTACAGTAAAGCCTGACGGAAGCTCAGTAGAAAGAACTGCAATAACTGCGGCAGACGGTTCTGTAACCAATAAAACTGTTACGGTAAAGACAGACGGAAGCTCAGTAGAGAAGACAACAGTTACTGCAGCAGACGGAAGCAAAACAGAAATTACGGTAACTGCTAATTCAGACGTTAAGACTGAGTCAGAAAAAATTGTAACAGCAGACGGAACTGTTAAAAAGAAGGACAGCAGTGTAAGCTCAGACGGAAGAAACGTTGTGAAAATGACTGTCAAGGCAAATGATGGCAGCAGCACCAAGCTTACCGCCGTAACCGCTGCAAACGGTGAATCTGAAAAGCTTGCTGTCAGCGAAACACAGAAGATCAGCTCAGAGGGCATCAGCTTCACTCCCGAAACAATCAAGTCAGTCATTAAGGATGCAGGCGCTGATGTAAAGGATGCAGCCATTGAACTTAAGGGAGTAAGCTCATCAGGAAAAACAAAGTACACAGTTACAATTAGTCCTGAGAACCTGGAGCAGAGCAATCTCGTAGTATATGCAGTCGATGAAAACGGTGTCTATACTATGGTTAATCCCGCAAAGAACAGTGTAAGCATCGAGAACGGCGTTGTGAACCTCAAAATCAGCGGTAAGGGTAAATACGCACTTCTGAGTGAGGAAGAGGCTAAAAAGGCAAATAAGGCCATTTTGAAGGCTTTTAAGCTGGAATCAAAGTCTCTTACACTTGCAGTCGGAGAAAAGACAAAGATAAGCTTTGCAGAAGGCTTCAGAAGCGAGAATGTCGCAAGCATAAGCTACGCAAGCTCTAACGGAAACGTAAAGGTCGGAAAGACCGGAAACATCGTTGCCAATAAGGCCGGAAAAGCAACTGTCAGCGTGACGGTAAATCTGAAAAACGGCGAAGGCAAGGCCCTCAAATTAAAGGTAACAGTAAAATAAAGTAAATATCATAATAGTTCAGAGAGTCGTATCATGCAGTCATGGTACGACTATTTTTATCCGGCAGATGTTAATAGGTCATAAAGAGAAATAAAAAAGGTCCTCATAATGAGAACCTTTAACAGGGGCAGTAGGATTCGAACCCACGACCTGCGGTTTTGGAGACCGATATTCTACCAGCTGAACTATACCCCT
>JAKSRW010000029.1 GCA_024403355.1 Lachnospiraceae bacterium
CAAACTCGTGACCGCTTCGCTTGTCACTCGTTATAAAATCGCTGCTACCGCAGCCTATTATATACTATTATAACACAAGCAATAATAAAGGTCAAAGAAAAATCACATCATTGTCTGCAGACCTGTTTCATTTCTTTTACAGCTTCGGAATCAGGCATTGTTTCGGCATAGCGTGCCTGCTCGTAGAGCTCCGCTATTCTCTCATTTCCAAGCGTTTTTGCACATTCATGAGCAGTTTTTCTTTTTAGATATGCATCGGTTTTACCGTCTAAAATCAGCTTTTTCTTTGCCTTTACCGTCTTTCTGAAGAGCTTACGAATTTTTATATCAGCCGAACCGCCCTTCAGTAAATAGCTGTCCTCATCCGCTCTGTACTTTTGGGAATCTATGCGCTCACGAACATCGAGCACACCCTCCTCCTCTGTTCTGCTTTTGAGTACACGGTTCTTTTTTAACCACTTTACAGCCTTTATGATCATTTTAACTATTATGAAAATCAGTACTCCGATTACAATCATCCAGAGTATAAAGCTTGCAACAACCATCCAGGGTGCGGTTTCCGTCTGCTCGGTCATTAATTCCTGCGGACCCTCAATCGTTCCGAATGCCCCTTCGTCTTCAGGCTGGTCCTCAGAAGTAAACAGGCCCGCAAAGGCCTTTGCCAAAAACATCGCAATAGCCCTCAGTCCGGATTTAACCAGTTCGAAAAAATCTGCGAACAGCTGAAAGTCATAGATTGAAACAGCCAGAAGCATCATAATCACTATGAAGGCAATAACCAGTCCTCCGCCGGATTTTAAGATATCCTTTGCCGGAAGATAGCCCGCACTTGTGCTGTTAAGATAAATAAAATTATTGTAGCGTTTCAGATAAAGGAAGATAAAATATACGCCTGTCAGGATTATTGTTACCATGACAAACATTTTATTATAGCTTGAATAATCGTAATAATTTATTATCAGAAGCAGAAAAATAGCCATTCCGAATTCCACATACACCGGAACAGATGCAGACATATAACGTTCCTGCACATGGTTTTTAATCGAGAATGCACAGTAAATAACGCCTGCCACGGCATATATTACAATATGCGGCCCGTTTCCGAGAGGAATAAGGCAAAAGCCCGCCAGCGCACATATATGCAGAAGTATTGAAATTACAAGTAAATGGATATATTTTCTGATAAAATACAGGCCAAAAACCAGCAGACCGCCGACTGCCCATTCCAAATAGCCCATTGTGCCACAGTTAAAATGATAATCAAAAAACAGTGAAAAAGAAAAGGCCAAAAGGAAAAAGGTCCAGTGATTCAGCTGAGCCAGAATGAACTCCTGTATCATAATCATTTTTTTGCTCATCGTTCCTCCTAATGCAACGAGTTGCTCATGGAGCTGATTGGTGTCAGAATATTTCTTATTTCCATATGGGAATCCTGCGGTATCTCGCGGCTACCGAAGGCTTCAGTACCGGCTTTTCATCGTCCTCAACCGGACAGAACCATACATAATCCGCACCATTCTCATAGCTGTCGAGAAGCTCAAGGAAATCACCGTAGGCATTTGCAGAAATGATGCAGTCGCACAGACCGCTTCTGTTATCCCTAATGGTATCCCCGAGAGCCTCAGAAAATGAAGGCATCGGCTTTGAAAGATCTACCTTTGCCAAAGCCCTGAAGCACTCCTTTTCGTGATAGCTTCCGGAATTCTTCGAAACCGCAACCGGCTCACCCGTGAAAATATCGATACCGTTGCTGTACAAAGAGTATTCTATACCAAGTGCAGCAAAATTCCTGATAAGACCCGCCGCTATATTAAGCGAGGACTCGATACATTTAGGTTTTTTCCACACACCGGTATCATCGAGATTTATAAATATTCTGATATATTTGATTGAAGTATAATCGTGCAGGTTTACACGGAAATCCCCTGTTTTCGCGCTGGCCTTCCAGTTTATGCTCTTCATACCGTCATAAGGCTGATATTCACGTATTCCGCGGAATTCAAAGGGATCCTCAAGCAAATGGCGTCTGCTCAGTATCTCACCGTTCAGCCACTGCAGAGAAAGATTAAATTCCTTCGAAACATAGGGCTTAGGAAGCACAAAAAGCTTTATTCCCAAATCGAGGATATCCACCTGCTGATTCGAGAAAAACAGGTCATTTCCTACAATTTCGGCTTCTTTTATGAAGAAAACGCCTCTTTTTTCAGCGGTAAAACTTAAAGACCTTGTAATTCTCTCCCCTCCGCCTATGCAGAACACATCATTACGGTAATAGTTATCTGTATTCTGTGTTCCCCTGGAATTATCAAAACGAAGGTATTTGCTCGTCATGAACTTAACCTTAACCATGGGAAGCGGAAGCTTCTTGTCATTGACGATTATCTCACAAAGAGTACCCTTTTCGTTCTCAACAAGCTCCTTTTCCTTAAAATAGATATTTCCGCTAAGATTTTTATCCCAGTATTTTTGATAAATATGATGCTGGATAAAATATAAAACACCTGCGATTATTCCTACTACAAGTATTTGTGTCAAATTTAAAATTCCTCCGTAGGTACATTTACTGCATCCATCAGTCCCTTGAAAATGGCTTCTCCGTCCCCGAAGCCTGAACCGGTCATGATTCTGTGAGCCAGACAGGGAACCGCAACTGCCTTTACATCATCAGGTGTTACGAAGCTTCTTCCGCTGATATAGGCATATGCCTTTGCACAGCGCATCAGTGCAAGACTGCCTCTCGGACTTACACCCATAATCAGGTCGGGGCACTCTCTTGTTGCCTTGACAATATCCACAATATACTCGCGCACACACTGCTTTACGCTTACCTTTGATGCCTCTGTACGCGCCTCCTTCAGCTCCTCAGGGCTGATAACCGCCGTAAGGCTGTCAAGAGGATCATTCTCCATATATCTGTCCAGAATGGCAAGTTCTTCCTCTCTTGCAGGCAGACCTACGGACATTTTTATAATAAATCTGTCAAGCTGCGCCTCGGGCAAAGGGAAGGTTCCGGCACTTTCCACAGGGTTCTGTGTCGCAATAACAAAAAACGGATCCGAGAGCTTCATGCTTTCACCGTCAATAGTCACCTGACGCTCCTCCATGGATTCCAAAAGGCCGGCCTGTGTTCTGGGTGTGGCACGGTTAATCTCGTCCGCCAGAAGAATATTTGTAAAAACAGGTCCCTTTCTGAGCACAAATTCATTCTTCTGCCTGTCAAAAATATTTATACCTGTTATATCGCTCGGTAAAAGATCCGGTGTAAACTGTATTCTTGAAAAACCTGCATTCAATGACTTTGCCATAGCCTTGGCGAGCTTTGTTTTACCGGTTCCCGGCAAATCCTCCAAAAGCACATGACCGTCCGCTAACAGCGCGGTAATCAGCAGCTTCACTTCTTTATCCTTTCCCACAATGACCTTACCGATATTATCGATTATTTTATCAGCAAAAACCTTTCCCGTTTCCAATATATTTCCCTCCGAAATTTAGTCAAATTCGTGACTCTTCACTTGTCACTCATTATAAAATTTTACCATATTTTCATTAGAAAACAACAGGAAATAATCCTTCATTTTACCCATATAAATTATCAAAAAAAATTTTCAGCTCCCGCCGATAAAAAAGTTCCGCCCGGAGCATATCCGTTCGGAACTCTTTTTTATAAGCTGATATCAATATTACCGCCAAGATTCGGGGTGATGGAACGTTCCATTGAACTGCGCATCATGTCTACAAGAGCCTGACCGCCCTGTTCCTGGACATCCATCGTCTTTGCAAGCATCAGAGCGCTTGCGTTTTCCTGTACTTTGTTCTGTGCCATGACTGTTGAAAGCATGGGAATCATTTCAGGTGACATACTCGAAATATCCATATACGCATTCCCCCTTTCCTTTAAAAAACTTATAATCTGCATTGAGAAATCAATTGATATCTGCTATATTATATCTATCGGAAAAAAACTGTGAATGATTAACAGCTTCTGTTCAATCAAAATCATTCATCAGCCGAAAAATATGAAGGGAAACAGACTCGTTCTGTAAAAATAATGGCAGGTTCATCAATCGGAAATATATTTAAGGTTACTATCTGGGGCGATTCAGCTAAAAACGGTACAGGAATTATCATTGACGGCTGTCCCGCCGGTGTCAAGCTTTCTGAAACCATGATTCAGAAATTTCTGAACAGAAGAAAGCCCTCCGGAAAAAGCAATGCTTCATCACGCTTTGAAAACTATTTATCAAGCTTTCATTCAGGCGTTCATAACGGCAAAACCACAGGCGGCCCCATTTCAATGACTGTCTCGGTTTCGGGTCTGGCTGTCGACAGCTTAAATATTTCCACTCTTTACCGTCCCGGCACCGCAGATTATGCTTATGACTGCAAATACGGCAATTTCGGTGCACCCGGCGCCGAGGAAAGTGAACTTATAGCAAAAATTGCGGCAGGTGCCGTGGCCTCAGCCGTACTTGAATCAGTTGGTATAAATATCTGTGCCTATGTACAAAGTATAGGTCCCGTTCCCATTTCGTATATAAATTCCACACTGGAGGCTCTCGATAAGAGCAGTCTGAATATGCCCGACCTTGAAGCTACCGAGGCTGCGGAAAACTATCTTTCAAAGCTTAAGGATGCAGGCGATACCACAGGCGGCGTTGTTGAATGTATTATTTCGGGAGTTCCCGCAGGCGTAGGAAATTCAGGCTTTGAAAAGCTTGATGCAAGACTTGCCCAGGCCGTAATGTCTATAGATCTGGCCAAGGGCTTTGAAATAGGCAGCGGTATCGAATCAGCCGCAATAACAGGCTCCGAAAATAACGATGCTCTTTATAAGGATTCGGACGGAAATATTTCCAAAAAAACAAATAACGCCGGCGGTATACTCGGCGGCGTAACTGATGGTTCTGAAATTGTTCTTCGTGCAGCCTTTATGCCCTCTCCCGCTCTTGCAAAGGAACAGCAGACCGTGGATATCAACGGACGTCCCGCGCTGTTGGCCGCATCGAAGTCTCCTGATACCTGTGCCGTACCCGGCAGCTGCGTTGCAGTGGAAGCAATGGCCGCTATCACTATTGCGGATATGCTTCTTGAAAATATGTCGGCAAAGCTTGAAAACCTGCTTAGCTTTTATAAGAAATAAGCTCTCTTACCACATGTCCCGCCATGATAAGCCCTGCGACCGAAGGAACAAAGGATACGCTTCCCGGGGTTCTTCCCTGCTCCCCTTCGCCCTCAACAGGCAATTCATCAGAGGCTACTACGGTAAGCTTATCAATATTTCGCTTTTTAAGCTCCTTGCGCATGATACGTGCCAGGGGGCAGTTTTTTGTTTCAAATACATCCATTACCCTGAAACGGTCCGGATAGAGCTTTCGTCCGGTTCCCATTGCGGAAATAACGGGCGTTCCGGCCTCCCTGCATTTTCTGATAAGCTCCAGCTTTGCGGTTACGTTATCTACGCAGTCACATACGTAATCAAATTCGGTAAAATCATAGCTGTCTGAGTTATTCGGAAGAAAAAATTCAGCTCTCTCATGAATAATAATATCAGGATTAATGTCACGAAGTCTTGCCGCAATTACCGAGGTTTTTTTAAGTCCGACCGTCGAATTCAGAGCTATAAGCTGTCTGTTGAGATTGGACGCAGATACTATGTCTCTGTCGATAACGGTAATTTCACCTATTCCCGCGCGTGCGAGAGCCTCTGTTGCATGACCGCCCACTCCGCCGACTCCAAATACCGCCACATGTGATTTTGACAGCTTATCAATAGCCGCCTCTCCGATCAGCATGGCTGTTCTTTCGTAGATTTCCTTCATTGCCGACTTCTCCCTTTTACTAATGCTAAATCAGATATTTTCTATCTGCCAGTCAATCGCTTCAACACCGTTTGCCTTTAGAAATTCGTTGCATTTACTAAAATGCCTGCATCCAAAGAAGCCGCGGTAAGCCGAAAGCGGACTGGGATGAGGGGCTGTAAGTACCAGATGCTTTTTATTATTAAGCATGGGAACCTTTTTTTGTGCAGGTGAACCCCACAGCATATATACAATGGGCCTGTCCTGCTGATTAACCGCTGAAATTATGGCATCCGTAAACTTCTCCCAACCGTGTCCGGCGTGAGAGTTCGCCTGATGAGCCCTTACGGTGAGCACAGTATTAAGCATAAGAACGCCCTGCTCGGCCCATTTTTTCAGATATCCGTTATTGGGAACATAGCAGCCAATGTCGTTTTTCAGTTCTTCATAGATGTTCACCAATGACGGCGGAGTCTGATTTCCGGGTAAAACCGAAAAGCTGAGTCCGTGTGCCTGATGCTCGTTATGATAAGGGTCCTGCCCAAGAATAAGAACCTTTACATCATTAAGAGGCGTAAGATGAAGGGCATTGAATATGTCATCTGCGAGCGGATATACGATTCCGCTCCTGTATTCATCATTCACGAATTGAAAAAGCTCTCTGTAATAGGGCTTACCGAACTCCGGCTGAAGCTCCTTCAGCCAGTCATTTGCAATTGCTCCCATAAATAAATCCTCACATTTTTAGATAGAAAAAAGGGCTGTCATAAAACAGCCCTTTAACAATCAAGCAAAATTAAGCACGCTCAACCTTACCAGCTCTTAAACAAGAAGTACATACATACATCTTCTGTGTTCCGCCTGCTGTCTTAACTCTTACAGACTTAACATTTGTCTTCCACATTCTGTTAGCACGTCTTGAAACATGGCTTCTTGAATAGCTTAACTGATGTCCAAATCTATTATCCTTTTCACAAATTGCACACTTAGCCATTTTAAACACCTCCTTAACCAAGATTTTGGCTTTCAATGCCTCAAACATTGACATTTTATCATAAGCTTGCAAGGAATGCAAGACTTTTTTAAATTATTATTCGGTCACATTAAATCTTACATAATCTGTCCAATACTCGTTGCCGTATACATCAAAGAAATGTCCGAACAAATCAACGGGCAGACCATCAAGATCCTCATATGATACAATAAGTCTGTTTTCTACTGCAAAGGCATCGCCCCACTCATACTCATTGTCGAATTCACCGTTCTCATTGTAGTAATCACACACGAGCTGGATTACATCACCCTTTACGAAGTTTCTGAGATTACGCTCTGCCACAGCGGGTGTGTTCTCGTCGGTATTTCTGTCACGGAAGCCCTTTACATAGCCGCCGTCATGCTCGCTGTCCCACTGAAGTACAATTTCAATAGGGCGGGTCTCGCCTGTACGCACGCTGGTGTAATTAGCATATACATTACCGTATGTATACCAGCTGCCGTCATCGTTTGTTACCTCGTCCTGAACATAGTAGGGAACTACCAGACCGTTCAGTGCAACCCAGGTATTGTTAAACCAGATGGCGAAATTGCCTTCATCGTCATAATTGGGACTGTTATCATATCCAAGGTCGATAAATCCGAGACCGTCACCAAGCTCAAGGAATGCTGCATAATCGCAGTATACGATTTTCTCATAGTCCTCGTCCGTAAGGTCGGGAATATAGTAATCACCGTTATCTACAAGTCCGATAAGACCGTCCTCATTTACCTCGATAGGTGACTCATCGGTCTCCGCTACAACCTCCTGCTCGTACCATTCTTCATTGCTGAAGCTTTCATCAGCACTTGTGTCCTCATACTCGGTAAGTACCTCTGCAGGTGACATTGCACGTGAGGTATAACCACTTGACTTAACACTCAGGAAAGAGTTGAAGAAGCCGTTGTAATTAGTATTGGTCATACCGAAGTTCTTGCACATTGCAACCATCTGCTTGTAATATGAAGGGTACTGGTAAGGGAAATACATTGCCAGACCGTTTGTATTCTTAATATTTGTATTATGATATACCAATGCGTCCTCTACAGCCGCAATAACCTTATCTGCTCCTGCGATACCGCTTCTCTTACAGAAATCCACAATATCAATCTGGTCATAGTTTCCGTCACCAAAGGCCTTTGTCTTGCTTCTGGCTGTTGATACTGCCTTGTATGAACCGCTTGAAATAGCCTGCTTTCCATCCTTGAAGAAATCACAAAGTGTTTCGTAAAGAGGCTGAATCTTTGAGAGATCGATTACCGAAAGTGTTGTTGCACTGCCTCTGTTACTTGCAATGAAATCATCTACAAGAATCTTTGAGAAGGTCTTCATATCTACGTTGGGATTCTTGTTAAGGGCCTTAAGATAGCCTGTATGGTACCAGCCGTAACCGGGCTCCTCTTCCTCTGATGCGATAAGATAATCTGCGTAAGGAGCAAGTGAATATGCTACCTCGAGAGTACCCATTAAGCATGCATCAAAGCCTACGAAATTGAAATGTACGCCCGAAGCCTTAATTGCCGAAGCAATGTCTGCAACAGACAGATCACCGCTGAAGAGCTCATCCATACCGAAGCCTGCGAGTGTTCCGCCTCCGTGATTCCAGAAAATAATATCATAATTATCTGCCGGATAATTCTTTACACCCCAGTTAATAAAGTCCGTAACGGTACTCTTCTCAACCATGCTGGTCTTGGGAAGTAAATCGAGAGTTACAAGGTTTTCTCCTTCAACCTTATATCGTCCAAGCTTTGCAGCCTTAACTACACTGTTCTGCCACTTCTTTGCACCGGCTGCTTCTACGATGACATTTACGTTCTCACCGATTCCTGCCTCACACATTTCCGCAAGGTCCATGGTTCCGCAGCCGCTTTCAGACTCAAGATTTGAACCGATCATATATACAAGAACCGTAGTCTTGCCGTTACCTGCGGGTACTACATCATTAACATCGGAATAATTTGCCGGAGTATTTGCGGTATTATCAATTAAATTATCATAACCGCCGCTGTAGCTTGACTCGCCCCAACCGAAATCAGATGAGCTTCCGCCAAAGAAAGCATCAAAAAGTGAGCCTACAAGGTCAAAGCCTCCGCCTGATTCGGAAGTATTTGAATTACCCGAATCTGAACTGCCGCCGGTGACATCGGTCCAGCCTGTGTCCGAGATATCACTGATTGCTGAAAGAAGGTCGTCAATAATTGACTTATCACCGGTGCTGCTGCTTTCGGTATCATTCGACATACAGCCGAACAGACTTGTGCAAAGCATCACCAGTACCATCATGAGTGCCATTTTCTTCATTACATTTTTCATAAAAACTACGCCTTTCCCACTGCCCTAGCGATTATTCACGATTAAAGCAGCTGTAAATATTTTCAGGCCTTATTTAAAACTTCCTGGCCCTTTTTATCCATTTCCTTTTCTTCGTTCTTGTCCTCGGGTGTCTTCTTGAACTTATCGATTACATCCGGAACCATATCAACAATCTTTGTAAGTGTGTCTGAGCTCTTTACGCTTACAAGTCTGCACTTGCCGTTCTGAATAACAAGTACCGAATTGGGTGACATCTTACCGCCCATACCGCCTGCTGCCGAATTCTTATTCTTCTCATTGTTTGCAAAAGCACCTGCGGCAACGCCAAAGCTTACATCAACAAGAGGTAATACTACTGTTCCGTCATCAAACTTTACCGCATCGCCAACTACTGTCTTTGAGCTGAGGAAAGAATCCATTCCCTTGAATAAGGATGCTACTGTCTCGTTAAAATTACTGTCTGCCATTTCTTTTTCTCCTTTTCATCAATTATATTTACAATTTTACTCTTCTTTTTCGTTTCTTACTACCGGAGCCTTATAGCTTCCGTCCTTCAGATGTCCCGCCTCTTTTCTGAGATACTTAACATCCTTGTTGAACCATACCTTGGCCAGCGGAACCAGTATACCTATAAGTCTTATACGCCCCTTGAAATCCACATCCGCATCGAGCTCCTTCTGCTCAAAATTCGGACTGATTTCAAAATGACCGTCCCAAAGACCTATAAACACAGACGCAAGTCCGGTCACATAGCCGGTGGTTGCGGGATTATCAAAGCCGTAGCTTATATGTCCTTTCAGCTTCTTAGGCATCTCACGCTTCAGAATCAGTTTAACCTTTTCCCAGATATATTTTACAGCCTTTCTAACCCTGAAGTCCTCTTCAAAGTCCTTATACATGTTCAGCTTTTTAAAAAGACCTTCTGCTTTATTATATATACTTTTAATCTTTTCTACAACAGTTTTCTTTTCTTCATCTGAAGCAGGGCCAAATTCCCCGTCAAGCATTTCCTCAAGCTCATCACCTGTCAGGTCATCAAAGGACTTTCCTTCTTTGGCAGCCTTTTCTGATGCCGATTCTCCGTTTGCTTCCTTTTTACCGTTTTCGGAAGGCTTTTTGTCGGCTTCCATTTTATCTGAAGGCTTTTTGGCGGCATCTTTTATGTCTGAAGGCTTTTGAGCAGAAGTATTTGCCTGCTCCTGATTCTTTTGCCGCTCCTTTTCTTTTGCGGCCTTACGCTTAGCCTTCTCCTTCTCGCGTTTAGCCTTCAGCTTTTCACGCTTTTTCTTCAATTTAGCTTTACGCTTTTCCTGCTTTTTACGTTCCTTTTCTTCCTTTTTTCTGACATCCTCGGGATCTGTGCTCATTATCTTAAAACCAAAGAAGCGCACTATCATTATCATATTGTTTTCGTCATAATCGACAGAAACATTCAAAAGATGCAGCAGCCAGGTAAGCTTCGCCTTAGCCTTCGTATTCGGATATTTCGCACTGCCCTTGTACCTGAACGGAACAAACAAAAGAAGCAACACAATAAGCAGTATCAGTCCGACCAATACCGCTAAAGCAATTCCTATTATTTTCAATATAAGCAAAATAATGTGAAGCACAGTGTTCCCCTCTGTTATTTATTCTGTGAAAACCATTTTTTTACATCAAAGCCGCCCGTTTCATAATAAATTCCGGCTATAATATCGCCTGCCAGCTGCTCTGCCGTAACCTTATCACCGGCAGCACCCACGACAGTGATATCATAATCCTTTCCCGAAAAATGCTTTGACGGAAAATAAAGAATATCATATATTTCAAGCAGATCGACACCATTATCGCAAAGTGTGATAAGATATGCTCCCCACTTTAATTTTTCGGGCTTTTCTATTTTCTTTTTAATGTCCTTAAACCTGCCGCGTATATCGGACGTAACGGACATTTTTTCATGCCAGATTATCATCCCTGATAAAGACCTTTCTTCTGTTAAAGAACCGCAATACTGCTGAGAATATTTGCTACAGCCACATTTTTCTCATGATTGTCACGGCAAGCCGCAAGTGCCTCGCGTACATAATTCATACAGTCTGTACGTGAATTGAAAAATACAGGAAGCGATGAAAGCACCGCTGCCATTCTCGCACGGTTAAGCGGTCTTTCGCCCTTAGAAAAGCATTCGTTAAGCTTGGCCGAAAGCTTCTCAAATTCCTCCCTTGCCAGCTGCGCCGTAATCTCAGACTCGTCAGAATCCTCAAGGTCCGCATATACCGAAGCTGACATAAGTCTCTTCATTCTTTCAAGCTTCTTCTCTGTTTCACTGAGATTTCCTCTGTTTTCTTCAATAAAGCTGTCAAATCTGCCCTCGAAAACCACCTGGTTCTCAGCCAGCTGCTCAAGCTGTCCCTCTATACCCATAAAGAGCCTGTCTGCCTCATCCTCCATGCCCTTTCCCGAAAGAGAAAGTACATTTTTCAAAAGCTCAGACTTTGCTTTATGCTTTTCATGCATATCGGCAGAACATTCACTGAGCACGCATACATAGTTGCAAAGCTCTGCAATATCGTTTAAGTATTCTACTTCCGCATCAAGAACGGCAGAATTATCCTCTGAAATATCACTAACAAGCTCACCTCTGATGCCTGCAGCCGATTCAATCATATACACGGCTCTTGTGATGGCATCCACGGGTCCGCCTATATATTTCTTCAGACCGTCCTCAAGAATATCAAAGAAACGGACCTTTGTCATTCTTACCGGAAGCTCATATACGGTAGTTTTAATATTTTCATTAATTGTGGGATTGTCCTCATAGGCAAAGATTGCCTGAAGAATCTTTCTTGCAGCCTCATCATCGTCTGCAAAGCTTAAGGGCTCATCTGCATTACCCTCACGCTCAGCCACATACTCGTCAAGTGCAATGCGCTCACGCTTGTCTACCAGCTTATTTACCAGCTCCTTAATACTCTTACGAAGAGCAAAAGCCTCTTCTCTTACCGCATCGCTGCCCTCCTCAAAGCACTTTTTCATAAGAGCCTCAAGTTCATCACGGTATTTCTTTGCAAGAGATACCTTGTCACGGCCAAACTCATCGGGCGTTTCATCCTTCTCACAGAAGCTGAAGTAGATCATCGCAAGATTTGTATAAGCAAGCTCTGCATAACAGCTCTCAAGACTGCTGCAAAGACGCTCTCTGTCAATTGTCTTTCCCATTTATAACAATTCCTCCGTAAATTCAACTTACTTTATAAAATTCTCAATAAATAATGCGTTCGGTGTGTAATTCAGGAAATCCGAACCGCCTACAAGTCCTGAAAATACACTTACAAAACCGCACACGCCAAGGGCAATAATAAGCACCGCACCCGCCAGCTGGTAGGCATCTGTCTTCTTAAGCAGATTCGAAAGAAGAAGGCATACCGCACAAAGCAGTAAAAGATAGATTGCCGCAATTGTCATTCCCTTAAGCCCTGCCAGCAGATATCCGCCCGCTAAGCCAAGAGGCAGCGTGTAGAGGTATATTCCGAAGAAATCGGCCGTATTCATCAAAAGCTTGCTGTTCGGCAGATTTTTAAGTCTTCTTCTCGTTCCGGCCTCATATTCCAGGCAGATTCCGTTACAGGACACAAAAGCAATCAGGCTCAGCAGCATTGCAAACATACCTGCTATCATCTGCTTGTAAATCATTCCGTTTGTAACTGAGGTTTCATCGATTTTACCGTCATTGGCATCCCTGTACTCAAGCTCGAAGCCAAACTGAAAGTCAGGTCTGTCTGCGGTTTTCAGTATATATTTCTGATATTCGTCACGGCTCAGACCCGCATTACCCTCCTGTTTCAGGTAAAGTCTGTAGCCCTTTTCTGCACATACATCATAAAGCATACTGCCCGCAATGATATCACCGACAACTACCGAAACCTTATTGTCTTCACCCGAAATAATCTCAACTATCTCGTCTGTATTACCCTTACGGATACGAAGTCCGTAATCCTCCTTGATAATAACTATACTGTTGATATAGCCCTCCAGAAGCTTCTCGTTCAGCAGTTCGCGCGAGCCCTCGTATACATAGAAGGCATCATTATTCATAATGCTTTCGCGAAGCCTTTCCGATTCGGAACTCAGGTCATCATTAATAAGTCCGATAGGCACGGCACTTCGCTCCTCACTGACACTGTCGAGTCCCAGAAGCAGACACAGCACAACCACAGCCGACACCAGATAACAGATGCAGGCTGTAATATCCTTTATGCATATCTTAATTCTGAGAAATAAGCGATTCATAACAGTAAATACTTCCTTTTAATTCTATTTTTACATTGCCCCGAGTATCAGCTTGATAAACCAGTAGGTGGGGGTAAATCTGGCCACTGCCACGCAGGCATCCGGCATGTACATTATCGGGATGATTCCGCCGCCGGCAATGGTGGTCAGAAGAATAAGCATGTTGCTCAGTACCATATAACCCTGTACAGACTTTATAAATGCCGCTATCAGCATAAAAATCACACAGGATACAATTATCGAAGCCGCAGTGAAAAGCATGGCCTTTACAGGGATATTAAGCTCGCCCGCCATACTGATAATCAAAAGTGCGGCCGCAAGAAGCACTATATAGCAGCCTGCGTAAGCCAAAAGCTTCGAAGCAAATATTTTCGCACGTCCGACACCCATTGACACAAGTCTGACATTTGTCTGGCCCAGTTTCTCTTTTAAGGATGCCAGTCCTGCAAAAAGACCTGCGTAAAGCACCAGAAGCATAATTCCCGAATAAATATAATAGTTAATCAGTGAAATACCCTCAAATCTTTCAATATAGCTTCGTTCAAAGAAATCATCCTTGCCGAGTGCCGTAAATACCAGGTCATAGGATATTTCCACATTTACATCCTGTACCTGAGAATACTCAAAGCCTTCCTCTCTCATAACATCATATAGGGTCTGGCAGTTTATTTCTACCGAAACTATATAATCGGAATAGCTTTGAAGAAGATTTGTAAGCAGGACCGCCTTGGTCTTATCCGAGCTGTTTATCACAGCCTTAATAGGCATATTAACGATGTTGATAAGATTTTCGGTAAAGCCCTCGGGTATTATAAGATAGAGGTCCAGCTCTCCCCTGCCAAACTGCTCTTCCATGTCCTCGTCCGAGCCTCTGACAACCTGAATATATGAACCAAATACGTCATTTTTGTCGAAATAGCTGACCAGCAGACCCGAGTATTCCGTGTCATCATTATCAGATACACCGATTTTTACCGCAGGTCCGTTGCTTTCTTTTACACACAAAAAGACTCCCGCCACACTGATTATTATCAGTGCCGCAAGTAATAACAGCATTTTTTTATCACTGAAAATTACCTTTAAGTCCTTTTTTAACATTGCAGTTTATTCCTTATCGTCTGAATTATTTGAGCTCTCAGAAGCCTCTCTGACTTCTACCGTTTCCGGCTCCGAGGTCTTATGTGTATGTGTATAAATGTGATCGCTGCAATACTCGTAATTGCCCTCACACTTTGTACAGAATCTGAATTCAAGGCTTGGATCGTCCTTTTCCGTACGGCCGCAGACACAGCACTTATGTCTGATGATTGTAGCCGGGAAGGGTACGATTTTCTCGGTATTTCTGACCTTGGCATCCTCTGCATTTCTGAATTCGGGACGTACAGCCTGTGAGCGGTTTGCCTGCATGCCCTCCTGCATAGCCCTGTTAAATTCTCTTCTTCTGCGGATTTCCTCAGGGGAAAGCCTGAATTTTTTCATTTCAGCAAAGAAAATGAAGAAATTAAGCAGTGAAACAAGAATTACTATCAGAGTAATAATTCCGCACCATAGATTCTCCCTTACCGCATACATCTGGAAGGTTCCCTCAAGGGGAAGATTGTATGCAGCCGCAACCTTTTCGTCCATAACCGTACTGATAAAGGGAATCTGTGAATCAGCACCTACAAATGCGGTAATTACATCCACTCCCAGAAGCACCGCATAGGCAATCATAAGGAACTTTGCCTTAAAGGGTATCATAAACATGAGCATGAAATGCACATCCGGGTAAATTGCCGCAAATACCAGGAACATGGACATATTAAGATAGTAAAGATCAATCGGATAATTGATACCGATATGTTCGCCCATTCCGAGGTAAGTTACAACATAAATTATAATTACTGCCAGTGCATTAAAAAATACTCCGGAAAAATAGAATAGGTTAAACCTGAACGTTCCCATCGTTCGTTCCAGCGACGTACCAATCGAATAATACACATAAAGCATAACGGCCGTAAGCAGAATATTCGAAGTATCAATCGGCTGAATAATAAAGGTTATCAGTCTCCAGACCTGACCCTGCAGAAGCTTATCAACGTCTAACATCAGCCACTGGTAGTAAAAGGTAGGGTTAACATTGTAGGAAATATAACCCACCAGATATACAATAATCACATATTTCATCAATCCGCGAACCGCGAATCTGCCTAATTTTTTTTCAAGCTTTTCTATCATTTACTATTGCCTTTCTAAAATCAAAGCTGTGTAAGCCCATCAAGTCCCGGTGTAACCGTCATCGAATAATTAGTATAGTATATCACAAAGCCTGGCTTTGCACCATTGGGCTTTTTAACATTCTTGCGTTCAAGATAGTCAACATCCACCTTCTGACCATCCTTAGACTTCGAATAATATGCCGCAAGGGCTGCCGCCTGCTCGTAAACCCTGTCGGGAAGCTCCCTGCCCTCGGTCTTTACAATTACATGTGAACCTGCATTTTTCTTCGCATGGAACCACCAGTCACCACCGTTTGCCATTTTAAAGGTCAGTTCATCATTCTGATAATTATTCTTTCCGACGTAGATATGGAAGCCATCCCCGGTAACATAATGCAGGGGCTTTGATTTCTCGCGATTGCCGCCCACATAGCTGCCGTTTCTTCCCTTGCTGCCCTTAACTCCGGCACCCTTTACGCTCAGTCTTCCGAAATGTCCCTTAATATAACCGAACTCCACAAGCTCATTCTTAATAGTATTCAGGTCCTCATCACAGGAAGCGATGTCTAGCGCAACCTTTATTGAATCAAGATGCTCCATTTCCTCCTCAGTCTGAACAATCTGCTCACTTACAGCCTCAAAGGTTCTCTTCAGCTTCGAATACTTCTCGTAGTATTTCTTTGCATTTTCAATGGCACTGAGCTGTTCATCAAGAGCTATGCTGATATCCTCACCCGTATAATAATTATTGACCACAGCCTGCTTTACACCCGGCTCAATGCCGTAGCCGTAGGTAGTAAGAAGCTCTCCGTAAAGCTTGTATTTGTCCCTTTTCAGGGTATCCTCCAGCTGTTTTTTCTGAATATCGTACTTCTTTACGGCACGTTCCATGGCATTGCCCACGAGATGACGAAGATCTGTCGACTTCTGCTTCATTCTGGTCATCAGATTCTTCTTCGCATAATATTCCTCAAGGACTGCGCTGATGCTTTCAAAGCCGGACAGCTTCATGCCCTCCTGCTGCTCGTAAACACTCAGTAAAAGTGAAGCAAACTCCACCGGCTCTTTGCCGTTTCCTTCAGCATCCGCTCCCTTGTATACAATGCAGGGGACAAAACTTCCGGAATTAATCTCTTCCATAAAGCGCTCAAAGCACTTATAGAAATGAGTCACTAAATCCCCCGTCAGTTCAGCAGCATTCATCTCACCGTTAAGACCTGCCCTGAATATAAGCTCATTAGCCATCACCGGACTAAATCCCGTGAGATTCATATATACAGCCTTTGTAAGACTGCCCGGATATCCGCAAACCTTCTCCCTGAAAAGCTCCTCGCTGACAGCTGTAGGGTCAAGCTTTTCCTGGGTTTTGGGGATAAAATACTCTCTTCCCGGCAAAACCTCCCTAACCGAGCTGACAGCCGCAGAAATATGCTTAATGCTGTCTACAATCATATTCTCATCATCACAGAATATGATATTGCTGTGCTTACCCATAATCTCCACTATAAGCTTTTTCCTGCAAAGATCACCCATTTCATCCAGGTGTTCGAGGTCAAACACAATAATTCTTTCAAATTCCGGCTGATAAATATTTACTATTCTGGCAGTACCTATATACTTTCTTAAAAGCATACAGAAATTCGGTGCCGTCATAGGTGCTTCCTTTTTCGAGGAAGCCAGATATATCAGCGGCAGACTGGCATCCGCCGAAATAAAAAGTCTGTACTGGTCATAATTTTTTATTGTAATAATCAGCTCATCCTTTTCAGGCTGCTGAATTTTCAGGATACGCCCTCCGACCAGCTTCTCACGCATATCCTTAACTATATTTGCAATAACAATTCCGTCTAAAGCCACAATAAACCTCTGTTTTACTAAAGCGCAAGTCCGACTGGTCTGCGTTTTTTATAAATAAAATAGTATTTGAAGCCTAAATCAATCAGTTCTTCCCTTATCTGAGAAAAATAACCTGCCAGCTGCCCTGCTGCATGCGCATCCGAACCAATTGTAATAAGCTCTCCGCCCAGCTCTCTGTATCTTATAAGGATTTCCTTTTTAGGATGAGCAAAGCCGAGTCCGTATTTAAGTCCCGCACCGTTAATCTCGAGTGCCTTACCGGTATTAATCAGTGTTTTAAGGATTTTGTCCGTAATATCAGAAAAATCCGATGTCCTGTAGATATATTTCCCGTAAAAATTCTTCTCGTCAATCATCTCTTTTGAAAGCGAAAAGCCTTCCTTTTCCCTGAGGGAAAGGCTTCTTAAAGCCGCTTCTTTTTCCACATACCTAACGAGATAGTCAAGATGACCCAGGGTGTCAAAGCAAGTACACCGAGTGATATTTTCAGCAATCGCGTCGTAGTATCTCTTAATTCCTTCTTCTGCTGTTCTTCCATCCCAATACTCCTTATAATAGGGGTCAATATTCTCAAGACAGTGAGTTGACCCGATAACAAAATCAAAAGAATTATCCGCTGTCATTTTCAGATATTCTTCGGTAGTTTTATCCTTTAACTCAGGCTCATTTCTGAGTCCGAGCTCAATTCCGGTCAGAATATCGGCCCTTGTGACGTATTTCTCCCTGACCTCATTCATTTTTATAAAATAACGCTCCAAATCAAAGGTAAAATCTCCTCCGGATTCATTAACACATTTTTCCGGATAATATAAATCCATATGATCTGTAAAGCATAAGCCCTTCATCCCCAGTTCAATGGCCTTTTCCGCCATATTTTCCGGTATTTCCTCAGAATCCGATGAAAAGCCCGTATGAACATGTAAATCGTAAGCTATCATAATACCAGCCATGCCTTTCTGCTCAAAGTGCAAGCCTTTATGCAAATACTAGTTCCTGAATTCAGATTATGAATATTTGTATTTGCACTAATCTCTTATATTCTATAATTATTCAACTGCCTGATTTCTTCCGCAATTTCCTTTATTTTATCAACCAGATAATCCGCTTCCTCAGGACTGTTATTTTTTCCTATTGTGATGCGTATCGAACTGTTTGCCTCCGCATCGGACAGACCTATCGCAGACAAAACATGTGAAGGCCTGTCATTTCCTGCACTGCATGCAGAACCTGTGGAAACACATATTTTTTCCATATCAAGCCTTAACGCAAGTGATATACCGCGCACCCCTTCAAAGCTGAAATTCATATTGCCTGGAAGGCGCTTTGAAAAATCATTATCTATTATTTCGGGACCGTTCAGACGCACCCCCGAAATCTCCCTAAGGATTCGATTGCATATATGCACACTCAATTTCTGCTCATTAACGGCTCTTATCTGCATTTCTTCGGCCGCCAGCTCAATCGCCCTGCCAAAGCCTGCTATAGCCGCAGTATTTTCGGTTCCGGGACGCAGGTCATACTCCTGACCTCCGCCATAGCTGATAGCCTTTACGGGAACATTACGCCTTGCATAAAGAAGTCCGACACCCTTTGGACCATATATCTTATGCGCACTGGCTGAAAGATAATCAATCCCGAGGTCAGAAACATTTATCCGAAGCTGACCGAATGCCTGCACTGCATCCGTATGAAAAAGACTTCCGAAGCGGTGAGCGATTTCGCTGAGCTTCTTAATCGGCTGAATCGAACCTATTTCATTGTTTGCAAACATAACCGATACAAGACCCGTATCCGGTGTAATAGCTGCCTCTAATGCTTCAGGCTGAATAATACCGTTTTTATCAGCTTTGAGACAGCTTAGTAAAAAGCCCTCCTTTTCCAGCTGCCTTGCGGTATTCAGAACTGCCGGATGCTCTATTGCGGATACAATCAGATGCCTTTTACCCGTAAGCTTCAGGCTTTGAAGCGCTATATTATCCGCCTCCGTACCGTTCGCCGTAAAATAAATTTCCTCAGGCTGTGCGCCGATTAGCTTAGCCGCAGTCACCCGTACCGAATTTATTAAATTCTTTGCCTCATAGCCTATACTGTACCTTGAAGAAGGATTTCCGTAGGCAGAAGTCATATAAGCCAGCATCGCTTCAACCACGCGTGAATCCGGCGCGGTCGTTGCAGCATTATCCATATAAATCAGTTTCTTCTCTACCATAATAATCCTCTTAACAGTAGGTTAATCAGTCCTCTCCGTGCTTTACTCTTTCGAATGACTCATCATAAATGATGAAATTGTCACGGCCGTTACCCTTAACCGCATAGAGTGCCTTATCCGCACATTCTACCAGTCGTTCATAGCTTGAACCATGGTCAGGGAACATCGCAACACCGATACTTGCAGACTTCGGAATAACCTTATCCCCGATAACCGCAGGACTTCTGAGCACCTCATGAAGCTTCAGCGCCTGCTTAATCTGGTCTTCCTTCTTCTTAACATTACATACAAAAACCGCAAACTCATCGCCGCCGATACGACCGATGATATCGTTTGAACGGAAGGATTTTGTAATCTGCTTAACTACCTCAACAATGATATTATCACCCATAATATGGCCATAGGTGTCATTTACCTGCTTAAACTTATCGATATCAACAATAAAGAGCATACCGTTGCTCTCGGCATTTTCACGCATGTAACGCTCGATAAGAAGCTTGGTGTATTCCTTGTTGTAAGCGCCTGTGAGAGGGTCACGCATCGCCTTTGTCTCAAGTCTCGCAAGCTCTCTCTTATGAAGGTCGATATTGATAATCTTACCTACAATCTCTCTTGCCTCACCATTTTGGTTTCGAACAGGCATAGCTATAATTCTGCACCAGATATAGACATTTTTCTTGTCCTTAAGTCTGACCTGCTCGTCCACCTTGTCGCCCTTGACTGTCAGAATTCTGAAAAGCTCGGCAAACTTTTCACGGTCCTCTTCATAAACAAAATCCTTCTCCCAGCGCTTATTTCTGTTAAAATCAGCAAAGCTGGTCGAATCACCGAAGAAGGAAATAAAATTATCCGAAACACTGATCACATCGTCCGCAATTGAATAATTGAAAATAACGTCGTTTGAAAGCTCTGTAACAAGCTTGTATCGTTCTTCCTCTACAATGAGCTGCTCATTCAGAAGCTTCTCATTCGTGATATCCACAAGCACAACCGACATTGTGTAGATTTTCTTCCTCTGAACCGCGTTACCTGTTACAAGCACCCATTTTGAGCCCCATTTTGTGTTAATCTTCATTTCCTCATTTATGGAAACATCAGGTCCGGCCTCTACGGTTCTCATAAATTCCGCATATTTATCTTCAAGAAGATTGAAAAATCCATTTTTGAATTCTTCATGAATTTCGGTCATTGAATACCCCAGCAATGTATAAAAACCCTTGCTGGCATATGTAATATAGCCATCTCCTCCGGCTATAAAGTCCACAATACCCGCACCGATCTGGTTTGTGATATTTTGAACCTCTCTGGCAATCATTGCGGATTTCTCCTGATTAATCCACATATAAAGTACGAAGCCTGCAAGCAGCAATACCGCTACCACACTGGCAATAATCGTGGCAATCATCGCTCCCGGCAAACTTGCACCGAATATCAAAGCATTCTTCCCCACAGCGAACCTCCATAAAATAGAATTTTAATTCCCCATAGTACTACATAGATATACAGAATATATTATAGCACAAAGAAAACCTAATGGCAACTATTAGGGTGTTTGCTTCTTACTATTGGATATAAGGACGCCTAAGCAAGGTCATGGCTGATTACTATTGCGGATTTTGAAGTATTCTTATATTTACAAAAGAACAATATATGATATAATTAATAGGCTGAGTTATTCAGTATTATACTCTGCACCTGTAGCGAAGTGGATAACGCGCAGTCTTCCGAAGTCTGAGATCACAGGTTCAAATCCTGCCAGGTGCGTAGCAAAGGGCCCGAATTAATGACAATTAATTCAGGCCCTTTTAAATTGAAAATCAGGCGGCTCGGCTCCGTTGAAAGAACAATATCCTGCATTGAATTCCACGGACGGCCGACTCGAGGCGCAGAGCATAGAACTGCAAGGCTTCGACGCTTAGAAAATGAAAATGCGAGACCGGTTCTCAAAGGAAATATCCATTACAGCCAGGGATGAGCCGGGGATGCCCCCTCTCAAAAAAAACGGCCGCATCATGGTTTTTGCCATAACACGACCGATTTGTTCTTAGAGCATAATTATTCAGATATAAACAGAACCCCCAGTGTTCCCGGACCGCAGTGGCTGGAAATAACGCCGCCGGCCTTTGTGATGAGGATTTCATCAAATATATGAAGGCTCTCCAGATACGAGTAAACCTCCTTAATTACCTCTTCCTGAGCACAGGAATGAGTAATAAACACTCTGTCCTTTTTCGCAGTCTTCAGCTCCGCCTCAAGATCCTTTGCATAATTCATGGTAACCTGTGCAATACGGCCGCGATACTTTTTAGCCACACCCATTGCACCATCCTTAACAACAATCTGCGGATGAAGCTTTAACAGTCCTCCCGCAAGGGCAGCCACACTGCTGCAGCGTCCTCCTCGGCGAAGATATGTAAGTGTATCAATTACGAAGCTGGCTCTGACCTTAGGCTTATAAGCTTCTATCTGAGCACATATTTCCCGGCGTGATTTTCCTTCCAAAGCCATTATTGCAGCTTCGATAACCAGCAGACCAATGCCTGTAGAAAGATTAGCCGAATCAATCACCGATACCTTATCTTCCGCCTCAAGCTCCTCCACCGCAAGTCTGAAAACATTTGCCGTAGTAGACATAGACTCGGAAATTGTGAACATCACGATTTCATCATCTGCATCGAGCATGGGCTTCATCATTTCAAGAGTATCCTCCAAAGATGTCGCCGAGGTCTTGGGCGTCTGATTGTTCGCATCCGACCACTCATAAATCTCCTCCGGAGAAATCTCAACTCTGTCTCTGTATTCTTTATCACCCAGCATAATATGAAGGGGAATCAGCGTGATATTATATCTTTTTACCAGTTCCTCGGATAAATCGCAGGTACTGTCTGAAATTATACGAACCATTTTTTTACCTCTGAATTTCAATATTAGGTTATAGTCACAATGAAATTACATCAGCTTAATGCTTCATCTGTTGACTGCGGATTACGAATTCTGCTGAACCGCATCTCTATTATACGTCTTCTCAAGCTTTCTTACAACCCAGAAAAATGCCGGTACAAGGAACATATCCGCAAGCACCCATGCAGAAGGCGAAGCCACACATGCGCCTATAAAGTCAAAATGAGGAATTATAACCAGTCCGGCGAAGGTTCTGGCCACCATTTCCAGCACACCCGCAAGAATCGCAAACTGGGAATAACCCACACCCTGAATCATAAAACGCAGGCAGTTTACGAGTACAAGGAAGGAAAGGGCTCCCGTGGTAATAAGAACATGCATTGCTGCCATATCCACCATTTCGGGGTCAGGCTTGTCAATGAAAAGATTTATCATGGGTTTTCTTACAAGAAGTGCAAGGCCAAAGGCAATGACGCTGTATGTCACACCGATAATGACTGAAGCACCCGCACCCTTCCTGATTCGGTCTATTCTGCCCGCTCCCAGATTTTGCCCTGCGTAGGTAGCCATAGCCGCACCAAGTGCATCAAGGATACTGATAAATATCATATTTACCTTGCTGGCAACTGTGGTAGCCGCTACCGCAAGAGAACCGAGATGATTAACGCTTCCCTGTAAAATTACCGAACCAATGGCAGTAATCGAATACTGAAGTCCCATGGGAATACCCATTGCACAAAGAAGCTTCGCACATTTTTTATCAAGCCTGCAGTCATCCTTTGTAATATGCAGAATTGTGAATTTCTTCACTATTACAAGCACGCACATGATTCCCGAAATAAGCTGTGCCAGCACTGTCGCAAGCGCAGCACCGAATACTCCCCAGTCAAATGCCGCAATAAAAAGATAATCCAGACCGACATTGATAAATAACGAAATAATCAGGAAAATAAGTGGTGTTTTCGAATCACCGATAGAACGAATCGCACCGGCAAGTATATTGTATAAAAATGTAATCGGAATACCGATAAAGATAGTTAAAATATAGGTGTATGCATATTCAAATACATCATCCGGAGTGCTCATCCATTCAAGAATATTTCTGCACAGCAGTGAAACTATCACCGCTAAAGCCACCGAAATGATAACAGACAACGTAAGTGAATTGGCAAAATACTTCTTCAGACCCGCCTCATCCTTTGCTCCGAAGCGCTGGGCAACAGGAACCGCAAAGCCTGCACACACACCCATGCAGAAGCCCAAAATCAGGAAATTGATACTGCTTGTATCACCAACACCCGCCAGTGCCTCCATTCCGAGGAACTGGCCTACTATCATAGTGTCAACAAAATTGTACAGCTGCTGAAGCAGATTACCCAGAATCATGGGAATTGCAAATAATATTATAAGTCTGAACGGTGAACCCGTTGTTAAATCCTGTACTGTAGATTTATTAGTCATTAGTCATCCTCACGTTTTGAAAATATATTTTCAAACTTAACCTCATAATCACATATTTTGATACTTTTTCATGTTTTTGCGTGTCATAAAGGCCTTCAATGCTCTTACAAGCAAGCTTGACGAGCATTTTTGACCTTTTGACCCTTGTATCATTTTATATAATTATCTTGAAAATGAAATGTATTATATTGTAACCCTCTGCTGCTTAAATGTCATAATTTCAAAAGAGGTCAAAAAACAACATTTTTAAATAATCTGTTTAACTAATCCGTTTTTATGACAGAAAAATAGCCCTAAACCATAGGTTCAGGGCTATATAATCATAAGTTTAAGAAATTATGCTTCCTGAGGAATGATTTCCTTCTTGTTGTATGAACCGCAAGCCTTGCATACTCTGTGAGGCATCATAAGCTCACCACACTTGCTGCACTTAACAAGGTTGGGCGCGGTCATCTTCCAGTTTGCACGACGGCTGTCTCTTCTAGCCTTAGAAGTTCTGTTTTTCGGACAAATAGCTCCCATTTCTTACACCTCCTTAAATTATTGATAAATGGGATTCCTACAGCTTAATTCTCATCATCCGACAAGGATCCCTGCTGTCGGAAAATATCCCGGATAATTGACATTCTTGGGTCAAGTACCTCACGGTCACAGCCGCATTCGCACTTGTTAAGGTTTGTTCCGCAGACGGGGCAAAGTCCTTTGCAATCCTCGTCACACAAAACCTTCATAGGAAACCCTATCATTATCTCTTCGCGAACCATTCCGTCCACATCGAGATCATATCCGTTAATGTAACAAAGCTCATCATAATCATCTTCAGTTTCTTTAAGCTTTCCGTCATCGTCAAACTCAAGAACCGTATTTACATCGATATCAAAGGGTATTGAAACCGGCTCTAAACATCGATCACACGGAACAGATAAGATTACCTGAGCATGTGCCTTAAATATTACCTTACGTGCGCCGTTACACTCTGCAGTGTAATGAACGGGGGTTTTTGATGTAAGAACACACTCATTGCCCATATATTCCATCGTATCCATATCAAGCACCGCATCTGCTTCTACAACAGTTCCGGCTAAATTCATACATTCCGATAGTGATATTTTCGACATAAGCTTCTCCTTAATCAACCGCTCAAAATCGCACATAGCCTATTATAACATAGAAAAAACTTTTGTCAACGATATTTTTATCGCCGCAATTATTAATTATCCGCTGACAATTAATCTGTCATACCGGCCTTATGCTTAATTTTCTTCCTTCAAAGGATTCTCAAGTCTGATAATCGAATCATCAAAGGAAACCTTAATTTTATTGTCCTTAAGTGCAAGTGAATCAAGCATTTTTCTGGGAATCTGGATACGTCCGGCCTTGTCTACAATTGCAAACTCGTCCTGGGTCTCCTCCTCCAGCCAGTTGATTTCACTGCTTCCCGAATTCATAATATAATGCTCCTTAAGAATACGCTCGCTGCTTATCTTTCCGTCCCTGATGGCAACTACACGCTGTACCTTCTTCGAAAGAGCCACATCATGCGTGACAATGATAATAGTCTGTCCGTATTCGCTGTTCAGACGCTTAAATAAATCGAAAATATAGTCCGCTGTTTTTCTGTCAACAGAACCTGTGGGCTCATCCGCGAGCAGAAGCTTCGGCTTGTTTGCAAGAGCAATCGCAATGGCAATTCTCTGCTGCTCACCACCCGAGAGCTGGTTCAGCTTCGAATTCTTACGATGTGACATTCCTACAAGGTCCAGAAGCTCAAGCGCCCTCTCCTTCTTGTGCTTTTCCGAAGTCAGCTGCATGGGCGTAATGATATTCTCAAAGGCATTCATATAAGGAAGAAGGTTTCTTCCGTTATTCTGCCATACAAAGCCTACGGTATCACGTTTGTAAAGTACCTTCTCCTTCTTGGAAAGCTTGAAGAGATTCTTGCCGTCTACAAAGAGCTTGCCGGCACTCGGCTCATCAAGTCCGCCGAGCATATTCAGGAAGGTAGATTTACCCGAACCGCTGTTACCGATAATTGCTGTCAGCTCGCCTCTCTCCACACGAAGGTCAAGTCCCTGAAGTGCAAGCACCTCAAGCTCAGGTGTTTTATAAATCTTTACCAGATTTTCGGCAAGTACCATCGGTGCATTGGCATTGTCCGTCACATCATTGTCTGTTGCCTCATTGGCCATTTCAGAGGTAACCGCACTTAAGATTTCCTCAGGCTTCTCCTCAGACTTTACCGCCATATCGGTCTTTACCTCAGACACCGGCTTATTATCCTTATGATTTTTCTTATTTGAATTTTTCACGTTATTTCTCACACCTTTCCGCGGTTATCCTGGAAGGACGCACAGCCATCCTCAATTGTATAAACAACATCACCCGCATCCATTAATCCGATATCATGTGTAGTCATAACAATGGTAACATTTTCTTCCGAAACAAGCTTTTTGAAAATATTTACTACGGTTATTGCAGTCTGGCTGTCAAGCTCGGCAGTAGGCTCATCCGCAAACACTACCTTGGGCTGATGCGCAATCGCACGTGCAATCGCCACACGCTGCTGCTCACCGCCCGAAAGCTCCTGCGGCATGTGATCGGCACGGTTCTGAAGACCGACCATTCTCAGACATCTGTTTACACGTTCCTTCTTGTCTCCCTTGTAGCCCGAAAGACGAAGCGAAAACTCTACATTTTCGTATACCGTCATCATCGGAATAAGGGATACCGACTGGAATACAAAGCCCAGCATGGTTCTTCTGATTTTTTCCTTTTCGGATTCCGATATAGCCGAAATCTCACGGTCCCCGAAAAATACCTTTCCGCTTGTGGGGCCGTCGAGAGCTCCGATTATATTCATAAGTGTAGTCTTTCCCGAACCTGAAGGTCCCCTGAGAATAGTAAGTGTTTTCTCCGGTATTTCCACAGAAACCTTTTTCAATACCTGCAGGGGCTCTCTTCCGGCTATTGGAAAGCTTTTATCAACATCTATTGTTTTAATTATAGCCTTTTCCATTTCAACTCAATACCTTTCTGGTGGTCTGAAGCACCTTTGCTCTGCTGATTAATTAATCCTCGCCAAGCTTCAGTGCCTGTGAAATCTTCATTCTGAATACCTGATTAATCAGTGCAATCAGACATCCTATGAATACGATGCCAATAATTACAAGCAGTCTCACCACATCGCCTGTCTCCGTAATAAGCTCAAGAGGCAGTGATCTGTCGGTTGCCGAATATGCAATCTGGATAATAGGCACGTAAAGCTTTGAAGCCAGCCAGCCGATGCCCAGACCGAATCCGATGGCAACCACACCCGTAAATACCTGCTCATTTACAAGCATATGTATGATTTCACTTCTGCTCATACCCATTGCTCTGAAGATACCGAAAAGAAGCTCTCTCGAACGAATCGAAAGTGTCCAGTAAATCAGGTAACCGATACTGCAGATAAGAAGAATTGTAATAAAGCTCATGGTCAGGATACCGTTTGTTCCCTGGAATAGAGGCTCACTGCTTATTGCGCTTCGCCTGTCAAAGGAATCGATAAGCTTTGTAACCCTGACTGAATTATCTTCGACAAACTTATAGAAGCCATCCGAGCTGCTGTCCATATCAATCCATACCTCGTAAGGATAGAAGCCGATATTTTCCTGTACAAATGACAGATGGGCAACAATCAGATAATTCTCTGTCGTAGTAGTTGTTTCATCAGGATTGATCACGATTTCCTTAGGCATATAGCCGGGCCAGTAATCAACGAAGCCGTAAATCACACCGCTCGCAGAAGAGCTTCTGCCCTGCTCCGATACCGAATAGTTAATCTTGTCACCCAGCTTAAAGCCAAGCTTATCTCTGTAATTTGATGAAACAAGCACTGCACCGCTGTTCTTTGAAAGTACATTCAGATACTCCCTGTAATTGTATTTCAAAAGATTGCCGTCAAGATGTGTAGCGTTTCCGAAGTCCTTTGTGTCAATACCCATAATCATTGAATTAACGGTCTTTACAGGACTCTTTACCGTAACATTCTTATTTCTGTAAACCTTTGCAATCGATTTTGCACCGGGGATTGAACCATATTTTCCAAAATCCGGCTCCGAATAGGTGATTTCAACATCCGGATCGATTGCCGCATAGGCCGCATTGTTCTTCCAGAATTCCTTCATAACAATGTCAGCACCTGTGTTGTAATCACTGTTCTTCTCGGCATTTGCCAGAATTGTACGTGCAATCGTGGTATTAAACATACCAAAAGCTACGGTAAGCACGAGGAATACCATAATAAAGGCCTGCTTATTTCCGGTTCTAATTAACTGAAGGAAGGATGTATAGCTTGCAGGCTTCCAGCTTTTCTTACCAAATGAATAGAAAAGTTTGATAAGAAGCGAATGAATTCTTAGTGAAAAAAGTCCCGCGCCCAGAATAAAAAGTGATGCGCTGAGGAAAATCAGCGGATCAAGTGCCTGTCCGCTAAGTACCTTATTCAGCAGCTCCTCTTCCTGCTGACCGAAGGTATAAAGTCCGTAAATCGCAACACCGAGAATGATTATATCCAAAAAGAGCTTGCGCCAGAGAGGCTTCTCCTGACGTGATCTCTTTCTTTTTACAGAGACGATTGTCACCTTGTCGCGCTTAAATACGGGAAGGAGTGTCATAATTGTAGATATAAGCACTGCCAGTCCGCCGTAAATAAATACCATCTGTGAATATTCAACCTGAAGATTTCTTCTGGATGCGAATTCCAAAAAGGCACTGGCGGCACCCAATATTCGACAGGTCAGGCTGCCAAGCGGCAGACCAATAATAAAGCTTATAAGACTTAAGAAAAGCGACTGGAAGAAATATAATCTGATAATCTGTCCTCGTCCCGCACCACGGCTCTTTAAAAGCGCGATTTCATTTTCCTCCATTTCGAGCATCTGTCTCGAAATCATGAAAAGGAAAGCGCAAAGAAGCACGATTACCGGCACCTGAAGAATTGTAAGAGTTACACTGATCTGCTTCTCTTTAACCTTGAAATCCTTAAGCATCTCAATATAATCAGGTGTCTCCATGCTTGAGTATACACTCTTGTACTTAACAATTGCCGCATCGACCTTTTCAAGTACATCATCAACCATATCCGGCTTAAGCTGTGTATAATCAAGAAGTACCCACCAATGCTCGTTATACTGATACTTTGTGGCATTCTTGTACATGAAGCCGTGCTCAAAAAGAGCAGGGGAAATCATAAGACAATTGTTGTAAAAATCAGGTGAATTAAACCAGAAGTAATCATTGTCCTCTGCATTTGTAAATACACCTGTGATACGGATTTTAACCGCATCCTTATTCCTGTATTTTACATTGGGGAAGCTAAGCTCCTCACCTACAAGAAGGTTCAGCTTTACCATCGCCGCCTGGCTGATTACCGCCTCAATATATCCGTCATCGGTCATTTTATCCGAATACATCTCACCCGAAAGAATCACCGAATGGTCTTCTATTCCGCTGAGGGTACCGATGGAAATCTTCTGTTCAGCCTTTAAACCATCATGAATAGTGGTCGATTTTGCGGTACTTGCAACCAGATTTCTGTAAAAAATCTTCTGAACCTCAGGCAGTCCGAAGTATTCTGAAGCAGTTGTTGCGAACTCACGAACCGCCTCCGTATCGGACTTTCCGACATTTTTTCTGACCATACCCGTCATATCAACTACGAAGGGGTACTCGTTCTTCTGTTCAATATAATTTGTAAATTCGTCGGTAAGCATGCGGTTACGCGAGGCTTCCTGATACATAGGGTGGCTGACCGCAATAGCAACAAGAAGAATGTTACCTATAAGCAGGCTCACTGCCATCCACTTTTTATGCAGAATTTTCTGCAGCATTAAATGAAACATGCGAATCCTCCGAAATAATTAGTTAACTGCCACTAAATCGCCCTCTTCCACACCGGAAGCTATCCAGCATGTACGGGCGCCCGTGCCGCCTACAACCACATATCTTTTGCTTGTAAAACCGTTAATCATAAGATTTACATAGCTGCCCTTGTTGTCACTCTTTACCGCAGTTTTGGGAAGGGTAAGTGCATCGGGCACATACATTCTGTCAAAACGTACCACAACATCCTTGTTTACCTGAAGGTCCGAAGGATCTCCGTACACCTCGATGATGTCATCCTCAGCAGTAAGATTTGTGGATATCGCAGTAGTCTTAAGAGTTTTTACCCTGCCGGTAAGTACTATCTCTTTATTACCGTTTGTCTGGTAAATCTTAACAGGCATATTGTATCTCATCAGATCCGAACCGCCCGGAACAACCACCGTAATATCGCTCTTATCGATAATTGAACAAATATATGTCCATGCACCGATTGAAGAGCCTCTTCTGAGCCAGTTGGTCTGGCTTACCACGCCATCCATATTTGCCGTAATATATTCTGTGTTGAGAAGCTCTGTCAGTAGTTCAATTCTTGTCACCATAGAAGTGATTTCGTCCTCCATGGATGACACCTTCTTTGAATAATCATCAAAAAGTCTGTCATATGCCAGTCGGGCCATCAGCTTTTCATCGGCATCCTCACTGTTTTCAGCCTTCCTGCTGTAAATATCCAGAAGCTTTTTGGTATCCGAAATATAATTGTCAAGGTCATCCTCCTTGATTGCGAGTTCAAGCTGCAGCTGTGCAATCTCACTTGCATCAAGCTCGACCGTAATCCTTGCTATGGGGTCTCCCTTTTTAACCTCGGTTCCCGTTCCGACCATATACTCCTGAAATCTTACCGTACCCTCGGAAATCATATTGAAGACTGCCGAGCTCTTGTTATATCTTACCTCACCGTTGGCCGCGCCTGTTACGAAAAACTCGTCCCTTGTAACCTTTACGGTCTCAATCTTAGACTGTGTCTCCGTTTCAACCTCGCCGAAATACAAATCCTTTTCTGCCTCATCGGCATAGGTTGAAAGTCCCATCGAAGGCATCATGACTGCGAGCAGAAATGCCATTGCAAGAAGAAGAAAAGTCTTTATTTTTCTGTTAATTCTTAACATAAACACACGCTCCTTCCTCGATTCCTTCAATAATTTCGGTATAAACCGAATCCGAAATACCGATGGTTACATTCTTTTTAATTCTCTGTCCGTCGGCAACCTCATAAACAAATTTGCCTGTTGAATCCGAATAAATTGCATTAACGGGAACCACAAGTACATCGGGTCTGCTCTTTTTCAGCATTTCAACGCTTGCGAAATCGCCGACATATACATTGTCTGTTGGCTCACACTTAAGATTGAAGCGCGAAACGGGTCTGATTTCGTTCGCAACCATTACCTGAAGCTCCATCTTTGTGTAAGGGATGTACTCGAATTCGTATCTCTGTCCCCTGATTTTACAGTAAATATCCTCTGCTGCCTCTACCTTTGCTTCACTTAAGAAATCACAGGTGATAATCGGACTCTTATGATTATCAAGCGCAACCACGGGAGTATTTGCACTTACAAAGCCGCCGGCTCTTACCTGAGCGGTAGCTACTACGGTTGAATCATAGGGTGCTTCAATATAGACATATCCGAAATCATCCTTTGAAAGTGTCTCAAGACGTTCCTTTTTAAGTGAAAGCTCAAGCTCTGCCTTCTCCTGCTGCTGTCTGATTAAAAGCTCCTTTTCCTCGATGTCACCGCCGTCAAGCCTTGCAAGCTCAAGCTCACCCTCAAGTCTTTTGAAGTTCTTCTCATTTTCCTCGGTAAGGTCGTCGATTTCCTCTCTCAGCTTCTCAATTTCATCATAATGACTGCTTTTAAGACCTGCAAGAATATCGCCCTTATATACACGATCACCGGGTGAAACAAATATTTCTTTTATGAAACCGCTGTATTCGAAAGAAAACTCATCGGTATTGGGAATAACTCTGCCCTCGTACAGGGAAATCTCACTCATATCGGTTCTTGTAACATAAGTGAAATCCACCTTTGCGTTCACGGGCTCGAGCAGTTCAATATCTTCATTGGCGGCCTTACGCGAACATCCCGCAAGCATCATCGCCGCAATAACGAATATCAATATACTTTTTTTCAAGTCACTCACCTCATCTCAGAATTACCGAATCAAGAAGATTGATTCCGCTCTTAATCTCAACGTAATTATTGCCCTGAAGACCAATTTCCACCTTACGCATTTCCCTGACACCGTTTTCATTTATCAGATAAACATAAGAGTAATCGTCAGCCGAGTAAACACTTATTCTGGGAACTGAGGGCACCTGCTCCGCCGTACCCAGTACAACCGCGATATTGCCTCTGGTTCCGACCGAAATTGAGTAATCCGGCTCATCAAGCTCGAAAACAAGCTTGCCTGTATCCGGCTCAATCTGGGTAGCGGTAACGGGGTATGCATTTCCGTTATTGGTTACAACCTCGTAGCTTTCTCCCACCTTCATATATCCGGCCGCATCACGGTCCTGCGCCTGGAATCCGCAGGCACTTGAATCCATAATAGTCATAATACGCATATTGGGAAGTGTTGTACTGCCAACAAGTCCCTTAGCAATATAAGACACTGTTCCGTCAATTCCCGCCACAAGTGTACCGCCTTCGATTTCAGCCCTGTAGCGCTCAATTTCACCCTCAGCATACTCAATTACATTCTCGGCCTCAGTCTTTTCCGATCGAACCTCACGAAGCTTTTTAAGGTAATTCTCCTTATCAAGCAGATTGGTTTCCTCTGAATTGATTCTTGATTCATAGAATCTTATCTGCTCGTCAGCCTGACTTATGGTAAGCCTAGCAACCTTAATCATTTCCTCCATGTCGATCAGTCCGTTTTCGTAGCCCTCAATATCAAGCTTTACAAGAAGGTCTCCGGCTTTAACCTCGTCGCCCTCCTTGACATATACATAGGCCACCCTTTTTCCGCCCTCGGCAAAGGAAAGATTTTCCTCGGCAAGCTGCTTATACTGACAGCTGACCGTATCGGTAAGTACAACATCTCTTTTTTCGCACATTGCAAGGTCATATTCATTTTCAACGCTTTCCTTGACAATCTGAATCTTGTGCGCTTCCTCTTCTCCCGGAAGAATACCGCAGCCTGCCAGTGCAAGCGACACGGTACATACCGCAGCCGCGATTCCTGCTGTGCGTAACTTAGTTTTTTTCTTTAAATTGCTCATTCAATTACCTCCACGCAGACCGAGAATCCGCTCCGCATTTCCTGACAGAATCTTATTCCTGTCTTCTTCATTCATAGGTATTTCTTTAAATATTTCCAGTTCTTTTCGGGCATCCGACCAGGGTGAATCCGTGGCAAAAAGGATTCGGTCAGCCCCATGCTTTTTATATATTTCAGTAAATACTTCTTTTCCGTATATTCCGAAGCCCATCGAGGTATCCAGATAAATATCGCTTCCGGCCAGATATTTTTCAACATCCTCCCACTGGCGTTCCCCGCCAAAATGAGCCGCTACCATAACGCCGCCCTTAAGCTCCTCCATTATATGTGCGAACTGCTTGGGCGATGATCTGAAGGGTTCGGTAAATGCAGGATCATAACCTGCATGGTGAATTATAATCAGGCCCTTTTCAAAGGCATAATCGTATATTTTCAGCATTCTCGGTGAATCAATTACAAAATCCTGAAACTCACAGTGAAACTTGATTCCGGGAAGTCCGAGTGAGCATACAAAATCTATCTGCTCCTTCCAGTCATCCTCATTTGGAAAAATACCGCCAAAGGATGATATGCGGTCTGAAACAATGCCCGCTGCCCAGGTATTTACCTTTTCCACCTGCTTTCTTTTTGTAACAACAGGCTGAACAACCGATTTGTCTATTCCGGCCTCATCCATTTTCTCAAGCAAATCGCAAAGCTTCATATTGTGCAGCGGGAAAAACAAGCCCTTTGCACCTGCCGTAAGCGCTTCCACAGCCCTCGGTGCCAGCGAATCCTCAAATATATGTGTATGAAAATCAATAATCATTTTTTCTCCTAATGCAACGAATGCAATGAGTTGCTCATGGAGTAGATTGGTGCGATTTTTTGCACCAATCTTTCAGTTTGAAAATTTATTTTCAAACTTCCTCCTAATGCA
>JAKSRW010000003.1 GCA_024403355.1 Lachnospiraceae bacterium
CCTAATCTCTTAGACTCGGAATCTCTACCGTTCTTAGTAGAACCAACACCCTTTTTATGAGCGAAGAGCTGAAGGTTAATTCTAACCATGTCTACACCTCCTGGTTTTCTATTCTGATGTACTTTTTACCGTAGCTATCTCTGATACTCTTCACACCCAGTTCAAAACTGTTAAACAACAGCCTGCCCGCATCTGAAGGAATATCTTTAAAAACAAATTTGCTATATCCGTCATCTTCGGAATAATCAAACTTATCTTTGGTAAACATCTCAACCGAGTTTACCGTATTCTGGGACAATATCGATACAGAGGCACATATAATGTCTGTTCCGTAATCGGAATAGCCTGCGTGTCCGCTGCATTGAAATCCTTTTGGATTGTGCTCTTTGTCCTTGAATAATATAATTTTAATCATTATGCGTTGATCTTCTCAATCTTAACCTTTGTGTAAGACTGTCTGTGACCGTTCTTCTTGTGATAGCCGGACTTTCTCTTATACTTGTAAACGATGACTTTCTTTGATCTGCCTTCTTCTACTACTGTAGCCTTAACAGTTGCACCCTTTACAGTGGGATTTCCGATTACCATTGAATCTCCGCCAATAGCAAGTACCTGATCGAAGTTAACTGTCTCGCCTGCAGCTAAGCCGAGCTTCTCAACCTTAACTACATCGCCTTCAGCAACCTTGTACTGCTTTCCGCCTGTTGCAATAATTGCGTACATAAGACTCCTCCTATTAAAATTACTCGCCAGCTGTGGGGAACCGATCGGTTGCTTAACCCTCGCTGTGCGGCACACTCAATTAGTTTAGCATTATCAAAATACTATGTCAAGCATTTTTTATAAATATATTTTGATATTTTATAATAAGCTGCTGAATTTATTAAATATCAAGCTTTAACTGCATTTCGTCTTCGGCTTCGGACTTAAATTCATCCATTTTCTCGGGTGTAATGGTAGGTAAATCCTCGATTGAAGAAATACCGAAGTTTCGAAGAAAGTCTTCTGTTGTACCAAAGAGGCAGGGTCTGCCGGGAGCATTTTTTCTGCCGACTTCTTCTATCAGCTTATATTCGAGCAGCTTGTTTATGGAATGGTCCGAATTTACTCCTCTGATAGCTTCCACTTCCTGCTTGGTGATGGGCTGCTTATAAGCTACGATAGACAGTGTTTCAAGAAGAACATCGGTTAATATATGCTTCTTCGGAACATTTGTTATTTTAATGATGGTTTCATACATTTCAGGCTTTGTGCACATCTGAAATGCACCGTCAAGCTCTATTATTTTTATACCATAGCTTTCATCGTTATATCGGTCGCTCAGTGCGCGGATGCAGTTGCGAACCGTGTCCTCGTCATGGCCGATAGCTTCGGCTATTCTGCTTATTTCAACTGCTTCACCCATTGTAAAAAGGATTGCCTCTACGTGAGCTAAAAGCAGCTTCATATCCTTATCCAAATTTTTAATATCATCCATAAATCTGTATTGCCTTTCAATTACTTACTGCATAAATCCGTCCAGAGGAACGATATCATTTGCAAGATAATCAATTACTATATCATCAAAGAGATTATCCTGCTGAATGGTTGCACGGCCCATTTTCATGAGCTCAAGAATAGCAAGGAAGGAAACAATCATCTCTATCTTACTCTTACGTGCTTCCATATATTTTCTGAAACTGAAATGACGATGTGTAACTCCGTATAACTGAAGGTCTTCAATCATCTGGTAGACATTTGTATCTTCCTTCTCTATTACTCCGAATTTGCTTCTGACGGGGTCAATACGGTCGTCCTTTTTCTTTACGAGATCCTTAAAGATATCATTGAGCTTATTCAGTGTAACATCACCTAAAAGCTTACTTACATCTACATCTTCCTTGTACTGCTTAACCTCATCGGGAACGGTACTTTCCTTGAACATAAGTCTCTGTGCGTCAAGCTGCTTATCCTTAAGCTCAAAGGAAGCATATTTGAACATCTTATATTCAAGCAGTCGCTCAACGAGCTCTGTTCGGATATCCACAGGATCCTCTTCATCGCTGACGGGAGGCGCAGGCAGAAGCATTTGTGATTTAAGCTTCAGCAAATATGCAGCCATAACCAGGAAATCACTCATGGTTTCGAGCTGTTCTGCCTCGAGCTGTGCGATAATCTCCATATACTGATTTGTAATTTCGATAATGGGGATATCGTAAATGTCTATTTTGTTTTTTTCAATAAGCTGCAAAAGGAGGTCAAGAGGACCCTCAAATGCATCAAGCTTTACAGATATACTCATTATACTCTTCCTTGAAAATTTATTACTTTTTTGTGAAGCTGATTATTACCAGCTCAGGTGTATTCAGAAATCTTATCGGCAGATTATGCCAGCCTAAGCCTGCGGACAATATCATTGTGCTTCCGTTCTCTTTAAAGACACCCTTATCATATTTTGGGAAAAATTTGATTCTCGGGGATATAAACCCGCCGATAAAAGGGAGTCTTACTATTCCGCCGTGAACATGACCGGATACTATTAAATCTATATCCTTTTCGGCATAGCTTTTAAAATAATAAGGGTCATGCGCAAGTAAAATTCTGAAACAGTCATTATTCTGAATTGAAGAATTCGAATATCGAACGGTTGATAAGGCTTTATCAACTATTCGGCCTACTCTTTCACCGTTATATTTCCCATGATAGAGGGAAAGCGGATTTTTTATGCCGCTGACAGCCAATGTCTGCTCATCATCAAGATATACCGTTGAATTAATTAATAACGAACAGTATTTCCTGATAAGCAGAATGTTTTTTACATAGGCGGGCCGGTCATGAACGGCAAGCTTGCTTTCGTGATTTCCGAGACAATAATATGTCGGGATTTTGAGCTTTGAAAGCTCTGAAAGAAAGTCCTCCGTAAATTTAATTTCATTCGCCTTCACGCCGTTGATTATATCTCCTGTTATGAGGATATAATCCGGATTTTCTTTTTTCAGTCTGTCAAATAATCTGCTGTTATCAGGACCGAAATGACAGCAATGAAGATCGGAAATTAATGCAGCTTTTTTCCCATTTAAGGAATCGGGTATTCTTTCAGAATTAAATTCATATTTTGTAGTTTTAAGCAGCTTTAGCGAAATTACGGAATAAATAAAGGCCGTAACTGCCAGTGCTGCAAGAATAATCAATGCTAAAATCATTCTTCACCGGTGTAAAATGAGGGGCCCTCAGTACAGTAGGCTCTGACAATTAATCTCTGCTTACCGTGGTTTGTACATGTTACTAGTGTAAGAACTCGTGAGGTTGAATCAACATCATCGAGAATGCTTACTTCTGTGGGCTCTACTATAAACTTCTGCTGAACCTTGTAGGTATATACAAGTCCGTCGAGTGTGGTAATAAGAATTTCGTCGTTATAATTGAGCTCATCAATATCTCCGAAGTATCTTCCGTAACGACCACCGTTGTGGCCCGCAAGACCACAGTTACCTACTTCACCGGGCATTACAGTAGACTTGAAATGACCGATTGCAACACCGATATTCCAGTCCTCTACACCTTCTACGATAGCGTAGATAAGGTCGATATTGGGGATTTCGATAATACCGACAATATCCTGTCCGTATAGTCTGCTTGTGTTGTATTCCACTTCGTCACGATGAGGAAGCGGTGTAGGTGAAGGTGTGGGTGTGCTGACATTTGCAATCAGATCCTTTGCACCCTCTTCTGTAGGAGCGGCTGTAGCATCTGCAGAAGCAGGTGAACCTGCGGGTGTGCCGGTGGCAGCATTTGCTGTCTGACCCTGAGAAGCAAGATATTCCTCCTCACTAAAGAAGAATATAGGATTGTCAACCTCTTCCTCTTCTCTGTTTTCGTAATCAATATTTTCGATATCGATATTAAGGTCAGCGGGCTTTTCACCTGTTGAACTATTTGCTTTGTTAGCCTGTGCCTGTTTAAGAATATCGGATTTAACCTGTTTAAGCATTTCGGCCTGCTGATGCTTGTGAATCACATTGGTTATTACAGGATATAATGCAATTCCCAGACCTGCAATAATGATCACAATGCCCAAAATGAACATTAATTTCTTTTTCTTCACTTCTGTTTCTCCTTCATTTCAAGTTCCTTCTGATACTGTTCGCGTGCAGAAACCACCTCGGTTTTTTCGGATGCCGGGGATATGGATATGTAATATATAATAACCATAGCAAGTAAAATTGCCAAAGAAGCAAATAATACAATCTTTGCTGCCTTCATGATGAATCTCCCCTTTCTCTTCCTGCAAATTCAAATAAATCAACAGCTTCAGCGGAATTTATTCCAAAATCATAAGATAGCTGTTTTCAAATTTTGAAATCTCAAAGTTTTCCCTGATTTTAAAATCATTGAGCTCTCCGTAGCTTTTAACATACTCGGGATTTCTTGTATAAATAATTAATACGGCATCTTTTTCAAGCAGTGACCTAATCTTTGCAAAGAAGCTGCTGTAAATACTCTCTATATCCTTTGAGGATTTTGACGCAGTCTCAAAGGGCATTTCGGTGATTACTTCATTAAACTTGTAATCATGTGAAAAAGCAAAGAAATCCTTGTTGATAAGCTCTGTTTTTCTTAAAACACCGGCCAGCTTAAGGTTTGTTTTGGCTTTTTCGATTGCTTCACCAAAGATATCAATTCCGTAGTAAATCCTTGCATTGCCTGCTATCTCACGTTCTGCAATAAGGGTTCCGACACCGCAGAAGGGATCGAGAACCGCAGCATTCTTTCTGAAATAAGGATGCGCAAGCTCAACAAGCGTAGCTGCCAGATAAGGCTTAACGGTAGCTGCGATGGATTCCTTTCTGTAGGTAAATCTTCCGTCCTTAAGAAGAGCGAAATTAACAAGTACATTCAGATTACCTGATGAATTCTTTACAAGACGGATTTCAACATCGTAATCAGATGTCGAATTAGTAAGCTTCCAGTTTGACAGAATCTCAAGCTCTCCCGCAAGCTTCTTAGAAAAATCGCTGTCCTTTGTTTCTTTATCGGCACGGAGATCGATTCTGAACTTAACGGTTGAAATCTCCCTGTTTTCTGCTTTTTCTCCGGCATAACCGAGACGCTCGGTGATATATTTTATAATACCGCCGTCGATAAGCTCCTTAGCGGCTTCCTTTGCAGAAAATGAAACCGTCTTTACCGAATCGGGAATAAAGAGCATTTCATCATAGGTTCTGATTACGCGAAGCTGCTTTAAATTTTTTGTTTTTACCATAACGCCTGCGGTAAACTCCTTATGAGGAAGTCTGCCGACTGCTTCTGCGGTCAGATTCTTATGATTTCTGTTTGTTGTAAGTACACATTCATTGAGTAATTCATAGCCGGTGAATTCTATTTTACCGGTGCCGAATATAGCTTTTAACTGCTTCATTTCATCAAGAACGTGCTTTTTATCATCCTCGCTTATGGGATTGCTTCTTAATTCGTCGTAGCGCTTTTTGAGTGCATCCTGATATTCGGAATAATCAAGAGCTCTGAGAGCTTCCACATATGCGGCCTTGTTATATTTGATATCATCCTCGCTGTAAGCCTTAAATAAGGGCTCAGCAGCCTCCTGGATGCCTAAAATACCAAGTACGATTGCCGCATTCTTGCGAATCTTTGGATCTGAATTATTTAATAATTCCACGAATTTAGAAATATCACCGTTAATCGCAAAAATAAGGGCCTCCTTTTCGCGGCCGCCCTTATTTCTATCCTTAAGTGAATCCTTAATAACAAGCAGGTTCTCTTTTACTTCTAAACCGGAAACAATATTTAAATAGTTATCTCGAATCATGCTTCTTCTGCTTCCTTCTTTTTAATTGATACAACACTTGCAAAGCCCTTTAATGCAATGTAAACGGTAGGCTTTGATGCATCATACTCATCCTCATCAAAATCAGACTTGATAATGCTGAAGTTATTGATGTAATCAAACTTTACGTTAACATTTTCGGGAATATATACTGTAAGACCGCCGCATACGCTCTTAATCGAGATAAATGTATTATCCGAGAATTCGCACTGGGTAAAATCAGTCTTAAGAATACTGAAATATTCGCTGAGCAGGATTCCTGCGGGAATCTTCTCTGCAAGAGCATAGAGCTTTGTGGAGAAGAATGCAAGATACTCCTTTAATTCTGTTTGGTTTCTCTTCTTTTCTGAAATCTTGATGAAAACCTTAATTGCAGCGATTATGGCAATAATTGTGCCTAAAACGATACATAATACTTTATACTTCTTAAATCCTGTCTTTGCAGGCTTTACCTGCTCACAATCCTTGTTTTTCTTCATGCATTTAACCCTAATACCTTATGGTACCCTTTCATAATCTTTGTATAATAGGGCAAACTATCATACATAATATATTTTATCATATATTCATAATTTTGCAAGTAAGAAAAAAGTCTCAGCAGTAACTTTTAACATCTGATATCCGGTCGGGATTCCGGGCAGATTCAGATTCTGCAGAGACTTATATGTTAATTATAAAATCAAATCTTAAAACTGATGAATGAAAAGACCGCTTCTGAGCTTGGGCTCAAACCAGGTTGATTTGGGAGGCATTAAAAGTCCTGCATCCGATACCGCAAAAAGCTCCTGTATTGATGTGGGATACATAGCAAATGCAAGCTTCATATCAAGGCTGCATCTTCTCTCAAGCTCCTTAAGTCCGCGGATACCGCCGATAAATTCGATTCTTTTATCCTTTCTGGGATCACCGATTCCGAGTACCGGTGTCAGAAGGTAATTCTGAAGGATTGAAACATCAAGGCTCTCAACAGGGTCAGTAATTGCCTTAAGCTCAGGCTTTGCAGTAAGCTTATACCAGTTATTATCAAGAAGCATTGCTACGGTGCATTTCTCATCGGGTGAAAATGCGCCTGATACCTCTTCAATTTCGAATTTTTCCGATACCTTTGAAAGGTATTTTTCCTTAGAAAGACCGTTTAAATCCTTAACGACTCTGTTGTAAGGCATAATCATAAGCTGGTCGTCCGAGAAAAGCACTGAAAGGAAGAAATTGAATTCCTCGTTTCCTGTGTATCCGGGATTTTCGTTTCTGCGCTTAAGTCCTACCTTAACTGCGGAAGCAGCTCTGTGGTGACCGTCCGCAATATAAATATTATTGATTGAAGCAAATCTCTCCTGAATGGTTTTGTTGTCGTCGGCAGATTTTACCTTCCAGACATTATGTGTGATGCCGTCATCGCTTGTAAATGCATAGAGGCATTCCTCAGACTTAACTCGAGCTATTACCTCATTTATTACTGCATCTGATCTGTAAGCAAGGAAAATAGGACCTGTCTGGGCACTTAAGGTGTCAACATGATTAATTCTGTCCTGCTCCTTGGCTTCAAGTGTATTTTCATGCTTTTTGATAATATTATTTAGATAATCATCGATTGAACAGCAGGCTGTAATTCCTGTCTGATGTCTGCCGTCCATAATCAGCTCATAAATATAATAGCTGCTGTTCTCATCTGAAATGAAAGTGCCGTCGGCAATTCTTGCATCAAGAAGCTCCTTTGCATGCTGATATACGCGAGCGTCATATGTGTCAATTGAATCATCCATGCTTGTTTCAGCTCTGTCGATTCTTAAAAAAGTTATATCGTTTCCCTGAATAGCCTGCTTTGCTTCTTCTCTGTTGTATACATCATAGGGAAGCGCAGCTACCTGTGCTGCCTTATCTGCAGCAGGTCTGATACATGAAAATGCTTTTACTGTTGCCATATTATAAACCATGCCTTTCTATGCGAATGCTTAAATTTTTACTCAAACGCAAGTATTATATATTATAAATATCAGTTTGGCAAGAAATAATATGATTATTTATTCAAATTAATTTTGACTTTTAGTAAATATTTTGTGCGTATAAACATATTAGTTTATAACATTTACACCATCGCGGGTGATATATGCATAGACTGCTTTATGCTTTTTAAGCTCTTCTGTTTCACTTTCTGAGATAGTATAGGCATTGATAAAGCGTTCCTTGGCCTGCTCGAGCTTCTCTTTTGAATTTGCATACATCAGGCAGAGAGGTTCACCCTTTTTAACTGTATCATGAAGCTTTTTTTCTATTTTAATGCCTACACTAAGGTCAATAATGCTTTCCTTTGTTTCACGGCCTCCGCCGAGAATAAGTGAACAGATACCGATTTCCTGTGCATCAATTTTAGTTACGATTCCGTCGCAGGGAGCATATACGGGCTCACAGATTTCGCCGAGCTTAAACTTGGAAGGGTTAAATACATAGCTTGAATCTCCGCCCTGAGCCTCTACGAATTCGGCAAATTTCTTTAATGCAGAGCCATCCTTTATGGTAGCGAGAGCCATTTCCTTGGCTTTTTCAATGTCTGATGCAACACCTGCTGATATAAGCATAAGTGCCGCAAGCCATACGCAGTCCTGAAGCAAATCGTCCGGAGCATTTCCGTTAAGAGCCTCTATTGATTCGATTACCTCGAGTGCATTTCCTACATTACGGCCGAGAGGCTGGTTCATATCGGTAATTACGGCCGAAGTATTTTTACCTGCCATATTGCCTATTTTAACCATAGTATCAGCAAGAGCAAGCGCACTGTCATAGTCCTTCATAAATGCGCCCGAACCCATTTTAACGTCCAAAACGATGGCATCTGCTCCGCTTGCAAGCTTTTTACTCATAATAGAGCTGGCAATAAGCGGCAGACAGTCAACCGTAGCAGTAACATCACGAAGTGCATAAATTTTCTTGTCCGCAGGGGCAAGGTCTGCGGTCTGACCCATAATTGAGAGCTTTATCTTATTGACATTTTCAAAGAAAAGGTCACCCGAAATAGAGGTAGAAAAGCCTGGAATACTCTCTAATTTATCAATGGTTCCGCCTGTATGTCCGAGGCCGCGGCCTGACATCTTTGCTACCGGAATACCGAGCGCAGCTATCATAGGTCCTAATATAAGTGAAGTCTTGTCTCCTACGCCTCCGGTGCTGTGCTTGTCAACCGTGGTACCCTGAATGCGTGAAAGATCAAGCGTATCGCCGCTGTCACGCATCGAAATGGTGAGGTTCGTGGTTTCCTCCATATCCATTCCGTTAAAGCAGACTGCCATAAGAAAGGCAGACATCTGGTAGTCCGGGATTTCTCCCCCGGTGTAGCCCTGAACTATAAAATCAATTTCTTCCTTTGTGAGCTTTAAGTTATTCTTTTTCTTGTTGATTAAATCATACATTCTCATAGTTTTTACCATACCTTTCTTTTATTAGTTAATGCTGAGAGTCCGGCTTTTTAACCTAATTCAGGCTTCAATTTCCCCCATAAAATAGAAGCCCTTACATTCTGAAAGCTTGACATTGACAATCTGACCTATAAGTTCGTCACAGCCCTCAAAATGAACCAGTAAATTGTTATCGAGTCGTCCTGTAAGATAGTTTTTACCGTCTGAATTTTCTCTGTCTCTTTCCTCTACAAGTACCGGCAGAGTAATTCCTTCGATAGATTTTGCATATTTACCCGAGCTTTCATTAACTACGGCAAGAAGTCTGTCAAATCTGTTTTTAACAGTCTCTTCATCAATCTGATCTTCAAATTTAGCCGCAGGTGTACCTGTTCTCTTTGAATAGATAAAAGTAAATGCGCTTGAATAGCCGACTTTTCTGCAAACATCGAGGGTTTCCTCAAAATCTTCTTCAGTTTCACCCGGGAAGCCTACGATTATATCCGTTGTTATAGCAATATCAGGCACAGCCTTTTTTAATTTATCAATCAGAGTCAGGTAATCTTCCTTGGTATATTTTCTGTTCATAAGCTTAAGAAGTCTGCTGCTTCCTGACTGAACGGGCAGGTGTATATGGTGACATACCTTCTTGGCATCTTTAAGAAAATCAATGAGCTCATCGGAAAGATCCTTTGGATGCGAGGTCATAAATCTTACTCTTTTAAGTCCTTCAATCTCATCAACCTGCTTTAACAGCTGAGTAAAGCTTATGGGATTTTCGAGATTTTTACCGTAGGAATTTACATTCTGACCCAAAAGCATTACTTCGATTACGCCTTCTTTAACGAACTTTTTAATCTCATTAATAATATCCTCAGGCTTACGGCTTCGCTCACGGCCTCTAACATAGGGTACAATACAATAGCTGCAGAAATTATTGCAGCCGAACATAATATTGATTCCGGCTTTAAATGAAGCCTTAAGCTTGCTGGGAAGCTCCTCTACAATCTTGTCCGTATCCTTCCATATATCGACTACCATATTATGCTTTCGCTTTTTGCCCTTAATGACTTCGCTGCTGTCATGGTCATTTGTGTCGAAATATTCCGAAAGCAGCTCGGCAAGCTTGAAAATATTATGGGTTCCGAATATCATATCGACAAATCTATAGCTTTTTCTGATATGCTCTACTTCGTCCGGCTCCTGCATCATACAGCCGCAAAGTGCAATAATCATATCAGGGTTCTTGCTTTTTAATTTTCCGACGTATCCTAAACGTCCGTAAACCCTTGAATTTGCGTTCTCACGCACTGTGCAGGTATTATATAATATAAAATCGGCCGATTCTGTTTCAGCCTCTTCGAAGCCGATTTGCTCCAGTACACCTGCAAGCTTTTCAGAATCCTTGAAGTTCATCTGACAGCCGAAGGTTGCGATGTGGTAGGTAAGCTTTCTGCCAAGCTTTTCAGCCTTTTCAGCCACTATTTTGGCACATTTATCAATATAATAAAATTGATTCTCTGCCTCACCGGTAAAGTTTTTTTCCATAATGATTAACCATACCTTTCTGCCTGTACGGGATTTTATTAAATGACAGGCATTTGATCTAAAACAGGCACAAAACTGCCTGTGAAAAACTTTATTACTTTATTTTGAATTAATCTTTAAGTAAAATTACCATACGAACGTATAACAGCCTCTGATACCTTAAGACCGTCCATTGCGGCACTTGTGATACCTCCTGCATAGCCTGCGCCCTCACCTGCAGGGAAAAGTCCCTTTATATTTGTGCTTTGAAAATCATCTTTGCGCTTAATTCTGACAGGTGATGAGGTTCTGCTTTCAAGTCCTAAAAGAAGTGTATCATCATTATCATAGCCATTAATCTGTTTTCCAAAGCCCGGAAAGGCCATTTTTATTGAATCGGACATAAATTCCGGAAGAAAACTGTTTATATCGGATAATTCCCATAAGCCCTTGCAATCGGGCGTATTATCCGTACTGATGGCTTCGGATGCCTTATTTTCCTTAAAATCTTTAAGTGTTTGTACGGGAATTTTGCCGTTTGCCGCATTATAAGCCTTTTCTTCCAAAATTCTTTGAAATTCCATTCCGGCCAGTACGCTTTCACTTGGGAAATCCTCGGGACTTACAGATACTACAATAGCACTGTTTGCACTTTTTCCGTCACGTCCGCTGTAGCTCATTCCGTTTACGCAAAGTCGTCCGTTTTCAGATGAAGCATTAACCACATAGCCGCCGGGACACATACAGAAGGAATATACACTGCGTCCGTTTTCCAAATTACAGGTAAGCTTATAGTCTGCGGCCGGCAGATTTTTATACATTTCACCGTATTGTGAGCGGTCTATCAGCGACTGCGGATGCTGAACGCGTACACCTATAGCGAAGCTTTTCTTTTCCATGTCTACGTTTTTCTTTTGCAGCATTTCAAAGCTATCGCGGGCACTGTGTCCTATAGCAAGAATCAGTCTGTCGGTTTTTATAATTTCGCGCTTATTAATTTCGACTGCGCTTACTTTACCGTCATTAATAATAATATCTGTCAGACAGCTGTTAAATCTGACCTCACCGCCAAGCTCGATAATTCGCTTACGGATATTTTTAACAATGTTACAGAGACGGTCTGTTCCTATATGCGGCTTATTGATGTAGGATATGCTTTTATCGGCTCCGTTTTCGATAAAAACACGGTAAACCTCACCCATTCGTCCGTCTTTATCCTTGACCATGGTGTTAAGCTTTCCGTCACTGAAGGTACCTGCACCGCCCTCGCCAAACTGCACATTCGAGCCTGTATTTAATGGCTTTCCTTCCCAAAATCCGGCTACGGTCTGCTTTCTGCTGTCTACATCCTCGCCACGTTCGATGACTAATGGCTTCAAACCTGTCTCAGCAAGCTTTAAGGCACAGAAAAGTCCGCAGGGACCCGAGCCTGCTATGATAGGTCTTGGAAGCTTATTTGAATTAACAAAACTGCAGAGCTTCTCAAATATTTTAGAAGCAGCTTCCTTATCACCGAAGGGTCTGTATAAGTTTTTTTTAAATATAATTACGTCTTTATCTCTATTGTTTTTTATAAAACGTTCTTCATTTTCAATTTTTATATCGAATGAGCATACATAGTGAATATCATCTTTTTTTCTGGCATCAATTGATACCTTAGCGGGCTCGAGGCTTAAAAGCTCTTTTTCCTGAAGATGAAGCTTTTTCACTACCGCCTTTCGATAGCCCTTTTCATTGTTTTCTGATATTCTTATTTTTACGGAATTTACTCGAAGCATCTATATAATTCCTTCCGCTTAAGATATACGTTTTTTAATGCCGTTTGCAGCAATATAGCCGCTGGTCCATGCCCACTGCAGATTATATCCGCCGCATTTTCCGTCCACATCCAGGATTTCGCCCGCAAAAAAGAGGCCGGGATAGCGGATACTTTGCAGATTATCGTCAACCTCAGAAAATGCTACTCCCCCGAGGCTCGTCTGGGCATTGTCATAGCCTGCATCCCCGGTAATATTTATTGTAAAATTCTTGATATTGTCTGCAAGGATATTTACTTTTTCTTTTATATCATTTTCCGGTCTTATTTTTGCTTCAGGTTCAAAGCCTGACTTTATCAGTAATAAACGAAAAAGCTTATCGTTCAATAATCCGCAGGCTGCTTTTAACGCTGACATGCCGGAGCTTGAAAAGAGCTTACAGAGATAGTCTGTGAGTTCATTTTTACTTTTGTTTACATATAAATCGAGCTTAATTTCAGTCTTTTTTCCCTGCTGTAAGGCCTTAACCGCAAATCTGCTGGCGTTCAGCACAGGAATTCCTGAAATGCCTGATTTATTAAAAATAATTTCACCGTATTCTTCATACACCGGGCTGCAATTAGCTGAAGTAAACAGACTGATATTTGCCCTGCAGCGTACACCGTCAAGATGCTTTAAATCACTGCTGTCGGATTTAAGTCCTACGAGCGAAGGGCCGGACTCCACAAGCGTAATATTAAGCTCTTTTAGATGCTTAAATATTGAACCGTCAGAACCAAATTTTGGATATGCCTTACCTCCGCATGCGATTATCAGATTATTACAGCTGTATTCAGTATTTGCACTGGTTTTCAGGATGAATTCCCGGCTCTTAGAATTAGCTGATATTTTGCAGATCTCCCGGTCATAAATGATCCGTGCCCCACGTTTGAAGACTCTGTTTTCCAATGAATCACGTACCGATTTTGCCTGCTCGCTTACAGGATAACAGTATCCGTTTCGTTCATAGCAAGGAAGGCCGATTTCTTCAAAAAAGCTGATTACGGAATCCTCATTGAATCTTTTGATAAAGGAAAAAGCACGTTCGCTGTCCTCACTTCGGTAACAAGAGGAATCCTGAAATTTGTTTGTAAAATTACATTTCCCGTTACCTGTAGCGGTTATTTTTTTTCCTGCTTCCGAATTTCTTTCAAGTATAATCACGTCATTGGGACCGCTTTTTCTGCAGCACCAATAGGCAGCCATCAAGCCTGCTGCACCCGCGCCTATTATAATCGTCTCGTGAAATTCAGTCATAATAAATCCTCATGTAAAGAGTGACGTGGTTAACCAAGATTATTTTCTAAGTAAATGAAGCTTTTTAAATATTCTTACAAGTGTTCTGCCCTTAGGCATATTGCTTAATTCCTGCTCATCAAATATACCAAGGACAATTACCAGTAGCATATAAATTATAATTGCCGCAAAAATCGCGATAACTGTCGAAACGGCATTACCGAGCTGTATCATAGCAGCCAGCCTGTATATACCAAGTGCGGCGGCACCCATTATCAGTGAAGCTATTGCAGGAAGTATGAAGGTTTTTAAAATTTCCTGTTTATAATTCAGTATTTTTTTGATTGAATGGGCATTCAGAATACATACGAGAAGTCCGTAGGTAACATTGCCGATTACGAGTCCGTATACACTCATATCAAAGAAATACAAAAGAACAAAAAGTAAAACTACATGAACCGCCAATGAAATTGCAGAATGTATAACAGGAAGTCTCATTCTGCTTATACCCTGAAGTACGCCGTTTGTAAGTGTGGAAAGTCCGAAAACCACTACCGCTACGCAGCCGAGCATCATGAGTTTGTCTGCGTAGATGTCATTTGAATCCTCGAAAATAAGCTTTAATATAGGCTTTGCGAGAAATCCGAGTCCCGCTGCCGAAGGAAATGCAATCAGCATATTAAATTTTATGGATGATGCTATTTTTTCACGTATGCCGTCGAAATCCTTCTTACTGTAGCTTGAAGCAAGTGTAGGTACAATTGATACGCCAAAGGCGGAAGCAACGGCTACAGGCACATTATAGAGCCATTTGTACTTGTTTGAATAAGCTTCCCAAAGAATTGCCCTCTCCTTTTCGTCAAAGCCCTTTGACTGCATGATATTACCGAATATTTTGATATCCACAATACCGCTTATCTGATAAATGGTCTGACTCAGAATTATGGGCAGCATTGTAAGAAGAACTGCCTTTATAATGGTTCCTACGGAATCAATGTCTGCGTTAGAATCATTTTTCTCGTTTTCCTTTAAGCCTTTTCGCTTAAATAAGTAGAGGATTACTAAGAAAATAAGTCCGAAAATTGCACCTACCAGAGTACCTGTTGTACCGCCCGCGGCACCGTATGCCGGCGCCTGGCTGCTGTCCGAATAGGCCTTGATTAGCAGATATGCGGCAAGTACACTGGCTATAGCATTAAATATCTGTTCCACAATCTGACTTATTGCAGTCGGAATCATTGTTCTTTTACCCTGAAAAAAGCCTCTGATTACTCCCATAAATGAGAATATAAAAATTGTAGGTGCGAGAACTCTGAGCGGTATTGCCGCACTGGGATACTCCATAAAGGCAGAAAAGCTGTCGGCAAATATGAATAATACCGCAGAAGCTGCCAGTCCGATTCCTGAAACAAAGAGCATTGCATATTTGAAGATTCTGTTTGAATTCTTAAATTCATTCTGTGCATCCTTTGCCGCTACAAGCTTTGATACAGCAACGGGGATACTGTAGGTGGATATAAGAAGTGCTAAATTATAAATCTCATATGCAACATTGTAATAAGTCATTCCTTCCGAGCCTACTATACGGGTCAGAGGAATACGGTACATAAGACCGATAAAACGTGTGAGCAGTCCTGCAAGAGCCAGCAGACTGCCGTGCATTAAAAAGCTGTTCTTTTTGTTACTCATTGTTAAACCTCATGCTAAGAGCCGGCGATTAACCAATAATTTAGTTTGATATGCTCTTGGCATCTATATTTTATTCAATTATAAGCTTACCTATTCTGAAGTCTGGATATGCGGAAATAAAGGTTTTTCCGTTATTAAGAACAAGAATGTTGCCATCCTCTGTGTAATAATGCATAGAACGCTTATTTTCGTTCTTTTTCCAGCTAATGGGAATACAGCAGCCTTCGGTAATATAATAGCCGGTACCCGAAGCATCATGAAGCTCCATATCCTGATAGCCGTTTTTGTCCTTATCCCATTCATGTACAATCTGGATGATGACATTTTTAAAGGTTAAGGGCTCATTTGTATTATAGTCAATATGAACGCCCTTATACTGATATCTGGTATAAAGACCTGTTTCCTCGTCATAAATAAGATAAGGGCACATATAGTTTGAATAATTCAGGGTAATTTTATTGGCGGGAGTTACGGGCTTACCGTAGATTGAACAAAAAGCATAGCCTGAACCCGAATAATTCTCATCTGCCTTAATAAATTCCATAAGCTCTTCCTTTGAAAGAACTTCTTCTGCAGTCTCTTCGATATCTGCTAATGATGAGCTTTCGTCTGTAAATATTTCATCGAAATTATCACTTTCCGAATCAGAAGCGTTTGAAAGAACGGACTCTTCATTAACGGATAAATCAGCATCCTCTGATGAAATGTCTTCAGCTTCTTCATTCATAAATGCTTCAAGATCGGGATCGACAAAAAGAAAATGGTTCTGTTTCCAGTCATCCTTATGCTCTTCTCTGAATTTCATTTTCTCGATGCCCTTCTGAATGCCTGCAAGTGAAGCGAAGGCATTATGAGGAGCCTTTATGGTTTTGTCACGGTAAAATACTGTATCACCGATACCGTAGGTACCCTCGAGGTGGTCCAGATTAAGTGCGGCGATTCGCTTTGTAGCATAGGTTGTTTCGCCAAAGTGTACAAAAACAGAATCATATTCGTCTGCGAAGCTTGCAAAGTAATGTCTTGCGCTTCGTACAGAACCGATACGCTTTGCGCAGCTTGATTCTTCTGTAAGTCCTTCAAATACACCCATCATTCGGGTGATGCCGCCCTCTGTAAGTGCCTCGTAAAGGATATCCGCGCAGCCTATGCCGCTTTGGGGATTCGCAAATTCAATATTATTGAACATGATGCAGTAGGGGCGCATTTTGGTGATTTCATTGCTTGTCCAAAGACCGGTAAGTTCACTCTGACTCTCATCTTTATGTACTACTGCCTTAGGTGCTTCAAAGGGCGTAGGTGTGGGAGCCTCAGTAGGCTCAGGAGTGAGCTCGGGGCTTGGTTCTTCTGTTACTGCAGGAATAGGCGTAGCCGTAAGATTCAAATTCGTTTCTGAATTCTCTGATAATGCTTTATCAGGAATCTGTGAGGGTACGGTATTTTCCGCAAGCTGAGTGAAATCTTCTTTTTTTGACTTATTAACAAATATGATTATAATAACTGCCAGCAGAATTACAGCAGCCGCTATACCTGCAATAATGAAAAGCTTTTTATTTTTATCATTGGAGGCAATCGATTTTTCAAAAGCTTTATCGGAAGTTTTTGAAATTTCCAAAGCAGTTTTATCTGAATCGGCAGTATCACCGGTCACTTCATTTATTTTTGTAAGCTCAGAAGAAGCATTATTAATATCAGAGCTTACAAGTTCGGTTGTAGTTACATCAGCATGTAAAGCATCACCTGCAGCTTCTTTATTTTCAGTAGCTTCTGCAATTTCAATTGCTTTACTGTTATCAATTACATTGCTACTATCAATAGTCTCTGAACTATCAATACTGGTGTCGGATGCTAATTCATTTATATCATTTTTGATATTCTTATCATTATCCATATAATTTATACCTTTCCGGCCGGATTCAAAATTTTACAATGACTGACAAGCGTAGCGGTCTCGGGGATGACCTGCGCCTTAATCTGCTCAGTATATTTTTATGATTAATCTCTTAATATTCCGGCTTTTTCAAGAATTTTACGTTGTAAATCCTCCATTACGATGCGTTCATCATCCTCCATATGATCGTATCCGAAGAGATGAAGCATACTGTGAACTATCAGGAAGGAGAATTCACGAATTACACTGTGGCCGTACTCTTCTGCCTGGGCCTTGCATTTTTCCACTGAGATGATAATATCGCCAAGCATCAGTTCGCCGGTATCCATATCAAAATAGTCCTCGGCATGCTCCTCGATATCAGTAAATTCATTTGGTGATTCGTAGTCCACTAAAGGGAAGGAAAGAACATCCGTTGGTCTGTCGATGTCGCGGTATTCCTTATTTATGGCCTGAATGCCCGGATTATCCGTAAGAGTCAGATTTATCTGTACCTCATAAGGGCATTCCAGATAATCAAGTGACTGTTCGATAGCAAATTCAGCTGCCTTTTCGCAGTCGAAATCAAAGTGTTCGTCTGTTTCGTATTCAACAACAAAATTCATAAAATAACCATGCCCTTCTGCCTGTACTGCAAAAATTATTCTTTTCTTCTAAGATATGCCTTATGACTTGCGGACTTTGCATTTCTTGCCTGTTTTTCCTCGTATTTCTCGTAGGCAGTTACAATTTTCTGAACCAGAGGATGACGCACAACATCCTGGCTGGTCAGGAAAGAAAAGCCTATTTCATCGATTCCTTCGAGTACCTTCAGCGCTACATCAAGTCCCGAGGTCTGGCCTGCGGGAAGATCCTTCTGTGTAAGGTCGCCGGTAATGATTACCTTTGAACCGAAGCCGATACGAGTCAAAAACATCTTCATCTGTGCCGGCGTAGTATTTTGAGCCTCATCAAGGATAATAAATGCATTATCAAGTGTTCGTCCTCTCATATATGCAAGAGGAGCGACCTCGATAAGTCCTTTTTCTGAATTTTTCTGATAGCTGTCAGGTCCCATAATCTGATAAAGAGCGTCATATAAGGGCCTTAAATAGGGGTCAATCTTACTCTGCAGGTCTCCGGGAAGGAAGCCGAGCTTTTCGCCTGCTTCTATAGCGGGACGGGTAAGAATGATTCTGCTGACCTCATTGTTCTTAAAGGCGGAAATGGCACAGGCCATAGCCAGATAGGTTTTACCTGTTCCTGCGGGACCCATTCCGAATACAATCATTTTCTGGCGAATCTGATCCACATAGGTCTTTTGACCCATTGTTTTGGGTTTAATCGGTTTACCCTGAATAGTAAAACAGATTAAGTCCTTATCGATTTCATTTATGATTCGCTCTCTGTCCTCATATACAAGTGAAAGGCAGTAATTAACGTTCTGTTCCGTAATCTGATTACCCTTTCTTGAATACTGAAGAAGCTCGTTTAACACACGTTTTGCAAGGTTTGAGTTAACCTCGTCACCTATTATCTTAATTTCAGAATCTCTGGCAATAACGCTGACATTGAGGTTTTTCTCAATCAGCTTTATATAGCTGTCGCAGGCACCAAAAACATTTTGGATATGCTCTGCGGATATATTTATTTCATTTTCTACGATTGCCATATTTCCTCCTAATGCAACGAATGGAATGAGTTGCTGAAAAATAATTTTCAAACTTTCCCATATAAAATTATAGCAATTTACAAATATAATTCAACAAAAAAATGACCTCTATCGAAAATAGAGGTCACAAAAATTAATTATTTAAATTTTCTCTTGCGAGCTGCCTCAGACTTCTTCTTACGTCTTACGCTGGGCTTCTCATAATGCTCTCTCTTGCGGATCTCCTGCTGGATACCAGCCTTAGCACAATTGCGCTTAAATCTACGAAGAGCGCTGTCTAATGATTCGTTTTCTTTTACGATAACGTTTGACATAGTCTCACACCTAACCTCCCTCCAGTTGTGAAATATGTGTCAGAACAACTGTTTGGGTATTCATTCTTTAACATGACACGAAAGTAATTATATCATAATTTTACAGTTCGTCAATAGTTTTTTTGATTTTTTCTTTAATTGTGAAAGGGTCAAAACCTATCTTGTCACGTAAATCTCTCGGAATACCATGTTCTATAAATTCATTCGGAAGTGCAATGCTTCTGAATGTAATTTTCTTGTCATTTTCAAGTAAATATTCTGCTACAGCCTGACCGAAGCCGCCTCGTCTGACATTTTCTTCCGCAGTAATGATTGCCTGATGATCTTTTGCCAGCATATCAATCATTTCATAGTCAATGGGACTTACAAAACGGGCATTAACGAGTGTACAGTCTATGCCCTCTTCGCTGAGCTCTGCGGTGATAAGGTCCATAACCTTTACCATTTTACCTACAGCCAGAATTGCAAGCTTTGAACCCTTTTTAAGCAGTTCTGATTTACCGTATTCAATGGGAGTATGGCTTTCACAGCCGTAATATGCTTTTCCGCGGGGATATCTTATTGCTACAGGTCCGTTGTAAGCGCAGGCCCATTTAAGCATTTCAGATAATTCATCGGCGTTCTTAGGCGCCATAACAGTTAATCCCGGGATGGATGACAGATAAGAAATATCAAATATTCCCTGATGTGTCTCACCGTCACAGCCTACTATTCCTGCTCTGTCAACGCAGAATGTAACCGGAAGCCTGTTAATACATACATCATGTATAATCTGGTCATAAGCACGCTGAAGGAAGGTGGAATATACGGCTACAACGGGATGCATTCCGCAGGATGCCATACCTGCCGCAAATGTTACGGCATGCTCTTCTGCGATTCCCACATCAAAAAATCTTTTGGGAAAACGCTTTGACCAGGCAGAAAGACCTGTGCCGTCTGCCATGGCTGCAGTTACTGCCACGATATTTTTGTTTTTCTCTCCGATTTCAAGTATTGTCCTGCTGAAAATATCGGTATAAGATTCGCTGGTCTTTACTGTTATTTTCTCTCCGGTATTACAATTAAAAGGCTCAACACCGTGGAATTTTGAAGGATTATCTTCTGCGGGAGCATATCCTTTTCCCTTTTTGGTTATTACATGAACAATTACGGGATTGTTTGACTGCTCTGCCGCTTTAAAAGCATTCATCATCATGGGAATGTTATGACCGTTGATAGGTCCGATATAGGTGATTCCCATGTTCTCAAAAAGCATACCGGGAACAAAGAGACTTTTAATAGAATCCTTTGAGGTTTTCAGCTTTTTGAAGGCTTTTTCACCAATATAGGGAAGATTTTTAAGGGTATCCTCGAGATTGAGCTTAAAGCCGGTATATTTCCTGTTAGTTCGTATCTTACCGAGATATGTTGCAAGACCGCCTACATTCTCGGAAATAGACATTTTATTATCATTTAAAACAATTATAAGGTTTGACTTGAGTCTTCCTGCATTATTAAGTGCTTCGAAGGCCATACCGCCCGATAAGGCTCCGTCTCCGATTACCGCTACAACCTTATAGTTGTCTTTTTTCAGGTCTCTGGCTCTGACTATACCGTCTGCCACGGAGATAGATGTAGATGCGTGACCTGCATTAAATGCATCACAGTCACTCTCAGAGGGTCTGGGAAAACCGCTGATTCCGCCGAACTGACGAAGTGTAGAAAACATATCCTTACGTCCGGTGAGAATCTTATGTGTATAGCTTTGATGTCCTACATCGAATATCAGCTTATCCTTCGGGAAATCCATGAATTTATGCAGGGCTAATGTGAGTTCAACCGTACCAAGATTTGATGCAAGATGACCACCTGTTTTGCTGACATTTTTAATTAAAAAAAGTCTGATTTCTTTCGCTAATTCGCGAAGGTCTTCATCAGGAATCTTTTTTATATCATTTGGTTGATTAATCTGATCAAGGATACTCATTTTTCCTCCTAATGCAACGAATCTAATGAGCTGCTTTTACAAAATCAAAGCTTTCTGTAAATCAGGCTTTCAAATAAATTACTTAAGAACCTACTGCCGGAAGCTGCAGAATTAAGGCTTGAGATTGCGATATCAGTATACATTTTAACAAGAATTTGTGAATTTTCTATGCCGATTTGTCTGGCAACGGTGGATTTCTCGTTTCGTTCATCAATGTTTACACTTTTACCTAAGGTCTGCACATCTGAAGTCATATCAAGTATATCATCCTCAATCTGAAAAGCAAGCCCAAGTGCTTTTCCGGCCTCTTCAAGCTTGGATACTGCATCTGAATCTGCACCTGCCAGTATGCCGCCGCACATTAAGGCAATCTCAATTAGCTGAGAGGTCTTTAGCTCATAAATTCTGAGTGAATATTTTAAAAGATTTTCGTCACAGTTAAAATCTTTCAGATATTTATCAATTTCACTGAAGGATTTTGTATAATCATTTTCCGGACGATAACCGGTACAGGTATCGAGAACCTGACCGCCTATCATACCGTCATAGCCTGTTTTCTTTGAAAAAACGCTTAATGCCCAAAGAATAGCATTTCCGATATCTTTGCGGCTGTTATTGCGGATATCATCGAGATTATCGGTATATATTTTGGAGATAATTTCAAAGGCATAATTTAACAGTGCATCACCCGTAAGAATTCCCATGGCGTGCCCGAATTCAATATGAGTTGTGGGCTTGCCGCGTCTTATAGTATCATTATCCATAGCGGGAAGATCATCATGGACCAGTGAATATGCATGTACGCATTCAAGTGCTGCGGCAAAGGGAACAGCATATTTCTCCTTAAGCTCCTTTGAGCCTTCAAAGATTTCGAAGGCCTTTAAAAGCATAATCGCACGAAGTCTTTTACCGCCGTTTAAGACACTGTAACGCATAGCTTCACAGATGCGGCCGTACTCGGGATATTTCGGAACATATGCATCCAAGAGCTTTTCGACATATAATCGTTCTTCATTTAATTCATTTTTAAATAAATCAAAATTATCCATGGAAAGTCCTTCCCGTAAAATTATTCTTCCTCAAGAATTGTTACTTCGTTTTCAATATTTGAAATTGATTCATCACATTCCCTGATTAATTCCTTGCCTTTTTTGTAAAGCTCAAAGGACTTTTCAAGGCTTGTTTCGCTGCTTTCAAGCTGTCTTAATATACTGTCAAGTTCGTTAAAGGTTTCTTCGATTGTTTTTTTATTTGAATCACTCATCAAAATCTTACCTTTCTTTGAAGCTACTTTATTACCGATGCATTTATGGTGCCGTCTTTTACCAGAATATTTATTGTATCGCCGTTATTAACCTTGTCAATCGAGTCGATATTTCGTCCTTCACTGTCAGTGACGTATGCATATCCCTGTTCCAGCTTGTTTGTGGGTGCAAGTCCGTCCAGTTTAGCCTTCATAAGCTCCAATAAATGCTTCTTCCCGGTTAATTTATTATGAAATGCATTTTCTGTCTGACTGTCATACTTTTCTAAATTATAACGGTAATTCTGCAGCTTCTTTTTTAATTCATGTTCAAGCTTTTCCGAATACTGGGCTGAACGCATCTTATAATTATCAAGTCTGTTTTGGGGACTGAAGTTCTTTAATGCAAGTATATATCTGCTGTTCATATCACGCGTCGACCTTATGCAGTCAAGCATATCCGTAAGAAGTCTTGAGTGATATTCCACAAGCTCAGATTTAAATGCACTGTATTCATAGACTGCTAATTCTGCAGCCTGTGAAGGTGTAGCGGCACGTCTGTCAGCCACAAAATCAATAATAGTAAAATCAATTTCGTGACCTACCGCGGAAATTATCGGAACCGTACAGTTATACACGGTTCTGGCCAGTTCTTCATCATTGAAGCACCATAAGTCCTCGATAGAACCGCCGCCTCTTCCGATTATCACGCAGTCAGGCCTTATTTTTTCCATTCTTTTTAAACCGGCAATCAGGGTCTGTGCAGCACCGTTACCCTGAACGGTAGCGGGATAAACAATGATTTTAAGATGGGGATTACGCCTTCTGCTGACATTTATTATATCCTGAAGTGCCGCACCGTTTTCAGCGGTAATAACACCGAGAGTTCTTACATATTTCGGCAACTGCTTTTTATGTTCTTCTAAAAACAATCCTTCTGCATTCAGCTTAGCCTTTAATGCTTCAAACTGTTCATAAACGGAACCGACTCCGTCTTCCTCCAAAACTGAGCAATAAAGCTGGTAGCGGCCTGCCTGAGGATATACACCGATATATCCGCCGGCCTTAACCATAATACCGTCTCTTGGCCTGCATTTAATTCCTAAAGCCTTTGCATAATTAAATATTACCGCCGGCAGCTGAGCATTACCGTCCTTCAGAGTAAAGAAAATATGCCCTGAACTTTCTCTGCAATTAGATATTTCACCTTTTATGCATACCGAGCCCAGAACATAGTCCCTCTTTATAATACTTGCAATATATTCAGTTATTTGAGTAACAGAGAATTCTTTAATCATTCTTTTATTAGCTTTGATAAAACACCATTAATAAAGCTGTAGGAAGAATCACTTCCGTACTGCTTTGCAATCTCTATCGCTTCATTGGCTGCAACCTTATCAGGTACTTCTTCATCGTAGATAATCTCGTATGCGGCCATTCTTAAAATGCTGAGATCGATTTTGCTGAATCTGTCGAGCTTCCAGCCGATGGCTGCAGTCTCGATAGTATGCTCAATCTCACCGAGCTTTTCAATTACTGCGTCATATTTTTCCATTATGACGGCTTTATCTTCCTCGCTAAAGGTCTCGGGATCAACGAAGAGCTGAAAATAAAGCTCATTCTGCTCCTCAATCTCTTCTTTCTCGTGAAAATCCTTTAAATATAAAAGCTTTATAACATTCTCTCTTACATTTCTGCGATTCATAATTCTCCTAAATTATCAGACAATAACGCCAACGATTCTGACATTAACATCAGAAACTGTGACACCTGTCATATTCTCAATTGCAGACTTTACTCTTTCCTGAACCTTCTCTGAAACATCAGGAATACCGAAGCCGTACTTAATGTTAATATATACATCAGCAAAAACGGTTCTGTTTTCGAATCTGATCTTTATTCCCTTTGAATTATTCTTTACACCGATTTTTGCTACAATTTCATTTGTAAGATTTCCGGCAAGTGAAACTACACCGTCAACCTCAGATGCGGCAAGGCCTGCAATGCTTGCTACAACATTCTCTGAAATTTTAACATCACCGATTATATTCTTCTTATCTGTCATTTCAAACTTTTCCTCCATTTATTCCGGAAGTAAGATAATTGTAAAATTGACTGCCACATTATTAACGTGGCAGTCAACTAAACGATGATTAAACTCTCTTTAAGTACTCACCTGTACGAGTATCAATCTGAATCTTATCACCACGCTCAACAAATAACGGAACTGCTACCTGAGCACCTGTCTCAACAAAAGCGGGCTTTGTAGCACCGGTAGCTGTATCACCCTTGAAGCCGGGCTCTGTATCAGTAATCTCAAGCTCTACGAACATAGGAGGCTCAACTGAGAATACCTTGCCCTGATATGAAAGCATCTTAACGATTTCGTTTTCCTTAACGAACTTAAGAGCATCGCCAACCTCTTCCTCAGATAAAGCAATCTGCTCATAATCCTCTGTGTTCATGAAGTTGTACATATCGCCATCAGCGTAAAGATACTGCATATCTGACTTCTCGATATGAGCCGTAGGACATTTGTCTACAGGGTTGAAAGTTGTCTCAATTACACCGCCGTTGATAATATCTCTTAATTTTGTTCTAACAAAAGCAGCACCCTTACCAGGCTTAACATGCTGGAATTCGATAACCTGACAAACCTTACCGTTAACCTCAAGTGTCATACCATTTCTAAAATCACCTGCTGAAATCATAATAATCCTCCAAATATTAAATCATTTAACTAATTCATTGTATTATATAGTTGAAATAATTTCAACAGTTTTTTTCAAAAAGTTAAAAATATTAAACTATATTAAACAAAAAAATATATATATTTAAGTCTTACGACTTATAATATATCGAAAAAGAACTGTAATGCCTCTTTGTAGCCCTCAAAGCCCTTACCGTAAATCTGCTTGGCACAGATATCCTTTATTACGGAATTGCCTCTTAATGCCTCTTTTTGTGTAATATCGGGAATATAAACCTCTACCACGGGGCATTTTAAAAGTAAAAGTGCATCTCTGATTGCATAGCTGTACTGACCGAAGGCTGCGGGATTAATGATTACACCTTCATAATCGTCTTCAAATGCATTATGGATAAAATCTATTATTTCACCCTCATAATTACTCTGGCGGATATCGGTTCCGAAACCTAAATCCTCTGCCCACTGGTCTATCTGAAAGCAAAGCTCGTCATAATCATCGATACCGTAGAGGTCGGTTCGATAGACACCCAGCATATCAAGATTAGGACCGTTAATAATCATAATATTCATTAATACCACCTAAGCCTTTCAAATTACGAAACATATTTAATGAAATTAAATTCTTTTCTTTCGTGGATAACTCTTATGGGATTTTTTGAGCTTTTTCTTATAAGCCATAAGTACGGGCTTTTCCAAAAATCTCTTAAGCCTTATCTGAATCTCCTCTTTTTTATTGATGGGATTTACAAGAATCGTATAAATTCCCGCAAGATTTCCGCCGTAAATATCGGTAAAAAGCTGATCTCCGATACAAAGAACAGATTTTATCGATATTTTCATCATGGTAGCTGCCTGGTAATAATTACGTGAATAAGGCTTCTGTGCCTTAAAAATATAATTGGCATTTACCGCACGGTTAAATCTTTCAACACGATGCTTTTTATTATTTGATAACAGACAGACATCAAAGCCGATTTCGCGAAGCTTTTCAAAAAGCTTTACAGCTCTTTCGTCTGCATCCACACCATGAGGCACCAGCGTATTGTCTATATCAAATATGACACCGCGATATCCCTGGTCATAGTATTTCTGATAATCAATATTATAGGTTGAATCAACCCATTCCTTTGGAAAAAACTTTTCAAACATTTATATTGCTTTGCCTTTACAAATTTATTTCTGTTTTAATCATAGCAAATTATATGCTTTTGTCAATGAAAACATAAAAACACCGGAACCACCCCATATGGCTCCGGTGTCTGTACCCGTAGGTTTTCTCCGAAAAAGTTTATACTATATGAACACCCCTGAACATATAGTGTATAAATTAATTATTCATCGTCATCCTCTGTCATTGACTTTGCAGCCTCTTCTACTACCTTGGCCTGAACATCCGAAGGAGCCTGCTCATAACGGTCAATAGTATATGAGAAATCTCCTATACCGCCTGTCATTGATCTGAGGTCAGTAGAGTAGCCGTAAAGCTCTGCAAGAGGTACATCTGCCATAATCTCCTGCTTGCCGCCTGCTATAGGATTCATACCGAGTACTCGGCCTCGTCTCTTATTAAGGTCACCCATAATATCACCGGTAAATTTATCCGGTACAAGAATCTTCATGGCAACAATCGGCTCGAGAAGACAGGGACTGGCATTATCCTTCGGATCATTGAAGGCTGCCTTAAATGCAAGCTTGGCTGCCATCTTGAATGCCTGCTCTGATGAATCTACAGGATGGTATGAACCAAAGAAAAGTGTTGTACGAAGACCGACTACAGGATATCCTGCAAGAGGTCCCTTGAGTACTGATTCAGCAATACCCTTTTCTACTGCGGGGAAGAAGTTTTTCGGAACTGCTCCGCCTACAACCTCTTCATCGAAAATATAAGGCTTTTCCATATCTCCCGAAGGCTGGAATCTGATATGTACATCACCGTACTGGCCGTGTCCGCCGGACTGCTTCTTATGCTTGCCCTGCTTTTCTACAACCTTTCTGATTGTCTCACGATAAGGTACTCTGGGCTTTGAAAGCTCAACCTCAACCTTATATCTGGAAGCAAGCTTGCTCACTACTATATCAAGCTGCTGTCCGCCGATACCGTAAAGCAGTGTCTGACGGTTTTCTTTATCAAGTACAAGTCTTAAAGTCTTGTCTTCCTCACAAAGCTTAGCCATAGCCTGTGCAAATTTATCTTCTTCACCCTTATTCTTTGTATCAACCTTCTTGTAATCATAAGGTATGCTGTATGCATAACGATCAAATACTATAGGACAGGCCTTTGTGGAAAGGGTATCGCCGGTCTGGGTATTGGATAATTTAGCGATTGCACCGATATCACCGGGATTAAGCTCCTTAACTTCAATAGCCTCTTTACCGCGAAGGATATAAAGACGTGAAATCTTTTCTTCTGTGTCCTTATCGAAATTATAAATGGGCTCGTCGCAGGTAAGCTTACCTGACATAACCTTAATCATTGAATATTTACCGATGAAGGGATCGACAATTGTCTTGAATACCTTTGCCGAAAAAGGCTTATTAATATCATAATCTGCTTCGAAATCGGAACCGTCCTTGGCATTCTTGCCGTGAACCTTATAAGCAAGAGGTGCGGGAAGCATATCCTTGATGGCATTCAGAAGCATAATCATTCCTGCGTGGTTAGGTGATGAACCGAGGAGCACGGGAACTGTACTGCCGTCAAATATTGATTCATGAAGTGCATTATCGATTTCTTCCTGAGTGAATTCCTCTTCGTTGAAATACTTATCCATAAGCTCTTCACTGGTTTCGGCAACAGCCTCGAGAAGTGCCTTACGGCAGGCATCCGCATCATCCTTAACAGTTGCGGGGATCTCACCTGAGTCCTTATAACCGTCCTTTGTAAAGGTTCTGGCGCCCATCTTTACGATGTTTACGAAGCCGATAAACTTCTCACCATCTCTGATAGGTGTATGGAAAGGTGCAACCTTAGGTCCGAAATGTTCCTTAAGCTGAGCTACTACCCTTACGAAACTCGCATTCGGGTCATCCATGGCTGATACAAAGAAGAGTCTGGGAAGATGCTTCTTTTCACATAATTCCCAAGCCTTAATTGTTCCTACTTCAACGCCTGCCTTGGCATTTACAACGATGACAGCTGCACCGGCACCGTCCAAAGCTTCTTCAGCTTCACCGACGAAGTCGAAGTAACCGGGTGCATCAAGGAAGTTAATCTTAACACCGTCATGCTCGATAGGAATAAGTGAGGTGCTGATTGAGAAGCTTCTCTTTTGTTCTTCCTTGTCGTAATCGCTGATGGTTGTACCATCTTCGACACGGCCCATACGTGAAATAATGCCCTTTGAATAAGCGATTGCTTCGATAAGTGTAGTCTTACCTGAACCACCATGGCCTAAAATAGCAACATTACGAATATCTTCACTTTTATAGGTGTTCATATTAAATCCTCCAATACAAATTTATTTTCTTGTTTTATTTTACTAAAACTTTCGTAAAATTACAACAACTTTTTGTTATTTTTCACAAATTATTTTCGATTTTTCAAATTAATATGTATAAAATAAACAATATCAAATTATCTGTTGTATAAATACTTGTAAATTTTGAATGATTTCTGCAAATAAGCAATAAAAAAACCGCAGTAACAGTCAGAAACTGTGTACTACGGTTAAGTTGACTTATAAATTAATCCTGTGAACCATTTACAAAAGGTACTTCCTGCGGAACCTCTTCTATAGTCCAGTTATCTGTCCAGGGAATTTCACCCATTTTGATTGACGGACGTTTGTCGGGCAATGCGGGGAGTACTAATCTCTCGCTGATAGCTTTTGTTTCTTCGTCGTCTGCGCTGCCCTCACGAATGGTACATACCGTACCTGGACCTACATTATACCAGATCCAGCGTGCATCGGGAACTGTAAGTCTTATACATCCGTGTGAACATTTATGACCTAAATTGTTATAGGATGACTCGGTGTATGTAGCCGCATCTTTTTGTGAATAAAGCAATGAATGGAAATAAATCCGGCCGTAAATTAAGCTCCAGTACTGAGCGTATGAATTTGTGTTTCTGAAAAGACCGAAACGAACACGGTAATCACGCATCTTGAAGGTACCGCCGCCGGTTTCCGAGCTTGTGGCACCGGATGAACACTTCATATATCTGACGGGGATTGTGTATTCACCGTTTTCATCCTTTGTATAAACCATTACTATCTGATAACGCTTATCTACTATAATGCTGTAGGTATCATTGTAGGGAAAAGCCTTGGGATAGCCGTCATACTCACCGCTGTCACCTACAATTTCTTCAAATGACATGGCAGTTGTAGGGGCAAGCATTGCAAATTCTTCATCGGTTAATTCGCTTACAGGCTTTTTCCTGAAATCATCTGTCGCTTCGATAATTCCTGCAGCATCAGAATTTGTTTCATCGCTATTTCCTGTATTTGCATCGACTGAGCTATCATCTGCCGCCATATCATTTTCACTTCCGTCTGAGGCTGTTTCGCCCGGCGTCTGATTATCGGCAGTTTCACCTGTGACTGAAGAATCAGCTGAACTTTCTCCTGATTCACTATTGCTGTCTGAATTGTTATCCGTTGCGGCTGCCTGCTCAGAAGCTGAATTATTTCCTGCAACAGCTGCTGAATTTGCAGTACTGTTATTAGTATCAGATGAATTAGTGCTGCTGTTATTTCCTGATGAATCATTTGAAGCTGCAGTGTCTGCTTCTGAACTGTCAGACGAATCTGCACTGCTGTCATCTGCTGCTGTACCGGATGAAGCTGAAGAATAATCATCGTTTGCTGCAGAATTTGTAAAGTCAGAATCTGAATCTGTATTATCAGAACTGTTTGCAGTATTTTCTATGATTACGGTTTTATTGACTTCTGCGCCTTCTGTAATATTATCTACCGGAATAAGGACATCCGTGTAGTCCTGCTTTGCCAAATTTGAGCATCCTGTTAAAAGCGAAAAAATCAATGTTAATACAATCGCATATAATCTTTTGTGTTTCATAATTACTTTGTTAAACTCTTTCTGAATATCTTAATATTTACTTAATTCTGCATTTTTATAATAGTAATACAGAATTTCTTTGTAGTTAAAGCCTTTTTTTGCCATTCCGTTGGCTCCGGACTGACTCATTCCTATTCCATGTCCCGAACCCATCCCGAGGAACCATACTTCATTTTCAGAGGGCTTTGAAATCGGGAAATTAGTCATGTTATCAGAGGATATTACAATCAGCTGTGTAGCTGTATCCTGCACATTATAAATCTGTCCGTCCTGACTTATTATATTTACAAAAGCCGGATTTTCCTTTTCTGTTCCGTCGGAACTAATAATATTAATTTCAAAGAGTTCATCCGAATCATTCATAACCACCCTGAATTTGGTTGAAGGAAGGTCAAAAAGTGAACGAAGCTTAGAACCCGGAATTGAAATGCTTCCGCCCTTATATTTTATCTTTAATGAACTTATACGGCCTGAATCGGATATTATTTCTGGATAAATGCTTGTTATCCCGCTTATCGGATAGCCCTTTGCGTTTAAGCGTTTTTCAAGGTCACTTAGCTTATAGCTTACACACCAGGGTCTTTTTTCGGGATCGGTCTCATATTCATCAAAAACGCCCACAAAATTATAGCTGTTGCCGCCCCAGATATCAGAAGAAAAATCCGTGGCACCGCCGCTTGTGGATGAATAATATGTGGCAAGAGGCTTTCCGTTTGTAGTCATTATTTCATGAGAGGTGGCATTTACCGCTTTTACCGCTGCCTGAGTTTCGGAATTTACTCCGCCGTATACCTGCGAAGCATCAGTATCTACTATCGAATAACCCTTGGAAATATTAGAATCCGCTGTAAATGAGCATAATGTTAACGCATAGCTTCTGGCACATACGGCCTGAACCTTTAATGCCTCTGATTCCCAGCCGGCATTCATTTCACAGGTTACTACACCCTTTAAATAGCTCTCAAGATTTACTATATTTACCGCAGTCACGCCCGAATTACCGTATCGTCCAATCTCGATTCTTCCGCGATATTTTTTTGAACCTAGAGATATATAGCGGTCATTGTCTCCAGCTTTAATCTGCGGATAAGCCGACGCTTCCGAAGCATCTATCAAAAGTGATTTATTGCCAAAGGTAAGCTTTATTAATTCAGCTGTTTTGGCTGTATTATAGCTTACTTTGCTCTGCTTATTTGAGGAACTAACGTATAAACGCCATTTCCCGCGTCCGCAAAGACAGATATTTGCATTTTTTCCTTCAAGCTTCAGATTTTGCAAAGCCTTATAGGCTGCACTATAGCTTGAAAAATACTCATTTTCATAATAATACTGTGTATTATCCGCTTCAAAGCTGAAACCGTTTTTTGAATTAAGAACTAATTCAGCTTTATAGGAATCATTTATACAGTAGCCGACTTTAACGGAGCTGTTATAAACGGTTATAAGCTTTTTGCCGGAATAACTGCTCTTTAAACCGACACGAATATCATAGGCTGCGGATGTCGCTGCGTTTGAAGTAAATCCGCCGAATATCATGCAGCTTAAGATAAGTCCAAATAAATATATAAATATTTTTTTGTAATTTGTCATTTAATTATTTAAATAATTTCATCATCTGTAACAAACATTGCATCACCGAAGGAGAAAAATCTGTATTCTTCTTTAACTGCTTCTTCGTAAGCGTGAAGCACATTATCACGTCCGGCAAGTGCGCTGACAAGCATAATCAGCGTTGATTCGGGCAAATGAAAATTAGTAATCAGGCAGTCTAAAACCTTGAATTTATAGCCGGGATATATGAATATCTCGGTATTTGCACAGCCTGCGTGAAGAATTCCGTCCTCTGTTGAGGCTGCTTCTACTGTTCTGCAGCTGGTAGTACCGACACAGATGATTCTGCCTCCGTTTGCCTTACAGCGATTGACTTTTTCAGCTTCGCTTTCAAGCACCTGATAAAATTCACTGTGCATTTTATGGTCTAATACATTTTCTTCTTTAACCGGTCTGAAGGTACCGAGACCGACATGAAGCGTAACCTCAGCGATTTCCACTCCCTTTGCTTTTATAGCTTCTAAAAGCTCGGGGGTAAAATGAAGTCCCGCAGTAGGTGCTGCGGCCGAACCCTCATACTTTGCATAAACAGTCTGGTATCTGTTTTTGTCCTTCAGTTCATGAGTAATATAAGGGGGTAAAGGCATTGTGCCGAGTCTGTCGAGAATTTCTTCGAAAATTCCGTTAAATTCAAACTTTACAACTCTGTTGCCGTCGTCCTTTACTTCCTTTACGGTGCATGAAAGCTCTCCGTTTCCGAATACTACCTTTGCACCCTCTTTAAGCTTTTTGCCGGGCTTAACTATTGCTTCCCAGCAGTTATCCTCAAGCCTTTTAAGAAGTAAAACCTCACATACCGCACCGGGCTTTGGACTGTCGAAGCCCTTTCTGATTTCGATATTTTCCACATCGCGAACACCGATCAGACGTGCGGGTATAACCTTTGTATTATTAATTACCAGACAATCACCCTTTTTCAGATAATCAATAATATGATCAAAGCGGGTATGTCTGAAATTTCCTGTATTTTTGTTTAAAACCAGAAGCCTTGATGAGGACCTGTTTTCAAGCGGGTCCTGAGCTATAAGACGTTCAGGCAAATCGTAATAGAAATCTTTTTTCTTTAATACATTTTCGCTCAATTTTGAGCCTCCGGGAATTAAGTATTTTTACAAATTTCGAGTGCATCATAGAAGGGAACGGGTTTGCCCCAGATGTAGCCCTGAACGAAATCACATTCATGATCCCTAAGGAAATTAAGCTGTTCATCTGATTCTACACCCTCTGAGATAACCTCACACTTCATAAGATGTCCCATATAAATTACTGCATCTACGAAATCTCTGTTTACGGGCTTTTCGTAAATATCATCAATCAATGACTTGTCAATCTTCAGCAGGTCGATGGGAAGCTCCAGTACCTGACCGAGTGATGTATAGCCGGTTCCGAAATCATCGAGAGCAATTTTAACACCGATACTTCTTAGGGTTTTGATGTTATTTGCTGTAACTGCTTTGGAATCCGAAAGCGAATATTCGGTAATTTCAAGCTCAAGGTTATTTGTGGGGAAGCCTGTAGAGAAAATAATTTTCTGAAGCTTTTCTACAAAATCCTCACTTGAAATAGTCTTTGCGGAAATATTTACCGAAATAAGAATATCATCACGACCTGAGGTATTCATGAGGTTTTTACCCTCTTCAAGCGCAGATTTAAGTACGTACTGGTCTACTTCAAGGATTTCTTCAGACTTTTCTACTGCGGGAATAAATTCACCGGGGCTTATCATGGTGCCGTCGGGAAGTCTTAACCTGAGCAGGGTCTCAAAGCCTCTGAGTCTCTTATCCTTAAGAGTATACTGCGGCTGGTAAACCAGATAGAACCAGTTTTTCTCGATTGCATCCTTTACGGTTTTTTCAAGCTCAATCTGACGTGAAAGCTCATCCTTCATCTTCTTGTCGAAGAAAAGAACCTTCTTTGTCTTACTTTTCCTTGCATGATAAATAGCTATATCGGCGAATTTAAGTAATTCATCGGCCTCAAGTGCATTTGCGGGATATTCGGAAATTCCTGCATAAACCGTGATGTTTATTGTGATTGATTCATCTCCTGCTTTTATTGAAATATTTTTACCGAGATTGTCTACAAGCTTTCCTGCAAATTCCTTCGGGTCATTTTTACTGTTTATCAGTACGGCAAATTCCGCACCGCCTATACGGCTTACAAAAACATCCCTGCCGGCATAATTCTTAAGTCTTTTTGCGACGATTCGAAGAATCATATCTCCGTATTTATGACCGAGATTATCATTGATTACACGGAAATTATCAAGTTCCAGATAAATGAGGAAAAGCTGATTCTTATCAAGAACCTTGTTATCAATATATTTAACCAGACCTCGTCTGTTCATCAGACCGGTCATATAATCGGTAATGGCCATTTTTGTGCTTCGGGTGAGCTGAATATAAATAAGTGTAACCGAAACCACACTGACTATTCCGTTAAAAATACCGGGTAAAGTGGAAATATTATGATGTCTTATAATTTCCGTGGTCATGAAGCCTATATTTAATGCCTGGAAAATATAAGCCGATATCAGTCCTTTTTTGTGGGCAATAAGTACCATCAGAATGCATATAAAGCTAATAAGCGATGAAAGCATTCCGTTAATATTGCTGGAACTGAGTTCGAAACTGTCAGTTACCAGATCCAAACCTTTTTGGGAAACAATTATATTTAAAACATATAAACCCACTACAAGAATAATACATAATATCAGTCCTAATGTTCTGAAAAATGTTTTGTATCCCTTGCTTTTCAAATTAGCCCCCCGTTACCGAACACATGAAACATCTGGTATTCCATTCTGTCTAAAATTATAGATAGTTTATTATATCACCTGACTTCTCATGGTGCAAGAAAAAAATCAAGCTTGTATACAATTAAAATAATTGAAATAGTAATCCATTGTGTTTATTATTTTACATTGAAGTATATTAATGTATTGTTAAAAATAGTATACAAGTGTTAAAGTGCTTGTATTAATTTATAATTTTTGTTATAATAAAGATTGTGTTTCTGTAAATCGGAATAAAACACATATAATATAGAAATTATTTTTAAAGGAGGAAACCCTTTCGGGGAGTAATTCCATGTATAAATTTGGTATTGATATAGGTTCCACAACAGTAAAAGTCGCATTATTAAACGAAAATGATGAAATTCTTTTCAGCGATTATAAAAGGCATTATGCAAACATCCAGGAAACACTGGCAGAACTGATAGATTTAGCTCTTGTTAAATATCCCGGTATTTCATCCTGCTGTTCTATCACAGGCTCCGGCGGTCTTGCGATAGCAAATCTTTTAGATATCGATTTTACCCAGGAGGTTATTGCGGTTGCCACAACCGTTGAAAAGCTTCCGGTAAAGCCTGATGTAGCTATCGAGCTCGGTGGCGAGGATGCAAAAATTATATATTTCGGTTCTACACTTGAACAGAGAATGAACGGTATTTGCGCAGGCGGAACCGGTTCATTTATCGACCAGATGGCATCACTTCTGAAAACAGATGCTTCAGGACTAAATGAATACGCAAAGGACTATAAAGCCATTTATCCTATCGCGGCCCGCTGCGGTGTATTTGCAAAAACAGATATTCAGCCCCTTATTAATGAGGGTGCGACAAAGCCCGACCTTTCAGCTTCGATTTTCCAGGCTGTTGTTAATCAGACCATTTCGGGTCTGGCATGCGGTAAGCCTATCCGCGGTAAGGTAGCCTTTCTCGGCGGACCACTTACCTTCCTTTCGGAGCTTCGAAATGCATTCATAAGAACACTTAAGCTTACCGATGAGACTGCAATTATACCTCAGAATTCTCATCTTTTTGCAGCAATCGGTGCCGCACTTAGTTCCTGCACTCTTCCGGGCGGAAGACTTCGTCCCGAGAATGAGCTTAAGCTGGTCAATCTTGAGAATTTAAGCTCTAAATTAAAGGCTAAAGTAAGTATCAGCTTTGAGGTAAACCGTATGGAGCCTCTTTTTGCTTCAAAAGAAGAATTCGAGAGCTTTGAAAACAGACATAAAAGCCATGCGGTAAAGAAAGCTGACTTATCCGCATACAAGGGTAACGCATATCTTGGTATCGATGCAGGTTCAACTACTACTAAGGTGGCTCTGGTCGGTGAAAAAGGCGAGCTTCTTTACTCATTTTATTCAAACAATAACGGCAGTCCCTTAAAGACGGCCATCCGTTCAATAAAAGAAATATACAGTAAGTTACCAAAGGATGTAAAAATTGTCCGTTCATGCTCTACCGGTTACGGCGAGGCGCTTTTAAAGGCTGCTTTGATGCTTGATGACGGTGAGGTTGAAACCGTAGCACACTATACCGCTGCCGCCTTCTTTAATCCTGATGTAGACTGTATTCTCGATATCGGCGGTCAGGATATGAAATGTATCCGTATCAAGGAAAAGGCCGTTAATTCTGTTCAGCTTAATGAGGCCTGTTCTTCGGGCTGCGGTTCCTTTATTGAAACCTTTGCAAAATCACTCAATTATGAAATCAGTGACTTTGCCCAGATTGCATTATTTGCGGAAAATCCTATTGATCTTGGTTCAAGATGTACTGTATTCATGAATTCCAAGGTTAAGCAGGCTCAGAAGGAAGGTGCTACCGTAGCAGATATTTCTTCAGGTCTGGCATATTCTGTTATTAAAAACGCATTATACAAGGTTATTAAGGTTGTAGACCCTGCTGACCTTGGTAAAAATATCGTAGTTCAGGGCGGAACCTTCTACAATAACGCTGTATTAAGAGCCCTTGAAAAGATTTTAAATGTTGAGACAATCCGACCCGATATTGCAGGTATCATGGGTGCCTTCGGTGCCGCTTTAATTGCCCGTAAGGATTATGAGGGTCAGGAATCTACCATGCTCAATATCGAGCAGATTACTGCTCTTACCTTTGAGACTTCAATGAGCCGCTGCAAGGGCTGTACAAATACCTGTATGCTTACCATTAATAAGTTCAGTGACGGCCGCCGTTTTATTTCAGGTAACCGTTGTGAACGCGGTATCGGCGGTGAAAAAAACAAGGAAAACATCCCTAATCTTTTCGAATATAAAATGGACAGAGTATTTGGCTATACGCCTCTTGCCGAGGATAAGGCCAAACGAGGAACTGTGGGTATTCCCAGAGTTCTCAATATGTACGAGAATTATCCCTTCTGGTTTACATTTTTTACAAAGCTCGGTTACAGGGTTGTTCTTTCGCCTTATTCAAGCCGTAAAATTTACGAGATGGGTATTGAGTCCATTCCTTCAGAGTCGGAATGCTATCCCGCAAAGCTTGTTCACGGACATATTATGTGGCTCTTAAAGGAAGGCTGTAAGTTTATCTTCTATCCCTGCGTTCCTTACGAGCGTGTTGAGACAGCTGATGCCGGAAATCATTACAACTGTCCCATCGTTACATCATACGGTGAAAATATTAAAAATAACGTTGAGGAAATACGCGAAAACGGTATTGTGTATGAGAACCCCTTCATATCATTGGAATCAGAGGAGCTCATTACTAAACGACTTATTAATCTGTTTACAAATACAGAATCACGTTTTTATCAGGATTTTACAAGTGCAGAGGTAGCAGCTGCTGCTCATGAGGCCTGGCTTGAAATGGCCAATGCCAGAAATGATGTAATGCGTAAGGGTGAGGAAACCCTTGAGTATTTAAAGAGAACCGGTAAAAAGGGAATTGTCCTTGCAGGACGTCCCTACCATATAGACCCCGAGGTTCATCACGGTATTCCCGAAATGATAAATTCTTACGGTGTTGCGGTACTTACCGAAGACAGTATTTCTCATCTCGGTAAGGTTGACAGACCTATGATTGTAGTTGACCAGTGGATGTATCATTCAAGACTTTATGCTGCCGCATCCTTTGTCAGAACCCAGAAAAACCTCGAGCTTGTTCAGCTGAATTCCTTCGGCTGCGGACTTGATGCCATCACTACAGACGGTGTCGCAGATATTTTAAATGCATCAGGTAAAATTTATACGGTACTTAAAATCGATGAGGTTAATAACCTCGGTGCTGCCCGTATCAGAATCAGGTCACTGCTTTCTGCAATTAAGGACCGTGAAAGAAATAATATTGAGCCTCATGTACATTCATCTGCCCATAACAGAGTAATATTTACCAAGGAAATGCGTAAGGATTACACAATCCTGGCACCCAGAATGTCACCTATCCATTTTGATATTCTTGAGCCTGCCATCCGTTCCGAGGGCTACAATATTGAAATACTTAAAAATGATGACAGGTCTGCCGTAGAGGTAGGACTTAAATACGTAAATAATGATGCCTGCTATCCTTCACTTATGGTCGTAGGCCAGGTAATTATGGCTCTTCAGTCAGGAAAATACGACTTGAACAAGGTTGCCATCTTCTATACCCAGACAGGCGGCGGCTGTCGTGCCACTAATTACATAGGACTTATAAGACGTGCTTTGGCTAAAGCGGGATATCCTCAGGTGCCGGTTATTTCAATCAGTACATCAGGTATTGAAAAGAACCCCGGATTTAAGTTTACACCCAGAATTATCGTTAAGGTTATGCACGCACTCTGCTACGGAGATCTATTCCAGAAGCTTTTATACAGAGTCCGTCCTTATGAGATTGAACCCGGATCAGCTAATAAGCTTTATGAGAAATGGGTGAAAATCTGTGAAAAATCACTTTCCAGAACTGATTTCAGATATACCTTATTCTGGAAGGAATATAAAAAGAATATTCGTCAGATGGTTAAGGAATTTGATGAATTCCCCATTAACGATTCAGTAAGAAAGCCGGTTGTAGGCGTTGTAGGAGAAATCCTCGTAAAATATATGCCTGCTGCAAATAATCATCTTGTTGACCTTCTTGAAAGGGAAGGCGCAGAGGTTGTGTGTCCGGAAATTCTCAATTTCCTGCTCTACTGCTCATATGATGCCGAATACAAATGTGATGTTTTAGGTAAGAGCAAAAAGGATGCCCGCTTTAACAAGATGCTTATAAATATAATCGAATATTGTAGAAAGTGCGCGCGTGAAGAATTAGAAAAGAGTAATCGATTCGAACCTCCCACACGTATTGAAACGCTTGCAGAATATGCGGCACCTATTGCTTCTATCGGTAATCAGACAGGTGAGGGCTGGTTCCTTACCGGTGAAATGGTAGAGCTTATTAAGCACGGTGCCCCTAATATTGTTTGCGCGCAGCCCTTTGCCTGCTTACCCAACCACATTGTCGGCAAGGGCGTAATTAAGGAATTACGACGTCTCTACCCCGAGTCAAACGTTGTCGCAGTTGACTATGATCCCGGAGCCAGCGAAGTAAACCAGCTTAATCGAATTAAGCTTATGCTTTCATCTGCATTAAGGAAAATGGATGCGGATGAACAAACACATTAAGAGAGAGAGGTACCAATGAATTTTTCAGAAATAACACCCTACATCAGTAAAATGGCTGCTTTATCTAATTCCAACAACCATATTCAGCCTGAAATGTACGCTCAGCACAACGTTTATCGCGGACTTCGCGACCTTTCAGGAAACGGTGTTGTTACAGGACTTACGGAGATTTCCAGAATAAAGGCAAAGGATTATGACAAGGATGGCAATGAAATCACCTGTGATGGTCAGCTTACATATCGTGGCATAAACATACGTGATATCGTTGACGGCTTTGTAAATGATGACCGTTTTGGTTATGAAGAAACCGCATTCCTTCTTTTATTCGGTCAGCTTCCTACTGAAAGTCAGCTTCGTGAATTTAATGAAACTCTTTCAAATTATCGTGAGCTTCCTCATTATTTTGTTCGTGATATGATAATGAAGGCTCCCGGCAAGGATATGATGAATATGCTTTCAAGATGTGTTCTTGCTTTTTATGCTTACGATGAGAATCCTGATGATACTTCAATTGAAAATGTATTACGTCAAAGTATGAGAATGATTTCAGTATTTCCCATGCTTGCTGTATACGGCTATCAGTCCTATAGTCATTTCCACAAGGGACAGAATTTGTTTATTAATTATCCCGAAAAGGATTACAATACCGCGCAGAATGTTCTTCATATGCTCAGAAGAAACTGTGAGTTCTCTGATCTTGAAGCAAAAATTCTTGACCTTGCACTGGTTCTTCATGCAGAGCACGGCGGTGGTAATAATTCAACCTTTACCACACACGTTGTAACCTCTTCCGGAACGGATACCTACTCTTCTGTTTCTGCCGCTCTCGGTTCACTTAAGGGACCCCGTCACGGCGGTGCAAACATTAAGGTAGTAAAAATGTTCGAGGATATGAAAAAGAGTATCAATATCAAAAATAAGGACGAAATTAAGGATTACCTGGTTCGTCTGCTTGATAAACAGGCTTTTGATAATGCCGGACTTATCTATGGTATGGGACATGCCATTTACTCAAAATCAGATCCACGTGCAGATATTTTAAAGAAATATGCTACGAAGCTTGTCGCAGAAAAGCCTCAGTACGAGGATGAATTTGAATTATATACCACCGTATCTGAGCTTGCTCCCGACATTATCGCAAATAAAAGAAAAATGTATAAGGGTGTTTCGGCAAATGTAGATTTCTATTCCGGAATTATTTATCGTATGCTTGATATTCCCAGTGAGATTTTTACACCTCTTTTTGCTATTGCACGTATTTCGGGCTGGTCTGCTCACAGAATTGAGGAGCTTCAGAATGCGGGTAAAATTATCCGTCCTCAGTATGTAAGCGTTAAGACTCCTGAAATCTATGTAAATATGAAGGACAGAAAATAAATATTTTGATAGCTGCAGTTTTCTAATCTGCGGATCAAATATTGAATAAAATTAATCGTAAAAATATAGGGCTTGTGAAATAAATTTTTCACAAGCCCTGATTTTTAAAGATATATGATTAATAATCTCTTCAAATAAATATTCCGATGACGATTACTATTCTTAAATTAGATTCTGACCGGAACATTATTATCCTTTAAGTAGTTCTTGAGGTCCATAATTTCCATCTCTTTATAGTGGAAAAGTGACGCCGCAAGTACCGCATCTGCATTACCTACGGTAAATGCATCAAGGAAATGCTGCATATTGCCTGCACCGCCCGAGGCAATTACGGGAACTCCGACATTATCAGATACAGCCTTTGTGAGCTCTAAATCATAGCCGTTCTTAGTTCCGTCACAGTCCATACTGGTAAGAAGAATTTCGCCTGCACCAAGCTCATAGGCCTTCTTTGCCCATTCTACAGCATCAATGCCCATATCAAGTCTTCCGCCATGCTTATAGATGGTCCAGCCGTTTCCGTCTGCCCTTCTTTTTGCATCGATGGCACATACTACACACTGACTTCCGAATTTTGCTGCTGCATCAGCTATAAGTGAAGGATTATCTATTACTGCAGAATTAACTGCAACCTTATCTGCACCTGCTCGCAGAATAGTTCTGAAATCATCTACAGTTCTGATACCGCCGCCTACCGTAAAGGGAATGAATACATTCTCGGCAACCTTTCGAACCATATCCACTACTGTGTTTCTTTTATCGGATGAAGCTGTAATATCAAGAAAAACAAGCTCATCCGCACCGTTTTTACTATATATTGCACCAACCTCTACAGGATCACCGGCATCCCTTAAATTCACAAAGTTGGTACCCTTAACCACTCTGCCGTCTTTTACATCAAGACACGGAATAATTCTCTTTGTATACAAGACTTTCACCGTCGTACAAACAGTACGAGTCCTTTCAATCAAAAATTATAAATCACAGAAATTTTTTAAAATCTGTAGTCCTACATCACCGCTTTTTTCGGGGTGGAACTGACAGCCGAATACATTGCCTCTGCTGACAGAAGAATCAAAGCTGATACCATAATCGGTAGTTGTGGCTACATTCTCCCTGTCTGTGGCATCCAGATAAAATGAATGTACAAAATAGACATATGAACCGTTAGGAATATCCTTATATAAAGGACAATCCTTTTTTGCAAAATCTATGGAATTCCAGCCCATATGAGGTACCTTAAGAGAAAAATCGGGAAGCTCCTTAAAGCCCTTTACACTGCCTCTTAAAATTCCAAGACCTTCAACTGCATCGGTAGAATCCGAACCGATAGTTTCGTGACTCTTCTCAAAAAGCATCTGCATACCAAGACATATTCCGAGAAAGGGAGTATCCTTGGCTATCATTTCCTTAACCACCTCTACAAGCTTATATTCCTTAAGCTTATTCATAGAGTCAGCATATGCACCAACACCCGGGAAAATAACATGCTCGGCTTTTATAAGCTTAGCCGGATCATTTGTAAGTGTGACATCAACACCAAGTGATTTCAATGCATTCATAACACTCATCGTGTTACCTGCATCATAATCAATAACAGAAACAGATTTCATATATTTTATCCTTTTAAAAGTATTTCATTATTCCTTTTCGGTCAGCTGGTTAAGCTGCTCCTCATAAGAACCTAAAAGCGTATAAATCGAGTCGCTGTAATCAATACTGTCATTTATGTCTATCATACTGTTGGCATCCTCAAGAGTAAGATTAAATTCAGTCTTAAGCTTTTCAACAATATTATTTTTGACATAATCAATATCCTCTTTGATATCAAGGATTGTGGCAAGCTGAAGATATTTATCATATCTTTCAAGACCCTTAAGCAATGAATCCAGAGCCTTTTCACGACTGCCGGCCTCAATATAATATTCAAATGAGTTAAGCTGGGTATTTACATACATGACAGTCATAATTCTGTCGTAAAGCTCTATATCCTCATCCTGAATCTTCAAACCGTATACTTCATAATAAGCTTCGTTATATTTATGGATATCAAAATCCTTCTGGGCATTTTCAATACTTAAATTATAGGAGTAAATATTGGTTCCTATAATGATGATAATAGTCAGAATGGCGAAGATTACAAATAGAATTGTCGCTCCGGCTTTATTAATTCGTCCGTGTTCTACCTCAAATTCGGCGAGTGCTAAGGCTTCTTCCTTTTTTTTCTGGGCTTTTTCACGGGCCGCAGCCTTTTCGGCAGCCTTACGGGCTTCTTTTTCCTTCTTTGCTATTTCAGCTTCCGCTTTTGCCCTGGCCTTTTCTTCTTCGGCCTTTTGTTTATTCTCGGCAGCCTTTTCCTTCTTCTTCTGGGCATCAAGTTCAGCCTGCTTTTCCTCGGCCTCTACCTGCTCAGGTGTTTTTTCAAGTATATTACCGAAGAGACGCTTCCAAAAGCTTTTCTTGGGCTTGTCTTCGGAATCTTCTGATTTCTTATTCTTCTTTTCCTTCTTTTTGGAACTATCCTTTTTGGGATTAGTATCCTTCGTTTCTTCGGGGCCGGGAGCTTCAAAATTACCCATTGACATATCATTTAATACTTCGTCAAGCTCCGAATCGTCTCCGCTTATTCCAAGAATACTGTTCAGATCCTCAGAATCATTTATATCCGATAAACCGTCCGAACCGTTTACCTCCTGGAAAAGAGCGTCCATATCCGAGTCAACGGTTACACCCTCCGGAAGCTCGGCCATGTCATAATCTACATTTACGGCTGAATTTTCATCACCGTTAAGTATTGCAATATCTGCCGGACCTAAGCCCTCAGTATCAAAATCTTCTGCAGAAAAACCTGAACTACTGTCTGTAGCTCCTTCAAGAGCTGAATCAACATTAAACATACTATCTTCAGACTCTAAAGCATCCGGTAGATTATTTGACTCATATACATTATTCTCGGCTTCATTAAATATATCAGCTAGGTCATTGGGGTCAATCTCTGTATCGGGCAGCTCGTCGCTGCCGTCACCAAAGCCGCTTTCCTCCATATCTGCCAAAAGGTCATTCAGCATGGCATCCATATCCTCAGTATTGTTCGGATAAGTCTCTTCTGAGGTTTCCTCGGCTAAAGAAGCGCTGTAAGCATTTATATCTTCGTAACTGTTATCAGAATAATCCTCCTGAACGGGACTTTCATCGTAATAGTTATTATAATTAATTTCAGGCTGAGGAGCCTTCTTAGCTGCGGGCGCATTTCCGGAAACAGAATTAAGCAGACTATCCAAATAGGATTCATCTGCCTGCTGCTTCATTTTTATATTACATTCGTCACAGAAACGTACCCCGTTAGCTACCTTTCTGTGACACATCATGCAAATAGCCATAAATGCACCTTTCAGTTAATAGTTTATTTAATAACCTTCAGTTGTTTCACTGAGAAGTCGGTCAATCTCACCTACCAAAGAGCCAATCTCAGGCTTGGAAAGCTGAGCATCAGCACCGAGTGATTCACCCTTTTTACGCATCTCATTATTAACAAGAGATGAGAAAATGATAACAGGAATCGACTTCATCTCGGGGTCTTCCTTAACAAGCTTTGTTAATCTGTGACCGTCCATCTGAGGCATCTCAATATCGGTAATGATACACTTTACACGCTGGTGAAGTGTTCCGGCCTTCTTGAAATCAGTCAACAGGTCAAATGCCTCCTGACCATTATTTGTAACTGTAACAGATGTGTAACCGGCCTTTGCAAGAGCATCATGTACAAGCTTGCTGAGTAGAGGTGAATCCTCCGCAATAAGAATAGGAGCCGAATTTCTGTTTCTGATACCGAGAGCATCAATATCTGACATCTTAAGTCCTGTCTCGGGACTGATATCACTGACGATTTTCTCGAAATCGAGAATTACAAGAAGTCTGTCTGAAAACTTTACAAAACCGGTAGCAATACCGCTGCCCTGATTTGAAATTGTATTATCGGGCTTAAAAATATCTGCCCAGGAAATACGATGAATACCGAGTACATTCTGAACATGGAAAGCGACATTAAGCTTATTAAAATTGGTAATAATAAGCATATCATTCTTTAAATCTGTCTCACGAATTACGCCCAGGCTCTTGCAGAGATCAATTACGGTAATAATATTATCTCTGGGCATATATACACCCTCGATACAGGGATGTGCATTAGGAATAGGGGTTGCGGGATGATAAGGGATAATTTCCTTGATTTTAGCAACATTAATTCCGTAATGATTGTTTGCAATTACAAATTCGAGAACTTCAAGTTCATTTGTTCCGCTTTCAAGCAAAATATTAGTATCCATACAATGTCCCCCATTATTTTATTTTGATATCGTAAACCTTACCTGATACTCCGTCAGTTGCTCTGAATGTATATTCCTTCTGGGCATCGCTTACATAGAACATAAGAACCGCCCTATAGCTTTGTCCGGCCTTAATCTTCTCGTTTATATAAAGAAGACCGTTCTCAAGAAGTGTCATTTCGCTTCCTTCATAGCCGCCGTTCTTATATAAAACCGAATATATAAGATTGTTATTGTAAAGAATAGTCTGATCCTTTTTTGACTTATTAACTATATCAAAGTTAAGGATAAGAATTTTTTTATTCTTGGGTGCCTGAAGGGTAAGATAATCACCTTCCGTATAGCTGTCATTTAATGAATATGACTTATATTCAATATCAAAGTCACCGTCAAAGAATTCGCCAAGTGACTTAGCATATTCTGTTATTGAAGGAGCAGAAGGCGCATCTGAAGAATTCCCTTCGGAAGAATCATCAGCCGCTTTTGTGGGCTCTAAAGTCTCTGTTTCGGTTTTATCCTTATCGCCTTTAGAGGGCTTTTCAGGCTTCTTTGTGGGCTCCGGTGTGGGTGTAGGCGCTTCAGTAGGTGTCGGAGTCGCGTTTGCCAGCTCCTCCTCTTCCTTTATCTCCTGCAGATCATCCATATCCAGAAGCTTTTCGTTTACCAGCTTATTTTTATCATATTTCATAATAAGATAAGCGCTGTATTGGGCAATAGCATTAGACTGCTCTTCGGTAAGATCAATATTTTCTCCCGCGGAACAGCCTGATGTCATTATCATTATTAAAATCAGAACTAATGATAAGATTTTTTTTGACATTTTGCCCCCTATAAAATTATCTGTAAAATTTCTTACAAATCAATAAATTCAATAATTTATTCTAACACTTTATCTTTATTTTTTCAAGTTTTTTATTGGTATACAAGTCCTTAGCCGATTTTTAGCTCGAACCAGAATTCTACGCCTGCCTCATGGTTATTAACGCCGTATGATCCATTGTGAGCCTCTAAAATAGCCTTAACTATAGATAAACCTATTCCGCTGCCGCCATACTCTCTTGTACGGGCTTTATCGACCTTGTAGAACTTATCCCAGATATTGTTTATATCCTCAGGCGGAATAAGCTCACCGGTATTAAATACGGATACTCTGACCTTATTATCGGTCTCGGCAAAGCTTATATCTATGATTTTTCTGTCATCCACATGATTGAGTGCATTACTTAAATAGTTTGTAACGACCTCTTCTATCATATACTGGTCCGCCCATACATATATCGACTTATTTTCGTTTAAAATTAACCTTGTATCATTCTGCTGTGCGAGAATTTCTATTGATGAACTAACGGATTTTACCAGTTCTACAATATCAAAACGTTCAAAATCAGGCTTGACATTTCCAAATTCAAGCTCATTTAACGAAAGAAGCTTTTTAACCATCTTGTTCATCTTCTGAGCTTCATCCGTAATTACTTCGCAGTAAAAATTTCGGCTTTCCTCATCATCGTTGATATTATCCGCAAGTCCCTCCGCATAGCCCTGTATCAGAGCAATGGGCGTTTTAAGCTCATGAGATACATTTGAAAGAAATTCGCGGCGCATCGTATCGATTTCTTCTTTTTTCTTAATATCCTTTTCCAGCTCATTATTCGCGGCTTTCAGCTCACTGATGGTATTTTCCAGCTGATTTGAAAGGGTATTTATACTGTTTCCGAGAACACCTATCTCATCTCTTCTTTTGCCGTTATAACGGTTTTCGAAATTCAGCTTTGACATCTCTGTTGAAATCTTTGAAAGCTGCAGAATGGGCTTTGTGAGCGAACGACTGAACAGATACATAACAACGGAACCGAGTACCAGTACCGCAAGTCCGGTAATGGCCAGAAAACGGTTTGAAATGACACTGCTTTCTGAGATATTTGAGTAATTGCTTCTGACAAATACCATATTACCGTTTTCAAGAAATCCGAGCAGATCAATATAATTTGAATCTACCGAATTATCATAAAGCTTATAAATATCATATTTATCGGCATCTGTAAAAAGATGAGTGATTGTATCTGAAATATCATCCGTGTATTCTTCCGCATTATAAATATAATCACGGATTGCCCTTACTATTCTTCCGAAACGGTCACTTTTGAAAATATCCTTGTGCTCATTATCTGAAAGACTGATGGAAATCGGATAAAGGAAATACATTCCGAGCTTACCGTACATCTCATTGGTTTCGATAATATATATGCTGTTTGCGGAATTCGCCTCGAGCTTTTCGATATCCTTTATAATATCATAATTACTGTCTATAGAAGCCCTGCCGACTAATTTATTAATCTTTTCAAAGTCCTTCTGTAAGGATGAAACCTTCTGTTTTTCATAATATTTGGGCAGAAAAACTTCATTTGACATCCAGCAGGTAAAAATCAAAAAGAACATTGAAAGACAAAGAATTAATGTAATCTTTAATTTTAATGAATGTCTCATATTTCGAATTTATAACCCATTCCCCAGATAGTTTTAATATAATCGCCCTTATCGCCCATTTTGCTTCTGAGCTTTTTAACGTGGGTATCGATAGTTCTGGCATCACCGTAATAATCGTAATTCCAGACATTATTTAATATCTTTTCACGAGATAATGCCACGCCCTTATTCATTACAAAATACTGTAAAAGCTCAAATTCCTTGACACTGAGATCTATAGGCTGATTATCAATGCTTACCTGGTGAGCCTGCTTATCGATTTTGATTCCGCCGATTTCTATGCTGTCCTCATCCAAAAGATTTGAACGGCGAAGAATCGCCTCTACTCTTGCCACGAGAATCTTCGGACTGAAGGGCTTTGTAATATATTCGTCTACGCCCAGCTCAAAGCCCAGAAGCTCGTCTCTTTCGTCACTTTTCGCCGTAAGCATAATAATCGGCACCTTTGACTGCTTTCTGATTTCGCGGCAGACCTCCCAGCCGTCCATTTTAGGCATCATAATATCAAGTATTATAAGGTCTATATTCTTCTCTGAAAAAAATATGTCTACGGCCTGCTCGCCGTTTTCTGCCTCGAGTACGGAGTAGCCCTGCTTGTTAAGAAAGTCCTTAACGAGCTTTCTCATACGACTTTCATCATCTGCGATTAATACCTTTAAAACATCCATTGCGCTTCACCTCTTAATCAGACATTAACGCCTCTTGCTTCTCAAGCTCGGCCTCCCTGATTGATAACTCCTCAGCCCAGCCTGCATACTTATCCTGAATTTCACTCTCGATATCAGCATAGGGTAATGTCCCTCTGTAAATTGAAATACTGAACAAAGCAATTATTATAAGCACCAGTGCTACAACCGCACATACCAGCTTTCTGGATTTATTGCGATAATGATCCGCGACGAGATTCAGCTTCTTTTCTTTATTGGCAAACTCCTGCATCTCCTTCTTCAGCTTCTTTTCTTTGTCTGCAAGAGTCTTTGCTTCACTGCTGTCATAATCGTCAAAGCCTGAATCCACATCCTTATGCGTATCGTCAATTGATGCATCAATTTCTAGGGATATCTCATCGCCATAGGCCGCAATTTTGCCTTTTGTATTTTCGGAAGGCATAACTATAGCCTTAATCTGTGAATCCTTAACCAGACCGCTGCTTATACAGAAATCTCTTAATTGCTTAAGGAAAGTATAGCCTATAATTGTGTGCAAATTTTGTCTGTCAAGCAATTTATAATAAACTTTTATTGCCACCTCAGGATTAGATATATCCATTCTGCTGGCCAGATAATTCAGAGCCTCGGCTTCCTTTTTTGCTTCTGCATAGTCTTTTGAGCTCTCAAACTGGAAACCGTTTACAGTAAGATTATTCCACATATAGCTAAGGGCGTCCCCCTTTCGTAAAATTAGTCAATCGTAATATTTTCGATAATAAATTCAGAATCTTCATCTTCCGAATGAGCCTTTACGATTTCGTCCAGAATTTCATATCCGTCTGTCATCTGGCCGAATACAACCGTATGACCGTATAACCAGGGAGCACCGCCGCGTTCCCTGTATAAATCAAGCTCATCCTCAAACAACTCGACCTTATAGCCGAATTTTATATAATCCGCAAGGCTATAGCCCTTATGAGCCACAAGCTTTTCCAGCTCTGAAATATTATCCTTGCTGTTATTTATGATATAAAAGCTGCTGAGATTGCATTCATCATCCTCAAGTAAATTAGCACATAAGGCCCCATAAAAAGGTAATAAATGTGTAAAATCTCCCGAAGTAAATGACTGTGTGTTTTCTGCTCTTTCACGGCTTCCGGCCAGCAGAACATAGTCTTCTATGATGGTATAAATACTTTTGCCCTTATAAAAGCCTTTTTCACAAAGCTCCGTAAATTTATCAACAACCTTTGGTTCAAGCTCATGATAGAGCTTAAAGCTGATAGTTCCGTAATCCTTTACGGACATTTTCATTGATTTTGTTTTGGCTTCCGGATTCAGCTGGGCAATCTTTATTGTTTCTTCTTTTTTGCAGCCACTGACGGACAGAGCTAATATCAAAATCACTAATATATATAATCGTTTCATTTGTATCCTCAAATTTATTATAATTTCTCATAATATCTCATATATCATTTTAGTTATTTAGATTAAGAGTGTCAAGAAACAATCGCTATTGTCGGGCATAAAAAAACAGACCCGCATTTGCAGGTCTGCATCCTGGCGGCATAATGCCGAGTGGACCAGAGGGGAGTTGAACCCCTGTCCGAAAATCTATCCCTTGCAGCTTCTCCCATCACAGTCTGTGTTTTGTTATTCCCTCCCACAAACGCCCATAGACAGGCTTTTGCGTTCGGTAGCTTCATATTTCTACAAGAGGCTCAAAGCTTTGCCAATTGTGTTCCCCGCCTGGATGACGCCGGTTATCCGGGTAAACCCGAACAGGACCTCGCGGCACTCCCTCCTGCGCAGCGGGCTACGCAGGTCCGACGCTGCTGCACTTAGGCAGCAAATGCTAATTCGTTATTATCAGCGTTTATATTTAGTTGTCCGTTTATTTGAGTGAGTTCAGACTCTCACTGATGGCTACCACAACTTCAAAACCCCCGTCGAAACCAGTACTGGCCCGATACTGTGCATAAAGCTGTATGCTGATAAAATAGAATAGCTAAAACTAATATATTAATATAGGTTTTTAATCTTAAAGTCCTTCTCCTGTTCTCTTCGCATATCCTTCTTGGCAATGGTCTCTCGCTTATCATAAAGCTTTTTACCTTTTGCCAGTCCGATTTCGAGCTTAACAAGCCCTCTGTCAAGATAAACATTTAAAGGAACGATGGTGTAACCGGCAACCTCGGATTCACGCTGAAGCTTTCGAATCTCAATCTTATGAAGAAGAAGCTTCTTAACTCTGAGCGGATCCTTATTGAATATGTTACCCTTTTCATAGGGACTGATATGCATACCGTAGATAAATATCTCTCCACCCTCAATCTGGATGTAGGATTCCTTGATACTGCACTTTCCCATTCTTATAGACTTTACCTCGGTTCCGTGAAGAGAAATTCCGGCTTCGTACTTATCCTCAATGAAGTAATCGAAGAAAGCCTTCTTGTTGTTCGCTATTAACTTTTTAGGCTTTGCCTTCGACATAAGTGAAAACCTTTCCTTTCATAATCATTAAACCAAAACGGATTATAAATCATTTTACAAAATATTACAAGTAAATAATTATATCCTGCCGACACATATAATTTAACAGATATGAAAGCATTTGTCTATGAACCACTGGTTCAATCATCCGTATCATCCACCGGTATGAATTCAATGCTTCTGGTCAGCTTATCTACCGCAATCAGCTTAACCTTAATCCGTTCACCGAGCTTAAGCTCCTTATGTGTACGACTTCCGACAAGCATATAATGCTGGTCATCAAAGATATAAAAATCATCCTCAATTTTCTCGATTTTAACATTTCCTTCGACTGTCGTGGGCAGCTCGATATAAAGTCCTGAAGAATTAACGCCTGAAATAACGCCTTCGAATACTTCACCGATATGAGGCTCCATAAATTCTACCTTCTTGAGCTTCTGAACCTCTCTTTCGGCTTCATCCGCACGTCTTTCACACTTACTAGACTGGAAGGATACCTCGCTGAGGATACTGTTATAATGTGAAATACGCTTATCTGTAAGCTTACCGTTCAGATTTTCTTTAATGATTCTGTGAATCTGAAGGTCAGGATAACGTCTGATAGGCGAAGTAAAATGACAGTAATACTTTGCCGCAAGACCGAAATGTCCGTCACATTCTACCGTGTACTTAGCCTGCTTCATGGAACGAAGGGTAAGTCTGGTGATAAGTGCTTCTTCATCTGTTCCCTCGATTTTTTCAAGTAGCTTCTGGAATTCCTTCGGATGAACCTCGTCCTGTGTAAGCTTAATTGAGTAACCGAAATTGTTAATAAATACAAGAAGCTTGTTGATTTTATCTGTATCGGGGGTATCATGGGTACGGTATACGAAGGGAAGCTCCTGCCAGAAATAGTCCTCTGCTACAGTTTCATTTGCTATAAGCATGAAATCCTCGATGATTTTTGTTGCTCTGTTTCTGTCATAGGGTCTGATATCAATAGGCTCACCCTTATCATTAACCACAATATTACATTCCGGAATATCGAAGTCGATAGAGCCCCTCTTGTGTCTTCTGGCACGCAGAATCTCACTGAGGCTTCTGGACATAACAAACATATCCGCAAAGTCCCTGTAGCTGTAAAATACTGCTATTTTATCGCCAATCTCCGGACAGACCATCTTCTCACCGTAAAGCTCGGTAAAGGCCTTTATCGCATCTGCATAATCCTTCTTGGCCTTATTATAATCAGCCTCTGTATAGACCTTTGTGTTAATCTCACTGACGTGAGCATGTTTATCAAGTACTGTGGCATCTTCAGGATGAAGAAATGCATGCTCGATTCTGCAATATTCTGTATATCCGTCAATAATATCCTGTGAGAGCTCTGCGGACTTAACCTTTTTAAGAAGCTCAAGATAAGCGGCATAATTTTCGCAGGCATCGAATACATCCACAACCTTCTGTACATTCGTGTAGGTCATTCTCCTGTCGACATTAATGACTGTTTCTGCTATCTGATGGCCCACTACCTCGCCCTTTTGGTTAATATCCATAATACAGCTCAGTGCGAGTCTGTCAGTACCCTGATTAAGTGAACAGATACCGTTGGAAAGCTCATGAGGCAGCATCGGGATTACACTGTCTACCAGATAATTACTGGTGCCTCTTTTAAGAGCCTCTTTATCTAAGGGTGAATTCTCAGTAACATAATTTGTTACATCAGCGATATGAACGCCGAGCTGATAAATATCACCGTTTTTACTAAGGGTAATCGCATCATCGAGATCCTTTGCTGTTTCGCTGTCAATAGTAACAGTCTGAACATCACGAAGGTCAAGACGTCCCGGAATATCATCGGGATTAATCTCAGAAGGAATTGATGAAAGCTGATTAATTACACCCTCAGGGAAATCCAAAGGAATACCGTAGGCTCTTATTACGGATACAATATCGGTTCTGGGATCATCAATATGTCCGATAATATCTACTACATGACCCTCCGCATTACGTCCCGCACCGCCAAAATCAGTGATTTCTACCTCTACCTTATGTCCTGTAACCGCACCCTTTGTAAAGCCGTGAGGAATATAGACATCCCCGCCGAATTTAGCATTATCGGGAATCACAAAGCCGTAGGTTTTGGTACGCTGGAAGGTGCCGACAATATTAGTGCTGTTACGCTCAAGCACACTTATTACCACACCCTCGCGGCTGCGCTTTGCGGGATTTGAACTCTCGCTTATCTTTACAAGAACCTTGTCCTTGTCATGAGCACCATTGGTATAATCCGCAGGTATAAAAATATCCTCGTTTTGATTTTCGATTCTTACAAATCCGAAGCCCTTGGCAGTACCCATAAATATACCTGCTACGGTATCTTCACCTGCGAGCTTTAATCTGCCCTTGGAATCAGTTATAAGCTTACCATCTGAAATCAGCTTATCCGTAAGCTCTTTGAACTCTTCCTTTTCTGCACGAGGCACACAAAGTAAAACCGCAAGCTCCTTAACCTTCATAGGCTTGTAGAGGTCTGATTTTATAAATGAATATATTTTTTCTTTTTTCTCTTCGTATTCTGTATTATTCATAGTCATTACCGGCCTTTCCGGCTGTATATTGTGAAAATATACTTCACAATAACACCCCATTATTCAAAAATCGTAACCGCTTCGCTTGTAAGTCGTTAACAGACAGCTTAATAATCAGGCATGTCTGCAGCAAATAAAAATTTCAATAATAGTAAACTAACGCTTCCCCAAAAAAGTCAGAATACTTATATTATTACAGTTATATTATAGCAAAATTTCATCTGCTTATCAAGAAATATAATAAAAAAATAAGGCACTCCCAAAGGAATGCCTCATGATAATTAAATTAATTACTGTAATGCAGTAAGATTCAGTACAACTGAAAGAACAATAAATAAAACACCAAGAACAATAGTAAGTTTATTTAATCTGCCTTCTTTTGTACGGCCTTTATTTTTACTGTAATATGTTGTAGTACCTACGCTGCCGCCACCGATAGCGCCTGCAAGACCACGTGTCTTAGACTCCTGTAAAAGAACAAGAACAACTAATCCTACGCAAACTAAAAGGTATACAATTGTAAGAATTAACTTTAATGCGTCCATGTTACACCTCCTATTACCGAAATGTTCTCACATCTAAATATATTATCATAGCAAAATATATTTTGCAAGAGTTTTTTTATTATCTGATAATAAGAGATTCACCTGTCATCTCAACAGGCTTCTCAATGCCCATGATATCGATAAGTGTAGGGATAATATCAGCAAGCTTACCACCCTCACGAAGCTTAACGTCCTGATCATAATTAACAAGGATGAAAGGAACGGGATTGGTTGTATGAGCTGTGAAAGGAGCACCTGTCTCATAATCGATAAGCTGCTCTGCATTACCGTGATCAGCACAGATGAACATTGTAGCACCAACCTCCTTAACGAAGGTCTCAAGCTCACCGAGACACTCATCGATTACTTCGATAGCCTTTACAGCTGACTCCTGAACACCTGTATGACCTACCATATCAGGGTTAGCGAAGTTACAGATGATAACATCGTAGAATGCGTTGCCATCCTCGTCCTTCTTTGTAATAGCCTGGCTGAGCTTGTCACATACTGTGTAAGCGCTCATTCTGGGCTTTTTGTCGTATGTGGGAACATACTTGGGTGAATCAACAAGGATTCTGTCCTCGCCCTCATTGGGAGCCTCTACACCGCCGTTGAAGAAGAATGTAACGTGTGCATACTTCTCTGTCTCTGCGATACGAGCCTGCTTAAGACCAAGCTTAGCAAGGTACTCGCCAAATGTATTTGTAAGCTGAACCTTATGGAATGCAACACTCTTGTTGGGGATTGTTACATCATACTCTGAGAAACATACATACATAACGGGAAGGAAGCCGTTCTTTCTCTCAAATCCGGGGAAATCCTCGATACAGAAAGCACGTGTGATCTCTCTTGCACGGTCAGGTCTGAAGTTAAAGAAGATAATTGAATCGTTTGCCTTGATTGTAGCAACGGGTGCACCGTTCTTCTCTACTACGAAGGGAACAACGAACTCATCTGTCTTACCATTGTCATATGAAGCCTGGATACCTGCTGTAGCTGAAGCAGCCTTCTCTCCCTCACCGTATACGAGTGCGGCATAAGCCTTCTCTACACGGTCCCAGTTATTGTCACGGTCCATTGCATAGTAACGGCCCATTACAGATGCAACCTCACCTACGCCAAGCTCAGCCATCTTTGCTTCAAGCTGTGCTACATAATCCTTACCTGATGCAGGGGGAGTATCACGTCCGTCAAGGAAGCAGTGAACATATACCTTCTTGATGTCATTGCGCTTAGCAAGCTCAAGAAGACCGTAGATATGTGTAATGTGGCTGTGTACACCACCGTCTGATACAAGGCCGTACATATGAAGTGCTGAATCATTCTTCTTGCAGTTCTCAACAGCCTCAAGTAAAGCGGGATTCTTGAAGAAATCACCGTCATCGATTTCCTTTGTAATTCTTGTAAGGTCCTGGTATACGATACGACCGGCACCCATATTTAAATGACCTACCTCTGAATTGCCCATCTGGCCGTCGGGAAGGCCGACGAACATACCTGAAGCATTACCCTTTACGAAGGGATATTCCTTCATAAATCTGTCCATAACGGGAGTCTTTGCAAGTGCTACTGCATTTCCCTCTGTCTTTTCATTAAGTCCGTATCCGTCAAGTATAAGTAAAACTGTAGGCTTATTAGCCATATTGTCCTCCATTCCGCATTCCGCTCCCGGGAATGCACAAATAATACGAAATTTTACACCGTGAAATATTATAGGCTTTGCCTAAATTAAAGTCAAGAATAATTCTTTACTTCTTAACCGAAAATCTGTATTCCGAAAGATTTTTAATCACTTTTTTAATTCTGTTGCCCGCCTCTTTTAGCGATGCGGAATTATTTCCGCCGTTTATTTCGGCAGACACCGGGAAAATAACATTGTTATTGCCCTTTATTGTTGTTACTCTGCAGGGAATATAGCCTGCCTTTTTAGTTGAAATCACTGATATAGCCTTCGGTCCGCCGGGATATTGGTAGTAGGTTGTTTTTTCTAAATCGATGGCTAATATGATTGTATCATTGTTGATGTCACGGGCCATGCTTGATACAAAATTACCCATGGAATACATACAAAGAACCTCTCTTTTATCGTCTGTTGTAATGTATTCGGCTCTTTGCAGGCAGTGAGGATGAGAACCTATTATAAGGTCTGCCCCGGCATTTGCTACTGCCTTTGCATCGTTTTTCTGATACCAGGCAAGCTCCTCCGTATTTTCGCTTCCCCAGTGGCAATATACAACCACATACTCCGCTCCCGCTTTTTTAGCGGCTTTTATATCTGCTTTTACTGTTTTTTCATCATAGCAGTTTACCATAGTGGTAAGCTCATTTTTAGTCATTTTCCCACGCTGATTAACCAGATGCGTATAAGAAAGTACAGCGACATTTATTCCGTTTACATCAGTCAGAATATACTTTACCTGCTTATCACGGTAGTTGGTTCCGACATTTAAAATATTATATTCATCGAGATGCTTTTTTGTCTCTTCGATACCTACAGGCCCCCAGTCACAGCAGTGATTATTTGCGGTAACTACGGCATTGTAGCCGGCCTTTTGAATAGCATCGAGATATTGAATCGGTCCGTTACACTGGGGCTGGCCGTTAATGGTCTTCTGTGATTTTGTAATCGGATTTGATTCGGAAATCAGCGTTTCCAGATTGCCACAGACAAAATCAGCCTTTTTAAAAAGCTTCGCAACATACTTGTATGAGGGATAAAAATCATAGCCGCCCTTTATTTCTGCTGAATACTGCTGACCTGCCAGGCACATACTGTCGCCTGTGAACATTAATACAGCTTTGGTTTTATCCTCTGCATGTGCCTTTTGCGGAATTACAAAAGAAAAAAGAATAAACAAAATCAATGCCGATAATATGACAATACGGCTTAATGCTTTATTAAATTTAATTGATTTGTATTCCGGCATCTAATTATTCTCCTTTAAATTATGATAAGGTAAAACTCATAAAATCAATATATCCTTCACCCTCGAAGGTAAAATATAGGGGATGCTTTCCTGCGGATATATTAAGCGCTGATGAAAAATCAGTCCAGCTTTCTTTTGCATTAATATCAATTTCAGCAACTACAGAAGCATTTCTTTCATCTCTGACAATAAACTTACCAGTACCGGTACCTCTTACCTTTACTGATATTCTCTTTGCTGTTTCAAAGATAAAGTATCTATAACCTGCGGTTGCACCGTCGCACATATTACTAATATACTGATTCGGATTATCCTCTCTGTCGGGACCCTCCTGAGTGAAGGCGGGATGATTTTCGTTCTGCTGTTCCAAAAGGCTCTCGCACGTTCCGTTTTTGCTGTATAAATGGCAGGCAATTCGTGCCTCATAGCTGTCATTATCGGATAAGGGACCGCCGTTCAGACCGCAGGAAGTTATTTCAGCCTGATGAAAACGCTCTCCGTCAAAGAATATTTCTTCTGCACAGGCCTGTCTGGAGAAGAAATGTCTGTTTGTCTGACGATGATAAAAGACATACCATTTACCGTTTACAAAGGCTACGCTTCCATGGGTATTTCCGCGGTAGTTCAAAGCTTCTGTGTTGTCGTTAGCACCTATATCGGCATTACTTACGAGCACTCCGCCAAAACGGTATTCTCCGAGCGGTGAATCCGCCACAGCCCAGCAAAGCTCATGCATCCAGGTAGAACTGTAGATAAAATAGTATTTCCCGTTAATTTTTCTGACAGAGCTGGCTTCAAAAAATGGATGCTCGGCATACTCTGTTCCGGGTGCCGCGGTAATAATCGGCAGGTTTTCCACAGGAGCGCTCTTTAAGGTGAGCATATCGCGTTCAAGCTCCATTTTCTGGCTGTTTTTATCTTTGTTGGGCATATCAGCATATCTGGGGCTGTTACCTGAAAACAGATAAATTCTTTCGTCATCATCTATAAATATACCGGGATCGAACTGACGGGTATCATTATCTGTTCCGAGTGCTCTTCCGTCGGGCCATCTTACAAAGCCGAGGAATTCAAAAGGTCCCGCAGGCTTATCAGCCACCGCAACACCGATTTCTTTCAGAACATCAAGGCAGTAATAGAGATAATATTTTCCGTCAAGTCCTTTACAGACATCAGGTGCCCATAATGCATGTGCACCGTCTGTATTTCTGGGGTCCTGGGTCTTTTTAAATATTACTCCTTCATAACGCCAGTCTGACAAGTCCTCCTCAGGCGCAGACCAGCATACATAATCATTCTGACAATATACATCACCGTTAAATCGGTCGTGACTGCCGTAAATATATAATCTTTTGTCGAATACTCTCGGCTCACCGTCCGGTATATATTCGTAGCTTGGTAAATATGGATTAAAAACCTGCTTCTTCATTTTCCTCCTAATGCAACGAATGTAATGAGTTGCTCATGGAGTAGATTGGTGCGATTTTTTGCACCAATCTTTCAGTTTGAAAATTTATTTTCAAACTTTCTCCTAATGCAACGAATGTAATGAGTTGCTCACTGAGTCGATTGGTGAAAAAATCTGCATTAAAGTTTCCAATAATGCAGATTTTAAATAATTCAGAATATTAATTAACCAAAAACAACCTTGATATCATTGCAGTCAGCAAGCATAGCAACGGGAATCTTTGCTCCTTCAAGCTCTGTGCCGTTTACTACTACCTTCTTTACGCCTGATTGAACATGTGCTGCATTATCGATAGTGACATTCAGCTTCCTGCCGCGGAAATTCTTCTTAATTGAGAAGCCGTCCCACTCAGCGGGAATTGAAGGATTGATAATGAGATTATCCTCGTCAGGTCTGAAACCGCAGATACCCTCTACACAGCCTACCATAACAGTTGAAGCTGTACCTGTAAGCCAGTGCACATGTGCACGTCCCTCATAGGGTGAAGCAGATGATTCAACAAACTGTCCGTGAACATAAGGCTCGATGCATCTGATTTCAGCCTTGTCATTCATTGTTGCGGGTGAGCTCTCAAGGAAGTACTGGAATGCACGGTTACCATGGCCCTTAAGTGCCTCAGCAAGGATAATCCAACCCTGTGACTGTGAGAAAATACCACCGTTTTCCTTCGTGTCTGGATTGAAGATGTGAGCAAGTGCTCCATCAAAATAGTGATCTCTGTAAGGGGGCTCCATTAACTTAAGACCATACTTGGTATTAAGAATCTTATTAACGCTTTCAAGTGCGATATCGCCCTGTTCTGCAGAAGCAAACTCAGAAATAACTGACCAGCTCTGAGGATTAAGCCACATATTAGCCTCGGGATCCTTCTTTGCACCAACGATTACACCGTTGTCACGGATACCGCGGATGAAGCGGTCCTCATCCCAGCACTTTGCAAGTGCAGCACCGAGCTTCTCACGAATTTCAATAATGTAAGGAATATATTCAGTATCATTACGCTTCTCAGCAAGGTCCTTCATCATGTTCATAGCATAGTAAAGCTGGAATGCTACGAAGGTTGACTCACCCTTTGCACCAAGTCTTAAGCAGTCATTCCAGTCTGCATGAAGTCCTGCTGGCATATTATGATCACCGAGACGGTTCATTGAGAAGTCGATAGCTCTCTTAAGGTGCTCATAAACAGTATCCTCACCGCCGTTAGCATATACGATAACCTCGTCATAAAAGGCCTTGTTACCGCTCTCACCTACATACTTCTTGATAGTAGGGAACAGCCATAAAGCATCGTCTGCACGGTATGAAGGATGACCTGTAGCCTGAACATATGAAGCATCATCAGGTGTATCCTCATGACCTGCATTATGATTGAACTTTACAAGAGGAAGTCCGCCACCGTTATCAACCTGTGCTGAAAGCATGAAGCGAATTTTATCAGCAGCCATCTCAGGATCAAGGTGAATGATACCCTGAATATCCTGTACGGTATCACGGTAGCCGTAGCCGTTACGAAGTCCGCAGTAAATAAGTGATGCGGCTCTGGACCAGGTAAATGTAATGAAGCACTGGTAAGCGTTCCAAACATTTATCATATTGTTAAATTCGGGTGAAGGTGTATTGATTTCGAAGTTGCCGAGCTTACCGTGCCAGTATTCCTTTAATTCTGCAACTTCCTTTGCACAAAGACCTTCTTCGTCATATTTTGCAAGAATTTTATCTGCCTGCATGGGATCCTTCTGGCCGAGTACATAGATGAATTCCTTTGTCTCACCTGGCTGAAGCTCGATATCAGACTGAAGTGCACCGCAGGCATTTGTATTGAAGTTCATAACACCGTCGCATTTACCGCTTTCAACTGCGATAGGGTTAGAATATGTTCTGTAAGCACCGATGAAATTATCAAGATTACCGTTAGCATAATCAACCTTCTGCTTAGCAAGTCCGAAGAATCTCTCGCGATGGTTTGAACCGCTTGCGTCCTTACCTGAGTTCTCATTGATATGCTGAACTACCTTATTGCCCTCAAGTGAGGTTCTTGTGATGAAAAGTGTATACTGGAGATTAACCTGATCCTGCTCGTAGTTATTCTCGTTTGTAAACTCTACAAAGCCGTATACGGAAAGCTTCTTTGCAGCATTTGATTTATTTGTTACCTTAGCATTCCATACCTCGTATGTAGCGCCCATGGGAACATAATAGGTTGTCTCGGTATGAACATCCGCATAATCAGATGTCATAACTGAGTAGCCGGTACCATGACGGCACTCACTCTTATAGCTGTCAAGAGGCTTACCTACAGGCTGCCATGTAGCTGACCAGTAATCAGCTGTTTCGTTATCTCTGATATAGATATAACGTCCGGGAAGCGCCATATTGGAATTAAAACGATATCTTGTAATTCTTCCGTTAGCACCACTCTTTACGAAGCTGTAGCCACCTGCATTGTTTGTGATAATAGCACCATACTCCGGTGAACCAAGGTAGTTACTCCAGGGAGCCGGAGTATCAGGCTTGGTAATCACATACTCTTTGTTTTCGATGTCGAAATAGCCGTAATTCATTTGTAAATCCCTCCATTTATAATATACAGACAATTAACATTTTTATCTAAAATAACATCTATAAAGCAAAAGTTCAATATATTAAACTTTACGATTTCTGTATTATTTTGTCACTATCTAAAAAATCAATAGCAATATTTGATAAAAATATATTTATTTAACTTTTTTCAGCAAAATTTCAGAGCTTTGCTCTGAAATTTTTGCCAATTTTGCTTTCGAATCATTGCATGATTCGGAAGCAAAATTAACGTTCCTCCCTGAAGTAAGGCAGTCCCAGATGAGCCGGCGGCTGTGTTTCTCTCTTCTTTCGAAGTGAAACCACGATAAGAACAGCGAGTGTAAATAAGTAAGGAAGCATCTTAAAAATCTCACTTGAAGAACGATCAAGTCCGGGAATGTAGAGGTATGACCAATAACAGATACCGAAAAGGATAGCTCCCCAGATAGCATTTAAAGGCTTCCAGGTTGTGAAGATAACCAGTGCTACAGCAAGCCAGCCGAGTGCTTCAATAGTACCGTCATTTGCCCAGGTTCCCTTAATATAATCCATTGTGTAATAAAGACCGCCCATACCTGAAATACCTGCACCGATACAGATACCGAAATATTTATATTTTGTAACATTAATTCCTGCCGCATCAGCTGTGGCGGGGTCCTCACCTACCGCTCTTAACGAAAGACCCACTCTGGTCTTATTAAGAACAAAATATAATATTACAGCAAGTGCGATAGCCACATAAGCCAGCCAGCCGTATCCGAATATCGCATACAGCGGGTCCTTTGTATCATTTCCGGCGATGGCGGAAATATAGGCTCTGAAGCCGTTCGAAGCTGTAGCTACAGAAATCTGGCCTACACCACCTGACATTGAATTCAGCATACCGCCAAAGAAGTTAGCAAAGCCTGAACCGAAAATTGTAAGTGCAAGACCGGTTACATTCTGATTTGCACGAAGTGAAATTGTAAGGAATGCATAGATAAGTCCGCCGAGTGCCGAACCGATAAATGCAAATACAATTGCAAGAATGATTGAAATTGCAGTATTGGCATCCGGATTATTATTCTCGTAAAAGAAGGATGCCATAAGGCCGCTGATTCCGCCCAGATACATAATTCCGGGAACACCGAGATTCAGATGACCTGTCTTCTCTGTGATGATTTCACCCAGAGCGCCGAACAGAATAATTACTCCGTATACCACGCCACTGTGGAAAAGTGTGAGGATTTGCACCATTGCTTCACTCATGCTGCCACCTCCTTACTCTTCTTTGAAGACTTTTTGAACTTAACATTATAATTAATGAAAAACTCACAGCCTAAAAGGAAGAAAAGAATTATACTTGTTATAATCTGTGACACATGCTCATTAATATGATAATCGGAAGCAATCTGTGAAGCTCCCTTGTCAAGGAAAATAAGCAGTGCCGAAATAAAAATCATGGTAAAGGTGTTAAACTTCGCAAGCCATGCTACGATAATGGCTGTAAAGCCTCGTCCGCCGGCTGTACTTGTGGAAATGGTATGACTTGCACCCGATACCGCTACAAAGCCCGCAAGACCGCATACAGCGCCTGAAATGAGCATTGTACGGATATAAACCTTATTTACACGGATACCTGCGTAACGGGCTGTATTAACCGAATCACCTACTACCGAAATCTCATAGCCCTGCTTTGAATACTTCAGATATACAAACATTGCAACTACGGCTATCATTACGATTACTACATTCCAGCCGTAATCATCTCCGGGTGATGATGAGAACATACTGGGAAGCCAGCCTCTCATAGAGTCATTATTTACGATACCTACACTGTTTGAACCGAAGGGATTCTCCCACTTTGCAACCATAAATGATGTGAACTGAATTGCAATATAGTTCATCATAAGGGTAAAAAGTGTCTCGTTTGTATTCCAGTTTGCCTTAAAGAAGCCGGGTAAAAAGCCCCAGATGGCTCCGCAAAGCATACTGGTTATAATCATAACAAGGAAAAGTACAAAGGTAGGAAGATTATCAAAATACTTCATACAGAATACCGTGGATATACCACCGATAAGAATCTGTCCCTCAGCTCCTACATTCCAGAATTTCATGGCAAACGCAGGCGCCAGACCTACCGCAATACAAAGAAGAGTCATTATATCACGAACCGTAACCCATGATCTCATTCGAGTTCCGAAGGCACCTAAAAACATAGTTCCGTAAACCTTAAAAGGATTAACATGAACGATCATAATGATTACAATACCTGCAACAAGAAGTGCGGCAGCAAGCGCGATAGCTCTAATCATCAATGCTTTTTTGAAGGATATATCATCACGCTTAGATATACGAAAAAGAGGCTCTGATTTTGATTTACTCATTTTCTTTTGCACCCTCCCTTCTGAATTGTGTCATTAAAAGACCTATTTCTTCTTTGGTCGTAGTTCTGGCATCAACTATACCGGAAACCTGACCGCCGCATAATACCATTACTCTGTCGCAGAGAGCCAGAATAACATCAAGGTCCTCTCCTACATATACTACGGCTACGCCCTTTTCCTTCTGGGCTGTAAGAAGATTATAAATCGTATAAGATGTATTAATATCCAGTCCTCGAACCGCATAGGCTGTCATAAGAACCGACGGCGCCGCAGCAATCTCTCGGCCTACGAGTACCTTCTGAACATTACCTCCCGAAAGACGTCTTACAGGATAATTAACATCGGGAGTAACAACCTCGAGCTCTTCCTTAATCTTCTGCGCCAGCTTATCGGGCGATTTCCTGTCAAGGAAAAAGCTTTTACCCTTACGCCATGAACGAATCATCATGTTACCTGTCATGCCCATTGTTCCAACAAGACCCATACCAAGTCTGTCCTCGGGAACAAATGACATCGTAACACCCATTTTACGAATCGATAAGGGGTCGAGTCCGACAAGACTCTTTGAATTTTTGTAATCCGAACTGTAAACAATTGTACCTGACTTAACCGGATAAAGTCCCGCAACCGCTTCCAGAAGCTCTCTCTGACCTGAGCCTGCTACACCGGCTATACCGAGTATTTCACCCGAATATGCGGTAAATGATACATTATCAAGTCTCTTAACGCCTTCTTCATCGACACAGGTAAGATTTTCTACTACAAGTCTGGGCTCCGGATTAACGGGTTCGGGACGGTTAATGTCCAGAACCGTGGCACGACCTACCATCATATCTGTTAAGGCCTGAGGATTGGTTTCGGAGGTATTAACCGTAGCAATATACTGTCCTTTACGAAGAACTGCTACACGGTCTGAAATCTCCATAACCTCATTAAGCTTATGCGTAATAATAATGATTGATTTACCGTCGGCTCTCATCTTCTTCATTACCGCAAAGAGCTTTTCGGTTTCCTGAGGTGTAAGAACTGCCGTGGGCTCATCAAGAATAAGAATCTGCGCACCGCGGTATAAGGTTTTAATTATTTCAACAGTCTGCTTCTGTGAAACAGACATTTCATATATCTTCTGTTTGGGATTTATCTGGAAGCCGTATTTTTCTGCAATTTCAAGTACCTTCTTTGAAGCTGCCTCAAGATCAAACTTTTTATTGTCCTCAAGTCCGAGAACTATATTTTCGGTGGCGGTAAATACATCTATCAGCTTAAAGTGCTGATGAATCATACCGATACCGAATTTAAAGGCATCCTTTGGCGAAGCAATTGTTACAGGCTTACCATCAATTAATATCTGGCCGCTGTCAGGAAAATAGATACCTGAAAGCATATTCATCAGAGTGGTTTTTCCGCTTCCGTTTTCTCCGAGAAGAGAAAGAATCTCACCCTTTCTGAGCTGCATATCTACGTTTTCATTAGCAACAACAGAACCGAAGGTCTTCGTTACTTTTCGCATTTCAACTGCAAGATTAGTATCCATAGAAATGTTCCTTTCAATTTGATTACAATCATAAATATATTAGCATAGAGCCTTTAAAATGTAAACATTTACAGGATAAAAAGAAAATAAAAAACTGCCCGACTCCAACCGGAATCAGGCAGCCTGAAAATCATAAAATTAGTTTAACTTTGTAATGCCGTCAACATCAAGATTGAATGAAGGAGCTGAGATGTACTCTGACTCATGATAGTAGCCATCCTTGATAGCCTCAACCTGGTCATATACGAAATCACCGTCTGAATCGAAGCAGAATGTGCTATTAACAGGCTCACCGCCTACAGTAAATGTATTAATATCAAATACATGAACTGAGCCGTCCTTTAATGCCTTCTCAGCGTTATCAACGAGCTGCTGTGTACCCTCTGCACATGATGTACCAAGCTTTGTGATGCAAACAGCACCTGTGTTGTAACCCTCTGACCAGTCTGTAGCAATCTCCTTGCCAGCCTTAAGCTGGTTGAAGAGATATGTATAGTATACTGACCAGTCATTTGTTGATGAAGTAAGTGCAGCGTTGGGAGCTACTGAAAGCATGTCAACGTTGTAGCCTACTGAGTAAACAACTGTGCCGGCCTTGTTAGCTGCTTCACAAGCTGAAGGAGCACCTGTTGAATCTGCATGCTGTCCGATGATTACACAGCCGTCAGCGATAAGCTTCTCTGCTGTTGAGCTCTCTGCAGCGATATCAAACCATGAGTTTGTGAATGATACTTCCATTGATACGTTCTCATAAACTGACTTGATACCAAGGAAGAAACCTGTATAACCTGAAACTACCTCTGCGTAAGGGAAAGCACCTACATAACCTACCTTAACCTTACCGTCAGCATCGTAATTCTTGTCTGTAAGCTTACCTGCTTCAACAAGCTCCTTAATCTTAGCGCCTGCAACAACACCTGATACGTAACGTGACTCGTATGTTGCATTGAATGCGTTATGGAAGTTCTTAAGATTTGACTTCTTTGCTGTATCACCTGTCATTGATACGAACTGTACATCAGCATACTTCTCAGCAGCCTTCTGTGCGAATGTCTGATGAGCGTATGAGTTTGTGATTACTACCTTGCAGCCCTGCTCAGCAGCATCTACACACTTATCGTATGTTGTCTCATCCTCGGGAACATTGTAATACCAAACTACTTCATCCTCTGAATAACCTGTAGCCTTGAGTGCCTTCTTGATACCATCAATATGAGCGAAGGTATAACCTTCATTCTCATCACCGATAAGAATTACACCGATGGTCTTCTTATTGCTTGCACAGCCTGCCAGACATGAAAGGCAAAGTACAGCAACAAATACTAATGCTAAAACTTTTTTCATGAATTACATCCTCCTATAATAATATTTTCTAAATGAAAACAGTGCCATTGTAGCACAAGAGTTTTAGAAATTCCATACCCTTTTTTAATTTTGTAAAAAATAAACAAAAAAAATCACAGTAAGCATTTTGTCACTGTGATTTTTAAGCTACCAGTAATTTTTATTTAACAAGGCTTCGGCCTGACTGAGATTCCCGTGACTGATTTCATCACGGATTCTCGTACTGCTTACAACCCTGTCGTTTATCTTTACACAATCCATTATTATAGTTTTATATCCGAATTCACGTTCATATTCCTTAAGAAAAGCCGTATCTCCCTGAGCCGCTCTTCCGAATCTGAAATTCTCTCCCACAACAATGACTTTGGCATCCAGCTGACCTATAAGAATATCCTTTATAAAATCATAGGCTGAGGTATCCGCAGTTACGCGGTCAAAGGGGTATTCGATTAGCACCGCAGGTCCCTTTTTCTCAAGACAGCTGATTTTCTGCTCTTCCGTATAAAGTTTTCTTGACTCAGAGCCCTTCTTTAATGTGTTTTCCCATTGTGAAAAATCAAAATTCAGCATTACGGTAGTATAGCTGTTCTGATATTTCTGCATTTCTGCCAGAAGCATCTGATGTCCAAGGTGAAGCCCGTCAAATTTGCCTATTGTTACACAGGTATTTTTCAACAGGAATTCTTTTCCTTTGATAATTTCCATCTTTGCACCAATCTTATAGTTCGAAAATCTTAAATTTAATCAGTTCTTTCCGCAAAACATTTTAAGCGGCCTGTAAAGCTTTCGTTCTTCATTCCATTCATATACACCGCAGAAATGCCCTGTACTGTCATATACACGGACAATCTGTTCAGGCTCGTTAATATATTCCCGGAAATGCCTGAAATGAAGCAGGTTACCGTTATGAAGAACCTGATCATGCTTTTCTTTTGTATTATAGCTTTTATACTGCATAAAGCATTTATCCGGAGAAAGAAGAATATCAGATAATTCTGACATATCATTGTTTTCAAAATATTTAGAAAATCTTCTTTCAAGCTCTTCGATTCTGAGACTACCTTCAATGCCGAATTCGCCTACTCTTGTTCGAAGAAGGCGTTCCATACAGCCGCCGCAGCCAAGCTTTTTACCTATATCTGAACAGATGGTTCTTATATAGGTTCCTTTTTCGCAGCTGATTCTGAGAGCAAGTCTTATTACCTGAAGCTTCTGATTATCCTCAGTAAATATTCCCTCGTTTTCCCAGTGCCAGTGTCCGTCATCGTCACCCAGATTATCCGGATATTTATATAAGTCAGAATCCTCAAATACCTTAAAATCCTTTATCTCACTTAAGCTTTGTCTTTTTATTTCGGAAATTACTTCAATCGAATTAACGGTAATCAGTTTGGCTTTTCGTTCAGTTTCTATTCCCTGACGGGCAAGGTCATAGAGCCTTTGTCCCTGCACGCGCTTTGCACTGAGCATGGGCGGAACCTGTTCTATCTCGCCTACCATGGAATTAATTGCTTCATAAATCATTTCATCTGTGATATTTGAAACATCCTTTGCCGCGATAAGGCTTCCGGTTGCGTCTTCACTGTTTGTTTCAACACCCAGCAAAACCACGGTCTCATATACCTTACTTCTGTCGGTAAGCATGTCGCAGACCTTGGTGGCCCAGCCAAGACATATAGGAAGAACACCTGTTGCTGCAGGGTCAAGGGTGCCAGTGTGGCCTATATGACGTTCCTTGCAGATGCCTCTCAGCCTTGCAACAACGTCATGTGAGCTGTAACCCTTTTCCTTGTAAACATTAATTATTCCATCCATCCCTTATTCCACCATCTGCTTTTCGATTTCACGGGTAAGTGAATTCAGTACATCATATACCGAACCGTGTAAGGTACAGCCTGCAGCTCTTACATGTCCGCCGCCGGCGAACTTAACAGCCACAAGACTTACATCCACAATGTTATTTGAACGAAGACTTACCTTCCACTCTCTTTTATTAACCTCTTTAAGAAGAATTGCAACCTCGATTCCCTTAGTAACGCGAAGCTGGTCTACTATACCCTCCATGTCGGAATTACTGATACCGTAAAGCTTCTGAACATCTAAGCTTACATACGAAGCAATAATTTTGCCATCCATCAGAAGAATACTTTCCATAAGCGTTCTACCCAGAATCTGGTTCTGAACATAGGTCTTCTCATAGAAGGTTTTGTCAATTATATTGCCTGCATTTACGCCCTTTTCAAGAAGCATACCCGCAAGCTCCATAGTCTGTCTTCTTGTATTTGAATGCTTAAATACACCGGTATCATGTACTATACCGAGATAGAGACAGTTTGCGGTATCAAGCGATATCTTATCTGCATCCATAATAGAGCAAAGAAGCTCTGCGGTTGCTGCCGAATCACCGTCAATTATATCAACATCAGCATAGCCTTTGTTGGTTGCATGATGGTCAATACAAAATGTATAATCAGCAGCCTTAAAATATTTAGCTGCATCAGCAGTTCTTTCAAGGTCGCCGCAATCAAGCAGAATGAATAAATCATATTTAGGCGCATCGGGATAACCGGATATAATATCCTCACTTCCCTTAAGGAAAGTAAAGGAAGCAGGGATTTCATCAATATATAAATCCGCTTTTTTTCCGTAATTATCCGCAATGTAATTAACAAGTCCAAGACATGAACCAATGCAGTCTCCGTCAGGACGTGCATGACCTGAAATACCTATTCTTTCTGCCTTCTCAACAGCATCCCATAAATTACTATAATTCATATTTTTCACACTATTTTCCTATAAATCCAATCATTCCTCGTCTTCATCATCCGACTTCTTATCCGAAGTATTTTCGATGATAAAGCCTTCTTCATCTCTTTCGGGAATATCAGAAGCAACCTCATCGATATAATGAGACATGGTTACACCATACTCAATCGACTGGTCCACCCTGAAAATAAGCTCAGGAGTATTACGCATATTAAGAGTATGCGCAAGCTGAGAACGAAGGAAGGGTGATGCACTCTTAAGGCCCTTAATTGTATTTTCCTGAGCTTCCGCATCACCGAGTACACTGATGTATACCTTCGCAGTCTTAAGATCCGGAGCAACCTCAACACTTACCACAGAAGTAAGAGGACTGATTCTGGGATCCTTTACCTCTCTGCTGATAAGCATACTGAGTTCCTTCTGAACTTCCTGATTTATTCTAATATTTTTAATACTGTTTTTTCTCATAATTCCTCCTAATGCAACGAAACTAATGAGTTGCTCATGGAGCTGTTATCCTCATGTCAAAAGCCAAGCGTTAGCTAAAGTCAATCATATTCAAATGCCGGGAGTTGCCCCGGCACAGGAATTTAATATTTGATTTAAACCGGGATTATGTTCTGGGAACCTCTACCATCTTGTAGAACTCAATCTGGTCAAGCTCTGCAAGGTCAGAGAACTTTTCAAATACAAGACCACATTCGTAGCCTGCATTAACTTCCTTAACATCATCCTTGAATCTCTTAAGTGAAGCAAGAGGTCCTTCGTAAATCTGCTCGCCGCCACGGGTAATACGTGCTGAACAGCCTCTTTCAATCTTACCGTCAAGAACAAACGAACCTGCGATAATACCAACCTGTGAAGCCTTGAAAAGCATACGAACCTCTGCATGAGCGATAACTCTCTCCTCATATACAGGCTTAAGCATACCCTTCATAGCAGACTCGATATCATCGATAGCATTGTAAATAACCTTATAAAGCTTAACCTCAACACCCTCACGGTCTGCAATATCTTTAGCGGTATTATCGGGCTTAACATTGAAACCGATAATGATTGCGTTAGAAGCACTTGCAAGCGAAACGTCGGACTCGTTGATGTTACCTACACCGCCGTGAATTACTCTTACTACAACCTCTTCGTTGCTGAGCTTAACAAGACTCTGCTTAACCGCTTCAACCGAACCCATAACGTCAGCCTTGATGATAAGGTTAAGCTCCTTAACATTACCGGCCTGAATCTGTGAGAAGAGACCGTCAAGTGAAAGTCTGGCCTTTGTCTCTGCGATAAGCTGTTCCTTGCTCTGTGCGATGAATGCCTCGGCGATTGATCTTGCTTCCTTCTCATCCGCAACAGCCATCATGATTTCACCTGCATTGGGTACTTCATCAAGACCCTGAATCTCAACAGGTGTAGAAGGTGTAGCAACCTTAACACGTCTTCCCTTATCATCAATCATGGCACGGATACGTCCGTGTGTAGCACCGATAGCCACATAATCACCTACATTAAGTGTACCCTTCTGTACAAGAACTGTTGCGATACATCCCTTACCACGGTCACGCTCTGCCTCGATAACGATACCACGTGCCTTTCTGTTGGGATTTGATTTAAGCTCAAGTACATCCGATGTAAGAAGTACCATTTCAAGAAGGTTCTCGATACCTTCTCTTGTCTTTGCCGATACGGGAACAAATACTGTATCTCCGCCCCAGTCCTCAGCAATAAGACCGTATTCTGTAAGCTCCTGCTTAACTCTTTCGATGTTAGCGCCGGGCTTATCAATCTTATTAATTGCAACAATAATTGTTACATTTGCAGCCTTTGCGTGGTTAATAGCCTCAATTGTCTGGGGCATTACACCATCATCTGCGGCAACTACGAGAATAGCGATATCGGTTGACTTTGCACCACGCATACGCATTGAGGTGAATGCCTCATGACCGGGTGTATCAAGGAAGGTAATCTTCTGTCCGTTGATTTCAACCATGTAAGCACCGATATGCTGGGTGATACCGCCTGCCTCACGGGCTGTAACGTTTGTCTCACGGATAGCATCAAGCAGTGATGTTTTACCATGGTCAACGTGACCCATTACACAGACAACGGGAGGACGCTTAACAAGTGTATCGGGATCTTCCTCTGTTTCCTTAAGAAGCTCTTCGATAATGTTAACCTTCTTCTCCTTCTCGCAGATAATCTCATATTCAAGAGCAATCTCTTCAGCCTCTTCAAAGGTGATTTCGCTGTTCTGGTTAATCATCTTACCCTGAAGGAAGAGCTTCTTGATGATAGCGCCTGCATTCTGCTTCATCTTGTCTGCAAGCTCTTTAATAGTAATCATCTCGGGGATGGAAATTGTCTTAATCTCATCCTCCTCGACAGGCTCTACAACCTTAACAGGCTTCTGGAAGGCACCCTTACGGTTAGGATCCTTCTTCTTTGCTGCTAAAAGGTTCTCCTCATCGTAATCTCTCTTATCCTTCTTATCCTTGCCCTTATTCTTTAACTTGCCAGCACGATCGTTCTTTCCGATCTGTGTGCTGAGCTCGCTCTTAAGCTGTCCGTCTGCACTGGGTCTTGAGGGCTTCTTTGATGCAAACTGACGACGTGAATTATCATCATCCTTATCCTTGTCTGCAAAAGGAGCTACGCCGCCCATGGGTGCGCGGCCCTTATTAAAGCCTCCGTTATTATTTCTGTCGAAGGGCTTTCTGTCACCGTTATTGTTTCTGTCAAAAGGTCTTGACTGTCCGTCGCGGTTATAAGGTCTGTCCTGACGGTCTGTGAAGTTTCTCTCACCGAAAGGACGGTCCGAACGCTCGGGACGGTTTCCGTCGGGTCTGTCATGACGCTGATTGTTTCTGTCAGAATTCTGAGGACGTCTGTCACCGAAGTTTCTTTCGCCGCGGTCATTTCTGTCATGTCTGTTAGAACGGTCGTTTCTGTCAAAACGCTGCTGTCCCTGATTCTGGGCGCGTCTTTCCTTCTGTGCTGCTTCTTTGTTCTTAGCCATAGTCATGCTGTCAAAAATATTTCCGACAATTTTAGGCTGAGGACCAAGGTCACTCTTTTCTTCCTGTGCAGGCTTTGTTTCAACTTCAGGAGCACTGTTTTCTTTAGACTCGTTAACCGCAGACACTGTAGAATTCTCTCTCTTTTCTTCGATTTTATCGATATTGTTTTCTGACTGAACAGACTCGTTTTTCTTCTCTGTATCCTTCCTGCTGTCTGCGGGATTGGGACGTCTCTGAAGCGGTGAACCGTCAAGACGTACAATCTGCTTATCTGCGTTCATCTTTAAAGGAAGTGCCTTTCCGTCCATGCCTACAAGACGGCCATCCTTTGCTACCCAGTAAGGTGTTTCCTTACCGTTCTTATCTATCAGCCTGCCATCTATGGGATGCTGCTTTACTGCTGCGGGACGATCGCCCTGAGGACGCTGTCCGGGTCTGGAATCGGATCTTTTTCCGTCACCGTTTGCAGGTGAAGGTCTCTTTGCATCAGACGCAGGTCTTGCAGAATCATTCTTTACTACAGGCTTCGCTGTATCATTCTTTGCTGCAGTTTTTGCTGCAGGTGTTTCATTCTTTACCGCAGGGGCAGTATTCTGAACCTCTGCATTTGCCGGCTTTTTTTCAGCAGGCTTATTTCCCTTGAAATAATTTCTGATATACTCAGCATCCTCAGCCTCTATGCCGCTCGAAGCACTTTTAACCTCGATTCCCTTCTTGGCAAGAACGCCGATGATTTCTGAATTCAGATTTTTTGAATCTGAAATATTTGCTTCTGTTAATTCCTTTGCCAGTTCATAAATCCTTATTTTGGCCATTAATCTTAACCCTCCACATTGCACCTTGGCAATTAAATATCATTAGTTTGAAATTTTGCTAATATCTGATTTGCAAGTCCTTCATTATTGATTGATAAGGATGCCCTGAACTCACAGCCTATTGCATATCCAAGATTGTCCTTATCCCCGAACTCCATATAAGGAACCTTGTAATAGGTTGTCATGTCTCTAAAATTCTTTTTTGTATTGTCTGAAGCATCTGCTGCAACTATAACCAGAAATGACTTACCGCCCTTTATCGACTTCTCAGTCATAAACTCACCGCTAGCAACGGCACCGGCCTTTTTGCATAAACCAATAAGTGAATAAACCTTTTTATTTAAAATTTCATTCCCACTCATAATTTTCTTCTAAATTCCTGTATATTTCTTCCGGAATACTGCATTTTAATGATTTCTCAAGTCCCTTTGATTTGACGGCTTTTCTGAAGCACTCTCTTTTCTTACAGATATATGCGCCGCGACCGTTTCTTTTTCCCGTATCATCCAGATCGATATTGCCTTCAGGATCCAGAATCACGCGAATCATTTCCTTTTTGGGAATCATCTCATTGCAGCCGGTACATTTTCTTAACGGTATTTTTCTGACTGTTCCGGACATCTATCAGGTGTTCTCCTCGTAGTAATAGTATTCGTCCTCGTCATTGCTCTGTGACTCACTCTTAATATCAATCTTGTAGCCTGTAAGTCTGGCAGCAAGTCTTGCATTCTGACCCTCACGGCCGATTGCAAGTGAAAGCTGATAATCGGGAACGATTACTCTTGCCCAGCGCTCTTCCTCGTAAACCTCTACAGAAACAACCTTTGCGGGGCTAAGTGTATTCTCAATGAGAACAGCAGGATCATCGCTCCAGTTGATAATATCAACCTTCTCACCGCGAAGCTCCTCTACAATTGCATTAACACGTGCACCGTTAAGACCAACACATGCGCCTACTGCATCTACATCGGGGTTGTTTGAATAAACAGCCATCTTTGTTCTTCCGCCGGCTTCTCTTGCAATTGCCTTGATTTCTACTGTTCCATCGCTTACTTCTGTTACTTCTTCTTCAAAAAGACGCTTTACAAGATCCTTATGTGTTCTGGAAACTGTGATCTTGGGTCCTCTTGTTGTATCCTTTACTTCAAGAACATAAACCTTGATTCTGTCATTGGGCCTGAATCTCTCACCGGGAATCTGATCTGTCTCGGGAAGAATTGCATCAGCCTTACCAAGGTTAATATTAATGTTCTTTCCTGTATATCTCTGTACAATACCTGTTACAACCTCATGCTCTCTGGTTGAGAACTGGCTGTAAATAACCTTACGCTCCTCCTCACGGATTGTCTGTACGACAGCCTGCTTTGCCTTCTGTGCGGAAATTCTCATGAAGTTCTTGGGTGTAACCTCAACATTTACCACATCACCTACCGAAAGCTTCTTTCTTGAAGTTTTCTTTGCCTCTTCAAGAGTAATCTCCATTGTAGGGTCAAGTACCTCTTCCACAATTGTCTTTTCAGCTAAAACAGCAACCGCACCTGTTTCTCTGTTAATATTTACCTTGATGTTATCTGCCTTACCAAACTGATTCTTACAAGCAGCAAGAAGAGAGTTCTCAATTGTACTGTATAATACCTCCTTGTCAATTTCCTTCTCTCTCGAAATCTGATTGATTGCCTCGATAAAATCTTTGTTGCCAGCCATTTTCCATTATCCTCCTTATAAACTGTAAATTCTTTTACCACTCGACATGCAGATTAACTCTGGCAAGCTGTGATAATTCAAACTCTTTTTCTGATTCATCAACACGGATGACAAGCTTATCATCCTGATAAGAAATAAGCGTTCCCGTAAATTCCTTCTGTCCGTCAACCGCCTTATAAAGCTTAAGGTCAACATCAAGACCGATACTTTTCAGAAAATGCTTTTCCTTTTTAAGCTGCCTTCCGAGTCCGGGTGAGCTTACCTCAAGTATATATGCATCCGGGATAAAATCCAGCTCATCAAGCTTCTGTTCAAGCTTTCTGCTGACATTCACGCAGTCGTCAATATCAACCGAGCCTTCTTTATCAATGTATGCTCTTAAATAATACTCACCGGCCTCCTTCACATATTCCACATCATAGATTTCAATATTAAGCTCATCTACGATAGGCTGAAGAAGCTTTTCTGTTTTTGACTCGTAATCTTCTTTTTTACCCATTAATTCCCTTCTTCCCAATTACAAAAAAGCCAAAAGAAAGAGTGGACTTTCGCCCACTCAACTACTTTACTATATTTACCATAAAAAATACTAGCACTTTTGTTTTAGCAATGCAAGCATATTTTTAAATAATTTCAAAAAAATTATCAATCAGAGTAAACTTCCTTCTTTAATACACCGATATAAGGAAGATTTCTGTAATAATTTGCATAATCAAGACCATAGCCTACCACAAACTGGTTCTCAATCGGGAAGCCCTTAAGGTCGCAGCCGATTTCCTCGGAATGACATTCATGCTTGTCAAGAAGACAGACAGTTCTGATTGACTTGGGCTTTCTTGAGTAAAGAAGCTCCTTAAGATACTTAAGTGTAAGGCCCGAATCAATAATATCCTCGACTATAAGAAGATCTCTTCCTTCAATGTTTGTGTCAAGGTCCTTTATGAGCTTAACTACGCCTGAAGACTGTGCAGCCTTACCATAGCTGGAAACAGAAATAAAATCCATATTCATATGACCCTTGATTTCCCTGCAAAGGTCAGTATAGAAAATTGATGCCCCCTTCAGAATACATGCAACAACAGGAACCGAATCTTTATAAAGTTCTGTAATCTCCGCCCCCAGTTCCTTTACACGCTGTCTGATCTGCTCCTCCGAAAAAAGAATATACTCAATATCATTCTGTTCATTTGTAATATGCATTTTATTTACCTTCCAAAAAACATTTTAGTTTTAAAATACCCCACAGGCAAAGCGCCTGTGGGACAATAAATCTGCTTTAATATTTATCATCAAGATAAGCTTCCGCTCCGGTCGCAATGACAATACAGCTGTCTTCGCTCATATCGTCAAGCTGTGACTGTGTAACGGTACCCGCAACCTTTGATTTTGTTTCATTTATTGTATCCATGATGTATTCTATCGTCTGCTGGTCCCTGCCGCCGAGATATACCTGCATAGAACAGTTTCTGATAAGTGTCTGCCATGAATCCTTATACATGGACTTAATATCACCGATGGTTTTTGCAATTATGGAACAAGAAATATCATATTTCTTCATAGCAAGAAGAAGTCTCGGGAAATCATGAATTCGTCCGTTCTCAGAGAAATCATTCATCATACAGTGAACGGGATATTTAAGAGTTTCGTTCTGTGCCTTTGCGAAAAGTGCCATAAATACCTGTGTGTAAAGCAGTGCGGGAAGCTCTGCATTAACGCCCGTATTGGGACGAACGATGAAAAGAATACGCTTAGAATCACCAAGCTTATCAAGCTCCATTGTGTCCATGTCACCTGAACGGTCAATAACACCTGCTGAAATAGCATTGATTGTCTTCATCAGCTGAGCCTTGATTGCTTCCTTCTCAATACTACACATGATTCTGAAGGTCTCATACTGCTTAACCGCCATATTATCGGGGTCTGTTGCCTCTACCTCAAGGAAACGTCTGTCAAGATCATCAGAAGGCTTAATCTTCCAGTCGTCGCCCGCATCGTTAGGTCCGCATTCCATCTCTTCAAGCATCTGCTTCATAGTCTTGAAGCATTTCTGTGAAGTATCTGCGAAATAATAAATATATCCGACAAGTGCTGTAACCAGGGCTCTTTTAATACTCTGGAAATAAGCGTCGTTATTATCGCCTGCAAGAAGTGCTGTGGCCATATCATTGATATCATCGGGCTCTCTTACATATACAAAGGGATTGTAATAGTCACTACGCTCGGGATCAAGGCTGTTAAGAATCTTAACGGTATAGCCTGAGCTCTTAAAAAGGCTGGCTAATTCGTTATACATAACACCACTCTTATCGGTTACGACATAACTCATGCATCTCTGCAAAATATTGGGCTTAAGGTATAATCTGGTCTTACCTGCACCGGCATTACCGATTACTACAACGTTATTGTTAAATTCAGTAACTTCTCTATATCTTGCAACCTTAAGTCGCATATTTTTGGATAAAATAAAGTTATCGTCCGCAATATCCCTTCTGTTCATAGAAGCATAGTTCTTAACAAAAGATTTAATTGAACCCCACTTGAGGTCATCTAAACTTTTCATTCTGGCCATAAAATCACTCTCCCTTCTTCTATGCAAATTATATTCTATCATTAAATTCAGATAATATCAACTATTTTATTAAAAATTCAACATAATTTTTGTGCAATATATACTATATTATTTAATAAAATATTTATATATATACCTTATCAACTAAATATATACAAAAGCACTTCTCAAAATAGGCTATATAAATAACAAATGTTGCTGAAAATAACAAAAATACACCGGTCAATTAAATTGTCAGACAATTCTCATGACCGGTGTCATTCTTTACATACTATTCAATTGATAAAGAATTATTCATTTACTGTTACAGTGTAGATGTGGGGGTTGATACCGTTGTACCAGTATAAGAAGCCTTCACAGTTGATATTCATACCAACCTCAAGGTTCTCTACCATCTGGTAAACCTCTGTCTCAGGACCGCAAAGATATGATTCAACAACGAAGCTGTATACTGAACCGTCTTCTGCAGCTACGCTGAAGTAAAGGTCATTACCCTGTGTACCTGAACCATCCCAGTTGTAAAGGAATGCTGCCTCGTTTCCGTCAGCGTCTGTGCTGGGAACAACTGTTAAGCCGTTGAACATAACCTTAGCATTCATCATCTCTTCAAGAGTATCCTCATCTCCGAGAAGCTCTGTAGCATCTACAGCCTCTGAAATGAACTCGCCCTCTTCGAACTCGAAGCTGCCGTCTAATACCTCAACCTCGCCTGAGAACTCGCCCTTGAAACCGGTTACCTTAATCTTTGTACCGGGAACAAGGTTAGCTGCATCCTCCTCTGAACAAGCAAGGTTGTAGAAGAAATATGCACCCTGATCATCAGCTGCATATACGTTGATTGTATCATTCCACCATGACTGTGTAGCCTGAACATAAGCCTCAACAGTTACCGGCTCATCAAAATCAGCTGCGATATACTCAGCATATGTCATAACGCCCTCTGACTTAGCCTCAGCCTCAACCTCGCTATCAGCTGCGTTTTCAACATACTCAGCAGCGATGATATGAGGGTTCATACCGTTATACCAGTATAAGAAGCCTGTGAAATCAGCTGTAGCACCTACCTGAAGGTTCTCTACGAAATTGTAGATTTCTGTGTCCTTGCCACGAAGGTATGACTCAACTGTAAATGTGCACTGCTGACCGTCAAGCATTACATTGAAGTAAAGGTCATCACCCTGTGAGCCTGAACCGTCCCAGTTGTAAAGGAAGGGAAGCTCATTACCGTCAGCATCTGTAGATGCAACGATCTCGCAATCCTTGAAGCATACAAGTCTGTTCTGTAATTCAATAAGACTGTCTGTACCAACGTATTCATTTGCACTTACGGGCTCAGCAATGTAAGTAGCATCGCTGCCGAATACGAACTTACCGTCTGCAATCTCAACTTCACCCATGAAATCAGCCTTGAAGCCTTCTACGATAATCTCTGTACCGGGAACAAGCTTAGCGGCATCTTCTTCTGAACATGCAAGCTTGTAAATGAAGTAAGCGCCGTCCTGATCAGCTGCGTAAACTGTAATTGTGTTGTCCCACCAGCTCTGGCAGTCCTGAACATAAACCTTAACTGATACAGGTGAATCAATTTCAGCAGCTGCATATTCAGCATATGTCATTGTCTGAACCTCAGCCTCGGGAGCCTCTGTTACCTCGGGTGCCTCTGTTACCTCGGGTGCTTCTGTTACTTCAGGAGCCTCTGTCACCTCAGGTGCCTCAGTTGCAGCGGGTGCTTCTGTTGTTGCAGGAGCCTCTGTTGCTTTAGGTGCCTCTGTTGCCTTGTTATCGTTTGTCTCTTCCTTTTTGCTGCATGCGGCAAGAGAGAAAACTAAAACAAGTGCAAGCATTACTGCAAGAATCTTTTTCATTTTCTTTTCCTCCGTACGGACAAAAAATGTCCGAAAAATAATATTTTACTCTTCTTTTCAGAAAAGCAGTTAACGTTAAAACAAATCACATTATACACAATCATTCAAAAAAATCAACACTTTTTCTTTTTAAGTGAAAATAAAAATGCAGCACCAATCAAAATCCATATCACAATAAGTGTAATAATCAGGGCTTTTGAGCCTGCGGGAAGCGGTCCTAAATCAGTCGATTCCTCATCCGAAGCAACTATCTGGTCAAGGTGATAAAGGGCTTTAATTTCATCATAAAGCTTACTCATATAGGCCTCATCCACCGTTTCCTTACGTCTTGTAGACTTTGTAACATTCTCTATCATCTGGCCGGCGGCATCACGAAGTGAAGCCGAACCGTTAAATACAGGTGTAACAAAGGTATTTGAAGTATTGTTAAGTAAAAGCTTTGCAGCCTGAAGCTTTATATTGTAATAGGTTTTATTATCCTCACCCTCACGGTTAAGGTAATCCTGATACTCTGCAGAATTCTGAGCCTTTTTAGTTACCGGCACATAGCCCTCGGTTTCGGAATACGCTATCTGCACTTCATTTGTCAGAAGATACTGGGCAAAAAGCCATGAAGCCAGAACCTCCTGACTGTCCGCCTTATTAAACACACAGATTGAAGGACCCTGTGAGATCATTCTGGGATTAGCAATGTCATACTGGGGAATAGGTCTTACTACAGTTTCAAATTCCACAAGCTGGTCCTCGGAAATATCAAGCAAAGGTGCCTTACTTCCCATCCAGGTAGCACCCGCAGTAGAATCAATGGCAAAAATACACTGACCGGCATTTAAGAAGTTTGCAGGATAGCTTGAAATCTTAAAGGTTGAAAAAGCCCTTGTGTTGGCATGTGAAGAAATAGTGTAAAGCAGCTCCTTTGTAGTATCGTTGAAAATCTCAATTTTACCGTTTGATGTCGAATAGCCCGCATTAAGCTGCTTAAGCATCGAAATCATCATATTATCCGTTGATTTATAGATAAAGGGAATCATAACCTTCTGACCGTTTATCAGAAATTTACCCTTATCATCCTTCTTCATGGCTGCCTCAGATACCTCAAAAATGAAGTCCCAGCTAAGGACATCGGGCACCGTATAGCCAAGCTTTTCTACGAAATCCTTATTGATGTACAAAGCCTCTGTGGAACGCATATAGGGAATTGCATAATAATGCTCCCCTATTTTACATTCATTTAAAAATTCATCTACCAGCTCTTCCTTTTTTGGCGAATCATATTTAACCCTGCTTCCGCCAAGGCCATAATTTTCATCGTCAAAAAGAAGGTCAAGTGGAACTACGGTTCCTTCGCCTGTAAGGTAGGTTGCAATATGGTCGGGATATGTAATACAAACATTGGGTGTGGTTTCAGTTGCAATATTTGTAATAACATCATTATAAATTCGGCCGTAATCGGTATAAAGACGAATATTTACCTTAATGTTCGGATAGAGTTTCTGGAAATCCTCAATCGCTTTATTATAAATATTTACCTGAGCCTTATTGGTATCATTTTTAGCCCAGAAGCTGATTTCGATATTTTTTGACTCATCCAGCTGCTTTGGCATTTCAAACAAAGGCTTCTCCTTAGAACCGTGACAGCCGGCAAGCAGAGCCGTTGAAAGAACCAGCAGTATAAGAAATTTTAGTTTTTTCATTTAATAACCATGCCCTTCTGCCTGCATTTTCAGATATTTTAAATACTAATACTTAGATATAAATGCAATATCTATTCAAGCAGGCATAAATTTTCATGAAAAATTGTTTAACAGAACTTGCCAATCAGCCCTTTGTACCGCCTCTCGATACACCGGCCATAATCTTCTTTCTGAATACAAGAAAGAGAATAATCAGAGGCAATGAAATTACTACTACCGCAGCCATCATTGCAGGGATATTTTCACGACCGAAACCGTTTTCCCTAATCTCCTGAATACCGTTTGACACAAGGTAATATGTTTCATCGTCGGTAATAAGTCTGGGCCATACATATGAGTTCCAGCATTCGATAACCTTTAATATCGTTATAGTCACAATAGTAGGCTGACAAATGGGAATCATAACCCTGATAAGGTACTTAAAATCTGAGGTTCCGTCAACCTTTGCTGCCTTGTAAAGCTCCTCGGGTATCTGTTCAAAATTCTCCTTAAGCAGGTAAATATAGAAAACAGATGTGATTGAGGGAAGTATAAGGCCCATAAAGCTGTTACGTAAATCCATATTTGTAATTGTTACAAAATTGGTAATAATAACAAGCTCGTTCGGAATCATCATCAATGAAAGAAATAATGTGAAAACCAGATTCTTTCCCTTGAATTTAAGTCTTGCAAAAGCAAAGGCCGCAAGAGTAATAATAACAACCATGGCAGCGGTTGTAAGAACCGTAAATATGATTGTATTAAAGAAATATCTGCCCAGAGATACCTCCGTAAACGCATCCGAATAATTCTGAAGTGTGGGCGTCAGAGTAAAAAATTTGGGAACATATTCGGCATTATATGAGCCGTAGCTTTTTATGGAAGTAAGTATCATCCAGTAAAAGGGAAAAAGAACGATAAGTCCCCAAAGCGAAAGGAAAAAGTAAGTTACTACTTTCCCGATAAGGGCTTTTCTTTTTTCCGCAGCTTCTATTTTTTCAAAATTTGTTTTTTCCACAGTAATCAACTGCCGTAAAGCGGCTTCCTTTCCACTGCATAAAGCAGTTAATTTACAGAGATTTTACTCTTTTTGCTGACCATAAGGTTAATACATGTAATTGTAAGCACGATTACAAAAAGAATCAATGCAGCCGCGGACGCATAGGACGGATAACCGCCGCTGTTTCCGTAAAGCATATCATACACATATCCTACGATGGTATTCATACCTGCGACATTCAGGTTCGTGCCGAACAGCGCAACCGAATCGCTGTAGGCCTTAAAAGCGCCGATAAAGCCTGTGATAACGAGATAAAAAATCATCGGTGAAATCATAGGCAGGGTAATCTTTGTAAATACTCTCCACTTTGGTGTTGCATCAATTTTTGCAGCCTTGTAATAATCCTTATTAACTGAAGCAAGCGCACTTGTCAGAATAAGAATTTTAAAGGGCAGAACAATCCAGATTGTGTAAAAGCAAAGTACAAACATCTTTGCCCAGTAGGGACCCTCGATAAAGTCAACGGATTCGCCTCCGAAGAAATTAATCAAAAGGTTAATAAGTCCGTCCGAATAAGCTGTTTTCTTAAAAAGAATCATGAAAACCAGACCGACCGCCAGAGTATTTGTAACATAAGGCAGGAAATATACCGTCTGAAAGAGGTCCTGAAGCTTTTTAATCGAACTGAGTCCCAGTGAAATTATAAGAGCCAGTCCGGTAGAAAGAGGAACCGTAATAATAACCAGTATAAAGGTATTTTTTAATGCCTGCAGAAAATAAGGGTCATGCAGAACATATGAAAAATTATAAAAGCCTACGCCTGTATAGGTCTGTGAAGCAAAATTATAATTTTCTTCAAAGGAATATATTACAACATCAATGAGCGGATATACCAAAAATACGCCTAAAAATAGAATCGCAGGCAAAAGATATAACCAGCCCTTAAGCTTGTTAACTTTCATGTAAATGCCTTACCTTTCCTTATAGTTTTATTTCTTATCGAAATAGATACGCTTCTCCGTTTCCTTATCAAAAACAAATACCTTTTTAGGCTTTAAATCAAAGCGTACCAGCTTGCTTTCACTGTTAATCCAGTCCTCAGCATTTATAATCGATCTTATATTTCCGCTTAATGCATTTTCATGTTTTGATACAACACTGGTATCTCGTCCCATTACTTCTACATTTTGAAGCTCAAGAGACAAAGCTCCGTCAAGGTTCAGAATAAAGCCCTCAGGGCGAATTCCTATATATACGTCCTTTTCCAGGTCTTTTTTACAGGCTAATTCCATAACGTTTTCATTGCCTATAAAGAGACAGCCATACTTTATTTTACCCTCAAAGACATTGATGGCCGGAGTTCCGAGGAATTTAGCAACGAAGAGATTTTCGGGATCGTCATATACGTTCTGGGGCTTACCTATCTGCTGAAGCACACCATCCTTCATTACAACAATAAGATCCGAAATACTCATTGCTTCTTCCTGGTCATGTGTTACAAAAATAGTGGTGACACCGGTCTCACGCTGAATTCTTCTGATTTCTTCTCGGGTCTGTAAACGAAGTCTTGCATCAAGGTTTGACAACGGCTCATCAAGAAGCAGTACATTGGGCTGCTTTACAAGCGCTCTCGCGATTGCCACACGCTGCTGCTGGCCACCGGACATTTCACTGGGCTTTCTTTCGAGCAGCTCGTCAATCTGCACAAGTCTCGCAGCTTCCCTGGCCTTTTCCTCCATGGCAAGCTTTGTCATTTTCTTATCTCCCTTAAAGTTCTGAAGGGGGAACATGATATTCTGCAGAACTGTAAGATGGGGATAAAGAGCATAATTCTGGAAAACCAGTCCTATTCCTCTGTTCTCCGGAGGCAGCATGGTTACATCATCGTCATCAAAATATATTTTACCTTCGGTAGGTGTCTCAAGACCGGAAATAAGGTTCAGTGCTGTACTCTTTCCGCAGCCAGAAGGGCCGAGTAAGCCTACCAGAATTCCGTCCGGAATCTCAAATGTAAAATCATTTACCGCTACAACATCCGCTTTGATTTTTTTGTTCCTGTTAGGGAATCTTTTTGTTAAATGCTCAAGTGTAACCTTCATTACAATCCTCCGTTATTTTACAAAATAATGTCTTGCCAGGGACATTGAAAGTCCGTCAAGTCCCGGATATATGATTCTTTCATTGATATTATACTGGTCCAGTAAATCACGCACCTGCCATCTAATATCACTTTTAATAATATATTTAACAGTATTTGACGTATATTTATCCATATAGGTCTCTATATCTTCAATACCATTTGGAATAATCGAGAAAAAGGAATACTGGTTGATAATTCTCTGGTCAATTGAAGGAGGCTCAATATTTACAAAGGATTTGTCCTGCATATCCCAGTCGTATTCCTCAAGGCTTTGAACCACCTGACTCAGTGTATCAAGGGTAAATACATAAGTTTTATTTCTGTTCAAAACTTCCTTATATTTTTCCGGAAGGTACTGGTTTACGTCCTTCATATCAAATCTCCAGACAACACAGTCACGTTTTGCAATCTTATCTGGATTTATACCTGAATTTGCAAAATGAAGTGCAATCAAGGGTGATCTCGTCCAATCGAGCAGACGCGTGGGAAGTCCGTGATGCTGTCCTACCATCATCTGCTTCCAGACAGAGGTATTAAGGGTAGGATTATCAAGGCTTGCGTATTTGGTAAAGTTCTTCAGCATATGAGGCTCAAGCTGCTTCTGAAGCTGCTTGCAGTTACGCTTCAGAGAAGTTACAAGCTTATAATTAATATCAGGCATGCCTCTGAAAAAATAAGAGCTCCTGAATCTGTCTATCTCATTGTTATAGGTCTGCTCGGCTATCAAAGCCATTACACCTTCAATATTGTCGATAACTACGGTCTTTATCATATTAAATATGCCTTTCATTGACAGAATATGCAAAACATCTATATTACAACCAACATTAAATTATTCAACGTCTGAGTGATAGTTCATCGTACCAGGAACAACGTGTTTTATGCGGACATTTATCACAATCCATTGACTTATCATATTTTCCGGAGAAATAACAGGAATCGAATACAGTGCCTGTCGGTTCAGCTTTTGTATTTTGCTTTGGATTTTTTTTAAGATCTCTTGCAGTCTGATTTGATAATATGCTCATAAAATCACCTCATTATAATCACAAGACACTAAAAGTTTTTGAACCAATAAACTCGCTTTTAAGAAAACATGAACCAACAACCCCGTCCCCAAGAGACCATCATTTAGTCTTAGTAAGCAGACACACAGTCTCCACATGCACAGTATTGGGGAACATATCGCAGCACTTCACCTTTTCAAGCTTGTAACCGCCTTCGCGAAGTATCGTCAGATCGTTTGCCAGACTTGTGGGCTTGCAGGAAATATATACCAGATGATCTACACCGTAGTTAATTATCTTCTCGAGCGCCTTGGGATGAATGCCTTCTCTGGGGGGATCAAGAACTATAATATCGGGTTTATCGCTTATATCATCAAGTGTTTTAAGAACATCACCGCATATAAATGAACAGTTTGTAAGTCCGTTAAGTGCACTGTTGGCCTTTGCCGATTCTACTGCCTCCGGAACTATCTCTACACCGATTACATTCTTTGCTACCGGTGCCAGAATCTGCGCTATAGTACCTGTACCGGAATAAAGGTCGAATATTACTTTGTCCTTTGTTTCTCCGACATAATCTCTTACAATACTGTATAATACTTCTGCACCGAAGGAATTTGTCTGAAAAAAGCTGAAGGTTGTAATTTTAAATATCTGACCTAAAATTTCTTCAAAAAAGAAGTTTTTACCTCTGATTATATCTGTTTTATCAGCTTTTACGGCATCGGCCGGATCATCATTTATCAGATGCAGAAATCCCACAATACTTCCGTCAAGCTTAAGTGAATAGAGTTTATCGGCGAGATATTCATAAAAATCCGTCTCGGACAGATTCTGATTAGTCCACTGTGATGTAGTTACCAGATGAACAAGTATTTCACCTGTAGTCGCAGCTCTTCTGATAAGAAGATGACGAAGATATCCCTGATGTGAAAGCTTATGACAATAGGTTAAATTATATTCCCTGCAGGTCTCTACTACACATTTATTAATCTCGTTATAGTCATTATTAACTATTTTACAGTCACTAATCTGAAGAATATCATAGAAGCTGCCCTGCTTATGAAGACCAAGCGTAAGTTCTCCGTCACGCATGGCATCGCCAAAGGAAAACTCCATCTTATTGCGATAGCCCCACTCATTTGGACTTGCTGCGATACCCATAAATTCATAATCGGAATTTCCTGCATTGTCTAGAATACGTTTTACCTGTTCGCTTTTGAACTTAAGCTGATTTTCATACGAAAGACGCTGATAAGTACAGCCTCCGCAGCTGTCAAAATGAGGACATTCCGGCTCTCTGCATTCTAAAGGCGACTTCTCGATTACCGAATGAAGACGTCCCTCATATCTGCCGTTTCTCTGTTTACTCAGCGCAAAGCTTACCTTCTGCCCCTCCAAAGCACCCTTAACAGTTACTTTTTCACCCTCGCAGGCAACTATTCCTTTATTGGGAAAATCAGTACGAAGAACTGTTCCCTCGTATTCCACACCTTTTTTCAAACTCATACTTTTAAAAAGCCTCCAAGTATTAATTTATCAATTATACAAATTTTTTCTAATCGAAAGATTTATAAATTCCCTCTTTACTTTACGAAATTAAAGTGTTAAAATTTTATAGAACTAAATTACCATCCATAAACTGTGAGGAAATTATTATGAACCAAAAAATACATACAGAATCCGTTGATTTTTTATTTGATGCAATTCTTTCACTCAAGGACCGTGATGAATGCTACACATTCTTTGAGGATGTTTGCACTATAAATGAAATACTTTCATTGTCCCAGCGCTTTGAGGTAGCATCAATGCTGCGTCAGGGCAGAACCTATCTTGATATAGCAGAAAAAACGGGAGCTTCTACCGCTACCATCAGCCGAGTAAACCGTTCACTTAATTACGGCAATGACGGCTACGATATGGTTCTTGAAAGAATCAATGCAAAAAAAGATTCTGACAATCAGCAATAAATATTTTTTATCAATTATATATTATTTTTTAATATAATCCTCGGGCAGAATTAATCTGCCCGCTTTTTTAATTATATGAGAAAATATCCTCCAGCTCTTCTTCGGAAAGTGAATTTAAGAATACTCCGTTAGGCTGAATCACAAAGTCCGACAGCTCTTTTTTCTTCTGCTGAAGCTTATATATCTTCTCCTCAATCGTACCTCTGGTAAGAAGCTTAAGTACATATACATTACTGGTCTGGCCGATTCTGTAAGCACGGTCTGTTGCCTGGTCCTCCACGGCAGGATTCCACCAGGGATCATAATGAATAACAGTATCCGCACCGGTAAGGTTGAGACCCGTACCGCCCGCCTTTAATGAAATCAAAAATACCGAATTCTCGCCTTCATTAAAGTCCTTTGCCATTTTAAGTCTTTCCTTGGGCGGAGTTCCTCCGTCAAGGTAGAAATAACCTATATTTTTTGCATCAAGTTCAGCCTTAATCAGCTCGAGCATGCCGGTAAACTGTGAGAAAATGATAGTTCTGTGACCGTTTGCTATAGCATTGTCAAGCTGCTGAAGAAGAAGGTCCATCTTACCGCTTCCGCCTGTATAATTACTTAAAAAGGTGGAAGGATGGCAGCAGATCTGACGAAGCCTTGTAAGGGCGGCCAGAATCTTCATCTTGCTCTTCTCTATACCATTTTCCTTAATCTCACCGAACAGGTCACCGCGAATATCATTCATATATGACAGATATACCTTACGCTGCTCTTCGGTAAGATCTGTAAGCATCTTCTCCTCAAGCTTATCGGGAAGATCCCTAAGCACATCCTTTTTCATACGACGCATGATAAAGGGACGTATTCTGACCGACAAATCAGACATAGCCTGCTTATCTCCGTTTAGTACAGGCTTCTCATAACGCACGGTAAAACGCGTATGCGTCATCAGGAAATTAGGCATAATAAAGTCAAAAATCGACCAAAGCTCAGATAAAGAGTTCTCAATGGGCGTACCTGTAAGTGCAAAGCGGTGATCAGCCACAAGCTGCTTTACGCTTTGAGCATTAAGTGATGCAGCATTCTTGATAAACTGAGCCTCATCTATAAAAATTGAGTTAAATCTGATCTTTTTATAATGCTGGACGTCACGTCTTATTAAGGGATATGAGGTAATGAGAATATCGTAATCCTCATAGCTTTCAATCATATCCTTACGATCCTGAGGCGCACCAACCACAACCGCACACTTAAGGAAGGGTGCAAAATTATTAATTTCGTCAAGCCAGTTATAGATAATCGAGCTGGGACAAATTATGAGGAAATGCTTTGATTCCTCTTCAGTTGCGGCATTTTTAGCACCTGAAATATAACAGATGGCCTGTAAAGTTTTACCAAGACCCATATCGTCCGCAAGTATACCACCGAGACTGTTGGCCGCCAGTGTTCTCATCCACTGGTAACCTGTCTTCTGATAGCCTCTGAGCTCTGCATTAATATTTTCGGGGAACTCATATTCCTGGTCACTGGCATTTTTAATCTTTTTGATAAGCTCAACAAAATCCTTGTTTTTCTTTACTACGAAGCCGCTTTTTTCAAGAGCATCATCCAGATAAAAGGCATTACTTTTATTAAGTACGATACCGGTTTCCTCAATATTTTTTGAGGTTACGCCGAGATTATCAAGGATATCCGACAAACGCTCCATATCGCCGTCCAAAAGATTAATGAAGCTGCCGTCCTGCATTCTGTAGTATTTTTTACGAACCTTAAGGGACCTGAAGAGACTCTTAAGCTCCTCACTGCTCATATTTTCAAAATCGAAGCTCATTTCAAGCAGGTCCATCTTACTGCTTACGCGCAGACCGATATTGAAATTGCCGCCGGATTTAATTTTAAGCTTCTTGAAATCCTCCGAATAATAGAGCTCGGCCTTTGCCATAAGGTCAGCCTTCTCACTCAGAAGAAATTCATAAATGGCAGACTCTGATTTTAAGAGATAAAAGCTGTTTCTTGCCTCAAAACCATAGTTTTCAAGCATTTCACGCAGTGCATCCTCTTCTTCCTTCTTTCGAAGAATAATATAATAATCAGAATCGGGATTACTGAAGCTGCTGAATTCAAAATCACCGTATACGAAATGAATCTCAGCCTTAATTCCATTGTTATATTTATCGAAAAATATCTTTGATTTAAGCTCTAAATCAAGATAACGGTCCTGAAGCTCTTCGGGAATATCAATATCCATGCTGTCACCGATTTTGGGCAGCAGCTCTTCAAGGAATCTCTTTTTATTCTCTCCTCTGAATAAAAGCGCAGGCTTATCGCGTCCGAGCGCATTAAAGAAGGGCGCATAATTACGCTTAAACTGCGGTGAAGGAATAAAAATACCGCCGTTATAATATATAAGGTCACCGTTTCTTGTAAGAGGTAAAATAGCCTCCTTATCACGGTAATCAAGCAAAATTGTATCATCTACTATATCAAGGTCATACTTAATATTGGGATTTGATTTAAATACCCTGATATTCTCATATACCTTACCGTAAAGCACCAGTGTAAGGGTATTTTTACCGATCAGGCGTAAAAACTTTAAAAGCAGTGGCTGTGTAAGCACAAGATTTGCCTTCTGGAAAAGCTTTTTTGTATCAATTTCTTCGTCCATTCCTGCAATCTGAAATACTTCAAGTATGAAGTCCAGAATGTTCTGTGAGGACTTGTCAAACTCACTTTCCTGACAGATAAAGGTAAATTCCTTACCGAGAGTAATATCAATCTGCTTCAGATAATCCATAAGAAACTTCTTAAGTGTCTGAACCTTATAAAGCTTCTCACGGCCGGCTTTTATCGAAAGATAAGCCTTAGCCTCTCCCGAGCCAAGCATCTCAGGCACGGTAATTATGGGTTCAATATGAAAAACCTCTTTAGGGTAATTCAAATCCTCCTGAGCCTGAAAATAATCAAGAACCGAGCAGGCGCGTCTGTCCTCAGGTGTGGGCTGCTTGGACATTTTTTCCTTTTCCTGGGCTTTGAGCAGGGCAAACAAACCTGCTACAACATGCTTGCAGGCACCCTTGTCACGTTCCTTAAGTGACTGAGCACAATTACAGGAATATGTTATTTCGCCGTTTGAATTATCATTCAGCATGACTGTATATTCGAAAACATCCCTTACCGAAACACGAATCTGTCCCGTAGATTTGACTACAGAAATGTTTTTAATATCACCGTTTCTGAAATGCTGAATTCCGCGCGAGTAAATCATTTCACCCGCCGCAAGATTTTTAATAATTGTTCTCGATAACTGACGCATTATGATACGCATCCTTTCCAGGCCGAATCAAATTAATCGTTTGGTCCTACCCTAAGTAAATCATTTTGGGCAATATAGCCCTGCACAGTTACAAATATTCGCTGTGAAGCATGAGGACAGCTTTCCATTTCCTCTCCCGCCTCGTTTTTAATCATAAGAACTCTGCGTTCCTGTTTTTCTAAGCTTCCCGGAGCTAAACGTTCTATAAGATCACCTTTACAAAACTTATTCTTCTGGATAAGCTCACATTCACTTCTGATATCCGAATTTTTCATCATATCATCCGAAATCGAAGCTGCCGGAATCTCATTATCCCCGATAAAATATCTGGTTTTCAGAACTGTTCCGAGATAAATATAGTCCTTGTTATAGTCATTGCTGTCATAAATCTGAGCATCCGAAGAAGGCTTTCCGAAATAAAAACCGGTCGTAAACTGACGGTTTGTGCATTTGGTAATCTCCTCAGCAAATAATGCTGCATTTTTAGCATATTCTTCGGGTGATTCAAAATAACTGTCGATAGCATTTCTGTAGGCACGGGCAACGGTTGCAACATAAAGAGCAGTCTTCATTCGTCCCTCAACCTTCAGTGAATTTATTCCGGCATCCACTATCTCAGGGATATGGTCTATCATACAAAGGTCACGTGAATTGAATATATATGTTCCTCTCTCATTTTCCTCCACAGGCATATATACGCCGGGTCTGGTCTCTTCCACCAGATGATAACGCCATCTGCAGGGATGAGTACATTCTCCGAGATTTGCATCACGTCCTGTAAGATAATTGCTCAAAAGGCATCTTCCGGAATATGAAATACACATAGCGCCGTGAATAAAGCTCTCAATTTCCATATCCTCAGGTATATTTGCCCTAATTTCCTTAATTTCAGCCAATGAAAGCTCACGTGCAGATACAACTCGCGTTGCTCCTAACTTATACCAGAAATTATAGTCAAGGTAATTCACATTATTTGCCTGAGTACTGATATGTCTCTCAACATTCGGAGCCAGCTCGGCAGCAAGCATAAATACGCCTGGGTCCGAAATAATGAATCCGTCGGGAGCTATTACCGCGAGCTCCTTAAGATATTTTTTAATACCTTCTATGTCATAATTATGTGCGGTAATATTTACCGTAATATATACTTTTTTGCCTAATTTGTGGGCAAATTCCACGCCCTCGGCTATTTCTTCATTAGAAAAATTATGAGCCTTGGCACGAAGTCCGTACATATCTCCGCCAAGGTAGACTGCATCTGCGCCAAAGTTAAATGCCGTTTTTAATATTTCAAGATTGCCGGCAGGCATTAATAATTCAGGTTTCTTCATTCATTTCTCTCTTTCATAAAATATGATACCGCGACCCCGTCCCCAAGAGGCAATATCACAGTCTCAAAATCAGGAGAATGGGTTATTTCATGGAGATATTCTCTCATTCTCAGGTGAATCGTTCTGTCGCGTCTCTCAATGGAGAATTTGGATTCGGCTATGCTTCCCTCAAGCAGAATATTGTCTGTGATAAGAAGAGCTCCGGGAGCCATAAGCTTTCTGATGCTTTTTAAAAAGTTCAAATACTGACCCTTTGCGGCATCAAGAAATACGAAATCAAATTTGGTTTCTTCACTGACTTCATTTGCCAGATTTTCAAGAACTTCAAGCGCATCGCCTTCAAGCAGAGTAATTTTGTCATTTCCCGCCAGATTTTTACGTGCTTCTACGAGTCTCATTTCAACCTTTTCAATGGTTGTGATGTGCGAATCCTTCGGAATATTATTACTCATAAACAATGCAGAGAAGCCGATAGCAGCTCCTACCTCCAGAATCCGCTTCGGCTTTTCCTTAATCAGTATGAAACGAAGCAGCGTCTGCATTGACTTTCTGATAATCGGAACTCCGTTATCCAAAGCCCATGCTTCAAGCCTGTCAAGCTCGGGCGCCATATCGCTTCCCAATGAATTTATATAATCTTCAATATGTTCATTAACTATCATATCCACACCTCATTCAAAAACAATAAAAACGCTTTTAATTACGGCATGGCTTCTGCCTCTTCTACGGTAGTTTCCTTAGCCACCGAATTATCATAATCCTTAATAATATTAATTATTTCATCATAATTCATTGATGTATTAAGTACAAAGGTACCCGGCATGATTTCAACCTTATTCAGCTTCATTTTGACAAAAAATGCGTATTTGTCATCTATCAGCTTATTTGTTTCAAGCTTAGTGGCAACATTCATCGAGGTCTCACCCTTCAGAATCTGTAATTTAACATTTCGTCCGGGTGCTTCCTCCATCCTTACATCGCCCATTACCTTGTAAGCAAAATCATAGCTGTAGTTGGCAGCCTTATAGATTAAGATGATGATAACCGCGTATATAACAAGATTCAGGCACACCTGAAGAAAGCCTCCCGACATTCTGAGAAGCACTCTTAAACCTGTTGATCTTCCTGTACCGCTGGCCTTTGAATTCATTTAAACCTCCATAAATACCGGCATAATAACCGGACGTCTCTTCATTCTCTTCCACAGATAATCCGCAAGAGAATCTCTGATAAGTGACTTCATTTTGTTCCAGTCACAAATCTGACGTTCTATAATTATTTCAAGTGTTGCATTTACCTGCTCCTCTAGCTCCTCAAGAAGCTCCTCAGCCTCTTTTACGTATACAAAGCCCTTTGAGATAATCTCAGGTCCGGAGAGAATCTCTCCCGAAGCACCGTCAATTGATAAAGCAACAATAATAAGTCCGCTCTCTGATAACTGCTGTCTGTCGCGAAGAACGATATTTCCTACATCTCCGACTCCCAGACCGTCCACCATAACGGCACCGTACTTAACCTTATCCACAAGCTTCGCACTATCAGCAGTAAGCTCAAGTACATCACCTGAAGAAAGAATAAATACATTATCCTTTTCAAGTCCCATCTTTACAGCAAGCTCCTTATGTGCCACAAGGAATCTGTACTCACCGTGGATAGGAACTGAATATTTAGGCTTAACAAGCGAATAAATCAGCTTAATTTCCTCCTGACACGCATGTCCCGAAACATGGGCATCCTGGAAAATAACCTTTGCACCGATCATCTCAAGCTCGTTTATTACCTTAAAGATATTCTTCTCATTTCCGGGAATGGCCGAAGAACTGAAAATAACCACATCACCCGGCTTAATTGTAATCCTCTTGTGAAGATTTGCAGCCATTCTTGAAAGCGCAGCCATCGCCTCACCCTGACTTCCCGTAGTAATAAGCACTATCTGCTCATCAGGGTAGCTCTTCATCATATCTACCGGTATGAAGGTTTCTTCCTTAACCTTTATATAGCCGAGTTCACATGCGGTAGTAATCACATTTACCATGCTGCGGCCCTCGATTACCACCTTACGGCCGTATTTTTCGGCAGAATTTATAATCTGCTGAACTCTGTCAACATTAGTCGAGAAGGTAGCGACAATAATCCTCTTCTTACTGTTTTCCATAAAAATAGTATCAAAGGTTTTGCCTACCGTTCTCTCTGACATAGTATAACCCGGACGCATAACGTTCGTACTGTCACACATAAGTGCAAGTACTCCCTTTTTGCCCAGCTCCGCCAGACGGCAAAGGTCAATGGTTTCACCGTAAACCGGTGTATAATCAATCTTAAAATCACCTGTATGAAGAATAATTCCGGCAGGTGTATGAATCGCAAGAGCGGCCGCATCAGCTATACTGTGATTAGTTCTGATAAATTCTACCCTGAAATCACCTACATTGACACTCTGACCGTATTTTACGATTTTTGTTCTTACCTTTTTAGGCATTTCATGCTCTTTAAGCTTATTCTCAATAAGTGCAATAGTAAGACATGTACCGTAAACAGGCACACATACATCCTTCAAAACATAGGGTAAAGCACCGATATGGTCCTCATGACCGTGGGTTATAAAAAATCCCTTTACCCTGTCAATATTATCCTTCAAATATGTTACGTCAGGAATAACCAGGTCTACACCCAGCATTTCTTCCTCGGGAAAAGCAATACCACAGTCAACAACAATAATTGACTCGCCAAACTCAAAGGCAGTGATATTCATTCCAATCTGTTCAAGTCCGCCAAGCGGAATTATTTTTACTCCTGATGACATTTCTTCGGCATCATCTGCCAGATAGAATTCATCATCTCCAATTTCTATACTCTTCTTCTTACTCATTATCCCCTGCAAATATATTAACTGCCCTTATAACTAAATAGTTACCTGCAATTAATCCTCTTCAACTATATCTACGTCATCAAGCAGCTCATTAAAAATATCACCGATTGCATTAAGCTCTGTTTCTTCATCTACAAGCTCATAGGCAATATCGTTATCGACGGTTTCAACCTCTTTAAGAATGAATGCATTACCGTCATCAGCCTCACTGTCTGCAACGAGAACATAGTTTACCCCATTAAGCTTAGTCTCTGCAACCGGATACAAATCAATGGTAACACCATCATCCGTAGTAATCTGTATTTTCTTTACATCATCTTTATCCATAATATAATACCATACCTTCCCGGATATTTATTTACTCTGCATAGAAAGATAATCAAGATAGCTTCTTAAAATGATAACCGCAGCAATCTTATCTACTATCTCATTTTTCTTTTCAAGACTCATTCCGGCCTCGTCAAGTGCTCTGTGTGCTTCAACCGTAGTAAGCCTCTCATCCCATAACACTACCTCAAGACCTGTACGTCTTTCTAAATCTTCCTTAAATGCTCTGGACTTTTCTGCACGCTCGCCTTCTGAACCATCAAGCTTTTTCGGCAGTCCGAGCACAATTTTATCGACATCATACTGCATAATAAGCTCTTCGATGCGTGCTAAGGTTTTACGAAGCTTATTCTCATGCGTACGTCTGATTGTTTCTATGCCCTGTGCTGTAATTTGCAGCTCATCACTGATAGCAACACCGCATGTCATTGCCCCGAAATCGAGGCCCATAATTCTTTTACCCATTATCTAAAATTCTGCTGAATGTAATCCTTAAGCAGCTCCTCAATAATCTCATCACGCTCAACGCGCATAATCTGACTTCTGGCTCCGTTATGGCTGGTGATATATGTGGGATCACCCGACATAATATATCCGACAATCTGGCTTACCGGATTATAGCCCTTCTCAGTAAGTGCCTCATATACATCCTCAATTGTGTCTCTTACAACATTTTCCTGCTCCTTCGCAGGTCTGAAATATTGTGTATCGCCTCTGTTTTCCATATTTTTAACCATACCTTTCTCTCGATATAATTATTTCAAACTAATAATGCCCCTGTTTAATTTCAAAATCTATTACAGTTTTGCATCATATAATTATACTTGATAAAAATAGCTTTTTCAACAAAAATCTGCAAGCAGCTCATTATTTTCCGAAATTCCCGTAATTTTAACATTTCTGATAGTATTTATCTCTGCTTTAGAATCAGATTTTTTATTAATTTTTACATTAATATACCTTCCGGTAAGTCCTGAAAAGAATTCATCCGTGTCTTCCTCGATAAGAACGTTTTCCGTCTCACCCACAAAGCTTTTAATATATTCGTAATGCATTTTATCATCAAGCTCCTGAAGAATAACGCTTCGTTCATGCTTAACCTTCTCGATAATCTGGTTCGGCATTCTGTCAGCGACAGTACCCGCTCTTCTGGAATATTTAAAAATATGCATTTTACTGAAGGACGCCTTTTCAAGCATCTCCTTTGAAGCAATAAATTCTTCTTCACTTTCACCCGGGAAGCCTACTATAACATCCGTAGTAATGGCCGGTCTGTCGAAGGCGGCTCTTAAAATCTGACATTTATCAAGGAATTCCTCTGCCGTATAATGACGGTTCATTCTCTTTAAAACACTGTCACAGCCGCTCTGAAGCGATAAATGAAAGTGAGGACAAACCTTACTGTTTGCCGCAAGAGCCTTTGCAAATTCCTCTGTTATAATTCGCGGCTCCAAAGAACCAAGCCTGATTCTTTCTATTCCGTCAATTTCCGAAAGAATATTTATCAGCTTTAACAGGGGATTATCCTTATTCAGGGCTTTTTCATAATTCATATTGCCGTAGGAGGACAAATGAATTCCGGTAAGTACTATTTCCTTAAATCCGTTTTCCGAAAGCTTTTTAACCTCACTTATAATGCTTTCCTCGTCACGTGAGCGGACACGGCCTCTTGCATAAGGAATAATACAGTATGAACAGAACTGATTGCAGCCATCCTCGATTTTAACAAAAGCACGTGATTTTTCCGGATATGTAGAAAGATTAATCTCCTCAAAGCATTTCTCGTCGGCAATCTTGTCAACATATACATCCGGTATATCCGATGACTCTATAATCTTAAAATAATTTGCTATATATTCGGCTACATTTCCCTTATGATTGTTACCGATGACTATATCCGCATCTCCTGTATCGGCCAGCTTTTCTCCGGCTATCTGCGCATAACAGCCTGTAGCCACCACAAGAGCTTCAGGATTCATTTTCTTTGCTTTATGCAGCATCTGTCTTGATTTTCTGTCTGCAATATTAGTTACGGAACATGTATTAATCACATAGACATCGGCATATTCTTCAAAATCAACTATCTCAATTCCGTAGCTGACAAGTTCCTCTCTTATCTGTTCCGTTTCACAGCTGTTTACCTTACAGCCCAGAGACAGAAGTCCCGCTTTAATCATAATTCCAAATACCTCAAAATAAAGTATATTTATAGCTGTCTTTTATCTCATTGTGCGAATTGCACAATAATTTGCCTTTGCAGAATATTAAATGATAAAAATTTTAATCAAATGTAAAATCTGTATAAATAAAAGATTGGATACTCTGTATATTGACATTTTTAATTTTCACCTATATACTAAAGATGTCAATTAAAGATGACACGCATTAAGTAAAAGCTTAATGTTGTACATACATTTATAATGCAAAGGAGAATAATTATGAAGACAGTAAAAATTAGTTTAAATTCAATCGACGCAGTTAAGTCATTTGTAAACACAGTTACAAAGTATGATTCAGACTTTGATCTTGTATCAGGAAGATATGTTATCGACGCTAAGTCAATCATGGGTATCTTCTCACTTGATCTTTCAAAGCCCATCGAGCTTAATATTCACTCAGAGGATGATGTAGATGCTATCCTTGAGAGCCTTAAGCCCTACTTAATCTAATCATTGAATCAAAATTTTGAACCGGTTCGCTGAACCGGTTTTTTTATTTCAAATATTACCGGATACAGTCAAATGTATCCGGTAATTCTTTTCATCAGTTTACTTCAATAATTTCAACCGTATCGATTGCCTTCTGCATCAGTTCATCGATTACATCATTAAGCTTCTTCTCCGAATGCTCAATGATATTAAGATAAGGCTTTGTTACGGGATGCTTTGCAACAAATATCGTGCAGCAGTCCTCATAAGGCTCAATCGAAGTCTCATAGGTATTGATCTTTTCAGCAATATCTACGATATCCTGCTTGTCAAAAGCAATTACGGGTCTGTATACGGGAAGCTTGCAGACTGCATTCGTACAGAGCAGACTCTGAGGTGTCTGGCTTGCCACCTGACCGATGGATTCACCTGTAATAAGTGCCTGACACTTGCATTTTTCAGCAAAAATTTCAGCAATACGCATCATATAACGACGCATAATGATTGTAAGCTCCTCACGCGGACACTTATCAATAATTGCAAGCTGAATATCGGTAAAGTTTACTACATGAAGTCTGATGGGACCTGTATAGACACTTATGAGCTTTGCAAGGTCTACAACCTTCTGCTTTGCTCTTTCACTGGTATAAGGCGGTGCATGGAAATATACCGCATCAATTACGATACCGCGCTTTGCAACCATATATCCCGCAACAGGACTGTCTATACCGCCCGAAAGTAAAAGCATTGCTCTTCCGTTAGCACCGAGAGGCATTCCGCCGAGACCCTTGATTGACTCTGAATATGCATAAGCCATATTTCTGATTTCCACATAAAGAAGCATTTCAGGCTTATGTACATCTACAGACAGATTAGGGAATCTGTCGAGCATACAGCCACCCATTTCGCTGGCAATCACAGGTGAAGTCATAGGATATGATTTATCGGAACGTCTGGCCTCTACCTTAAAGGTCATTTTTCGGTCACCGTATCGTTCCTCAACATAATCACCGACACCCTTAACCAGGCTGTCCCATGAAGCATCCTCTATAACTACCGCAGGACAAATCTCCCAGATACCGAAAACTGTCTTAAGCTGGGCAATTGTCTCGTCAAAATCATATACATCGGGACAGGAAATCTTGATTCTTCCCTGTTCTCTGACAACCTCGAAGCCCTCCGCTACCTTCTCAAGCTTTTCAGCTATTCTGTCGCAGAGCGCATCCTCAAAAACGTATCGGTTTTTTCCTTTAATACCTATTTCAGCATATTTTACAAGTAAAACCTTGTAAACCATTCTATCACCATACCTTTCCGGCTATATCTTATAATTGTTTTATTTTAACTGTACCGCAAAATATCTGCCTGACAGATATTTGCATGCAAAATTTTTTTACATTACTGACAATATCTTTTTATTGTAACGCAGGCTTTATCTTTGGTACAAAGCTGCATTTGAAAAATAATAATTCGCAATTACTAGCGTCTCGAAAATCTGGAATATATCGGTACCAGTTCCTTCAGCGTATCTATACAATAATCAATTTCTTCAATAGTTGTATTTACGGAAAAACTGAAGCGAAGTGTTGAATCAAGCAGCTCCTTTTTTACACCGATGGCAGTTAATGTACTGCTTATACCGGGATGGTTCGAAGAACAGGCCGAGCCGGATGATACACATATTCCCTTCTCCTCCAGTGCATGAAGAAGAACCTCTGATTTTATTTTATCAAAGCTTACGCTCACAATATGAGGTGCTGCTTCCCTTAATGAGTCAAGCGATGCGGCATTCACATGTGTTCCCGGAACCTCCGGGATTCTTTCAAGCATATGCTTTTTCAAATCATATAGTCTGTTAATCTTCTCTTCATGATTTTCGTAGAATTCCTTTACTGCTTCACCAATTCCGGCAATAGCAGGTACGTTTTCAGTACCTGAGCGTCTGTTTTTCTGTTGTCCGCCGCCGAATATCAGAGGACGAACCTTAACCTTTTCATCTACGTAAAGGAAGCCGCTGCCCTTGGGGCCGTTTATCTTATGGCCGCTGACACTCAGCATATCGATGCCCTCTTTTTTAGGAAAAATTCTATATTTTCCGTATGCCTGAATAGCATCCACATGAAAAATCAGATCATTCTTTTTTGCCTTAATCGCTTTTGAAAGCCCGGCTATATTTTGAACAGCACCTACTTCATTGTTTACATACATTATGGAAACAATAATGGTTTCATCGCTTATCAGCTTCAGAAGCTCTTCTGTTTTAATATGACCCTTTTCATCCACGGGGGCAAAATCTATCTTAAATCCGAAATCCTCAAGTGATAAAAGAGGATTATATACCGAAGCGTGTTCAAAGCCTGAACTGATAATGTGATTGCCCTTTCTCTTATTTGCTAAAGCCGCACCTATCAGCGCCATATTATTGGATTCGGTACCGCCGGAGGTAAAGATTATTTCCTTAGGCTGAACCTTCAGAGAATCCGCTATAATATTTGTTGCAGCCTTAACATACTGCTCGGCATCAAAGCCCTTATTATGCTTCGAAGACGGATTTCCGTAATCGACGGACATCGTCTTCTTTACAATTTCAGCAACACGGTCACTGACTTTTGTCGTTGCCGCATTATCTAAATATGCTTCCATATTTATAACAACCATGCCTTTCTAAATGCATCGCAAGCTTATTTTTCACATTAATTTGCAAGAAAACCGATTGCGGAAAGAACCATAAGACCGGCAGTTTCCGTTCGAAGAATTCTCTTGCCGAGTGTTACGGGCTTTACCCCGTTCTCCATTGCAAATTCAACCTCAGACGCTTCAAATCCGCCCTCGGGTCCGATAAATACAGCTACACTGCCCTTATCCTTAAAGCTTTCTATAAGCTCTCTGGCCTGTCTCATACCTTCTGCGGAGCTGTCGGCATTCTCATAAGGAATAATAGCCATATCCATATCTTTAGCCATCTTTATAGCCTCCTTGAAGCTTAAGAGACTGTGTACCTTCGGGATAATTCCGCGGCCGGACTGCTTTGCCCCGCTCTCAGCTATAGCCTGCCAGCGTTCAAGCTTCTTTGCTTCCTTTTTAGGATCGTCAAGCTTTACAATTACTCGCTTTGTCATCACCGGAATAATCTCATATACACCGAGCTCGACTGTCTTTTGAATAATCATTTCCATCTTATCCTTTTTGGGAAGTCCCTGGAAAAGATAGACCTTAAAGGGCATTTCAGCCTCAGAATCAGCAAATTCCAGAATGTCAGCATTTACATAATCCTTACCAAATTCACTTATTCTGCAATGATAATCAACACCCTCGCCGTCGCATATTATCAGTTCTTCACCGATTTGCATGCGAAGTACATTCTTAATATGATTTACATCCTCGCCGAATACGCTTATCTGCTTATCCAAGATATTAGATTTATCAGTGTAAAAATGATACATTAATTTACCATCCTTATTAATTAGTTCGGCCGAAGATTATTTTAATTTGGCAACAATACTTACCCAGTCATTCATATGACTAATCTCGATAATTTCAAAATTATTCTTAATAAGTGCCTCTTTAACGGCCTCTTCCTTTGTGTTAATGATACCTGAGCTGATAAAAAGAGCATCCTTTCTCATATATCTGCCGCATACACCTGATAAAGGAATAATAATATCCGCAAGTATATTTGCCACTACAATATCATACTTATCAAATTCAAGCTTTTTGCAAAGCTCATCATCTTCAAGAACATTTCCTGTGGCAAAGCCGATAACAGACTTATCGATATGATTAACTCCGGCATTTTCAATCGAGGTTGAGGTTGCGATTTCATCAATATCTATACCGAATGCTTCCTTTGCCCCGAGCTTAATTCCCATAATCGAAAGAATTCCGCTGCCACAGCCCACATCAAGAAGCTTTTCGCCTGCCTTAAGATACTTCTTAAGGTTCAGAATACAGAGCTTGGTAGTCTCGTGAGAGCCGCTTCCGAAAGCTGTTCCGGGGTCAATTTCAATGACCATGTCGCCATCCTTTTTATCCTCAAGCTCAGTCCAGGTAGGCTTAATAACAATGGTATCATCTATTCTGAAGGGATGGAAAAATTCCTTCCAGTTATTAATCCAGTCCTTGTCCTCAGTCTCTCCGACCGTAATTTTTAAGCTTCCAAGATTATATCCGTCAGCATATTCGGAAAGATTTTCAATAACCGCTTCCTTCAAGGCCTCGGCATCAATATCCGAATCACAGTAAAAGCTGATTTCTGCCACACCGTCATCAGGAGGAAGCTCTGGAAGAATGTCTATAAACATTTTCTTCTTATCTTCCTCTGAAAGCTGGATTTTGTCCTCAATTTCGATGCCTTCGATACCCATTTCATTAAGTACGGCACTTACAAGGTCCTCAGCCTCAGTGGTTGTTTCAAGAATAAATTTAGTCCATTTCATTATAAATCTTATCCTTTCCTAATAGTCCACGATCATTCTTTCTCAACTACAAGAGTAATCTTCATGGACTTGGTAAAATTAATCAGCTCATTATTAACCGCTGACATATCCTTGGGCTGTCCGCTGTATACGCTGTAGATCACGAGCATATAATCAGTTTCGTTCTTAGGCTTAAAGATAACCCTTGAAAGATCAACGGGAACAGAATCAGAATCACATTTAATCTTTACATCAGTAACCTGTAAATGAAGCTTATCAAATAATTCGATACCGTTTGTAAGTGTAATCTCAAGATTTGAAATACCGTTGGGATTAAATGCAGGAACTCTGTAGGTCATATCCTTTGCGGCAATCTTAATGGTATACTCACCCTCACCTGTTAAAAGAGGTGCGGAGGCTGCCACTGTTTCGGCACCGTCATAGCTGGCATTAAAGCTGTCATCGGAATATGAAGCGTATGCATATACCTCAGGAATAATGATATGATGCTCCATAGCTACATCCTGAACATTATTAAATACCATGTTAAGCTCTGCAAGCTTAGCCTCATTCATTTTATCAAGTGAATCAAAGCCATAGTAAGAATATCCGTTAGCACCTACAAAATACTCATCATCATCCGCCCAATAATTAGTATCAAAGGGTGAATAGAATTCATGAGCATCGAGTGAGCCGTCCTCATTTACATATACATTATCTCTTTCACAGTAAAGATAAATGAAATAAGGATCATCATAGGTGGATACAAAATCGCACTTATATATGTTAAAAAATTTGTTATCAACATCGGGATTATTCTTGTCAACTCCGATTGCAGAACCAATATAGAGCATTTCACGCATTATATCAGCTTCATAATAATTATTTGACACACAATACTGTGTATAACTGATATCCTCTGAAATAAGCCTTTCAAGAGTTTCGGGACTTAACTGTGAAATATCTGAAAGACCGTCTCTTAAGCCTTCAACCGGGATTCTGACCTCCTTATTAGGTACAGAAAGCCCCATTAAAGCTAAAGCCTTATCCATGTCATCGACTGAATCCTTTGATTTTAAGCTAAATACCAGCTCGTCTCCGTTTGAAAAGCCCTCGGTTTTTTCAGGCTCAATCACAAATGAATCCGATGATAAATAGTTGTAGCATTCCCAATTTGCAAGGAAGCCGTAACCGTTCATACCCACAAGACTATATTCAAGATTTTCAAAGGGATCGTAAACCTCACACTGCCATAAGCTGTCAATGGTATATTTTTTCTCCTTGCTCTTTAACTTCTTACCTAAAGAAGCGGCAAACTCATCCACATTCTCAGTTGAATTATTGCACGAAACACTGACAACAACCTCGTCTCCGTTTGAAAGATCGCAGTCCTTATCCAATTCAAATTTCAGAAACGGCAGCAAATCATCAATACGTTCAGTAGTATACTCATAGGTTATATAAGTCGAACATCTTCCTATCAGCGAATATCCTTCCTGCTTTAACTTAATATAATCAAAAATATCTACCTCTTTAAGCTCCTGAAGCTCATCAACCGTAGCTGTTACTCCGTCCGAATATGTCAATGTAATTCCGTATTCATTTAAAAATGTCTGTGTATCAACCGTTCCCCAGCTAAGTGTAACGGTATCACCGTTTTTAAGATTAGTTGTCTTATCGGCAGTCAGATCAATCTTTCTGAAAAGACGCTGAAGAGCGGGGACATTTTCCGAACCCACAGCCTCCTCATTATCTCTTAAAAGCTTATTATAATCAAACTTACCCTTACAGCTTCCGACTGTATCATAACCCTTTTCCTCAATACCGGCATATTGATTAAGATCAATTGTAAGTTCTTTTTTACTGCTGCAGCCTGCAGCTGCCAACAAAGAAAAAACCGCAATCATTAAAAACAGTAATTTTCTGATTCCTTTCATTTTAAATACCCTTCCTTTCAACTTACAGTTTTTCAAGAATTCCTTTTAACATATTCCATACACGCTGTGTCGATGCAATACTGAGCTTCTCATCGGGAGTATGGATATCAAAAATATCCGGTCCGAAGGAAATAGCATCAAGTCCGTCCAGCTTTTCCATAAACAGACCGCATTCAAGTCCCGCATGAATGGCAACAACCTCGGGGTTCTCATCATACTGCTTTTTATATACCTCTACGCATATATCCCTGAGCTTAGATTCCTTCTTAAATTCCCATCCGGGATAATCGCCGTGCAGAGTGGATTTACCGTCAAGAGTATCTACCAGGTCAACTATTTCCTCTATAAGCTGTTCCTTCTCATTCTTTACCGAGGAACGAACCGAAGCGCTGAATTTAAAGCAATTTCGCTCCATTCTGATGATGCCCAGATTTGATGATGTCTGCACAAGTCCCGGCATAGTATCACTCATTTTACTTATGCCCTGAGGGAGATAATAAATCGAAGAAAGAACTCTGTCGGTAGAAGCCCTGTCTAAAGGTTCATGACTGAAGCTGAGCTTAAGCTCATCAATCTTTACTGCCTTAAGTGAACCGTCCGGGTCATCCTCCTTGTACTCATCAGCTATTTTATCATTGAATTCTTCAATCAGACTGTTAAAAAGCTCGTCATTTTCAGGCTCTACCGCAACAAGAGCAGTTGCTTTATCGGCAATTACATTATCAAAAAAGCCGCCCTGAATATGTGTAAGCAAAATAGGACATTCCCTGTTGATTTCAAACAAAACGGAACCGAGCTTATGAGTTGCACTTAAACGATGCTTATCAATATCCACACCTGAATGTCCGCCTAAAAATCCATCAATAATGACTTCGTAATGCAGATAACGAAGAAGCTCGTCAGAGGTTACCTTTTTGCCGCTGTCATCACAGAGTCTTTTTACCTCCATTTCAGAGGATATTCCGCAGCCGCCTGCACAGCCGCAGGTAAATATGCCTTCTTCCTCACTGTCAATATTCAAAAGAACCCGCCCCTTTAAAAGCTCTGCATTAATGCCCTTCGCTCCGTCCATGCCTGTTTCTTCATCAACGGTAAATACCGCTTCAATCGGAGGATGCTTTAAATCATCCGCATCAAGAACCGCCATAGCCATAGCTACCGCGATTCCGTCATCCGCCCCCAGAGTCGTACAGTCTGCATAAACATAATTATCATCATGAAGAAGCGTAATCGGCTGCCTCTTCATATCAATTCTGGTATCCTCTGTTTTGGCACATACCATATCGAGATGTCCCTGAATTATTACAGGCTCATGCTCTTCATAGCCAGAGCTTGCAGGCTTTTTAATAATCACATTATTCAGTTCATCCTGATAACATTCAAGTCCGCGTTCCTTTGCAAATTCAACTACGATATCACTGACCGCTTTAGTATTTGATGAACCACGCGGAACCGAGGAAATCAATTCAAAAAACTCAAAGACCTTTTCAGGCTTAATTTCTGATAATACACCCATATTTTAGCCTTTCAAAAATACATAATATATAAATCTTTTAATATAAGCTGTTAATATTGTCTGCATTTATGCATACATATTCTATGATAGCATTTTTTACGGAACAATTCAACAAAATAGTAAAAAAGCGATTCGGCATATTATATACCGAATCGCCAGATCATAATATTTAATTTATCTTAAATTATTTGTTGGCAGCCTGAACTGCTGTAATAGCGATAACACCAACGATATCCTCTGCGTAGCAGCCACGTGAAAGGTCATTTACGGGAGCTGCAAGACCCTGCATAACAGGACCGTAAGCCTCTGCCTTAGCAAGTCTCTGTACAAGCTTGTAGCCAATGTTACCTGCATCAAGGTCAGGGAAAATAAGTGTATTAGCCTGGCCTGCTACCTCTGAACCGGGAGCCTTTGAAGAACCAACCGAAGGAACGATTGCAGCATCAAGCTGTAACTCTCCGTCAACTGTAAGCTCAGGATATGTCTCCTTTGCAATTCTTGTAGCCTCAACTACCTTTGTTACATCATCATGCTTTGCGCTGCCCTTTGATGAATGGCTGAGCATTGCAACCTTAGCCTTCTTGCCTGTAAGAAGCTCAAAGCTCTTAGCTGACTGAGAAGCGATTTCAGCAAGCTGCTCGGGAGCGGGATTCTGGTTAAGACCGCAGTCACCGAATACGAATACACCGTTCTCACCGTACTCACAGTCAGGAACAATCATAAGGAAGAATGCTGAAGCTGACTTGTTGCCGGGAGCAGTCTTAAGAATCTGTAAGCAGGGACGAAGTGTATTTGCTGTTGAATGGCATGCACCTGAAACAACACCGTCTGCATCACCCATCTTAACCATCATTACAGCGAATGTAGTATAATCTGTTGTAAGTGTCTGCTGTGCAAGCTCGGGAGTCATACCCTTTGCCTGACGAAGCTCAACAAGCTTGTCAATATAAGCATTAAGCTTATCGCTTGTCTTAGGATTGATAATTGTAACTGCTGATAAATCAAGACCCTCACCAAGCTTCTTTACATCCTCTTCTGCACCGAGAACGATAACCTTGGCATTGCCCTCCTTAACTGTTGTGGCAGCAGCCTCAAGAACTCTTCTGTCCTCACCCTCGGGAAGAACGATTGTCTTAATATCTTTTCTTGCACGTACCTTAATTTCATCAATAAAGCTCATCTTTTTTAACCTGTCGCAATGCGAACCTTTCTGTAAAATATTTATTTCTCAACAACTGCCTTTGTATCTCTGGCAATAACAAGCTCCTCATTTGTGGGGATAACAAGTACCTTAACCTTACCGTTGGGACCTGTGATATCCTTTACGGGAACAGGACATGAATCGGTGTTCTTCTCCTTGTCAACCTCGATGCCGTATACATCAAGACCCTCAAGAATATTATTGATAATGAAACCGTTCCACTCTGAAATACCTGCAGTAAATACGATAGCATCTACCTTACCGAGAACTGCCATGTATGAACCTACATACTTCTTGCAGTTATAAGCAAATATATCAAGGGCAAGCTGTGCACGGGCACCCTTTACACCACCCTCGGCAACATTTGCTGTAAGGTCACGGAAATCTGAGTATCCGCCTGAAAGACCCTTAAGTCCTGACTCCTTGTTCAGGTATGTAAGAATCTGATGAATATCCATACCCTTCTTTGTTGCAAGGAACTCAACGGCAGAAGCATCAATATCACCTGAACGTGTTCCCATACATACACCGGCGAGAGGTGTGAAGCCCATAGATGTGTCAACACACTTGCCGCCCTTTACGGCACTGATTGAAGAACCGTTGCCAAGGTGACATGTAATAATATTAACCTCTGAAGGATCCTTTCCAAGGTACTCTGCAGCCTTACCTGATACAAATCTGTGGCTGGTTCCGTGAGCACCGTAACGTCTTACACCGTACTCAACATAGTCCTCGTACTTAATGTTGTACATATAAGCCTTCTCAGGCATTGTAAGATGGAAAGCTGTATCAAAAACAAGAACGCTGGGTGTGTTGGGCATAACAGCAAGACATGCCATAACGCCTGTATAAGCAGCGGGATTATGAAGAGGTGCAAGCTCAAAGGTCTTCTTCATTCTCTCAAGACTCTCATCTGTAACAAGTGTAGGCTCCTTAAAGTACTCACCGGAAGCAACAACTCTGTGTCCTACGGCACCGATTTCTTCCATTGACTTAATGCAGCCGTTCTCAGCATCTACAAGAAGTGAAAGAATAACCTCGATTGCTTCCTTGTGTGAAGGAAGATCCTTCTCGATGACAACCTGAGCCTTCTCTCCTGCCTTATGCTTAACAAATGACTTATCAATACCGATTCTGTCAGCATTACCCTTTGCAAGAACGCTCTCATTATCCATATCAATGAGCTGATACTTTAATGATGAACTGCCTGCATTCATAACTAAAACCTTCATTTATAAAATCCTCCTAGTTTTATTTCGCAATTACATTTATTATAGCAATTTGCTTTATGCTTTTCAATATTAAAAATGCTGCACATGGAATATTTTTTCAAAACCAAAACAGTGTGCAGATACATCTGATATGCATCGCACACTGCTTCGGTTATCAATTATCAATTGGCAGAATAATCATTTAAGATGGAACTTTGATTCCGTTCCGTTCATAAGTCTTTTGATGTTTTCCTTATGCTTGTAAATCATAAAAAGCACGCAGCACATATACATTGCAAAAATCCATATGCTGTCAACCGTAAATACCAGAAGTGAAATAGCTGCAAGCACAAGGGCTACCATTGTGGCTACAGACATATACTTGATTACAAGTACAAGCACTACCATAACTACTGTTGCGATAACTCCGGCTCTCCAGTCAATAAACCAGATTGTAGCGAGATTTACCAAAAAGCCCTTTCCTCCCTTAAAGCCGTACCAGCAGGGGAAAACATGTCCGAGAAATGCAAAGACTCCGGCATAGGCTACGCCAAACTGTCTTGCGTCCAGGTATTTATCAAATAAAAATCCGAATATAACGAAGGGAATCGCAGCTTTTATAATATCAAGCGCAAATACAAACCATGCAAATTTATTACCGAAAACACGCTTAAAATTTGTAAAGCCGGGATTGCCGCTTCCTTCGTTTCTGATATCACGCTTATATATCAGGTTCGATAAAATAATGGCAGGATTAAGTCCTGAAATCAAATATGATACCAAAGCAGCCGAAACATACAATAATATTTCCGTCATCTAACTATTCCTTTCACCAAACAGAATTATTCTAAAACGATTACGTAATTATAGATATCCTGTCCGCCGTCAATTTCATATATTTCACAGCCGGGATGTTCAGCCTCGATATGACTTCTTACCTGTGAAATGCCCTCTGCGCTGGCATCGGCTCCGCCTATAAGGATACAGATTTCATGGTCCTCAAAGTCCAGACTGTCAACAAGTGCACATGCCGCAAGCTCTGCATTTTTTCCGCACGAAAGAATCTTTTTGCCAGCAAAGCCCACATAATCACCTGAATGAAGCTCAATACCGTCCATATCGGTATCACGTACACAGATTGATACCGAAGCATTCACAACACCCTGCATGGCATCAGTCATCTGCTCCGCAATTTCAGAAGCATCGGTGCAGGTTTCCGCATCAAACATTGACATAGCGGCATATCCGCAGCCGATTGACTTACTCTCAATAACGCGAACATCCGAATTTCTGTACATCTGTGCTGCCTGACGGGCCGCAAGGATAATATTTGAATTGTTGGGAAGTACAAAAATAGTATCTGCATTTGCACGGTCAAAGGCCTCAATAAAATCCTCAGCCGAAGGATTCATGCTCTGTCCGCCGTTAATTACCTCGTCTGCACCGAGGTCCTTGAAGGCCTGGATTATACCGTTTCCGTTTGCAACGGCTACAACGGCAAAATCCTTATGCTCCTTTTCTACTACCTGCTCAGGATGATAAAAATCATCCTCTTCCTTCTCTTCATTCTCAAGACTGTTATGCTGAAGTGACATATTCTCAATCTTAATATTAAGGAACTCGCCAAACTGCTGACAGAAAGCCAGAACCTTATCGGGAGTCATTGTATGAACATGAAGCTTTACAATACTGCCAGTTTTGTAGCAGACAATAGAATTGCCTATGCCATGCATATAATCGGTTATAATTTTTGTATCGAATGCCCCGATATCGGTTTTTGCATTCTGAAGACGGATTAAAAGCTCTGTGCAGTAACCGAATTCAAGAACACTATCCTCCGTAAACGCATCCAGAGCAATCTTTACAGGCTGCTTTGAATTATCCTTTGCATCGGCAATTTCGCTGTCCTCTTTACCGAGAAGAATATTCTCCATACCCTCTGTAATGGCTACAAGTCCCGCTCCGCCCGAGTCTACCACATGTGCCTTTTCAAGCACGGGAAGCAGCTGGGGAGTACGCTTAAGTGAACGCTTTGCCTCCGAAATAAAGTTTTTATTTATATCAAATGAACCCTCTGAAAGCATCGAACAGGCATATTCGGTCGCATCCTTGGCTACGGTAAGAATAGTTCCTTCGGTAGGCTCAAGAACCGATTCATAGGCATGCTTTACACCCTCTCTTAAGGCATTTCCGACCTGGAATACATCTGCCTCCTCAAGTCCTTCAAGTCCCGAAGCTATACCGTCAAAAAACTGTGACAAAATAACTCCGGAATTGCCGCGTGCCGAAAGAAGCATGCCGTCAGCAGCCTTTCTGGCGGTTGAATAGAGATTCTTTGATGCTGTTTTGGCAGCCTCAACTCCACCCATCATTGTGAGAAGCATATTATCACCCGTATCACCGTCGGGAATCGGGAAAACATTAAGATCATTGATTTCCTGAACATGTCTGCGAAGGTTGCTTGCACCGCCGCAGATAAGCTTTGCATATAAAAGACCGTCTAATTTTGTATTCTCTGCTAAAACGTTATCCATATCCGAATTCTTTTCCGGAAATATCCGGAATTCCTTTCATTCAATACATAATCTTTCAACAATTTAATCTTAGTTGTTTGCTCTGTAGGTTACCTCATTACCGAAGGCAAATACCGCAAACGCATCGGGGCCGATTGAAGCTCCGATAATAGGTCCGATGTAGCCTGTATAAATCTCCTTACAGGGAATCATCTCCTTAATCATGCTCTTTACCTCTTCTACCTCGGCGGTATCGCAATCAGCGTGAGCAAGGAAAACAGTCTGCTTTTCCGGCTCAACAATTCCTTCGGCCAGAAGGCTAACGATTTCCTTAAGTGAATTCTTTCTGCCCTTAACCTTCTTAAAGGCTGCCTGAGCTCCGTCTGCATCCGAAATAATAATAGGCTTTACACCCATCAGATTACCGAAGAAGGCTGATGAAGCACTGACTCTTCCGGCCTTTCTGAGTGAATCGAGTGAATGTACGGTTACAAACTCAAGAACTGTCTTTCTGATTGAAAGAATATAGCTGTTAATATCGGATGCACTCTTTCCTTCGGCCGCAAGCTTTGCAGCTTCGATTGCAAGCATTCCCTCGCCAAGGCTGGCATTAAGTGAATCAATACAGTAAACAGCAATCTCACTGTTCTCAGCCATAAGCTTCTTTGCAAGTACGGCGGCTGTATTTACTGATCCTGACTGCTTTAATGCACAGCCGATATAAACAATATCAAAGCCCTGTGAAATATAATTTCCGAATACCTTCTCAAACTCCTCCTGCGGAACCTGTGTAGTCTTTACACGGTTGCCTGCACGCATAATTCCGTAAAGCTCGTGAACCTCATCAGCGGTCCAGCTGAGATTTGCGGGGCTGGTCTCGTCATTGTATACGGTATTCATCTTACAATAATCAATATTATATTTTTCCATAAGCTCAGGTGAAAGATCTGAGCATGAATCAGTAATAATCTTTACGGGTCTCATATTTTCCCTACCTTTCAATTACATTTTTCTTAATTAATGATTTTACAAAGACAATTATATTTGATTAAATAAACTGAAAATAAACAAACCGCCAGCTTTTTCAAACTGACGGTTATAGTTTATAAAATGTTAATATTTTTGGCTTTTAGGGATAATTACAGTGAATGTTGTTAATTTTTCACTAGTTTCAACATCAATTACACCCTCATGAAGCGTAACGATTTTTTTAACGATGGCAAGTCCCACTCCGTTACCTTCCGAAGCATGTGACTCATCTGCCTGATAGAATTTATTGTAAATTTTTGAAATTTTATCTTCGGGAATTGCGGGTCCGTTATTTGATACCTTAATAATCAGATCCTTGTTTTTTTCCTCTACCGATACCAGAAGCAGTCCGTTTAAGGGTGCATATTTGATTGCGTTATCAATAAGATTTATCCAGACCTCCTTCAACAGCTCCTCATTACCGGTTATATTAAATTCATCAAAATTAAGCTGAATATCAAGATCCTTTCTTGACCACTTGGGCTCAAGCAAAAGCACACAGGTACGTATCTGCTCAGAAAGATTGTAGTTCGAAATATCTGTCAGGATAGTCTGATTTTCGACCTTTGTAAGGTTCAAAACATTTGTGGCCATATATGCCAGACGCATGGATTCCTGCTGGATAATATCCAGATATTCCCTTCTTTGCTCTTCGTCAAGTGTTTCATCCTTTAAAAGCTCCGCAAAGCCCGCAATCGATACAATAGGAGTTTTGAATTCATGGGAAAAATTATTAATGAAATCCGAACGCATCATTTCCGAATTGTCAAGCTCACTTGCAAGGCGGTTAAACATCGTAACGGTGGAAGGATTTCGGCCCATAATACCCTTATATTCAAGTCTCGTTTTAAAGTCACCGTTTGCAAGCTTTTCCATGGCCTGCAAAAGTGTATTAAGAGGTCGTAAGGGAATACGTGCCGCAATGGGCGTTAGGGCCATACCGAGGAATATACTCAAAAGTGCCATACCCACCATGAATTGTGAGGTATCAAATTCAGACTTGCCTTCATCAAGAACTCCGTTATGCATCAGAATAAAAATTACAAGAAGTATTAATCCGACTACAATCATTAATATCAAAAATACACTGATTGCAAAAATAATGGAGCTTCTGATGGACTGCTTACGTGCTTCACTCATCAGCTTCGTTGTTTCCATAATATCAAACCTTTCTGACTGCCTTGTAGCCAAGTCCGCGGACTGAGGTTATCTCAAATTCGGGCCAGTTTTCAAACCTCTTTCTCAGACGTCCGATATGGACCGTAACAGTCTCCCATCCGGTTTCACAATCGGCTCCCCATATTTCATCCATAAGCTGAATTCTGGTAAAAATCTTATTGGGATAGGATAAAAGCTTGTATAAAAGCTGAAATTCCTTCTGCGGAAGCTCCTGCACCGAATCACCCTTTGAAACAGTCATGGAATCATAATCAATAACAACCTCACCGATGGTAATCTTATGCTCGCTTACGATTTTTGCGCGGCGAAGAAGCGCCTTTATACGCAAAAGCATTTCAGTCTGATCGATAGGCTTTGTAATATAATCATCCGTTCCCACCATAAAGGCCATGTGCTTATCTGCGGGAAGCTGCTTGGCCGAAGCCATTAATATAGGCAGCTGATTGTTCGATTCACGTAAAAGCTTTGTAAACTCGTAGCCGTCCATTTTGGGCATCATAATGTCAAGCACTACTAAATCGATATGCTCACGGTCTGTCAGTTCAAGTGCTTCCTCACCGTTCTCCGCAGTAAATACATTGTAATGCTCATTGCGAAGCACGGCCTCTATCAGTTTTCTGGTATTCTTATCATCGTCAACAACTAATATATTAACCACAATAATGCCTGACCTTTCTTAATCATCAGTATCCTTTTCAGCTTCCGAAGTGTTCTTATTTTCTGACGCTTCAGCCTTTTGCTTTTCCTTTATGGCCTTCTGCTTTTCCTTAAGCGCCTTTTTAGCCTCGGAATTCTTTTTCATTTCCCTTGATACCGCATTTTTTAATATACCAAGGTTCTCGATAATATTTTCTTCATTAAGAAGACCGACTATGGCATTTCCGTCCTTTAAGGTAAGCCTGCCGTTCGACATACAAATCATAGACTGAAGAGGTGCCTCCATAATAAGGCCGGGCTCCTTACCCTTCTCACCCTTAAACATGGCTTTACCGTTGATAATCACATTCAGGAATTTATAAATTCTGCCGCCCCATTTGGTCTGAACACAGTCTTCAAGAGTGTTTCTTAAAGTGAGACGCTTGTCTTTTTCTTCGCAGGGAAGAGTTTTTCCGTAGAGAATTTCAAATTCCCCGGCAGAAATCTTTGCGGGATCACCGAAATAATATGTGGGAAGCATATTTTCATCGGTTCCTGCTTCGGCATTAAGGGGATTTTCAAGCATTATGCTTGTCATCAGACGAATATCCCTGCTTGAAGAACCGATACAAATCTCATATTTTCCGGGCTCAACATACCAGTCATTTATTTTTGTATTGTAATAAGCAAAGGACCTCTCATTAAGCATAATAACTGCAGTTTTACTCTCACCCGGACGAAGAGAAAGCTTCTCAAAGCCTTTAAGCTCCTGAACGGGTCTGAAGGTTTTACTGCCCTTTTTACGAACATAAAGCTGCGCAGCCTCCATACCGCTTAGCGCACCTGTATTCTTTATTTCAAAGCTGACTTTATAATCAAAGCCATCCTCTGATAACTTTTCCACGGATAAATCAGAATACTCAAAACTTGTATATGACAGGCCGTGTCCAAAGGGGAAAAGTACCTCCTTGCCCACCTTATCATAGTATCTGTAACCGACAAAAATGCTTTCGCGATATTCAACCGTAAGTCCGCCGGGGAAATTATCCGCACTGGGGTTATCCTCCAGCTTAACAGGGAAGGTCTCAGCAAGCTTTCCCGAAGGATTGGCAATTCCAAACAGCAGATCAATTACTGCCTCTCCGCAGGCTTCTCCTCCAAGATAAGCCTCAAGTACGGCATTAGCGTACTTTATCCAGGGCATCTCAACAGGTGAACCGTTATGAAGAACAACGACCGTATTTGAATTGACCTTACCAAGCTCTCTTATGAGTCTGTTCTGGACTCTCGGCATACGCATATTTGTTCTGTCGCCGCCCTCTGATTCAAAGCTTTCGGGAAGTCCGGCAAATACTATTACCTTATCTGCGCCTGCGGCCTTTCCGACAGCCTCCTCAATTAAGAAATCCTCATTCTCATCATCGGTAAGCTTGTAGCCCTGAACAAATTCTACCTCGGTTACTCTGCTTGAAGCCTTTAATGCACTTATAATTTTTGTGCAGTTTACATGCGAGCTTCCGCCACCCTGAATTCTAGGATTCTTGGCAAATTCACCCACAAAGAGAATTTTTTCATCCTTTTTCAGAGGAAGTGCACCCTCATTTTTCAAAAGAACCATCGATTCACGTGCAAAAAGTCTGGCCTTTTTATGATCATCCACATAGTCGAAGCCCAGTCTCTTACGCTTCTTTTCAACTGCCTCGGGTCTGCTGATAAAGCCTGTATGCATATCTACAAGTCTGAGGACTCTTTCTACGGCTCTGTCAATTGCCTCTTCCTCCAAATCACCCTGTTCCACAGCCTCTATAAGCTTTTCTTCGTTGATTCCGTTGCTTCCGGGCATTTCAAGGTCAAGTCCTGCGGGTACGCCCTTCACACGGTCAGCCACAGCGCCCCAGTCAGACATAACAAGTCCGTCAAAGCCCCATTCATCACGAAGAATTCCATTCAGAAGTCCGGGATTTTCAGAGCTGTATACACCGTTAATTCTGTTATATGAGCACATTAAAGTATCCGGCTTGGCAGATTTTACTATTTCCTCAAAGGCTGCCAGGTATATCTCACGAAGAGCTCTTTCATCAATTACCGAAGAAACAGTCATTCTGTGCTTTTCCTGATTATTTGCCGCAAAATGCTTCACACTTACGCCTGTACCCGTAGACCTGATACCCGAAACATAGGCAGATGCCATCTGTCCGGTAAGATACGGGTCCTCAGACATATATTCAAAGTTACGGCCGCAAAGAGGCGAACGCTTAATATTAATGGCAGGTCCGAGTACAACATCAACCATCTCATTTTTACACTCATTACCTAAAACCTTACCTGCCGCAGCTATCATTTCACGGTTGAAGGATGAAGCAAGTCCGGTTCCCGAAGGAAAACAAACCGCCTGTCTGCTGTCATTTATATTAGCCTCAAATCCATCCTGAATTCTGAGCCCGTGAGGGCCGTCCGATACATAAACCGAAGGAATTCCAAGTCTGTCTATGGCCTTGGTCTTCCACCAGCCGTCACCCGATAAGAGTGAAGCTTTTTCCTTTAATGTCATTGCATCTATCAATTCTTTAATCTTCATACAGTCACCATACCTTTCATAAATCGAAAAGAACACATATATATTTATTATAGCATCTTTTTGAATTTCTAACAAGAAAAATGTATATACGAAATATTTATGACGTCGGGGTCAAAAGCATTGCCCCCGACTTAATACACGCATTTCTTCGCACTTTGTGCTCCCGAAATGCTAAAAACATTCAAAATCCGCTCATTTTTCAATGAAAAATGGCTACTTTTTCATGTTTTTGCGTGTCATAAAGGCCTTCAATGCTCTTACAAGCAAGCTTGACGAGCATTTTTGACCTTTTGACCCTTGTATCATATTTATGATTGTTAAAATCATCAAAAATGTTATATTATATAAAATAGAAAGATAACCCACTGCCTTTAGGCGGTGGGTGAAGCTTTCGCGAGGTGCGGGGTTCAAGCCCCGTACCTCGTAAGCTGCGGTAGCAGCGATTTTATAACGAGTGACAAGCGAAGCGGTCACGAGTTTGACAAAATAGAAAGATAACCCACTGCCTTTAGGCGGTGGGTGAAGCTTTTTCGAGTTTTGAATGGTGAAGCATTTTGAGGAAAGAGGAAAAGCATGAATATTCCGGGACATATTGATGTAAATACATATCTTAAGAACCGTTTCGGGCACAAGGTTTATAAGCTTGCGCTTTCTTCAGGCTGCTCCTGTCCCAATCGTGACGGTCTTCTGGGAAGCCGTGGCTGTATATTCTGCAGTCGCGGAGGTTCGGGTGATTTCGCCGCCCCTGCGGATATGTCCGTTAAGGAACAAATAGATTTCGGCAAAAAGCTTCTGGCTAATAAGCTTAAAGCCACAGATATAAATGAACTAAGCTATATTGCCTATTTTCAAAGCTTCACAAACACCTATGCTCCCGTGGAAAAGCTAAAAGCTCTTTTTACAGAAGCCATAACGCAGGAAGAAATCAGTATTTTATCAATTGCTACCCGCCCCGATTGTCTGTCAGATGAATGCATTGAGATGCTTTCAAAACTAAACAAAATAAAGCCTGTATGGGTAGAGCTCGGCCTTCAGACCATCCACGAAGAAACCGCAGAATATATCAAACGCGGCTACAGGCTCGAGGTATTTGAAGACGCTGTTTCAAGGCTTCATAAGGCAGGCATAGAAATCATAGTCCATATAATTCTCGGTCTTCCCGGTGAAAGTGAGGAAATGATGCTTGATACGGTAAAATATATTGCCGCAAATAAGAAAATCTCCGGAATTAAGCTGCAGCTGCTTCATGTTCTTGAGGACAGCGAGCTTGGAGATTTATATTCAGAGCAGCTGGCAAAGGTAAAATCTATTCCTCTGATTGAACAAAAGGAACGTCAAATTCCCATGATTGCAGCCAAAATGCTGGGACTTCAGATAACTAATATTGACCAGTATATTTCCATAATAAAAAAATGCCTTCAGATTCTGCCCAAAGACATTATTATTCACAGATTAACCGGTGATGCACCCAGAAAAAGCCTTCTTTATCCCCTGTTCAGCAGTGATAAAAAGAGAATTCTGAATGCGATAAAAACAGATTAAAAATCAGTTAACTTAACAGTCCGTAAACTGCTTAACTATCAGTAGTCTGCCCTTTTTTAGACTTACCTCTGCTCTTTTGCCGGGCAGAACCTCATTGCTGATGCCGTACTGGAAATCCCATTCGATTTTACCGTTATCAAGGGGATATTTAGCATTTTTAATAATGATTCCCTCTGCTGTTCCGCTGAGATTCAGTGTGGAAAAATACTTACAATCATCATCTATATATGCGGTTCCTTTTGATAAAAGCCAAATTTCAGAATAATCATCTACAGCCTTTGCCTTCTTTCCCAGATTATCGAGCATCAGAAGTATCGACAGATTTGCAAAGGTATGGTCAAGTCTTCCTCCTATCGTACCTAAAAGCAGAAATTCATCAAAGCCTCTTCTTACTGCTTCCTTTGCGGCAAAAAATGTATCTGTATCATCCTTTTCACGAGGAAGTCTGACTATTTCGCTATCCGGAAGCTCTCCCTGATAAGTGTCAAAATCCCCTACCACCAGATCCGCAGTTCTGTTAAGCTCCTTCATATGCTTAAGACCGCAGTCACAATATATAATATAATCGTCATCTCTTAACTGCCTGCGCATAATATCATATCTTATAATATCAGCACCGCCGACTATAACACATCTTCTCATTGAATATCCCTCTTTAATAAAAATGTTCACACTCTTCCTTAACGGGGTCAAAAGCATTGCCCCCGACTTAATACACGCATTTCTTCGCACTTTGTGCTCCCGAAATGCTAAAAACATTCAAAATCCGCTCATTTTTCAATGAAAAATGGCTACTTTTTCATGTTTTTGCGTGTCATAAAGGCCTTCAATGCTCTTACAAGCAAGCTTGACGAGCATTTTTGACCTTTTGACCCTTGTATCATTACATTACATCTATCATAACAAAATATGGCAGTTTCATCAAGTTCAAAGCCTGATTCGTTTTGAGGGCGGTATAATCTATAATTATTATCATTATATTTGACAATAATCAGCATTGTGTAGTCTATATTCGCCTTGCGGAAGAATTTTTTATATGTTATGATAAAGATAGGTTATATCGCCCTGATTTAACTATAAGATTTTTTGAAAGGATGTGCATATATGAGCATGCGTTTTTTGATTGTAGATGACAGTGATCTTAGCCAGAAGGTTATTACCGCTCTTTTAAATAAGCTTTCAATCAAATCAGACTGTGTTTCATCAGCTGCTGAAGCCTACGAACTTTTACAGAACGCTCATTACGATATGGTGCTGATGGATTATATGATGCCGGATGTAAATGGTATCGAGGCTGTGGAATATATCCGTAATCTCAGTATTTCAGACAGTGAAAGCACATACTTTTCAGAGCTACCGATTATTATATTTACTGCAGATGACAGCTTTATTGTCGAAATCGAAAAGCACGGTAAAATCAGCGGTTATATCTCCAAACCGGTCAAAAATGAAGAGCTTCTTAAGCTTATAAAGAATTTTTTCCCGGATTATAATACTGAATCCTGCGAGCCTGCAAAGCAGGGTAAATTCGTTATCGACGGTATAGATGCAGACCCTTCCGAATGCATCGATTATCTTGAAATATTCAGTGAAACCGCCGATACCATTGCTCAGTCAATTAAGGTTGCTCTTCAGATGAACGATATCAGTATGTATACCATCGAAGTTCACCGTATTAAGGGTGAGGCCAGAATTATAAGTGCAAATGAACTCAGTGAAGCTGCACTTGAACTCGAGCTTGCGGGAAAAGCCCTTAATAAAAGCTACGATAACGGCCTTAATGAAGAAGAAAACAGAAGCCTTATTAAAGAAAAAACCTCGCTTCTGCTTGAAAAGCTTTCAAAGCTTAAAAAGGATATTAAAGCCTACAAAGAAAATAACGGACTTAGTTCAAAGCTAACGTCAACAAATAGCGCTGAACCCGTCATTGCAGACACAGAGCAATACAATCTTTCCATGAAAAAGCATGATAAGATAGTCCGTTATCTTAATTACGCAATTGAATCAATTGATTCTGGCAATCCGGGTAATGCCAGAGAATGGCTCGTCGGAATAGTTGATTTACTCTCATAATAATTTTTCGAATTATATTATCGGCTCTGACCGATGATATAAGAAAGGAGTAACTGTGTTAGAAATACAGAATTTATGCTACAGTGTAGATAATGAAGGAAGCAGGAAGGATATCATCAAAAATGTTTCCTTAACACTTGAGGATAACAAGTTTTATGTTATTACCGGCCCTAACGGCAGCGGTAAATCGACCATGGCAAAGCTTATTGCCGGAATAGAGAAGCCCAGCTCAGGTAAGATTATCTTCGACGGAACCGATATCACCGATATGTCCATTACAGACCGTGCCAAGGCAGGTATCAGCTTTGCCTTCCAGCAGCCTGTACGTTTTAAGGGAATTACTGTTAAGGACCTTATTAATCTGGCAGCAGGCGACGAAAAGCTCAGTACCGCTTCTGCCTGCGAATTCCTCTCAGAGGTTGGTCTTTGCGCCCGTGATTATATTAACCGTGAAATTAATGCATCTCTTTCGGGCGGTGAGCTTAAAAGAATCGAAATTGCCGTAACACTTGCCAGAAGCGCAAAGTTTTCACTTTTTGATGAGCCCGAAGCAGGTATCGACCTTTGGTCATTTAATAACCTTATTAAGGTATTTGAGAAGCTTCACGATGTTACTCACGGCTCTATTATGATCATCTCCCACCAGGAAAAAATCATTAACATTGCCGATGAAATTATTCTGATAGCTAACGGCGAACTTGTTAAAAAGGGAACTAAGGAGGAGGTTCTTCCTTTACTTACCGGTACACAGAGTTTTTCATGCAAATATACAAATGAATAATAACTTTAATTTTTGAAAGGCTGGAATATAATGGATCAGATACAAAAGAATCTACTGGCTGAGGTTGCTGACCTTCACGAAATTCCCACCGGAGCGTACAATATCCGTTCAAATGGTGAAGGTGCGGGCAGACGTTCAACCGAAAATATTGAAATTGTTACAAAAACAGACAAATCAGGCATTGATATTAACATAAAGCCCGGTACTGTACGTGAAAGCGTTCATATCCCCGTAATTATCAGTGAAACAGGTCTCTCAGAGTGTGTTTACAATGATTTTTATATTGGCGAAGGCAGTGATGTTACAATCATTGCAGGCTGCGGTATTCATAACTGCGGCGACCAGAAATCACAGCATGACGGTATCCATACCTTCTATGTAGGCAAAAATGCAAAGGTTCGTTATGTTGAGAAGCATTACGGCGAGGGCGACGGAAACGGTGATATCGTACTTAATCCTCAGACAATTGTTCATCTCGAGGAAGGCAGCTATATGGAAATGGATTCAGTTCAGATTAAGGGCGTTGATTCCACTATCCGTGTTACAAAGGGTGATGTTGCTGCCAATGCAACCTTTATTGTTAAAGAAAAGATTATGACTCACGGACATCAGCTTGCTGAAACTGATTTTCAGGTTGAGCTTAACGGCGAGAATTCAAATACAAATGTTGTATCACGTTCGGTAGCGCGTGATGAGTCCAAGCAGATATTCAAATCATACATTGCCGGTAATAATAAGTGTCACGGACATTCCGAATGTGATGCCATCATCATGGATAATGCAAAGGTTGATGCTATTCCCGGACTCAGTGCAAACTCTGTTGATGCTTCTCTCATCCACGAGGCTGCCATCGGTAAAATTGCCGGCGAACAGCTTGTTAAGCTTATGACCCTCGGCCTTACCGAATCAGAGGCCGAAGCTATGATTGTCAACGGCTTCCTTAAATAATTACGATTGACAACAGTTCAATATAATGGTAGTATATTGTATGAATTGAAGCGGATATTTATATAATTCATTTCATTCATACAATTTGCCGCAGTGGCGGAATGGCAGACGCAGTGGACTCAAAATCCACCGCCCTCAAAAGCGTACGGGTTCAAGTCCCGTCTGCGGCATTAAAAGCCCGAAGGTCTTCTGAGCTTCGGGCTTTTATATTATCTATATTAATCTATAAATCAAACAATTACATTTCTCTTCTCACCCTTGATAAAGGCTTCAATATTCTTATATACCTCTTCAACGCATCGGGTACGTGCCTCTACACTGGCCCATGCAAGATGAGGGGTTATAATAAGCTTATTACTGTCCTTAATCCTGCTTAAGGGATTTTCCGAACGTAAGGGCTCATCCTCAACAACATCAAGTCCGGCAGCAGCTATCTCACCATTCTCTAAGGCTTCATATAAATCCTGATTATTTACTACCCTGCCTCTGGCAACATTTATCAGAATTGCGGAATTTTTCATCTTCTTAAGAGCTTCAGCATCTATTATATTTCTTGATAAATCGCTGAGAGGACAATGAAGCGATAACACATCCGATTCCTTAAGAAGTGTATCAAAATCCACCTGTTTATAATCGGTACAGCTGCTTTTTCCCGTAACCGAATAAAAGATTACCTTACAGCCGAAGGCCGAAGCAATCTCTGCCACCTTTCGACCGATATTACCCATACCGATGATGCCCCAGGTCTTGCCAGCCAGCTCATAAAAGGGAATATCAAAATTTGAAAAACGGTCCTGTGCGCTGTATTCGCCCGATTTTACATAATTATCATAATGAGGAAGCTTTTCCAGCAGGGCCAATGCAAGCGTAAATGAATGCTGGGCTACCACATCAGTGCAGTAATTAGCCACATTTGCTACCCTAATACCCTTTTCCTTACAGTATTCAAGGTCCACATTATCAAAGCCTGTAGCAAGCTCGCAGATAAGCTTCAGATTCTTTGCGCCCGACAGAGTATTTCTGTTAAGGGGTGACTTATTGGCTATTATTACATCTGCATCCTTAACACGCTCAATAACCTCTTCTGCGCTTACCGTATTGCGGTAATAATCCACTTCACCGAGCTTCATAAAGCAGTCCATTGAAATATCTGTTCCTGCACTGTTTCTCTCAAGTGCAACTATTTTCATATACTCACCAAACCTTTCCCGAAAAAGCCTTCCGGATTAAAAAGATTATCCCCAAAGGCCCGGCCAAAGGGGATATCTATTATTTGTCTTTAATCAATTTTAATTCTGAGAATACTTTGTCTCGCAGTAAAGACATCTGTAGGTTCTCTTCTGCTCATCTGTAAGCTTAAAGATGTGAGGAAGCTCCTGCTCTGTTGATGTAATACATCTGGGATTTCTGCACTTAATGATATTCTTTACTTCCTTGGGAAGCTCAATATGTGACTTTCCGATACGCTCATTGTTCTTGATAGTATTAACAGTGATATTAGGGTCAATGAATCCGAGTACATTAAGGTCTAAATCAATAACCTCATCAACCTTGATGATATCCTTCTTACCCATCTTATGGCTGTTTACATTCTTGATAAGTGCTACTGAACACTTAAGGTCTCCAAGATGAAGAGCATTATATAACTCCATACCCTTGCCTGCCTCAATATGGTCGATAACAAGTCCGTTTGTAATTCCATCTATATTCATAATATTTCCATGCCTTTCGTCAATTATTCACCCTTATTAACAGCTTATTCAATACCGAGAAGCTTCATAATAAGTGCCATTCTGATGAACTTACCGTTCTTAACCTGCTTAAAGTATGCTGCTCTGGGATCATCATCTACAGCTACCGAAATCTCATTTACACGGGGAAGGGGATGCATGATTGTGAGGTCCTCACGAGCATTTACAAGCTTCTCGGGATTAAGGATATAGCTGTCCTTTAATCTGATATAATCCTCTTCGTTGAAGAAACGCTCCTTCTGAACTCGTGTCATATAAAGGATATCAAGCTGGGGCATAGCTGCCGCAAGATCCTTGGTCTCCTCGAAGGGAATGCCCTTTTCTCTTAAGGTTTCGTTCTTTACATAGCTGGGAAGCTTGAGCTCATCGGGAGAGATAAGTACAAACTTGATTCCCTCATATCTTGACATAGCATTGATAAGTGAGTGAACTGTACGGCCAAACTTAAGGTCACCGCAGAAGCCTACGGTAAGGTTGTTCAGTCGGCCCTTCTCGTTCTTAATGGTAAGAAGGTCTGCAAGTGTCTGTGTGGGATGATTATGTCCGCCGTCACCTGCATTAATTACAGGAATACCTGCATGCATTGAAGCAACTAAAGGCGCACCCTCCTTAGGATGACGCATTGCAATAATATCTGCATAGCAGCCTACTACACGAACGGTATCAGCTACACTCTCGCCCTTTGATGCAGAGCTTGAATTTGAATCAGAAAATCCGATTACCTTACCGCCAAGGTCAAGCATAGCGGTCTCAAAGCTCAGACGTGTACGTGTTGAAGGCTCGAAGAAAAGTGTTGCAAGCTTCTTATTCTTACACTTTTCATAGTAATTATCAGGATGTGCCATAATATCCTGTGCAACCTCGATGAGCTTATCAATTTCTTCTGTAGAAAGCTCAAGAATATCAATAAGATTATTCATTTTTACTGTCCTTTCCAAATTGCATTCTATTTATACGAACTCTGCTACGCATCTCTTATATGCGGCAACAGGATCCTCAGCCTGTGTTATGGGACGGCCTACTACAATGTAGTCTGAGCCGATTTCCTTTGCCTGTGCAGGAGTCATAATTCTTCTCTGGTCATCCTTTGCACTGTCAGCAAATCTTACACCGGGTGTAACGGTGATAAAGCTCTTACCGCAGCGTTCCTTTACTACCGCGGCCTCAAGAGGTGAACATACTACACCGTCAAGACCGGCATCCTTAGCATTCTCAGCATAATGCATTACAGTCTCGGGAAGTGAGGCGCCAATCAGAAGCTCGTCATGCATTCTCTGCTCGTCTGTAGAAGTAAGCTGTGTTACTGCAATCAGAATAGGTCTGCTTCCGTCAGGTCTTGTAAGTCCTTCAAGTGCTGCTTCCATCATGGCCTTTGTACCTGCTGCATGAAGATTTGTCATATCTACATCAAGCTTTGAAAGAACCGCCATGGATTTCTTTACCGTATTGGGAATGTCATGTAACTTGAGGTCAAGGAAGATTTTATGTCCTCTGGCCTTAATCTGACGCACGATTTCAGGTCCTGCCGCATAGAAAAGCTCCATTCCGATCTTTACGAAGGGCTTAACATCTGTGAACTTGTCAAGAAAACTAAGTGTTTCCTCTGCACTAGCGAAATCGCATGCAATAATTACATCTCTTTTTGTGTCCATACAAATTACCATTCCTTTCTTTTATATTATCTGAACCATTCAGATAATGACTGCTTCATTACTGCCTGAAATCTACTCAGGCCAAAAACGTTAATTATGTGCCTTACCGATAATATCCGTAAGCTTTTCAATTTTAAGTTTTTCACATAATCCGGGTAATGCTTCGATAATCTTAGGGCAGACATAAGGGTCTGTAAGATTTGCAGCACCAATCTCTACCGCCGAAGCACCTGCCATCATCATCTCAATTACATCCTCTGCCGTAGAAATACCGCCAATACCGATAATAGGAAGCTTAACTGCCTCATATACCTGATATACCATTCTGACCGCTACAGGGAATATCGCAGGACCTGAGAAACCACCCATCTTATTGGCTACCACAGGCTTGCCGCGCTTAATGTCAATTCTCATTCCGAGCAGTGTATTAATAAGGCTGATACCGTCCGCACCAGCACTCGCACATGCCTTTGCAATGGCTGTAATATCAGTTACATTAGGACTAAGCTTCATATATACGGGCTTATGTGTTACTGATTTTACCGCAGCTGTAACCTCCGCAGCCGCATCAGGACTTGTACCGAAGGCCATTCCGCCCGCATGAACATTGGGACAGCTGATATTTACTTCAATGATACCTACCTGGTCCTCTTTGTCTACCTTCTCACAGCAGTACTTATATTCATCAATTGAGAATCCGCTGATATTGGCGATTACAGGCTTATGAAATATCTTCTTTAATTCAGGAAGCTCCTCGGAAATAACCGCCTCAATACCGGGATTTGCAAGACCTACCGAATTAATCATTCCTTCACGGCATTCTGCAATTCTGGGTGTGGGATTTCCGAATCTTCTCTCAAGAGTTGTTCCCTTGAAGGAGAATGAACCAAGAACATTTATATCATAAAGCCTGGCGAACTCCTGCCCGAAACCAAAGGCTCCGCTGGCAGGTATAATAGGATTATCAAGCTTAATTCCGCTTAAAACTGTTGAAATATCTGGCATAATGACTTGCCGTCCTTTCTTTATACTTCTTAGATAACTATGTCACTGCTCATAAATACAGGTCCGTCCTTGCAGACCTTCTTATAGCCGCTCTTTGTATCAATCGAGCAGCCCACGCAGGCACCAAAGCCACAGCCCATTCTTTCTTCAAAGCTAAGCTGTCCGGGAATATCCTTTTGTCTTTCATCAAGCTTTGCAATGAGTGCCTTAAGCATGGGTATGGGACCGCATGCATAATAATGGCTGATTTCTTCGATTTCATCAAGGCAGTTGGTTACGAAGCCCTTTGTTCCAAAGCTTCCGTCAACTGTAGCCACATAGACCTTACAGCTTCCGCCTGTAGTGTTTTCATTAAGTTCAGAAAACTTCTCCTGATAAAAAACATCCTGCTTTGATGCAAAGCCGAGTACAACAGATACCTTTTTGCCCTGAGCTACGAGCCTTTTTGCAAGGCCATAGATAGGGGGTGTTCCTACACCGCCGCCCACGAGCAGGGGATATTCTCCCGAAAGCTCTGTATTAAAGCCGTTTCCAAGACCCATAAGCATATTTAACTCATCACCGGCCTGCATTTTACTCATAGCATCCGTTCCGTTTCCGACAAGCTTATAGATAATTGTAAGCTTTCCGGGCTCATAGTCACAGATTGAAATCGGACGTCTGAGATAAAATCCGGGAACCTTAATATTTACGAACTGTCCCGGCATGGAAACAAGCTCCGTATTACCCGAGAGCTCCATTTTATATACATCTGCAGCAATTTTTTCATTTGACAATATTGTCATTATCTCTTCAAGCTGTATCATTTCTCCTCCTAATGCTATAAATCTAATGAGTTGCCTATCTTTATAGCCTCCGGCTTATGCCTGATATACGATTTTACCGTCGCACATGGTCATAAGGCATTTTCCGTATACCATTTTACCGTCAAATGGTGTATATCTTCCCTTGCTCATAAAGTTATCGGGGATAATTCTGTATTCCTCATCAAGGTCAAATACAGTAAGATTGCCGTTATTTACTGTCTTCTCACCGCTACCGATAGCAAAACGCTTCACAGGGTTTACATACATAATTTCGATAAGCTTCTCAAGGCTGATTATACCTTTTTTAACGAGCCCCGTGTACATTACGGGGAAGGCACATTCGAGTCCGACTACACCCATAGGTCCGTCAAGTCCCTTCATTTTTTCTTCCTCACCGTGAGGAGCATGGTCTGTCGCAAGCATATCTATTGTTCCGTCCAGAAGTCCCTCAATAAGTGCTTTCCTGTCCTCCTCGCTTCTGATGGGAGGATTCATCTTCATGCGTCCGATACCGCGTGTTTTATAGCCATCCTCCGACTCTTCACCGGAAGCAGATTTACGAATCTCACAGGCAACCGTATCATCCGAAAGAAGCAGGTAGTGAGGACCTGTCTCACAGGTAATATCCACACCCTCCGCCTTTGCTTTTCTGATAAGCTCTACGCTCTCCTTAGTTGAAATATGGCAGACATGATATTTGCAGCCCGTTTCCTTTGCAAGGGCAATATCGCGCTCTATCATCTTCCATTCGCTTTCCGAAGATATGCCTTCATATCCTGCAGCTTCCGCAGCCTTACCCGCATGAACATTCTTTCCGCCCATAAGGCTTTTATATTCACAATGTGCGGAAATGACCTTATTCATAGCCTTTGCTTTAAGCATTGCAGTTCTCATGAAATCATCATTTACCACACCTACTCCGTCATCTGAAAAGCCTATACAGTCCTTAAGCTCATCAAGCTCAGCAAGACTCTCTCCCTTTTCTCCCTTAGTAACTGAGCCAAAGGGAAGAACATTAATTACTGCCTTTTCTTTTATTGCATCAAGCTGGACCTTAAGATTTTCATAGGAATCAGGTACGGGATTCAGATTAGGCATGGTACATACATGTGTATATCCGCCTGCGGCCGCAGACATTGAGCCTGTGGCAATATCCTCTTTATACAAAAATCCCGGCTCGCGAAAATGTACGTGTACATCAGCAAAACCGGGAAAAATATACTTATTTGAAAAATCAAAAATAACAGCTGAAGGGGCTGATTCAGAGAAATCTGCACCCTCCGATGAAAAGAAAATATCACGGTCTCTGACTAAAACATCAGTCAGCTTAAATTTCCCGTCAATATAAACTTTTGCTCCGAGAAGTAAAGTCTCCATTTCGAAACCTCCATTAACCTTTAGAGTTTATGATAGCATACCCTACTATTGTTGTCAAATAGAAATTCAGATCATTATTTTCTGAAAACCATAGAGTTAATAATGATACCGCTGCCTACTCTCTTAATTCTGTTCTTGCCTTCTGCTTTGGCAATATATAAGTATTCATCAGCCAGCTTCAGAGCCTGTTCTATGCCCATTCCGTCATTATTATCATATTGTGCAAGACCGCCGCTCAGGGTAACCGACAACCCCCTGTGGTCCTCCCAAACGGTCGATGCAAGCTCAGACCTGATCAAATCTGCACGTCTTGCAGCCTCTGCATAGCTTTCTGCACTGATAATATACACAAACTCTTCACCGCCGTAACGCGCAGCACGCTCTCCGAGAATTTCCTTTACATTATCAAGGAAAATTCCGCCAAGCTTTTTTAAAACCTCATCACCAAACTGATGACCGTATTTATCATTGATAAATTTAAAATCATCAATATCATACATAGCCACATAAAGCTTTATATCCTTTTGAGCCTCGGGTGAGTCAATGTAATCATAAAGCGCACGTCTGTTATAAAGACCCGTAAGCGGATCCTTCTGCGAAAGCTCAGTGAGCTTAGCATTAAGCTCTGCCGATTTTCTTCTTTCATCACTGTAGGTTTTGATAACTACCAGCATAACCAGCATAGTTGAAAAACCTACTATGGCATAGGTCTGTACAATATCAAAGCGGGCATCTGAATCCGAAAGACGGCTTACAAGCTCAGGATAGAGCTCGTCCAGAACAAATACTCCTACAAAAGATATAAAGGCAAAAAAGAGGGAAATTGCCCTGTAACCGAGATCCTGATTAAGCGAACAAAGAAGCAGCGCCGAAATAAAGTACAAGGGCATACCGCTGTAAAGACCGCCGCATATAAAATACAAAACAGGGAAAATAATAACAGATATAACCAGTGTTGTAACAAAATAGCAAACATCATGTTTATCGGTTTTATATGCAATAAACGAAATAAATACAAATATAAAGCTGCATGCAAGAGCTGCGATTGAAGCAATAATACTGATATTTTCAAAATATGTAAATACCGCTGAAAGCACCGAAGTAACTACACCTACAAAATTTACCGCATAAAACATTCTCTTCTCAAGAGTATCCTGTTTATCAAAAAATGCCTTAAACTTCTTACCCATAGTTCCTTCGTCCTTTCCGTATATTAATTATCCATGCCCGTCTTTTGCAGCGTATTCTTTCATTCAAACAGATGAACCGGAAGTACACTCTTTTAATGAAGCAGTAAGGAAGCCACCCTTTCTTCATCACAGTTCAGTATCAGATTTTTATCATAATTAAATTCGTTTAATAATGCCAAAGCCCTGTCAAACAGACCAACCTCAGCACAGAAATGAGCATCTGACCCAAGACTTATTTTGTTGCCGTTTTCAGAGGCAATTTTAAACCAGTATCTTAATCTTTCAAGATTTGCCCTTGAAGGAATCAGTGAACACTCATTAAGCTCCAGGAATATATCCTTTTTCTTTGCAAGCTCAACTATTTTTTCAAGAAATATTCTGTCGTTTTGGCCCATGCCGTCCTTCGATTCGTCACGGTTAATCTTTTCCAGCTCACGCTCTATATGACAGAATGCATTATGATCTTCCGCTGCCTTTTCAAAGCCTTCATAGAGCTCATCCCAGGATAAGGCTTCTATTCCCAGATTAAAATTATGAAGACCTATCGGACGCCAGTTTATTTTTTTCAGTCGTTTAAGCATGGGAGCTGTCTGAAGAATATTGAATTCCGCACTTCCTATAACCTTAACAGGGACATGCCTGTTTACATTATCCTCCATGTATTTCACACGCGTTACTTCATTCTTCTGAAATATATAGTCACCGTTCTGATATACGTGGTCGGTGATAGCAATATATTTCATGCCGGCCTTTTCTGCAAAACAGATATTCTCATATACCGTGGAATATCCGTGAAGACTGGCCACCGTGTGTGTATGCATATCCGCAATAATATCTTCTTTGATAATCATAATCAAATCTATCCTCAATTAAATCTGCTTACGAACAATGGTGTACTCATTACCTACCCTGTAATAGGGACAATGGTAATGTGAATCCATCATCATTTTTGCAATTTCATCTTCATCTAAAGAACTCTGCGAACAGTAATATTCCTCGTAATCATAATCATACTCGTAATACATACAGTCCTCACAATTACCCTGAATCTTCTTTCCCATAAATCCTCCTAATGCAATAATTATTATATTCCTTTTTATAAGCATAATCAAATAAAAACTTGTTATTTATCCATTATTTATGGGTATTTATTTATACGATAAAATTAAACAAATCTAAATTTTTCGAAAAATTTGAAAAATTCAAAATTTATCCTTGACAAATCTACTTTATGTGTATATAATATGCATTGTTGACGAAACAAAGGGATCTTAGCTCAGCTGGGAGAGCATCTGCCTTACAAGCAGAGGGTCACAGGT
>JAKSRW010000030.1 GCA_024403355.1 Lachnospiraceae bacterium
ATCGCACCAATCTACTCCATGAGCAACTCATTACATTCGTTGCATTAGGAGAAAATATGAAAAATGATTATATAAATGAATTGAAAAAAATTCTGACTGCGGACAGGATTATTGCGGATGCCCCTCTTGCAGATTATACCTCCTTCAAAATCGGAGGAAAGGCCGATGTGCTCGTAAATCCCGAGACTCCGGAGGACATCAGAGAGGTTTATCTTTTTGCAAAGAAAAATGAAATACCGCTCTATGTTCTTGGCAACGGTTCAAATATGCTTGTATCGGATGAGGGCTTCAGAGGAATTATTCTTCTGATAAAGGACAGACAGCCGGAAATTAATATTGGTGAAACAGAAAATCCGAAGCAGGTTTCAATAAGCGTAACGGCAGGCTGCAGTCTTGCAAAGCTGGCGCAGGAGGCTGCCGCCCAGGGACTTACGGGACTTGAATTTGCGGCAGGAATTCCGGGAACGGTAGGCGGCGCGGTAGTAATGAATGCCGGTGCCTACGGCGGAGAAATAAAGGATGTACTTGATTTCGCGGATTGCATGGACGAGGACGGAGAGATTTTCCGACTCAGCAATGAGGAATGCGAGTTTGGCTACAGAAGCAGTGTCATCCAGAAGAAAAAATATATAGTTTTGTATGCTTCATTTATTCTGGAAAGAGGAGATGTTTCCAAAATAAAGGCAGAAATTAAGGAGCTTAACGAACGGAGACGCGAAAAACAGCCTCTTGAGCTTCCGAGTGCGGGCAGTACCTTTAAGCGTCCCGAGGGTAAGTTTGCGGGTAAGCTTATTGAGGATGCAGGTCTGAAGGGCTACAGTGTCGGTGCGGCTCAGGTTTCCGAAAAGCATTGCGGTTTTGTGGTAAACAGAGGAGGCGCGACTGCGGCTGAGGTTTACGGGCTCATTTCGGATATTATAGAAAAGGTTTATGAGAACTCCGGCGTAGTGCTTGAGCCTGAGGTTCGACTGCTCGGATTCGATGAGGATTAATTCACCGCATATGAGGAGTTAATGGTGGAAGAAATAAATTATACGAAAAAGGTTCGGCAGGAGTTGGCCGATATTATCCCGAATGCCAGACACTGCAGACTTGCGGAGCTTGGCGGAATGCTTGCCTCGATAGGAAAATATTCCGAAAAAACAGGCGAATTGTCAGCTTCCTCCGAGAGTATACTTGTTATAGAAAAGATAGAAAAATTAGTAAAAAAAATTTTGGATATTGACATTACGCAAAATTTATTTTACGATAAGAATCGTGTCGGCAAAGAAATTGTAACTATAGTCTTTACAAAATCCGAAACCGATGATATTCTAAAGTCGATTAAAGTGACGGCTGTTGATAAGGAGAATGACAAAAAATGTCCGGCTGTCAGCCCGTTGCTTTATACACTTGCATGCTGCAAAAGGGCTTTTATCAGGGGCGTTTTTATGGCATGCGGCTCGCTGACTAATCCCGAAAAGGATTATCATCTTGAGTTCTCTACACCGGACAGAGAGCTTGCTGAGCAGCTGATAGGCGCGTTGGCAGAGTTTGATATTGAAGCAAAAAAAATTATCAGAAAGAAGCAGCACGTAGTTTACATCAAGGATGGGGAAAGGATTGTTGATGTACTTAATGTTATGGAGGCCCATGTTACACTTATGGACATGGAGAATATCAGAATCATTAAGGATGTCAGAAATCAGATTAACCGCAGGGTAAACTGTGAGGCGGCGAATATTCAGAAAACCATCAGTGCGGCGATAAAGCAGTGCGAGGACATCAGGTTTGTGCAGAGCATCACGAATTTCGACGGCATTGATGAAAGTGTGGTGAGGACCGCAATGCTCCGCCTTGAGAATCCAGAGGCGACACTTTCGGAGCTGGTTGAGCTGCATGATGAAAAAGTTAGTAAGTCCGGAATTAACCATAGACTGAAAAAAATCTCGGAAATTGCCGGAAAACTTCGTGAAGAAGTGCAAGGCACAATGGAGGAAAGAAATGGTAACGAATAAGATGGCAATCGACATCACCGCAGATCTCGATAAGAGACCTATTGCGAAGCTTGTACAGGAAGCCAGCAGATATGACAGCTCTGTTTTCTTCGAGTACAAGGACAAGAAGGTTAATGCAAAAAGCATAATGGGTATGATGACGTTCATCAGCATTATGAACAAAGCTACCGCAGCAAATGAAAAGATTGACATCATAGTAGACGGTTCGGATGAGCAGGACGCTATGAATGCCATAGTAGCATTCTTTTCTTAATTCTTTTTTGGGGATTTGGCATTGGTTTACAAGTAAATTAACTATAAATGGGGAAAGACCTGTGGGGACAGGTCTTTTTTTATTTTAATCAGACGAAACATAATTGACCGACTGAATAAATCGAACACGAATTCTATCTTATTCTTGAAAAAAACGTCGCGCTGTGATATTATCTAATTAACTATACAAAAGTGGGAGGAAATGCCTTTTTGGCAGATACTTGCTTATTATGACACGTGAAGAAAAAAGAAAAGAAGTAATAAAGAACAGAATTTCACTTGCTGCAATTCTTGTAGAGTTCATTGTTGTAATTGTGCTTATGGTTTTTGTGGTAAAAAGACTCAGTGCATCAAATGAAGCGGGACCCGAAAATTCGGCGGATGAGACTGTTGTTAAAACCGCGTCAAATGACCTGACTTTACCGGACGGCGATGAAAGCGGAGACAATCCGATAAAGAGCGCCGACTCGACCGGACTGGTGAACGGCGAGGAGGATGATGCGACATGGACTCCCGATGTTATAGGTTCACTTTCAGGGGATACGGCTGCCGATGACGGAAGCCTTCCTTCGGACGATGCGGCAGATGACAGCTCGGATGCAGCTTCGGATGCCCCCATTATTAACGGCAATATTACAAAGGGAGAGTTCATTGACCCCGTTACCGAGAATATGGTAACCGTCAGTGATACGGATATTAAGGCAGGACCGAGCGTGGTACTCGCCCTTAGCGGAAATGAGTCACAGGAGGTTGTCGCTACACTTTCCACAGCGGCGGTAAAGGCAGCAATGTATGACTATGATGCCGCTATTGAGCTTGTAAAGGGCATTGACGGCTACGAGAGTATTCAGGCTGCGACAGATGCAATCACAGAGCTTGAAAAGGGAAGAAATTCACTTGTGAAATGGCATGATAACACACAGATCAGCCACCTTTTCGTTCACTCACTTATCGTTGATACAAGCAGAGCCTTCGGCCCCAGATCATCACAGCCCAAGGGCTACAATCAGTATATGACCACTGTAAGCGAGTTTAATAAGATGATTGAATCCATGTATGCAAAGGGCTATGTGCTTGTAAGTATGCATGATATCGCGAAGGTTGTAACAGAGTCTGACGGAACACAGCATCTGGTTTCACAGGCAATTATGCTTCCCGAAGGCAAGATTCCTTTCGTTCTCTCACAGGATGATGTTAACTACTATATGTATATGGATAATAACGGTTTTGCCGACAGAGTCGTACTTGATGAGAACGGTGAGCCTACCTGCCAGTATACCGAGGAGGATGGAACGGTTAAGCTTGGCGAGTATGATATGATGCCCATTATCGACAGATTCGTAAGAGAACATCCCGATTTCTCATATCACGGACACAAGGGTATCCTTGCTCTTACCGGATATGAGGGAGCACTTGGTTACGATACAGGTCTCAGCATGAAAATCTATGACAGTCTCACGGAAGATGAGAAGATGAAGCTCATCAATATCGAAAGAGAAAAGGTTACAGCCATCGCTGATAAGATTAAGGAAAACGGCTGGGAATTTGCCAGCCACAGCTATACCCATTCAAATATGACCAATGCTACCGTTGACAAGATGAAGTACGATACAAAGCGCTGGCATGAAGAGGTTGAAATTATTACAGGACCTACAGATATTTATATTTATCCTTACGGTGCCGATATCTGCGACTGGCGCGGTTATAAGGGTGAAAAGTATGAACTGCTTCACGGCGCAGGCTTCTGGTATTTCTGTAACGTAGATGCGGCCCAGTACTGGATTCAGATTCGTGACGGATATATGAGAATGGGACGTATCAATGCGGACGGTGAGCGTATGAACGTTACACCCGAAAGACTCAGATACTTCTTCGATGTTGAGGAAGTTTACGATCAGTCAAGACCTCCCTTCAGCAAATAAGAGAAAAGTAAAGACTGACATATAAAGAATCGCTGAAAATGGAAGCAACATAGTTTTGAGGTAAGATAAAATGGCTTTTACACACCTTCATGTCCATACGGAATACAGTCTTCTGGACGGCTCGAGCAAGATTAAAGAAATCGTTGCGCGGGCTAAAACGCTTGGGCAGGACAGTCTTGCAATTACCGACCACGGTGTAATGTACGGTGTTATTAATTTTTACAAGACTGCAAAGGCGGTGGGAATAAAGCCGATAATAGGCTGCGAGGTTTATGTGGCACCCGGTTCGCGCTTTGAAAAGGAGAATTCGGTGTCGGATGACCGTTACAGACATCTGGTGCTGCTGGCTGAGAACAATCAGGGTTATTCTAACCTTATGAAGATTGTTTCGAAGGGCTTCATTGAGGGCTTTTATTATAAGCCGCGAGTAGATATCGAGGTTCTTGAGCAGTATCATGAGGGGATCATTGCTTTATCCGCATGTCTTGCGGGAGAGGTTCCCGGTTTGATTTTGAGAAATAATTACGAGGGTGCTAAAAAGGCAGCTCTTCGTTTTGCTGAGATTTTCGGCAGGGATAATTTCTTCTTAGAGCTTCAGGACCATGGAATTCCGGAGCAGAAGACCGTAAATGCCGATCTGCTTCGTATGTCACAGGAGACCGGACTGAAGCTGGTAGCCACAAATGATGTGCATTATACCTTTGCGGAGGATGCGGAGGCACATGATATCCTGCTTTGCATCCAGACCCAGAAAAAGGTTCAGGATACCGACAGAATGCGCTATGAGGGCGGACAGTACTTTCTTAAATCAGAGGAACAGATGCTTTCACTTTTCCCTTATGCGCCTGAGGCAGTCAGCAATACTGCCGATATTGCCGCACGCTGTAATGTGGAAATTGATTTCGGACATTATAAGCTGCCTAAATTTGATGTGCCGGAGGGCTTTACCGCCTACGAATATCTGAAGAAGATGTGCGAGGATGGTCTTGTCAGAAGATACGGCAGCAGGTCAGAAGCAGAGCTTGCAGAGCTTCGCGAAAGACTTGACTATGAGCTTAATATTATTAAGGGAATGGGCTTTGTGGACTATTTCCTTATCGTTTGGGACTTTATAAAATACGGCAAGGATAACGGAATTGCGGTTGGTCCCGGCCGAGGCAGTGCCGCAGGCTCGATAGTATCCTATACACTCGGAATCACGGATATAGATCCCATCAGATACAATCTGCTTTTTGAGCGTTTCCTTAATCCGGAACGTGTTACCATGCCTGATATTGACGTTGATTTCTGTTATGAAAGACGTCAGGAGGTTATTGATTACGTTGTCAGAAAATACGGCAAGGATAAGGTGGTTCAGATTGTAACCTTCGGTACTCTTCAGGCGAGAGGTGTTCTGCGTGATGTAGGACGAGCACTTGATATGCCCTACTCGCGTATTGACCAGATTGCGAAGATGGTTCCGACGGATCTTGATATGGACCTGACAAAGGCCCTGCTTGTAAATTCAGAGCTTCGCGAGATTTATGAAACGGATGAGGAAATTCACAAGCTGATTGACATGAGCAAGCGTCTGGAGGGACTTCCCAGACATGCCTCCATGCATGCGGCAGGTGTTGTTATTTCTAATGCACCCGCGGATGATTATGTTCCGCTGTCACGTTCGGCCGATGATACGATTACAACCCAGTATACCATGACCACACTCGAGGAGCTGGGTCTGTTAAAGATGGACTTCCTTGGTTTAAGAACGCTGACCGTTATTCAGAATGCAGTGCGTACCATTAACGAGGAAATTCTCGATAACTGGGAGAAGGAGCATCCGGACAGACAGGGTGAGGGTCCCGAATTAATAGATATTGATAAAATAGATTACAGTGATAAAAAGGTTTTCGAGCTTATATCATCCGGTAAAACGGAGGGTATATTCCAGCTGGAAAGTCAGGGTATGAAGAACTTCATGAAGGATCTTAAGCCTGAATCCATGGAGGATATTATTGCGGGTATTTCTTTATATCGTCCCGGCCCCATGGACTTCATACCGAAATATATTGAGGGCAAGCAGAATGTTGCGGGCATAGTCTATGACTGCGAGCAGCTGCGGCCGATACTTGAACCTACCTATGGCTGTATCGTTTACCAGGAGCAGGTAATGCAGATTGTTCGAAGTCTTGCAGGCTACAGCTTCGGACGAAGCGACCTTGTCCGCCGTGCCATGGCCAAGAAAAAGGACGAGGTAATGCAGAAGGAGCGTGCAAATTTCGTAAGCGGTAATCAGAGCGAGGGCGTTCCCGGATGTGTGGCTAACGGAATAGCTGAAAATGTGGCAAACAAAATCTTCGATGATATGACGGATTTTGCAAAGTATGCATTTAATAAATCCCATGCTGCGGCTTATGCCGTGGTAGCCTATCAGACAGCTTATCTCAAGTGCCATTACCCGGTACATTTTATGGCTGCGCTGATGACAAGTGTAATCGATAATTCGGCAAAGGTTGCCTCGTATATAAATATCTGCAGGCAGATGGGAATCAAGGTGCTTCCTCCCGATGTGAATGAGGGTGCGGTATCCTTTACGGCTACCCGGGATGCAATACGTTATTCTCTTTCTGCAATAAAGGGCGTGGGTCGTCCGGTTGTTGAAGGTATTGTGGCAGAACGCCGTGCCAACGGTCCGTATACAGGCATTAAGAATTTTATTAAGCGTCTGTCCTCGAAGGAAACAAATAAGCGAGTAATTGAAAGCCTTATTAAGGCAGGTGCCTTTAGTGCCTTGCCCGGAAACAGAAAGCAGCAAATGATTATTTTCCCTCATCTGCTGGAAAATATAGCACTTGAGCGCAAAAAGGAAATGGAAGGCCAGATGAACCTTTTTGAAATGTTCGACCCCGAGTATGCGCGCGGTGACAGGGTTGATTTCCCTAATGTTGAGGATTACAGCCCTGAGGAAATTCTTGCATTCGAAAAAGAGGTTCTCGGAATCTATGTCAGCGGACATCCGCTTAATTCCTATATGGGCCTTATTGATAAAAATGTTACGGCATCGTCACTTGATTTTGTTCTTGATGATGAAACCGGTCTTCCGAAGATTACGGACCGTCAAAGCTACATAATCGGCGGCATGGTGGTGGGCAAGCAGCTAAAGACCACCCGCTCTAATACAATTATGGCCTTTATTACCTTAGAGGATGTATTCGGAACTGTTGAGGTTCTGGTATTTCCCAAGGATTATGAGGCATACAGGGCTCTGCTGGAGCAGGACAGAAAGCTTTTTGTGCAGGGCAGGGCTTCGGTAGAAGAGGAAAAGAGCGCAAAGCTTATATGTCAGACCATTGTTCCCTTTGAGAGTATTCCCCGTGAAATCTGGATACGCTTCAGTAATATTGATGCATATCGTGAGGCTGAGGATACGCTTTTGGCGGTAATCAAGGAGTATGACGGTGCAGACAACGTAACCATTTACTGTGAAAGCGAAAAGCAGATTAAGAGATTTCCTCCGAGTATGCAGACTCAGGCCTGCGAGGAACTTATTGCCAGGCTTTCTGCCATGTACGGTGAAGAAGCGATTAAAGTTACCGACAAAAAAATAAGCGCTTTACAAAATAGAAACTAATACACATTTCAGAAAGGAATGGTAAAAAATATGGCTGTAAAAAAGAAAAATGATGTAGTCGAAGAGACTGTTGAGAAGACAGTTGAGAAGGAAGAAGCACCTAAGAAGGTGAAAAAGCCCATGACTATCGGTGTACTTACAAGCGGCGGCGACGCACCCGGAATGAATGCGGCGGTTCGTGCCGTTGTCAGAACCGCGATTGCGGACGGTATGCAGGTAAAGGGTATCAGACGAGGCTTCTCGGGACTTATTGATGAGGATATTATCGACCTCAATTCAAGAAGTGTTGCGGATACTATTCAGAAGGGCGGTACCTTCCTCTATACTGCAAGATGTCCTGAAATGATCACCTCTGAGGGTCAGGATCTTGCTGCAGAGAACTGCAGAAAGCATGGCATTGACGCACTGGTTGTTATCGGTGGTGATGGTTCCTTCAGAGGCTGTCTCAGCTTAAAAAAGCGCGGCATCAATGTAATCGGTATCCCCGGAACCATTGACCTTGACATTGCATGTACAGAGTACACCATCGGCTTCGATACTGCAGTAAATACCGCTATGGAGGCGATTGATAAAATCCGTGATACCTCAACATCACGCGAGAGATGTTCCATTATCGAGGTAATGGGTCGCCATGCAGGCTATATTGCGCTCTGGTGCGGTCTTGCAAACGGTGCAGAGGCAGTACTTACAACAGAGCTTTACAATTACGAGGAGCAGAAGCTTATCAGCGATATCGAAACAAAGAGAAAGAGCGGAAGAAAGCATTATATCGTTATAAACGCTGAGGGAATCGGTGATTCAGAGGGTATGGCAAGACGAATCGAGTATGCTACCGGAATGCCTACTTCAGCTACCATTCTCGGATACCTGCAGCGAGGCGGAAGCCCTACCTGTAAGGACAGGGTTTATGCATCTGCTTTTGGTGCAAAGGCAGTTGATATTCTTTATAAGGGTGGTGCAAACCGTATTGTAGCATACAAGGACGGAGCCTTTGTGGATTACGATATGGATGAGGCTCTTTCAATGCAGAAGTCTCTCGATCCTTTCCTTGTTGAAATGCTCGGAAGACTGACCCGTAAGGGCGACAGCCGTCTTATGAAGAACGAGGGTATGCTTCCTGTTGAGGAGGAGAAGCTTGTAAGAAAGACTATCGGTGTTCTCACAAGCGGTATAGATGCACCCGGTATGAATGCCGCAATCCGTGCGGTTGTACGTTCCGCTATCGGAAGCAATATGAAGGTAATCGGCTTCAAGCGTGGCTTCTCAGGTCTTATCGAGAAGGACTACATTGAGATGACAAATAAGACTATGTCTGAGACTGTACAGCGCGGCGGTACTCAGCTGCTGGCTTCCGATTGTCCTGCATTTATGACCGAAGAGGGTCAGTTAAAGGCCGTAGAGACACTTAAGGAGCTTAAGATTGATGCTCTTGTTATCATCGGCGGAAACGGAACCATGCGCGGCGGTCTTGACTTAATAAGCAGAGGCATTAAGGTTATCGGAATTCCTGCGACTATAGACCTTGATGTTGCCTGCACAGAGTACACTATCGGCTTTGATACGGCTATTAATACAGCCATGGAGGCTATTGATAAGGTTCGTGATACTTCACAGTCACATGAGCGCTGCAGCGTTATCGAGGTTGCGGGCAAGCGTTCGGGACATAATGCTCTCTGGTGCGGTATTGCAACAGGTGCTGAGGAAATTATCACTAATGAGTATTACGACCATAATGAGCAGAGAATTATCAGCGAAATCATCAATAAGAAGAAGCTCGGAAAGAGACTTCATCTCATCGTAAATTCAGAGAGCGTCGGAAAGTCATCGGCACTTGCAAAGAATATTGATTTTGCAACAGGTCTTGAGACTCGTGCAACAATTCTCGGAAGCCTTCAGAGCGGTGGTACACCTTCATGTCAGGACCGTGTTTTCGCATCTGCAATGGGCGGCAAAGCGGTTGAAGCAATCAACGGCGAGCGTTATAACAGAATGGTAGCATTCGTACACGGTGAGTTCGTTGACATTGATCTTGCGGAGGCTATGGAGATGAGTAAGGTTCCCGATGCATATCTTAATGAGATGTCAAAGAAGCTTTCAAGATAAATAATCCTTGCTTTTTTACTATAATGTGATTATAATTAATCGCATTATTATTGGAATAAGCGGATTTATTTCGACTTATATCAAAAGAATTATAAAAAGAGGTAGAATTATGAAAAAATTATTTGCAGCAGTTCTTGTTCTCTGTCTTGCACTTTCATGCCTTGCAGGCTGCAAGAAGTCAGAGGATAAGGGAGTAAAGGTTGTTGAGATTAACCTTACAGAGGAAGAGTACGCATTTGGTGTTGATAAGACACAGCCCGAGTTACTTGAGAAGGTAAACAAGTTTATTAGTGAAATCAAGGCAAACGGTGACTTCGATAAAATCTGTAACAAGTACTTCGGTGACGGTACACCTACTCCCGTAACATCATATGCTCTTGATTCATCAAAGGATCAGCTTGTAGTTGCTACAAATGCAGCTTTTGAGCCTTTTGAGTACACCTCAGGTGACAAGTATCTCGGAATTGATATGGAAATTGCAGATGCTCTTGCTAAGTATCTTGGTAAGGAGCTTGTAATCGCAAATATGGATTTCGATGCGGTTTGTCTTTCTGTAGGCCAGCAGAAGTGTGATATCGCAATGGCAGGTCTTACTGTAAAGCCTGCACGTGAGGAGTATGTTACCTTCTCTACATCATACTACAGTGCATCACAGAAGCTTATTTGCTTAAAGTCAAATACAGAGTTTGACGGCTGTAAGGATGCTGCTTCAATCGAAAAGATTCTTAACGATAAGGACAGCAGCTGCAAGATTGGCGTACAGAACGGTACAACAGGCCAGCTTTATGTAAATGGTGATGAAGAGTGGGAGTTCCCCGGCTTCAAGGCAACATCTGTAGGTTATAAGAATGGTGCACTTGCAGTTCAGGATCTTGTAAATGGTAACCTTAATTATGTAATTATCGATTCCGCTCCTGCAGCATGTATCACAAAGTCAATCAATGCGATGCAGTAAAAAACTATATCATCAGCTTGTATGATTTGAAAATTAAAAGCGTCGCCAAAGGGCGGCGCTTTTTGCAATTTTATAAGTTTAAAGTAAATGGCGAGGAGTATTAATGGGTAATTTTGGAGCAAAAATAGATAAATTTATTGAAATATTTATCGATCAGAACGGTAGTGCGAAGGTTATTGAGGGTCTGGAGAATACCCTTCTGATTGCAATCTGCGGTCTTATTATCGGTATTGTAATAGGTACGCTTATTGCTGCGGTAAGAGTAATGCCAAAATACAGCAGGCTGTCACGAATTTTGAACGGCTTCTGCTCATTTTATGTAGGACTTTTCAGAGGTACACCAATGGTTGTGCAGCTGCTGGTATTTTATTATGTACTGCTGCCTCTTATCGGCCTGAAGATGTCCGGTGTTACGGTTTCCCTTCTTGTATTCGGCTTGAACAGCGGTGCGTATATTTCTGAAATTATGCGAAGCGGTATTCAGTCGGTTGACCCGGGACAGATGGAGGCCGGAAGAGCGGTCGGACTCAGCTTTGGCACAACGATGATGAAGGTTGTAATTCCTCAGGCTATTAAAAATATTCTGCCTACGCTCGGCAATGAGTTTATAGCGCTCATAAAGGAAACCTCTGTTGTAAGCTTCGTAGGTGCATCGGATTTATACGTTGCCTTCAATTACATCGGCAGCAACAGCTATGAATTTATGGTTCCCTATCTTGTAATGGCATTGATTTATATTGTTCTTGTATTAATTATTTCTGCAGGAATTAAACTGATGGAAAGGAGGCTGAAGAGAAGTGACCGAAGAAACTAATAAAACAGTAATGCTTGATGTTATCGACCTTAAAAAGACCTTCGGCGAGCTCGAGGTTCTTCGTGGCATCAATATTAAGATTTATAAGGGTGATATTGTCGTAATCACCGGCCCCTCAGGCTCCGGAAAAAGTACCTTCCTTCGCTGCCTGAACTGTATGGAGGATCCCACTGGCGGATCGATTATGTTTGATGGAGTGGATATTGCGGACCAGAAGATTGACATTAATGTTCATCGCCGTCATATGGGAATGGTTTTCCAGCACTTCAATCTTTTTAACAATAAGACTGTAGTTGAGAATATTATGCTTGCGCCGGTGCATATCGGTCTGTCGGAGCTTAAGAAGGCCTTCAGAGGCAATCTTGAGAGTGGCAGGGAGCTTGCCGGAATGTTCCCCGATTATGCAAATCGTGAAACCGGCGAGCTTTCGGATGAAATCAGGGCACTTGGAAAATCGGCAGCCTGCAAGAAGCTGAAGCAGGATGCGCGTGATAAGGCGATTTCACTTTTAAAGCGTATCGGACTTGATTCTCATGCGGACAAGTATCCTTCGACTCTCAGTGGTGGACAGAAGCAGCGTGTGGCTATTGTACGTTCACTTGCCATGAATCCCGATGTAATTCTTTTCGATGAACCGACCTCTGCACTTGACCCTGAAATGGTAGGAGAGGTACTCGACCTTATGAAGCAGCTTGCGCGTGAGGGTATGACAATGATTACCGTTACACATGAGATGGGCTTTGCCAAAGAGGTTGCGAACCGAGTTGTATTTGTGGATGAGGGCGTTATCAAGGAAAGCGCATCACCTCAGGAGTTTTTCGAGCATCCGAAGAATCCCCGTTTACAGGAATTTTTATCAAAGGTGCTTGTGTGATAGCAAATATCAGTATTATGGGGCTGTCTGCTTGCGGACAGCCTTTTGTAGATTCAAGGGCAGCCTTTTCACAGTTTGTTCACGGTTTTGGCATACACTTTCGGTAAAGAAATCCATCCGGATTTGCGATGCATGTATAATGGTATGGTGATTGGTATGAGCAGATTATTGCATAAAAAAATAATAAACAGACTTGTAGCCGGCCTGCTGTTGCCGGTTTTATTGACGTGCTGTTTACTGTCCGGCCAAATTCCCTGCAGGACTTTTGCGGCAGTGGATACAAATCCTTTATTGCAGACTGAACCGGCAGGCGAGCGGGTGACTGTTATTGAAAAGATTAAAGAAACGCTTAAGGGCTGTGTCAGCGGAAGAGAAAACCATTGTCTGGAAATAAGAGGGAAAATTGAAGAGCTGTCTGCTCCTTATGTAAGGTCTGATTCATACTACTATGCAACCGGTGATAACTATGACTATAAGGGACAGTATTTCTACGATGACAGTTATTTTTATAATGATGCGTCAGAGTATAATCCCAGTCTTGCCACTATGTCAATGTGCCTCACTACGGCTGCTTTTGCGAGCAATACGGCCCGTTCGATGGAGACAAAGAGCAGAAATGCGGTGAAGCTTTTACAGCAGACCGGTTTTGAGGACGTAGAGGTAAATGAAGATTTCAAAAAAACTCCGACCATTGATTCTATCGGAATTGTTGTCGGACACAAATATATTGTATACAGGGGAAAGATGTATACCCTGCTTGCGGTTGGACTTCGAGGTGCCGGCTACGGTGCAGAATGGGCAAGTAATCTAACGATAGGAACCTCCGGCAGACACAAGGGCTTTGGTGATGCCGCCATAAAGGTTGAGAGCTTCCTTGAGGACTACATTTCACGTAATGAGGAGGCCTTCACGGATGATATTAAAATCTGGATTACAGGCTATAGCCGCAGTGCCGCAGTAACAAATCTGGTATCGGCGGATATTAGCATGAATGGTGAAATAGCGGGTCACAAAGCGTCTATGAAGAACATTTACGCATACTGCTTTGAAGCACCTCAGGGTGAGCATGCCGACAATATTTCAAAGGAAGAGGCACAGAAGCTGACTAATATTCATAACATTATTAATCCCTGTGACCCTATACCGCAGGTAGCCTTTAAAAGCTGGAATTTCTTCAGATACGGAACCGATGAGCCGGTAATATCCGTATATGACAAGGATTCGATTGCATCACAGAAAATGCTTAAAAAGTATGCGGCTATGAGAACCAACTGCACTGCTTCAACGCTTGTGTACGAAAAGGAAGAATTTGGCCATGACGGAATGATGCATATCTTTTATAAGTATCAGGCGAAGAAGTTCGGGCTTGGAATTGATTTCAATTTAGGCTCTGATTTCAGCTGGGATAATCTCTTCTCTGTCAGCTTCCTTGAACCGAGTGATTCAGGAATCTCCTTGTCTACCACAAAGGATGATGACAAGCCTATGCAGCAGTTCCTTGAGGAAACCATAGCTGCCATAGCCACCGGCTTCAGCGGAAGAGAGGATTATCATAACAGAATTGAACCGACAGCCGCTATTCTTGCGGCCGAATTTGCTAATCAAAAGTATGAAAACTGTGATTTTGAGCTGCTTCCGAATCTGCTGTCAGAAAAGCTGGGTGAGCATAGTTCTGAACTGGTAGAAGCAATTTTTTCAGGCTGGGTGGATGGAGTTTCGGAGCTTTTGACACAGTATATTCTTGAATGTCTTCGTGAAGCGGGGGCAGACCTTCCTGAAGATGCGAGTCTTGATACGGCAGCGTCCGCGGCCATAAGCAGCCTGATTCAGGCAGCAATCTATTCACTGTTTTCGGGTGAGGGAGGAAATATTCTCACTCTTATAAATAATGTGGACCTGCTTGCGTACGCACATTATCCGGAGCTTTGCATGGCATGGCTGCAGTCACAGGACATAAATTATTATGATATAAAGTAAGCTGCGATAGCAGCGATTTTATAACGAGTGACAAGCGAAGCGGTCACGAGTTTGACTTATAAAAAAGACATGCGGAAATGAACAGTCATCTTCGCATGTCTTTTTTGAGGTTTATGGTTTATATGAATAAGACCAATTAAAGCATCAATTCATAAATCTTTACAATGTCATCCTTGCTCATCTGAGTGAAGCCCCAGAGAGTATCATTTACTTCGTCACCGTGAACAAGTACCTTGTGGGCAAGCTCGGGGATATCCTCTGCCTTTGCACCGAGCTGGGCAAAGGTTACAGGCATTCCGATGGAAATAAGGAACTGCTTTAAGCGCTCGATACCCTGAAGAGCGGTAGTCTCGGGATTTTCAAAATCCATCTGGCAGCCCCATACACGTACTGCAATTTTCGCAAAACGGTTAACATCATGCTTCATTGTGTATTTGAATACTGCAGGCATTGCAACCGCAAGTCCGGCACCGTGTGCACAGTCATACTTGGCTGATAATTCGTGCTCAAGGTTGTGACTGGTCCAGTCCTGTGAACGGCCGACACCGCAGGAATTATTATGAGCCATCATACCGGCCCACATAATATTTGCACGTGCCTCATAGTCATCGGGATTCTTCATAACCTTGGGACCTTCGGTAATCATGGCAAGGATAAGTCCTTCGATCATACGGTCTGTAGTCTCAACATCGGGTGTGTTTGTAAGATATCTCTCATAAAGGTGGCAGATAATATCTGTAATACCGCAGGCTGTCTGATAAGGCGGGAGAGTCTGGGTAAGTGCGGGGTTAAGAATAGAGAATTTGGGTCTGTATGCTTCGCCGCTTGCACCACGCTTGAGCATACCGTCTTCAAGTGTGATAACCGAGTCGGGTGAACCCTCAGAGCCGGCTGCCGCAATTGTAAGGACAGTACCGATGGGAAGAGCCTTTGTTACAGGCTTTCCGAGATAGAAATCCCAGAAATCACCGTCATATACAACACCTGCCGCAATAGCCTTTGAAGAGTCGATGGTGCTTCCGCCGCCAACTGCAAGAATAAAATCAACACCTTCCTTACGGCAGAGGTCAATGCCCTGATATACCAGACCGCTTCTGGGATTGGGCATAACACCGCCAAGCTCAATATAAGGAATAGCTTCAGCCTCGAGGGACTTTTTAACCCTGTCAAGAAGTCCCGATCTTACTACGGAACCGCCTCCGAAGTGGATGAGAACCTTACTTCCTCCAAATCTTTTTACAAGCTTGCCGGCCTCATTTTCCTTATCTTTACCGAATGCAAAGTAGGTAGGTGCATAGAAATCAAAATTTGTCATAAAAATACCTTTCCTTTCAAATAGTTAATGCTTAATACCCTAAGAATAATTATACATGGCAACTATTTTGATGCAACCCAAGTATGTTGCAATAAGCCTGAAAAAGAAAGGTATAATAATTATTTATCAGATACCGTACACAATATAATACATAAAAATAACCTGTACCGAATCAGCCGTGTGACTGAAAGGGTACAGGTATTATTTAGATAAATTTGCGGATTAATCCATAATCATTGTAAGCTGGATTCTCTTTTTCTGAGTATCCACACTCATTACCTTTACATCTACTACATCACCTACGCTAAGGGCATCAAGAGGATGCTTGATGAACTTTTTGTTGGTAATCTGTGAAATATGAACGAGACCGTCCTGGTGAACACCGATATCAACGAATACACCAAAGTCGATTACATTTCGAACTGTTCCCTTAAGTACCATGCCTTCCTTGAGGTCCTTCATCTCAAGTACGTCCTGACGAAGGATGGGAGCGGGCATATCCTTACGGGGATCACGGCCGGGCTTCTCAAGCTCCTTGATGATGTCATCCAGAGTGATTTCACCGATGTTAAGCTCCTCAGCAAGCTTTTTCTTGTCTTTGATCATACTGCCAAGACGTGAAAGCGATGCAACTTCGGGAGCTGCTTCAGCGGCCTTTACTGCAGGTTTATTTTCCTTTTCGGGAGCGGCGACAACAGGCTTTCCTGATTTTTCAAAGGCCTGCATAAGGAGCTTGCCCATTGCGGAATTTGCATTTCTGACCTGAATCTCATTATTCTTTACACGGCGGTTTCTGTCATTCTTTGAAGCCATTTCCGCTGCCTCGGCAGCAGCCTTTGCCTTTACCTCGGCTTCCTTTACAGCCTTTGCCTGTTCTGCCTGTACGGTCTTGATATCCTCCGGAGTAAAGCCGAGGCTTTCAAGAAGCTTCTTGGCTGCCTCATATGACTCGGGATGTACGCTTGTATTGTCTAAAGGATTGCGTCCGCCGCGGATTCTGAGGAAGCCTGCAGACTGCTCGAAGGCTTTGGGTCCGAGCTTGGGTACCTTTAAGAGCTCTGCACGTGATTTGAAGCGGCCGTTTTCCTCACGGTATGTAACGATATTCTTTGCGATAACCTTTGAAATACCGGAAACATATTCGAGAAGCGAAGCGGAAGCTGTATTAACGTCAACACCAACCTTGTTTACACAGTCCTCAACCACACCCTCAAGCTGTTCACCGAGCTTCTTCTGGTTCATATCGTGCTGGTACTGACCTACACCGATTGACTTGGGATCGATTTTTACAAGCTCTGCAAGAGGATCCTGAACACGTCTTGCGATTGATGCCGCACTTCGCTGTCCTACGTCGAAATTAGGGAATTCCTCTGTAGCAAGCTTGCTTGCTGAATATACCGAAGCACCGGCCTCGTTGGTGATAATGTAAGCAAGGTCAGGCTTGTTTAATTCATGGAGAAGCTCAACGATTACCTGCTCGGATTCACGTGATGCGGTACCGTTACCGACCGAAATCAGTGTAATATCATATTTATCGATAAGTCTCTTAAGAACTCTCTTTGCTTCATCAACCTTAAACTGGGGAGCGGTAGGGTAGATAACGACTGTATCAAGCACCTTACCTGTAGGGTCAACAACCGCAAGCTTGCAGCCTGTACGGAATGCGGGGTCCCAGCCGAGAACGAAGCGGCCTGCGATGGGAGGCTGCATAAGAAGCTGCGTAAGGTTCTTTCCGAAAACCTTGATTGCGCTGTCCTGAGCCTTTTCGGTGAGGTCGGAACGGATTTCTCTCTCGATTGCGGGAGCAATAAGTCTGTCGTAGGCATCCTGAACGGTTGCCTTAAGCATATCATTTGTAAACTGATTATCCTTTTTGATTGTATGAAGCTCGAGATATGAAATAATCCTGTCTACGGGAGCTTCAATTTTAATGGTGAGGAATTTCTCGTCCTCGCCGCGGTTAAGAGCCAGAATTCTGTGGCCGAGAATTGTACTGATTTTCTCTGAAAACTTGTAATAATTCTCGTAAACGCTCTGAGCCTTTTCATCCTTTGCTTCAGATACGATAAGGCCCTCATCGCCTGTGAGCTTACGGATATATATACGGTAGTCAGCCTCATCGGAAATACGCTCTGCGATAATGTCGCATGCGCCGGCAACAGCCTCCTCTGCGCTTTTGACCTCCTTCTCTTCACTAATGAAATCAGCAGCATATTCGGCAATGGGCTTGTCTGCATCCTGTGCAAGAATAATATCTGCGAGCGGTTCAAGTCCCTTTGCGATAGCTTTGGTGGCACGTGTCTCACGTTTTTTCTTGTAGGGTCTGTAAAGGTCTTCGACTACAACAAGAGTTGTGGCAGCCATAATCTGCGCCTTGAGCTCATCGGTAAGCTTTCCCTGCTCCTCGATGCTGGAAAGAACGGCCTCCTTGCGGTCTTCAAGGTTTCTGAGATAGGTAAGTCGTTCAAAGAGATTTCTCAGAACCTCATCGTTTAAGGAGCCGGTAACCTCCTTACGGTAACGGGCGATGAAGGGAATGGTATTGCCTTCATCAATGAGCTTCACGGTTGCATCTACCTGGCTGAGCTTAATTCCGAGCTCCTGAGCCAGCTGTTCATTAATGTTCATGGTAAAAAATCCTCCATATAAATAAATGATTGTTTTCAATCCTTTATATAATACAAAATTTTACGGGATATTTCAATCAAATTCTTTGAAATAGAGCGTTTTATAATACTTGTTTTACAAGTAAATTAATGGTAAAATAATATAATAATCATTAGGTATTTTTTATCATCGTAGAAATAAAAAGGCGGTGCATTTTTTGAATATACAGGTTCAGATTTGCGGAATAGTTGTAATATCGTTAATAATGTTTTTCTTCTACGGAAACAGAAAAATCGGTCTGTTTACGGAGAAGGTTTTTTCACGTGTAATGATAGGGGCTTTTATTTGCCTTGTTCTTGATATTACGTCTATTGTTTGTATTGTAAATGAAAGCTCGTTGCCCGAATGGCTGATAGCTGCCGTATGCAAGGCATATCTTGCAACACTAATACTGATGGGATATTCGGGACTCGATTACACGATGACGGATATCATGTCCGAGAGGAAATATCACAGGCTTAACCGTATTTTTATAGGCCTGGCGATTCTTGAGGGTGTCGTGGTATGCTGTTCTCCCATAGGCTGGATTCGGGAGGACAGAGTAGTATACAGCTTTGGACTCAGTACAACGCTTACCTATGTGTTTACCTTCGCTTTTATCATTTCGACCATTGTAATTTTGTTTGTTAAACGTAAAATGCTTAACCCGAAGAGACGCATTTCGATGTGTATCTGGATGGCGATGTGGGTAATAGCGGCGGGTGTTCAGTTTGTTAAAAATGAATATCTGCTTGTAGGCTTCGCAATAGCACTTGGTATGCTTACACTGTTCTTTATGCTGGAAAATCCTGAATCCCAGCAGGACAGAAGACTGGGCTGCTTCAATTCAAATGCACTTTTAATGTTTTTGCGTCAGGTATACGAAAGAGGCGAACGATATGCCGTAATGAGCGTATATCTGGGTGATTCTACAAGAGACAGCGAGGTAAGCTACAGCTTTGATGAACTGATGAAGAGTATCATTTCAAAGCTTGAGGAAGGAAATAATTATAAGGTTTTCAAAAATGTAGAGAATGAGCTTATAGTTTTTTCACTTGATGTAGAGGCTCTTCATTGCACGAGAGATGTAATAGGCGGCTATCTTAAAAAGCTTGCCAAAAACCGTGAGGCCGGCAGCATGAATGTCCCTGCCATTACCATCACAACGATAAATGACTGTACAAGAGTAAGGAGTACCGAGGATCTTTTTAAGCTTAATTCGAGAGTCCGTATCAGCAATACTGCCTTCAGCGGTGTTCGCATGGTGGATGTTTCGGAGAAGGATATCAATAATTATTACCGTTATAATGAGGTAATAAAGGAAATCGGAAAGGCTTTGGAGGAGGACCGAATTGAGGTTTTCTATCAGCCGATTTATTCCTATGAAAGGGATAAATATGTATCCTGTGAGGCCCTTGCGAGAATCAGAAGAGAGGACGGCAGTCTCGTTTCACCCGGAGAATTTATTCCGGTAGCCGAGGAAACAGGACTTATTATCGAGATAGGTGAGAGGGTTTTCACAAAGGTATGCGAGCTGCTTTCGGAGGATAACGGAGTTTCCGAAAAGCTTGACTATATTGAGGTTAATCTGTCTGTGGCACAGTTTGAGCAGGTGGATTTGGCACACCGCTTTATTTCGATTATGGAGGGCTACGGGGTGGCACCTTCAAAAATTAATCTTGAAATAACCGAGACAGCTTCAATAAGGGCGAAGCAGAGTATGCTTGAGAATATGAAGACCTTCCTTGATTTCGGTGTGACATTTTCGCTTGATGATTTCGGAAAGGGTCATTCAAATCTTATGTATGTCGTTGAGATGCCTGTATCAATCGTTAAGCTCGATATGGATATGATAAGGGCATATTTTACTGAGCCTAAGGCCCGCCTGGTAGTTGAGGCAACGGTTAAGATGGCACACAAGCTCGGCCTTCATATCGTTGCGGAGGGTGTTGAGGATAAGGCGTCACTTGATGCAATGCAGGAGGAGAGCATCGATTTTATTCAGGGCTATTATTTTTCAAAGCCTGTTTCGAAAAATTCTTTTATCGATATGATTAATAACGGATAAATCGAAAAACATATTGAATACTATACTTATAAGCTTCCCTTTAAGCAGTAAATAAAGCTGCTTAAGGGGATTTTTTATCGGGAAAATACTTTTATACGGCTTTGACGAAGGCTGTAAGCAAATTCGCAAAATATCAAATAACTTGACATTATTTGGCTTTCAAAATATAATAAAGTGATTTAGTATTAGTTAATTTTAATTTGTATTATGCCTGTAATTCAGGATAAATCGGAGGAAATAAGAATGGAAGTAAAGAAGGAAGTTGTAGTTGAAAAGAAGAAGCGCTCTATCGCGGAACTGGCTGCGGTTACTACCCTGTCCGAGGAGGAGCTTGAGGAAGCAAACAGAGATGTGGACGACGGCGATGATTACGAGGCTGAGGACGGCTACGATGAGGCATATGACTCGGAAGATGAAGAGGGTGGCAGAGAATTCAGCTTTGAAGAGTCTGAACCAGAGGAAAAGGAAGAGCCCCGTATGGAGCACTACGGTGATATAGTGACTCTTTCGGCACATCCTACGGAGAAAGAGGTATGCGGTTTTATGTTCCGTCATACCTACATGAGCGTAATCGGTTTTATAGCCATTGCGGCTGCTCTTGCATCGGGAGTATTTTCTGTAATAAAGTTCATTGACGGTGAAGTTTTCCCTGCCGCACTTGCTGCTGCGTCCTTCGGACTTTTTGCAATTTACAGTCCCGCAACACTTCTTAAGAAGTCAAAGGAACAGGCCAGAATGCTCAGTACCGAAGAGGGTACAATCAGATATACCTTCAGTGATGCGGGAATTGACCTTGTAAGAGGCGAGGAGTATGCACAGTACGGCTGGGAGCGTGTAATTAAGGTTGTTCCCGCAAAAACCAGCTACTATGTATATCTTGGCAAGAACCGTGCATTCATCACACCCCAGGCAGACCTTGGAGCGGATGAGGAATGCTTCAGAAAGCTTATTGTAAAGCATGTGGAAAAGAGAGGCAACATTCAATGACAATTGAAAGTCTGTCGGCACAGGATACCTTTGATTTTGGAGTTAAGCTGGGCCGGAATGCCAAGCCGGGCACAATTATTTGTCTGGACGGGGATTTAGGAACCGGCAAGACCGTAATCAGCAAGGGAATTGCAAAGGGACTCGGAATAGATGAGCCGGTAAGCAGTCCCACCTTCACAGTTGTTCAGATTTATACGGAGGGACGCCTTCCTTTGTATCATTTTGATGTATACAGAATCGAGGACCCTGTTGAAATGGAAGAAATCGGCTATGAGGAGTATTTTTTCGGCGACGGGGTGACTGTGGTTGAATGGTCAGATATGATTGCCGAGCTTATTCCGGCCGAAGCTGTAAAAATAGTTTTAAAAAAGCAGATTGAACGAGGCTTTGAATTCAGAAGCATTGAGGCTGAGAACCTGGAGCTTTGAGTTTAAGGACTTTATGACATCAGACCGTGAAACGGAGCTCCGGCCTGAACGGAAAGGTATGGATTTTTCTGATGAATATACTGGGTATTGAAAGCTCGGGGCTTGTTGCCTCGGCGGCAATCGTGAATGGTGAAAAGCTGGTTGCCGAATATACCATGAATAATAAAAAAACACATTCACAGACACTTCTTCCCATGATAGAGGAAATAGTATCCGCTGCGGGAATGGATATCTGTGATATGGATTATATCGCTGTTTCAAGGGGACCGGGTTCGTTTACGGGACTCAGAATCGGTTCGGCGACGGCTAAGGGCCTCGGACTTGCGGTTAATAAGCCTCTGGTTGAGGTGCCTACGCTTGAGGCGCTTGCATGGAATCTGAACGGCTGTGAAAATATGCTGATATGCCCCATTATGGATGCCCGTCGTGGGGAGGTATATACAGGCGTGTATGAATCTGTAAGAAACGGTGAAGGATATATGCTTAAGCAGCGTATGGAGGAGACTGCAGAGCCTCTTGCTACACTTGTAGAATTTCTGAACGGTCAGGGTTGTCCTGTGATTTTCAACGGTGACGGTGTGGCTGTTCATGCGGATTATATCAGGCAGAATATGAAGGTGCCCTTCAGCTTTGCGTCAAGAACTGCAATGCTTCAGAGGGCTTCATCGGTAGCCGAGCTCGGTGCGATATATGCAGCTGAGGGCAGAAGCGTGAGTGCGGCAGAGCATGCACCGGTATACCTTCGTGTTTCACAGGCGGAGAGGGAACGCGAGAAAAATGTATAACTACAGACCAATGACTGCCGACGATGTTTTTCTTGTGGCTGAAATAGAGAGAAAATGCTTTACCGATGCATGGTCGGTGGCAATGTTTGTTGATATTCTTCATGAGGATAATCAGCTGTTTTATATAATAGAGGATGACGGGAAAATCATTGCCTATGCGGGAATGCTTTTGGTGCTTGATGAAGCGCAGATACTGAACGTGGCGGTTGATGATGAGTACAGACGCCGAAATATCGGACAAAAGCTTATGAAGCTGCTCTTCGCAAAGGGGCGCTCACTCGGAATGACCAGATTTACGCTTGAGGTTCGGGAGAGTAATCTTCCTGCCGTTTGCCTTTATAAAAAGCTGGGCTTTTATGAGGTAGGCAAGCGTCCGAACTATTATACAAAGCCTTCGGAGGCAGCGATATTAATGGATTACGACTGCGGGCCTGATGGAACGGATTTTTTTGACGATACCGTTGAAAACGGTATTTTTGATGATATTGAGGACTTTGGTAGTCTTGATGATTTTTAAAGGATTTTACAATGCTTGATTTATGTTTACTCGGAACAGGCGGGATGATGCCTCTGACCTACAGAAGGCTGACCTCACTTATGACCAGATTTAACGGTAAGGGACTGATTATAGACTGCGGCGAGGGTACACAGGTTGGTGTAAGGGCGCAGGGCTGGAGCTTTCATGATATAGACATTATTTGCTTTACGCATTATCATGCGGACCATATCAGCGGACTTCCGGGACTTCTCTTATCTATGGGAAATGCGGACAGAAGAGAGCCGGTGACGGTTATCGGTCCTAAGGGACTTGAGCGTACCGTCAATGCACTCAGGGTAATAGCTCCCGAGCTTCCCTTTGAACTGAAGTTTATTGAACTTTCGGAGCCGGTACAGGAGCTGAAGCTTTTGGGCTACAGAATTACGGCCTTTAAGGTAAATCACAGTATTGCCTGCTATGGATACTCGATAAATATTGACCGTGCGGGACGTTTTGATCCCGAAAAAGCGAAGCTTAACAATGTCCCGATGAGGGTGTGGAGTAAGCTTCAGAAGAATCCCACGGCGGAGCTTGACGGGGTAACATATACCTGTGATATGATTCTCGGACCGGAAAGAAAGGGAATCAAGGTCACCTATTGTACGGATACAAGGCCTGTAAAAATTATTTCGGAAATGGCCGCAGGCTCGGACCTTTTTATCTGCGAGGGAATGTACGGAGAGGCAGATAAGGATGATAAGGCAGTCGAGCATAAGCATATGACCTTTTATGAGGCTGCAAGAATTGCCGCAGCGGCAGACCCTATGCCCGCACAGATGTGGCTCACACATTACAGCCCTTCACTTGTGAATCCGGCGGAATTTGTGGGAAGGATAAAAAAGATTTTCCCGAATGTTATTGCCGCAAAGGATTTGAGAAGTGTTACACTTAAGTTTGAAGAAGACGAAAAAGAATAAAATTTTCAGGCAGGAAAGCGAGGTGGTCGGATGAAAAAGAAGAAATTCAGTATTGGCGGAACTATCTTTTTTATGGTATGCTGTGCCGCTGTCGTTATCGGAATTTATCTTGCTATCAGCCGCGGAAGATCGAATACCACCGAGGAAATAGATTTTAAAGAGACGGAAGCGGGAATTCTTTTGAAGAAGGACCTTCTTACCGATTATCCGGCTACGCCCCGTGAGGTTCTGAAGCTTTACTGTCGTATAACAAAGTGTATCTATAACGATGAGCTGGAGCCTAAAATCGTTGAAAAGCTTTGTAAAAAAATACGTGAGCTTTATTCTGTCGAATTGCTTGAAGCCAATCCGGAAACGGAAATGCTGGGACTACTTCTTGGCGAAATCGCAAAGTACAGGGAGAAGAAGATGACCATTTACAGCTACGCCATTGACAGCGGAATAAATGCAAAAAGCCTGAAAACAAAGGCAGGAGATACCACAATTTACAATATGTATTTTACTCTGCGTTCAGGCGGCACTATGGATAGGGCTTATGAGGAATTCAGTCTTATAAAAGACAGTGCGGGCCGCTGGAAGATAGCGGGCTGGCGCTCAACAGAGAGCCTGAGTATAACAGAGTAGGGAAATTATCTGAGATTGATTGAGTCTGACTATAAATTATTTGCCGTTATGGCAGGATTGGAAGTTGGAAATGATAGAGAATTCTGAAGAAAAGGATATATATATTCTTGGAATAGAATCGTCCTGTGACGAGACTGCGGCAGCAGTGGTAAAAAACGGACGTGAGGTGCTTTCAAATGTGATTTACTCACAGATAGCCCTGCATACCCTTTATGGCGGAGTAGTTCCGGAGATTGCTTCACGTAAGCATATTGAGAAGATTAATCAGGTGGTTCAGGCAGCTCTTGATGAAGCAGGAAAGACACTTGATGATATTGACGCAATAGGAGTAACCTACGGCCCCGGTCTGGTGGGGGCTTTGCTGGTAGGCGTTGCGGAGGCGAAGGCTATTGCTTATGCCGCAAAGAAGCCTCTTGTGGGAGTGCATCATATAGAAGGGCATATTGCCGCAAATTATATTGAACATAAGGAGCTTGAACCTCCTTACCTCTGCCTGGTTGTTTCGGGCGGTCATTCACATCTCGTTGTTGTTCGGGACTATGATAAATATGAGATTGTCGGACGTACCCATGACGATGCGGCGGGAGAGGCCTTTGACAAGGTGGCCCGTGCCATCGGACTCGGATATCCGGGAGGCCCCAAGGTTGACAGAGCCGCAAAGCAGGGACGAAGCGATGCGGTAGCTTTCCCCAGGGCAAATATAGCAGATTGTCCTTATGATTTTTCCTTCAGCGGACTTAAGTCAGCGGTGCTCAACTATCTTAATTCCTGCAAAATGAAGCAGGGGCTTGACGGAAATGAGATTTACAGCCGCAAAACCGATAATCCGGATTTTGACGGAAACGAGCTGGTGGATCCCGAAAATTCGGTAACCGTAGCGGACGTGGCGGCATCCTTCCAGCAGGCTGTGGTTGATGTTTTGGTGAGTCATACGGTCGCAGCCGCAAAGGATTTTGGCTTTAAGACTGTAGCGATTGCAGGCGGTGTTGCATCGAACTCTGCACTTAGGGAGGGAATGAAAAAGGCCTGCGAAAAGAACGGAATAGAGCTATGCTATCCGTCACCTGTTTTTTGTACGGACAATGCGGCAATGATTGGCTGTGCAGCATATTATGAATATATTTCGGGCACACGTCACGGACTTGATCTGAATGCGGTGCCGAATCTTAAGCTTGGTGAAAGGTAAAAGAGGTTGCACGGCATTATGAAACGTACGGTTGCAATTATAGTTGCTGCCGGCGCCGGAAGGCGCATGAACAGCAGTGTGAAAAAACAGTACATAGAAATAAAGTCGCATCCGGTGCTTTATTATACACTGAAAGCCTTCGAGGACAGTGCGGTGGACGGTATTCTGCTGGTGACCGGTGCCGATGAAATTGACTATGTTTCACAGGAAATTGTAGAGAAATATGCTTTTAAAAAGGTGCTTGCCGTAATTCCGGGAGGAAAGGAGAGGTATGACTCCGTCTTCTGCGGAATGAAGTATTTATCTGATACTACCGATGTAGAATATGCGACGGGTGATGCTTCGAATAACAGCGCTGATAAAGAGATAAAATCCGAGGGACTGAATGTACTGGTACATGACGGAGTCAGGCTTCTTGTCAGTCCTGAGCTTATCAACCGTGTTATTAGCGAAACCGAAAATAAAGCCGCATGTATTGCGGCGGTAGCTGTAAAGGATACAATTAAAACTGTCGATATAAATGATGAAATCACGGGAACCTGTGAACGCAGTATGCTTCGTCAGGTTCAGACACCCCAGGGCTTTGATTACGCTCTGCTTATGGGGGCCTATAAAAGTATGTATGCTGCTATCGGGCAAAGGCCTGAGCTTGCAAAGACCATCACGGATGATGCGATGCTTGTGGAGCAGTTCACTGAGCATCCGGTCTACTGTGTAACTGGCGATTACAGGAATATCAAAATCACTACGCCTGAGGATATTTTGATGGCAGAGGCATTTCTTTGATTATGATGCACGGATTTTCACATAATAGAGATTATCCGTGCAAAAATAAAATATATATTTTAAGGAGAACAAAAAAATGGATATTAAGGCAAAAATCGAAGAACTTGTAGGAAAGATTAAGAATGATCCCGCATTACTTTCAAACTTCCAGTCAGATCCCGTAAAGACTGTTGAGGGTATTGTAGGTGTAGATCTTCCCGATGATCAGATCAACCCTATTGTTGACGGTATTAAGGCAAAGATGTCTATGGACAGCCTTTCAGGCGTTGCAGGCAAGCTTGGGGGATTATTCAAATAATCCATGAAAAAAATAGCTGCTTTTTTAAAAAAGGAACTAATGCTGACAGTCGCCGTAGTGGCGGCTGTCATTGCGTTGGTAATTACTTCGCCGTCAATGGCTCTTCTTGAGGATATTGACTGGAAAACACTGTGCACGCTTTTTATGATGCTTACCGTGCTTGAGGGCTTTAAGCAGGAGAATCTTTTCCTGCCCTTCCTTAAATTTGCGGGCAAGCTGGGAAGTCTCAGGAGTCTTTCCTTTTTCTTGGTGTTCTGTGTTTTCTTTTCATCGATGTTTGTAACAAACGATGTTTCGCTCATTATATTTGTTCCGCTGACAATCATTCTGTTCAGGGGAGGAAATAAAGAAAAGTATATATTGCCGCTGCTTACCTTTGAGAATATTGCGGCTATCAGAGGCTCGCTTCTGATGCCCTTCGGCAGCCCGCAGAATCTCTTCCTCTACGGACAGTCCGGTACCTCGGCATGGCAGTTTATGCTTCATATGCTTCCGCTTTGTGCGATGTCTGCGCTGCTTCTTTCTGTTTTTATATGCATTCTTTACAGAAAAAACAGTAAGGAAACCCTTGAAGTATCAGCAGATAAAAAGAGCGCTTCTGCGGGAAACGATTCCTGGAATCCTTCAAGAAAGCTTCAAAGAGTTATATATCTGGCACTTTTTCTGGTAATTGTAACAACGATTGTAACAAGAACCTCACTCTGGCCCTATATTACCGCAGCAGTTACTCTGGTAATTCTTCTGGCAGACAGAAAAATTCTTTTGAAGACAGACTATGTGCTTCTTCTTACTTTTTTCTGCTTTTTTGTGTTCTCGTCGTCAATTACCGCAAATGAGAAGATCTCGGGCTTTCTGACAAGTGCGGTTGCGGGAAATGAATACTGGTGGGGTATTGGTCTTAGCCAGATCATTTCAAATGTGCCTGCATCGATAGTACTGTATCCTTTTACAACCAACCTTGCCGGACTTCTTTACGGTGTAGATACTGCCGGACTCTGCTCGATTATCGGCTCTCTGGCATCGGTGATTAATTACCGTATATATGTGCGTGATTATCCCGGCAACGGAAAGAAATTTATCAAAGTGTTCACACTTTTAAGCTGGGCATTTTTCATTATTGTGGTTATTCCCGGCTTCTTTATCAGCAGATATTGGCTGTTTTAAAAAAGTTATTAGAAATTTAAAAAAACTATTGACATATCAGAAAAGCCGTGATAATATAATATCTGTTGTTCGGAGAGTTGGCCGAGTGGTTGAAGGCGCTGGTCTTGAAAACCAGTGATCCCGTAAGGGACCGTGGGTTCGAATCCCACATTCTCCGCTATTTTCAACGAGAGCCACCTAAATTAGGTGGTTCTTCTTTTATCAGCAGACAGTGCTGGTTTTTAATTGAATGATCTTCCCGGTGACGGGGTGAATCAGGTTCTGGAGAAATACCCAAGAGGCTGAAGGGGCTCCCCTGGAAAGGGAGTAGGACGTTAATAGCGTCGCATGGGTTCAAATCCCATTTTCTCCGCTGATAAGCAGGTTGCAGACCTGCTTTTTTTATTGACAGAAATCTGAAAAACTACTATAATTCATTTAATTGTAGCAAGATTACTGCAGATATATGGTATTTGCCGTGAAAAAGCTTCAATAGGTCACTAGAAAGGGATGATTTATATGGCTGAGGAAATTAAGACAGTTGATAATACTGAGACTTCAGAGAACACTAACTTCATTTACAACTTCATTAAAGAAGATATCTCTTTGGGCGGCCAGTTTGAGGGTAAGACCGTTCATACACGTTTCCCTCCGGAGCCTAACGGATATTTGCATATAGGTCACTGCAAGGCACTCTGTATCGATTTCGGTATGGCAGAGCGTTTCGGCGGTATATGTAATCTTCGTATGGATGATACAAATCCTGCGAAGGAGGACACAGAGTATGTTGATGCAATCCAGCAGGATATTCACTGGCTTGGCTTTGACTGGGATGATCGTTTCTTCTATGGTTCAGACTATTTTGAGAAGGATTACGAGTATGCAATTGAATTGATTAAGAAGGGACTCGCATATGTATGTGAGCTTACACCCGAGCAGTTCAAGGAGTACCGCGGTGATACAAGCACACCCGCACGTTCACCCTACAGAGACAGACCGATAGAGGAAAGTCTTGCATTATTTGAAAAAATGAGAAACGGTGAGGTAGAAGAGGGCAAGATGACTCTTCGTGCAAAAATCGACCTTGCCAGCGGTAACTTCAACATGCGTGATCCTGTTATTTACCGTATCAGATTTATTAATCATCATCGCCAGGGCACAAAATGGTGCATCTTCCCTATGTATGATTTTGCACATCCTATTCAGGATGCACTTGAGGGAATTACACATTCTCTCTGTTCACTTGAGTATGAGGATCATCGTCCTTTATATAACTGGGTTGTTGAGAATGTATCGATTCCTTACCATAAGCCCAGACAGATTGAGTTTGCCCGTCTTGGCATTGACCACACCGTAATGAGCAAGCGTAAGCTTCGTCAGCTCGTGGAGGAGAAGTATGTATCAGGCTGGGATGATCCCAGAATGCCTACCCTCTGTGGTCTCCGTCGTCGTGGTTATACCGCTAAGTCCATCAGAAACTTCTGTGATGTAATCGGCGTGGCAAAGAGCACAAATATTATTGAATTCGCAGAGCTTGAGCGCTGTCTGCGTGACGATCTGAATCTTACCGCAGAGCGTACAATGGCGGTTCTTCATCCTGTAAAGCTTACAGTAACAAATTATCCCGAGGGGCAGTCTGAACAGTTCGAGGTTGAGAACAATCCTACAGATCCTTCACAGGGAACACATACAATCACTTTCAGCCGTAATCTCTGGCTGGAGGCTGATGATTTCATGGAGGAGCCCATTCCCAAGTATAAGAGAATGTATCCCGGCATGGAGGTTCGTCTCAAGGGTGCATATCTTGTAACCTGCACAGGCTGCGTAAAGGACGAGAACGGAAACGTTGTTGAGGTTCTTTGTGAATATGATCCTGAGTCAAGAGGCGGTGATCCCGCTGACGGACGTAAGGTAAAGGGTGCAACAATTCACTGGGTTGACGCAAATAATTGTGTGGACGCAGAGGTTCGTCTTTATGACAATCTCTTCAGCGATCCTCAGCCTGACGGACCCGACAAGAACTTCCTTGACGCAATGAACCCCGAGAGCCTTACGGTTCTCAATGGCTGCAAGGTAGAAAAGTCCATGGTTGAAATCGCAAAGGAATTTGATGCACGCGAGAATCGTACCGGTACAAATGCACCTACCTTCCAGTTCATGCGTGTCGGCTTCTTCTGCCTTGACAATAAGGACAGCTCCGCAGAGCATCTTGTATTCAACAGAAGCGTATCACTGAAGGACGGCTTCAAAAAATAATATCATCGATAAAACTGCATCATGGCGGCCATGGTGCAGTTTTTTTGAATGGTCTCTTGGGGACGGGGTCGACAGCTCATTTTTTGGGGAACCGTGACAATTTCCGGCTCGTCTAAAGAATAAAGAGGACAAATCCGGTGTTCGATAGTGTCTTTACATTATCGTTCAAATCGGTAATAATTATGTATAAGAAAGAGTATTCGGAGGTTATCATTATGAAAAATATTGTGAAAAAGCTGCTTGCAGTGGGGATGCTTTTATCGATGCTTCTTGCATTCACAGGCTGTTCGTCAAGTAAGAGTGACGTGGCCTCAAATGGAGCATATGAAATGAAAGAAGTTTATGCAGCATCGTCGGTAACCTCCTCAAGTTATGGATATGCAGAGGATGCGGGCGCGGCTACGACAGCACCTGCTGCAGCAGAGAGTCTGAGCCAGAATTTTGCATCGATGAGCAGCAGTATTCCGGAAAATGTCAAGCTGGTTTACACCGGAAATGTTTCTATGGAAACAAAGGAATTTGACAAAAGCGTCGCAGAGCTCAATAAATTTGTAAGTGATCTGGAAGGATATTTTGAAAACAGCTCAGTATCCGGAAACACCTATCGCAGAGCAGAGTATACAATCAGAATCCCTTCACAGAATTTCGACAGCTTCTGTAACGGAATAGGAGGCATCTGCACAGTCAGAAATATTTCACGTTCCGCAAAAGATATTTCGGAAACCTATTATGATACCGAAGCACGACTTGAAACCAAGAAAATCAAGCTCGAAAGACTTCAGGCGCTTCTTAAGGATGCACAGAATTTAGAAGATATTATTTATCTTGAAAGCCAGATTTCCGACACGGAATATGAAATTGAGATGCTTTCCGGAAATATAAGACATTATGACTCACTTGTGGGATATTCAACAATTACCGTTTCTATTACAGAGGTTTACAAAATAACAGTCGATGAGGCACCTGCTACGGACTTTGGCAGTAAATTCGGTGAGGCCTTCTCACAGGGAACAGAAAGCTTTATCGACGGATGTCAGGAATTTGCGATTGATTTTGCATATAACTGGGGAACCTGGCTGATTATTGCCATCATCATTATCATAAATATCATTATTATCAAAATTATCGTCAAAAAGAGTAAGATGAAGATTGCCATTGCGCGTGCTCAGAATGCAGCCAGACAGCAGCAGATGGCAGGACCGGCCATGATGCAGCAGAACAGCAATGCAATGAATTATGACCGCTACGAAGAATATCCGAGCAAAAACACAAAGAAGGAAGACGCTGCTGACAGTCAGCAGAAAATGCCCCTGACAAACGATGCAGCAGTTGATGAAAATTCATATGAGACCGTGGGTGAAAATGCAGAGGGATTTAATATGGATTTTGCTCATTTAAATAATCTTGATGATATTCAGAATGATGAACAGCAGTAAAATGGCTGTATGAAATAAACGTCGGAATAAAATACAGGCAGCCATATGCCGGCTGCAGGAAGGGATATAGTCTATATGAAATTCAGCTATTGTCCGGTGTGCGGAACTAAAGCGATACAGGAGGAAATAGGAGATGAGGGTAAAATGCCCTATTGTCCAAGCTGTAAAATGCCTCTTTGGGATTTTTTCAGAACCGCAATCATTTGTGCTGTCGTAAATGAGAATGACGAAATCGCACTTCTCAGACAGGACTATGTTTCCACTACAAGCTATGTCTGCGTAGCGGGACACATGAAGTGCGGAGAATCGGCCGAATCCACAGTTCTTCGTGAGGTAAAGGAGGAACTGGGGCTTGACGCTGAAAAAATACGCTATATCAGAAGCTATCCCTATGAGAAAAAGGATATGCTGATGCTGGGCTATCTGGTGCATGTAAAAAAAGCAGATTTTCTACTGTCACAAGAGGTGAACAGCGCAGAGTGGATAAAACTGGCTGATGCACCGGCAAAGCTTCGTGAGGGCGGAATTGCCTGGCAGCTTGTAAAAGAAATTCTAGTCGATTTTTTTCAGTAATGAGGGAAGCTCGCTGAACTGTTCAAGTCTTGGAACCTCACAGTTAATTGTGCCGAAACCATAGGCGGCATGAATAAAATTTATGCCTGCCTTCATGGTTGCATCATAATCTCCCTGAATATCTCCTATATAATATGCCTTTTGAAGCCGGTTTCTTTTAACAATCAGGGAAATATTGTCGCCCTTTTCAAAATGATTATTACCATAGCATTCTATATCTTTGAAATATTTCCAAAAACCGTAGTAGTCGAGAAAGGCCTCGATATAACCGCTTTGACAATTGCTTACAATAAATAAATCATTATCCTCTGCAAGTTTTGCAAGTGTATTTTCAAGCTCCGGATAGAGATTTCCGCCATGAATGCGAAGATAGCTGTTTTCATATTCGCAGCAATCCTGCAGGAGCTTCATTCTTTCTTCTATTCCCAGATCACCGAATAAAATATCCGCAATGCGGTTCATGGTCAGTCCCATAACCCCCATAATATCCTTTTGAGTAATATCCGGTCTGCAATAGCCTGATTTTTTTACCTGCTCGGCCCAGGAAAGTGCGACGTTTGCGGATGAATCCCATACGGTGCCGTCCATATCAAAAATAAGTCCTGTTTTCATAAGTTACCTCTATATAGAATATATATATTTTGTATTTTACACGTATTTATAATTTATGTCACCATTATTTTATAAAAAGCTCAGGAAAATAATTAGTAAAGATGCTTTGACTGCAGAAGGCAGTGATTTTAGCTAAACTAGAATTTGAGGTATATAAAAGTGTAACACAATATCTTGTAAATCATCACTTTAACGTGCTAAAAGAGTAGAAAATTAAATTGTGTGTATTGTAGCAACAATTTATGCAAATATCATAACTGCTCAATATGATTCTTCTATATTGGAGTATAAGTTGTGCGTCAAAGCGGGGTGATGTGTATCATATTAGCATGTATTGTGCGACAATTCTAAAAACTGCACGTCAACAAAGAAAATTGTGCGAAATATATAAAAAGTTAAAAAAACTTAAAAATAGGTGTTGACAAACCTAAAATACGGTGCTATAATCGCACTTGTCCTTGAGAGATACGGAACATGAAACGAACTGCAAAGCGCAGATATATCGCAGACTTCCAATCAATCAGACAAAAGAAAACTTATGAACCTTGACAACTGAATAATGAAACAACCTTGAAATTTCCTTAAAATTTCATCAC
>JAKSRW010000031.1 GCA_024403355.1 Lachnospiraceae bacterium
CACGGTGGTGTGAGAGGTCGGGAAAATTTATTTAATTTTCCCTCCTACTCGATTTGAAAAAGGGCTATGTGGAAAGACTTCGTTCCAGTGAGGACGAAAGAAGCCTTATTGTGTCAGTGACGGATAAAGGAGAGGAACTTAAGGAGCAGGCGGCATCGATTCCTTCGAAGATATCAAAATGTGTGTCCCTTGAGCCTGAAGAAGCGATGAATCTGTATCGTATATTGCATAAAATAATGGGCGGATTCAAATAATTAAATAACTATCCGGATTTCGGATGTTTTTAATTTATTTCTGCTTGAAAATCAAAGGCTATATGTTATAATATATAGTGCTGTAATTCGGAATTGCTTCCGGACAGGCATATATTTTAGTATATTCAGGAAGGCATGGATTATTATCATGAGTGAGAATCAGAAGACAGGTGGATGGCGTTCCAATAAGTGGATTCGCGCGGCTATCCCTGCATTGTTACTTCACTGCAGTATCGGTACCGTATACTGCTGGTCAATCTTCAGCCAGGAAATCGGTGATTATATCGGCTGGGATAAGAGTGCTACAGAGTGGGCATTCAGTTTTGCTATTTTCTTCCTTGGAATGTCAGCAGCGTTCCTCGGCAAGATCGTTGAGAAGAATATTCATATGTCATCGCTTATTGCAACAATATGTTTTGCAGGCGGTATGGCAGGTACAGGATTTTTCATTTATTACGGTCATAATGTACTAATATCATCAGGAGAACACAGTGTGTTTGCTCTGGCCGGTATATACGTATGCTACGGTCTGATAATGGGTATCGGTCTCGGTACCGGTTACCTTTCACCTGTTAAGACACTTATGCTCTGGTTCAGTGATAGAAAGGGTCTTGCAACAGGACTTGCGGTAGCAGGCTTCGGTGCTGCAAAGGCTATTGCATCACCTATCATGCAGGGTATTCTCGGTGAGAATAAGAACGGTGAAATCTATAAGATGTTCTGGATTTTAGCTGTAGTTTATTTCGTAATGATGTTCGTTGGACACCTTCTTCTTAAGAAGCCCGACGGATGGCATGAGCCTACAAAGGTTGAGAAGGGTCAGGGCTTAATTGCAACAATCAAGACAAAGCCTATTATCAACTATATCGGTATCTGGCTTATGTTCTACCTTAACATCACCTGTGGTCTTGCACTTATTTCACAGGAGAAGGCTATTGTAAAGTGTATCGGTCTTGCGGGAACCGTAGGTATGATTTCTACTATTTCAGCGGTATTTAATGCAGGCGGACGTCTTGGTTTCTCTGCATGGGCTGATAAGCTGAAGGACAGAAATACAATTTATAAGCTTATTTTCATCCTTTCAATCGCTTTCACAGGCTTAGTAATTGTTACAAAGGGTATCGTAAATGCAAACGATGGCAGCAATATGAACATGTTCCTCGTTATCCTTGTATTACTGCTTATCTTTGTAGTAAATGCAGGCTACGGCGGAGGTTTCTCAAACGTACCTACACTTCTTTCAGACCATTACGGAATGGGCAATATCAGTGCAATTCACGGTATTACACTTTCAGCATGGGGTATTGCAGGTCTTACAGGTAACCAGATGGCTACATGGATTGTAGAGCATTTTGGTGAGTACAAGAATATTATTGCAGATGGTCATGAGATTAGTGTAAATCCCGAGGGCTATCAGGTAGTGCTTTACGTAACAATTGTTCTTTACATCGTATCACTTCTTGTAAGTATGTTCTTTGTAAAGTCAACTGCTAAAAAGGTTAAATAATTAAAATTCGGCGCTTCGGTTGCATAATCGGAGCGCTTTTTTGAAAGGATGGTTATTATGGTATTTTCAAGTGTAGAAGAGGCTCAGGATTTTTTCAAAAATGACAGATTTGCGACAACGAACGGAATGAAGATTGATGAGATTGGTGAGGATTATGCTGTCTGCAGTATGACTATCAATGAGAATCATCTGAACGCGGCCGGCACGGTTATGGGCGGCGTATATTTCACACTTGCGGATTTTGCTTTTGCGGTTTCGGTAAACAACGTACATAAGGTTACGGTTGGTATGGATTCCAATATTACCTTCCTTGTACCTGCAAAGGGTGATAAGCTTTTTGCTACGTCTAAGGTGCTCAGAAGCGGCAAAACAACCAGCTATTGTGAGGTTCAGGTTAAGGACGCAGAGGGCAGACTTTGTGCGGTATTTACAGGAACGGCATTTAAGCTTTATAAATAAGGCTTCTGCAGCCCGGGGAGGTAGTTAATGGGACATTTTTATTTTGTAAGACACGGCCAGACCATATGGAATGTAGAAAATAAAATCTGCGGTGCAACTGACATTGCACTTACAGAGCTCGGACATCAGCAGGCAATAGAGACCGGTAAAAAGATTCTGGCAGAGTATGTAAAGGCGGATGAAATCCTCTATTCGCCGCTTATTCGTGCAAAGGATACGGCAGAGCATATTTCTGAGATTACAGGAATTCCGGCCAGAGTAGAGCCTCGCCTTATTGAACAGAATTTCGGTAAGTGGGAGTCTACCGCCAGAAACGGAGAAGAATTTAAAAAGGCAAAGGCCTGCTTTGCGAACAGCTACGAGGGCGGAGAGTCAATGCTTCGTTTGGCGCAGCGAATCTACAATCTGCTGGATGAAATCAAGGCTGAGTCAGATAAAAAGACATATATTCTTGTGGCTCATAACGGAATCGCAAGAGCCGTTCATTCATATTTTAACGACCTCTCAAATGAAGCGTATGCAGCCTGGGGCGTTAAGAATTGTGAAATTGTAAGGTATGATTTTGATTAATATAAAAGACCGGCAGCTAAGTTTAGTTTGAATTTACTGCTGAGATTTTGCGAAAGGAAGTATTTATGAAGACAGCGTTGACTATTGCGGGAAGTGACTGCAGCGGCGGAGCGGGAATTCAGGCTGATATCAAGACCATGCTTGCGAACGGTGTATATGCCATGAGTGCAATTACGGCACTTACGGCCCAGAATACAATGGGTGTAACGGGAATTATGGAGGTGACTCCGGATTTTCTCGGAAAACAGCTGGACAGTATTTTTACGGATATTTATCCTGATGCGGTAAAGACCGGAATGCTTTCTTCGGGTGCACTTATTCATACTGTTGCACAAAAGCTTGCAGACTATAAGGTGAAGAAAATAGTAGTAGACCCTGTAATGGTAGCAACCAGCGGGGCAAAGCTTATTTCGGATGAGGCTGTTGATACTCTTAAAAAGGAGCTTTTACCGATTTCTACGGTTATTACGCCTAATATCCCGGAATCGGAGGTACTGACGGGAATGACCGTAAAGACTGAAGATGATATGATTCATGCGGCTGAAAGGATCAGCAGGGAATTCGGCTGCGCGGTTCTTCTCAAGGGCGGTCATCAGGTAAATGACGCAAATGACCTGCTGTACAGGGACGGCGGCTATGTCTGGTTTAAGGGAAAGCGAATCAATAACCCTAATACCCATGGAACCGGCTGCACGCTTTCAAGTGCTATTGCTTCAAATCTTGCAAAGGGAGATTCCCTGGATGAGGCGGTAAGGAAAGCAAAGAATTATATTTCCGGAGCACTTATGGCAATGCTTGATTTAGGGCAGGGCTCAGGACCTATGGACCACGGATTTGCTATAAAAGCGGATTTTTAAGAATATATAAAATAGAAAGATAACCCACTGCCTTTAGGCGGTGGGTGAAGCTTTCGCGAGGTGCGGGGTTCAAGCCCCGTACCTCGTAAGCTGCGGTAGCAGCGATTTTATAACGAGTGACAAGCGAAGCGGTCACGAGTTTGACAGATAAAGGATATCTCGCCGGCAATTATGCTTTTGAGATATCCTTTATTTTTTTGTATGTTATTTTTATAAAAGCAGAAACATGCTTTTATTTCAGGAACATTTTAAGTATTTTAACCTTACTGTCGGTGTAGGGCTGATAACGCATATTTAAATCAAGCCACTGCTTCTTGTTTACGATACTCTTTGTATGTGAGAAGGTATCGAAACCGAATTTGCCGTGATAGTTGCCCATACCGCTTTCACCGACACCGCCAAAGGGCATATAGGGTGTAGCGAGGTGAACAATGGTATCATTGATGCATCCGCCGCCGAATCTGCAGCGTGCAACGGCTGCCTTGGCCTTGGCGCTGTTTCTGCTGAAATAGTAAAAAGCAAGAGGATGAGGACCCTTATTTATATTGTCAAGCAGCTCATCGAGATTGTCAAAGCTAAGTATAGGCATAAGAGGTCCGAAAATTTCCTGCTGCATAATAGCATCATCGTAGCTTACATTATCGATAACGGTAGGCTCAATCTTAAGCTTAGAAGAGTCGGATTTGCCGCCGTAGACCAGCTTCTTCTCGTCAATCAGACCGACAATTCTGTTAAAATGCTTGTCATTAATGATTTTTCCGTAGGCATCGTTATTAAGCGGGTCATCACCGTACTGCTTCTTAATTTCTTCCTTAACTGCCTCGATGAAAGCATTTTTGATGTTTTTGTGGCAGACAATGTAGTCGGGTGCAACGCAGGTCTGGCCGCAGTTAAGATATTTACCGAATACGACTCTTTTTGCGGCGAGCTTAATATTTGCATCCTCATCGATTATGCAGGGACTTTTGCCGCCAAGCTCTAATGATACAGGTGTGAGGTGCTTTGAAGCCTTGGACATTACCTCTTTGCCGACAGCCTGACTGCCTGTGAAGAAGATGAAATCGAACTTCTCATCGAGAAGGGTCTGGTTTTCCTGTCTGCCGCCGAGAATCATTGCCACATATTCGGGATCAAAGGCTTCGCTGATGATTTTCTGCATTACGGCGCCGGTTTTGGGTGAATATGCGCTGGGCTTAACGACAGCTGTGTTGCCTGCTGCGATTGCATCAATCAGAGGATCAATCGTAAGAAGGAAGGGATAGTTCCAGGGGCTCATAATGAGTACATTTCCGTAGGGCACCTTGTAGAGGTAGCTGGCTGACGGGAAATTTGTGAGCGGAGAGGTAGCTCTTTTTCTTCTGGCATATCCTTTGAAATGCTTCTTCATATATGTGAGCTCGCTTAATGCGAGACCGTATTCACACATATAGGATTCCTGAAGGCTTTTTCCGAGGTCCTCCTTAAGTGCTGAAATTACTTCCTGCTCGTGATTCTTTATAGCTTTTTCGAGACTGATAAGTGCTTCTTTTCTGAAGGCTACAGAAAGAGTCTTTCCTGATTCGAAAAACTTACGCTGTGCCTTTACAATTTCTGTAATGTCCATTTTATTTCTCCATAACCATGTAGTAGAAGGCTTCAAGTTCTTTTGCATTCATTAATACAGGAACAGGGTAGAGCGGATTGCCTTCCTTGTCTGCATATTTTGCAAGGGTAGGAATATCGTTTTTGTCAATACCCTTGATAGTGTTTCCAATCTTGAAATCTACCTGCATTTTCTTGATAGCTTCGATGAATTTCTTTGCCGCTGATTCATCTGTATCGTTTTCATCGGCACATTTTGCGGCGATTGCAAGTGTATGAAGCTTTTTATAGATTTTGCTGCCGTAGGCTTCAAGTAAATAGGGAAGAAGAACCGCATTGGCCACTCCGTGAGGGGTATTGTATTTTCCGCCCAAAGAATGTGCGATTGCGTGAACATAGCCTACATATGACTTTGTAAATGCATTTCCGGCAAGAAATGAAGCGTAGAGCATTTTCTGTCTGGCTTCAAGGTCACTGCCGTTTTCATAAACCTTATAGAGGTTCTCAAAAATAAGTCCTACCGCCTCTGTTGCATCGTGTCGGGTCTCCTTGGTGGTGGAGCCGCCGATAAAGGCCTCCACAGCATGTGTGAGGGCATCCATACCTGTTGATGCTGTAATGTGGGGAGGAAGTGATTTGGTAACCTCTGCCTCAAGAACAGCATACTTGGGAATGAGCGGGAAGGAATTGATGCAGTATTTATGACGTGTTTCAGCGTCGGTGATGATGGCTGCTACTGTGGTCTCGCTTCCGGTTCCGGCTGTTGTGGGAACTGCGAAAAGCGGAGGAATCTTGCAGCGAACCTTCATAACGCCCTTCATCTGACTAAGGGTCTTCTTGGGCTTCGCAATTCTGGCACCTACGGCCTTTGCGCAGTCCATGGATGAGCCGCCGCCGAAACCGATAAGTCCGGTACAATTATTGTCTATATAGAGCTGTCTGGCTTCCTCTACGTTGATATTTGTGGGGTTTGCGACAGTTTTATTATATACGGTAACCTTTATACCCTTTGAAGCAAGAAGCTCCTCAAGGGGCTTTGTGAGATTGAGGGAATAGATTGATGCATCTGTTACAAGGAGTACTGAATTGATACCCTCTGTTTTCAGGGCATCGGGAATTGAATTAATACCGTCTAAGTGTATAGGTCTTTTATAGGGCAGGAGAGGCATAGCCGCTCTGAAACCAAACTGAAAGACTCTGCAGTAAGCTTTTTTGAAAATATTCATGATGCTTTTACCTTTCATAAAATGTATGTAGTATTGCAAACCACATAGTCTATTATTATACACCTTTTTCTGCAGCTTGCAATACTTTTTTGGAGATAGGGGACGGACATGGGCGGTATTTGGCTCATAAAAAGAAAAATGCATAAATACTTTTGAAGGTATTTATGCATTTGATATATGAACTTTAGTTTGTTCTGAAAACTTAATAGGGATATCCTTCTTTTAGTGTGTCATCATAATAAGCACGTTCACCGCCGATGAACTTAGGACGTACACGCGCTGCAATCAGCAGGGCCGAACCAATCTGTTTTTGCTCCAGTCGTACAGGAACAGCTACCTGCTTAAGATGCATTCCTATAAGTGTGCAGCCAATATCGAGTCCCGCGTCTGCTTTGATTGATTCGAGTGCAACAGGATGCTCAAGTGCATTGTAGACTGCGGTAGCAAAAGAACCACCGGCCTTGGGCTGTGGACGGACATTGACTATTTCTGCACCGGGAACGGCGGCGTAATCGATGATAATGGCACGATTAAGGTGTTCACAGCACTGGGCCGCAATAAATACACCGAGGGGTGAAAAAACGCTGTTAAGACCGCGATAGATTGCCTCGCCTATCTCGGGCGTGGACCAGCTTCCGAGGTTTTTACCTATAACCTCACTGGTAGAGCAGCCTACTACCACAATCTGGCCGCTTCGCAGATGTGCTGCTGAAGCGAGTTCCCTGGCGGCAGCGGCAGCTTCGCTTTCAATCTTCATTATCAAGCCGGTGTCTTCAAGCTCATGTATTGTTCCTGCCATACTGATAACCATACCTTTCTTCATGTTAGCATATCTTCATTCAAATACCTGTATTTGAATTTAGTTGAACTTGTACTTAGAAACGGTATTGTTGAGCTTGTTTGACTTATGAGCACTTTCTGCCGAAACCATGGAAAGTGTTGACATACTGTCTGAAATATCCGTAGCCGAATTACCGATCAGGCCTGCAGTTTTATTGCTGCTGGTAAGTAATAATGAGATATTCTTTACGGTATGGTTAATTTCGTCAATGAGACGCTCCATATTTTGGCTTTCGTCTTTGAGACCTGAAATTGTACTGTTAATACGAAGTGTTGAATCACCGTATTCTGAACCAATCTCGGCGAAGGCCTCATAATCGGGGATAACCTGGCTTGTCATGAAAGCGGTAAGCTCCTGAGTTCCGTTAATCATCTCATTTACCGAACCGAGTACCTTGTTGTTTACGCGCTTGATTTCGTCAACTGCGGTAGAAATTTCATAGCTGAGCTTTTCAATATCCGTAGCTACCACAGCGAAGCCGCGACCCTGTTCACCGGCTCTTGCGGCCTCAATCTGAGCATTGAGTGAGAGAATCTGTGTCTGCTCTGCAATGGCGCTGATAGTTTCTGCGATTTCCTTAATCTGCTCGATTTTCTTAACCTCTTCACGTATACCTTCCATATTTCTGGTAAGTGATGAAATGGCAGCTTTTGAATTGCTGCTGTGGCTGATGGCGATTGTCTTGGCTGTTTCGGCATTCTGCTGTGAAATAGCTGACTGTTTGCCGATATCCTCGATTGCCTTTGTGAAGGATGAAACCATTTCTGAGGTTTCGGTAATTTTTGAGCTTACGGTCTCGATGGAAGAATTACATTCCACAAGGTTTTCACCGATATTTGATATACCGTTGTTAATGTTCTTTATAAAGTCTGAATTTAAAAGTACCGACTGTGTGGCATCATCGCTTGACTGTGAAATGGAAGCTGAGGTCTCTGAAATCATTGCAACCAGTCCGCGTATCTGCGCAATGAATACGTTGATACTATGGGCAATTACCTCAAATTCGTCGCCTGAGCTGATATCAATGTGCTTTGTTAAGTCACCCGAACCGTCTGTGAGGTCTTCAATCTTTGTATAAAGACTGTCAAAGCTTTTAATAATCTGACGTCTGCAGAAGAGAAGCATTGCACCGGCAAGTACAAAGAATGCCACAAATACAAGAATCATGATAAGAAGGATTGAAAGTCTGGCATCTGCTACGGAGGATGAATCAGTCTCAACTGCAGCGATGGCAACTACGATGCCTTTGCTGTTCTTTATGGGGCTGTATGCACAATAATAAGATTTGCCGTCATTGCTTTTGAGGTCTTCGTCGGCAGCACTGCTTCCGCCAAAGGCCTGGGCCATTGCCTCATCGATATTGCCCAAATCCGCACCAATCTTTGTGAATGAGCCGTTGGAGGCGGGCTTTACGAGGTACTGTGCATTCTGATATGACTTACGAAGCACATAAACCGAATTCATTCCGCTGTTGGTCTGATAGAATTCGGCTGCCTTATATATTGCCTGCCAGTCTTCGTTGTATTCATCACCGGGCAAAAGCGCATCGGCTTTGTCACCGTCAATGGCAGCCGCAAGCTCCTTTGCATGGGAAATCGCATTATTCTTTAACTGATTGCTCAGCTCTGTTTTTGTCTTGCTTCCGACAAAGACACCGATTGCGATGTCGCAAAGCAGGAAGCAGATCATTGAAATAAGGAATACCTTTGTGGTGATGCTTGTTTTTCTGCACTTAATCTTCATCTTATCTACTGTGTTTGACCCGTCACAGCTGCGGGGTGTAGGGTTTACGGTTAACAGTTTTTATTTCGTGAAATTCGTCCGTTTGCATCAAATTTTATCAGCTCATCAATGAGCGCAAGCTGGATGCCGGCAGACATATAATTATTAATTGCTTCGCCTGTTCGGGTAAAGCCGAAAAGCTTTGCACTTTCGCGTATCAGGTCTTCACGGGTAAGTCCGATCTGACAGTCAATGACATAGAGGACAGCCTGTTCGATTTCCTGAATGGGAATATCCTTTACATCACGTCTGTCGGGGGATACGGCTTCACTTGTTCTGAAGAAAGCGATATCTGTGGATGATGCATTCTTGCCCCAGACAAATTCTGTATCAGCCTGTTCTGTTATTTCGAGCTTCAAAGAGTCGAGAACCTTTGCAAACTGCTCCTGAAGCTTTGCATTTGCACGCTGTATACCAAAGCTTGTCAGAATTCTTTTGAAGAGGACTTCCTTATTCAGAGGAGCTTCTGCCTCGATAACGGCTTCCATTCTGCGTTTGATTTCTTTTTTACCGTCTGCGGTAAGAAGAACATCTGCCGAAACGGGCGCAGGATTAAGCTTGGCAGCCCTGAATACCCTTTGTATGCCGTTATCTGCCTGCGGTGAAGCCGGCTTACTGTTTATAATATTATTAACAGGTGCCTGTTCCGAAGTATTCTCTTCGGGAAGGCCTGCTGCAGGAGCTTCGATACTGTCTGCTTTAGCCGTAGCGTCTGTCTTTTTGGCGGCAGTCGGTTCAGCTGCGGGCTTTACTGCATTTGCCCCCTTTACAGTCAGCTTATGTCCTGCGGTTTTTATTTCTTCAAGCTGTTTTAATATGCTGTCAAGCTCACGCTTTTGGTTATCCCACCAGCCGATGGACCAGATACGTGCGATATTCCAGCCAAGCCCCTCAAGCACACTAATCTGTGCAAGCTCACGGTCCCTGGTGGTCTGAGCCGAGGCATAAACCGGGCCGTCCAGCAGAATGCCCAAGAGGTATTTTGAGGGATCCTCCGGATCTATTATGCCGATATCGATACGATATGCGGAATGTCCGATATTTGTTTCTGTTTTGTAGCCTTTTTCATTAAGAGCCTTACAGATGGCTGTAACGGTTCCTGCCGAATCAGGTTTTTTTGCGTTAGCATTGTTAATATTGTTGCGAAGCACACCCTTCTCGGCATATTCGAGGAAGGCCTTAAGGGCGGCAACACCCTGTGAACCGGTTTTCGCAAGATTAATCTGCTCACTTGTAAGCGAAGAGAAGATAACCATCTCGTGACGGGCTCGTGATACCGCAACATTGAGACGACGCCAGCCGCCATCGCGGTTAAGCGGTCCGAAGTTCATATAAACCTTGCCTTCTTTGTCTGTACCGTAGCCGACAGAGAAGAGGATTACATCTCTTTCATCACCCTGAACATTTTCAAGGTTCTTTATAAATAACGGTTCGTCCTGATTATAGAGCCAGTCCTCAAGATGGGGATCTTCACGACAGGCATCTGTTATAAGGTCGTCAATCAGGTTCGACTGGGAGATATTAAAGGTTACAACACCGATACTCAGACTGTTGATATCTTCATTATAACAGCGTTTTTTGATTTCTTCAACAATAGCCTGTGCTTCGGCAAGATTCTGTCTTGTTTTTCCTCGGTCAAAGTAACCGTCAACGGCTACAAAGGATACTTTTGATTCCCGGTCGTTGACCGAAGGGAAGGTGTAGAGCCTGTTTTCGTAAAATTCGCTGTTGCTGAAGGCTATAAGGCTTTCGTGACGGCTTCGGTAATGCCAGAGCAGATGGGTCTGCGGAAGCTCGATTGCCAGACAGTCATCAAGTATGCTTTCAAGGTCTTCGGTATCGAGATTGTCCTCGTCTGTGGAGTCTGACATAAAGAAGCTGGTAGGCGGCATCTGATTGGGGTCACCTACGATAATGGCTTCCTTACCTCTTGCGATGGCTCCGACGGCCTTCGCAGTAGGCAGCTGTGAGGCCTCATCGAATACAACCAGGTCAAAAAGTTCTGTGCCCGGGTCGAGGTACTGGGCTGCCGAAAGCGGGCTCATAAGCATGCAGGGCGTAAGTCTGGGCAGCAGGTTTGGTATCTGTGAGAACAGCTTTCTGATTGATGTACCGCGTCCGTTGCTCTTGATTGCGCGCTGGAGTATTCCTGTTTCGGAGCTTTGCGCTGAGCTGGCCTGGAAATTGGGAACATTGGCTGCAAGCTTTGAGTAAATCTCTTTTTTGGTAAGCTCCATGACCTTTGCGTCAATTTCCTTAAATTGGCGGATTTTGTCATTGAACATTGCGTCCGAGAAGGTTTTGAGATATTCGTCGTTATCCGCAATGCTTGAAATCAGGCTGTTGCTGAGTGCCTTATAGTAGGCGGGAGCTACCATATCCTCGGCCAGTCCGCCCGCATAGGCTTCTGCCACGGGGGAAATTCCGAGCTTATCGGCTTCTGCCGCAAAATGGTTCCAGAGGCAGATGTCCTTAAGTGTGTCAGTATTTGCTTTTATGTTATTGCACAGAGTAATTTCCTCTGCAATGAAATTATCCGGCCGGGTCTCGGGATAGGCGGCATCAACGCACATTACCGAGTAGAGTCCGCGTCTTGCGGCTTCATTTGATTCCCAGCTGCCGCAAAGATTATTAATGGCAGCGGCATGGGTACTTTTACCGCAGAAGCTCTTTCTGAATGCAGGGTCGGGATTAATGGCTGTCAGCCTGTCAAGAGATGCGTAGGCGTTGGCTGCCATTGCTCTGATTGAGGACCAGTCTGCCGCACTGTTATGCGGAATTCCCGAGAGTGCGGCGGTAAAGCTGAGCAGGCTCCTGGAATTTGAATTTTCAAGGCTTTTGTAATTCAGCAGTGCGGTGAGTTCGGCGACTAAAGTTTCCTTGTCTACTCCCGACTTAGAGCAGGAGGTGAGCTCCTTGACGATTGAATTAGTTTTGATGCTCTTCATGAAAAGGAAAGCACCCTGAGCTTCACGGTAGCGGTTAAGCATGCTTCCGGGATCTACGGTAAAGAAGCTCTCATTCCATTTCTCAGCGATTTTATCATGCTCCGCATGCTGGGCTATAAAGCTGTCGCAAAGGGCGAGAAGCTCCTTGAAAAAGACATTGTAATTATCGGAAGCAGCCCACTCTGCGGGATAGTTCAGCCAGGCACGAAGAGACTTTGCGGTTTCATATAATTCCTTATGTTTACTGTATTCTACAGGTGTAGATAATGACAGGGCCGATGCAAGCTCGCCCTCTGCGGGGCTGACGGCCGAAAGAGTTCTCAGGTAGCTGTCGGCTGCCGAAAGAAGTCTGTCATCAAGTGAATGGTCATACTGCGGAGTTTTGATTCTTGCGAGAGGATGACCGAAGGGGGATCCCATGGCTTTTCCTGCCGCAATAAGATTATTCACGGTTTCATTGCAGGCCTCGAGTCCGGATTCATCAAGCTTCGCAAGCAGTCCTGTATCGAGCTTTATGGCATCGGGTGCATCTATATTTGCCTCATAAATATTAATCAGGTCATAGGCGGAGAGGCCGTAGCTCTGCTTTTTGTGAAGAGCCTTGCCGTAGCTGTCAAGCTCCTTTCGAAGCTTGGAGGCCTTCTCTGCATTCTTTGCAAATTCCTCGGGAGAGTGCCCCTTTGTGATATTGCAGGCAGCCTCCAACTGGTCGAGTACATCACGCTTTCTGGATTTGTTGGAATGCACCTCGAGACAAAAGTCTCCTATGCCGAGCTTGGCAAGACGTTTTTCAACAACCGAGAGTGCGGCCATTTTTTCCGCCACAAAGAGCACGGTTTTTCCTGCGGCCAGAGCGTTTGCGATAAGTGCCGTAATGGTCTGGGATTTTCCGGTTCCGGGCGGGCCGTGAAGCACGAAGCTTCTGCCGCGTGCTGCTTCTTTGATGGCGAAGGCCTGTGAAGCGTCTGCGGACAGAGGAAGCAGAATACTGTCTTCGTCTACCTTTTCGGGAATTTCCATAGCCTCGGCATCCCAGGCAAGTCTTTGTTCGACAAGACTTTTTACTACCTTATTACGTTCAAGGTCCGCGGAACGGTTACGGATATCGTTCCACATAACAAACTGTGAGAAGGTAAAGATTCCAAGGTATGCTGACTCAAGGACATCCCATTTGGAAAGTCCCATGATACTTCTTCTGATTATGGTGAATACTGTTTTGAGGTCGATTCCGTGCTCATCTGTGGGCAGAGGATCGAGTCCGTTTATAATGATTTTGAAGTCCTGCTTGAGCTTCTCGAGGATGGTGATGTTCATTTGAGGTTCATCGTCGCGAAGTCGGATGGTGTAGCCTGAACCGGCTGATTTTCTCACCATTTCAATGGGGATAAGTACCAGCGGGGCATAGCGGGGCTTTACGCTTTTTTCGTTTTCATACCAGCGGAGCAGACCGAGTGCCATGTACAGAGTATTGGCACCGTTTTCTTCAAGTGAGCTTTTTGAACTGCGGTAGAGCTCCTTCATGGTCTTGTCGAGCATTGTATCGGTCATAGTAGTCCTGAGACGTTTGCTCTTAAATTCTGAATCCAGAAGCTCTTTATTGGGAAAAAGCTCATGAATTTTGTCGAAATTAATATCAGCCTCCGAAATCTGGAAATCAGACGGACGCGGTCCGACAATAAATTCGCAGCCGTCCGACAGTGTATCCTCAAGCACCTCCAAAGAGGAGCAGAGGATGGGGAGAAGTGTTTTTGACATTCTCAGGTTAATAAGCTGGTTGCGAAGACCGATATCAAGAAGCTTTCTTTCCCAGAGAGTCTTTCTGGAAAATACGGTTTCCTCATTGTTTATTTGAATGTCCGCAACGGAAATTGATGCGGGTGCCGCGTGATTTACGGGCTTTAATGTCTCACGGACGATTTCGTAGCCGTTTTCTGTTTTTATGCGTAAGGGAAGCGGAGTAATACCGCTCATTCGGGCGCGTCTGATGTCAATGATATACTCGATTTTTTCGGGAGTCGACAAATGTCTTGTGGCAATGGCAACAGCCTCCTCGAAGCTTTCGGCGTGACCGGCTGTAAAGGCGGTAGCTTCAACTACGGTGAGCTCATTGATGCCGTTTGCCATACGCTTTGATATTGCCGAAGGGTCATACTGAATGCTCTCGGGGAAGGTCATGTCCTCGAGCCAGACTCCGGCGAAGGAATGGTCATTTGTAAGTACGATAAAGGGATGAAGACCTATCGCCTCAAGACAGGAACAGTAGCAGAGCGAAAGGTCGAGACAGTTGCCCATTTTCTGCTCGAATACCGTATCTGCCAGGCGGACGCGCTGACCCTGCGCCTCAAAGCTTGCGGGTGAAACACAGTATACAATATTCTGCTCAACAAGTGCCGTGTAAACAGAAGCGGCCTGCTTAAGTACCCTGTCGGGATCATTTGTCTGATAAGCATCAAATGAAGGATCGCTGGTCCATTTTTCAAGAAGAACGGAGGCTCTTGAAAGTACCTGATTGATGGCAGGATGGTTTGGTATGCAGAAGGAGGAGAGCAGCTCAGGGAAGATTCCGGAACCGCACCATTCATCAAAGGCTAAAAGAGTAATCTCTTTGCTGAGGCTGCAAATCTCGCTGTCTTCATATATAAGTGAAAAAGTTAAATTTAAAATTGACTTTTCAGTAATCTCGGCAAAAGCCGCGGTATTAAAATCAGGCTTCAGATCGGTAATTGTAACTGATGAAGCCGGAGCAATAAAATCAATTTCTTTTTCCGTAGGATTAAGTATATCTCCTGTGGCAGAAATACGAAGCGTCAGATGCTCAAGCATTGACTCTCCTGAGTTTCTGATTTCTATTGAACGGATGACCGGTACACCTGCGCAAAGCAGACTGTAATTGATTACTTCGGTCATGTCACATGCTATTGAAACGGGATTTTCCGTGATTCTTGATGTGTCCTCAGACATACTGTATACCCCCTGATTTTACTGCGGATATCAGTGACTTTTCAGTTTGCTGATATTCTGTTTTATTATACCAAAAAATCCTGTAAATGGCAAGTGAATGTTAGGCCTGAAGCGGCAGTACGGATGCCGCTTTTGACATATGATTTTCGGCCGGGGGAAGAGGAAAAACAGCCTTTTTTAAATTATTAAATATTTATTATTGCTTGCATTATATAAATGTAAATGCTATCATTCACGATATGTGTTTGTATTTAGAATTCAAACTAATATTACACATGTTAATAAAGCTGCGGAATAAAAGAAAGGCTGTAAAGAAATGCTTGACGTAAAGAATGTGACTAAGAAATATGGAAAAACGATTGCCTGCAATGATCTTTCATTTCACCTTGATCCGGGCAGCATGACGGTTCTTCTCGGACCGAACGGTGCCGGAAAAAGTACGATAATGAAATCCATCATCGGCTTTTTAAAGTACTCGGGTGAGATAACGGTTAACGGTCTTGTCAATAAGACGACCGAAGCCAGACGTATTCTTGGCTATGTGCCGGAAATTCCCGCCCTGTATCCGAATCTTACTGTAAATGAGCATATGGAATTCCTTGCAAGAGCCTATAAAATGCAGGACTACAAGGGTAGAATAGAAGAACTTTTCAAACGCTTTGAGCTGGATGATAAGAGAAAAAAATTTGGTGACGAGCTTTCAAAGGGTATGCAGCAGAAGCTTAATCTCTGTCTGGGACTTTTGCCTGAACCGAAGGTACTGCTTCTTGATGAGCCTATGATAGGCCTTGACCCGCACGCAATCAAGGAGCTTAAAAATGTAATTGAGGAGATGCGCTCTGAGGGTAAGACGCTTCTTGTCAGCACACATATCATTGACAGCGTTGACATGCTTTGGGACAGAACCATTATTATGCAGAACGGCAGCATCTGCGCAAATGTTACAAAATCTGAGCTTGAGGCCGCAGGAAAAACTCTCGAGGAGCTTTTCTTTGAGGTTACCGAGGGCGTGGATGAAAGGGCTGTCAGCGAGGCTGCGGGAGAGGATGAAGCCGGAGAGAAAGGTGAAAAATAAATGAGATTATTTGCGTATTATGCAATCCATTCATTTATTAACACTTTGAGAAAGATTTTTAAAACCTGGATTGCAATTGTTTTTGTGGCAATTATTGTATTGGGTCTTGTGGTTGGTATGATTGCGGCCGCTTTTGCCGATAAGGTTGAGGATGCAATGCCGGATGCCGCTGAAGGCTATTATCAGACTGTTGACACCGATAGTGAAGGGACTTTGGCAGAAACGGTTTTTTATGAGAAAGCAGGTGTTTCAAAGCTTCAGTTTGTGGAGCTTATTGTTTCGGGAATAGTAATTTTTATGCTTCTTCTGAATATCGCGAATACGAAATCCGCATCGTCGATATTTAAGCCGGGAGACGTTTCGATGCTGTTCTCGTCGCCGCTAAAGCCACAATCGGTAATGATGTTCAGACTTTTTTCTTCACTTGGACTTCAGCTGGTTTTTTCGATATATATGATTGCACAGCTGCCCAATCTGATTGTGAATCTCGAGCTTAGTGCGTGGGGCGCGGTAGCGGTGGTCTGTGCGTGGGTTATTCTGATGATTGTCGGAACTATCATCCAGCTTACTCTTTATGTAATCAGTACGAAGAATGAGTGGATGAGCAAAAATATGTCAAAGCTGGTCATTGGCTTCTTTGTGGTTCTGGCGGGTGCTTTTATTCTGTACACAAATCAGAACAGCGGCGATTATTTTAAGAGTGCGATAGAGCTTTTTACGGGAGAAAAGACCTTCTGGGTACCCTTCTGGGGATGGCTGAGGGGCTTCTGTATGAGCGCAATTGCAGGAGAAAATCTTAGCTCACTGATTTATCTTGCTATGCTGATTGTGGGCTCCGCAATTCTGATTTTTGTAATCTGGAGAATAGATGCGGACTTCTATGAGGATGCGATGGGCGCTGCCGAGCGAATTGCCGAAATGGCCGAAAACGCGAAGAACAGTAAGACCGGCGTCGGTACGGTTCGTAAGAAGGACAGAAGCGAAAAGCTGATGCGCGATGGCTTTAAGCATGGCTTTGGTGCAAATGTATTTTTCTACAAAACACTCTACAACCGATATCGCTTTGCTTTCCTGCATTTTTTTACCGTAACTACCGCGGTATATACCCTTGCAGCCGGCTTTGCGGCATATATGAGCCGTGAAGTCAGCGCGGTCGAGCCCTTTGCGATAGTCGGATGTGTGCTGATGCTTTTCGTATTTTACAGAACACTCGGAAATCCTCTGCAGGCGGATACTTCCAGGGAATTCTTTGTTATGATCCCGGAAAATATGTATGCTAAGCTGATATGGTCACTTTTGGGAGGAAGCTGCTGCTGTCTGCTTGATTTGATTTTGCCGGTTCTCGTTGCGGGAATAATTCTGCAGGCAAATCCGCTGCTTGTTATAGGCTGGGTTCTCGTGATTGTGAGTGCGGATTTCTTCGGAACAACCGTAGGTGCTTTTATCGGAGTATCGGTGCCGGTGAATGCCGGTGAGACCATTAAGCAGGTTGTTCAGATACTTTTCATGTATTTTGGAATACTTCCTTCCGGCGGATTTATTGTAGCGGCAATGCTTACCGGAAATTATTTTGTTTTTATGCTGATTGCGGCAATTGTAAATTTTGGCGCGGGTGCGGTTTTCTTTGCAATTACTCCGAGATTTTTAATTAATGGCAACAAATAACTTGCCAGATTTGCTTTTTTGTTGTAAAATCACTCTGCTTATGACAAAATTACAGGAAAATGCGTAAATTTGAGTGGACTTACGGCTCCGATTTTGCGGAACAGGCGGAAAGGCAAGGTCATTACTGTGTATTATCAAATAAAAAAAGGCTCGGAAAATATGAATATCGATGACATAATGGAGCTGCTTAGCCAGACTCACTGGGCATGTAAAAGGTCCAGGGAAACGGTTGAGAAGGCAGTACAGAATTCACTTTGCTTCGGCGTGTTTGACGAAAACGGAAAGCAGGTCGGCTTTGGAAGAGCGGTTACGGATTATGCCACAATGTTCTATCTTTCCGATATTGTTATAGACAGGAATCTGCAGAGGCAGGGACTTGGCAAAAACTTTGTTGAATTTATCAAATCGGCACCTGAGCTTGAAAATCTCTGGGGCTTCCTTGGAACAACAAAAGCTGAGGGCTTCTATTCGAAGTGCGGTTTTATAAAAAAGGATGATTTCTTTATGGCACTTCCCAAGACCTCAGTCAACGGTATTTTTAATGTTGAGGAGAAGAAGGTTTGAAAATTGATTAGAAAATTAGCTGTCGGCGCTATGGGTCGGCAGCTTTTTTATTGCTAAAATTGATTGCCAGATTTGTATATTTTTGGTAATATTAAAGCTAAATAAACTGCTACGGAAAGGTATGGTTGCGTTATGAAAAGATTAGGTAGAATTTGCATTGCTTTTATGACGGCGATGGTTATGCTGCTTGTTTTTCGTCCCGAAACGGCAAAGGCGGCAACAAACGATATTTTGGTAAATGTTCAGTACGGACAGACTGAGGCGCGGGGGATGCTTGCGCTGGTCAATGAGCTTAGAACAGGTTCAAATGCCTGGTACTGGAATGAAGATAATTCAACAAAAAAAATCTGTACCGGCCTGTCGGGTCTGACTTATGATTACGGCCTTGAGCAGGTGGCTATGAAGAGAGCTGCAGAAATAGCTGTTTCCTACAGTCACACAAGACCCAACGGAGATTCATGCTTTACCGCATACACTGAGTGCGGTGTCAGCGGATTTATGTTAGGCGAAAATATTGCAGCGGGCTATACAAGTGCGAGTGATGTTTTCGTCGGCTGGGCAGAGGAGAATTATTACTGGAACGGTCAGGGCCACAGACGAAATATGCTCAACTCAGACTTTAAAACTATTGGTATAGGCCATGTATATTTTAACGGTGTTCATTACTGGGTTCAGGAGTTTGGCACCAACGTGACAGGATCTTCTTCAGCAGCCAATGACAGTAACAGCATTGTGAACGTCAGTGTAGCCGACAGTATGATTAATGATGTAAGTGTCAGCTACGTGAGCGGCGCAAAGAGTGTTTCTGTTGGGGAGAGCGTTGATATTCCCCAATATGCGCTGAGCCTCAATGTCAGCGGTTACTGGTCATGGTATTCTTCATATTTCAATGTGGAGAATGCATGTAGCTTTACATCCGCAGACGGCGAATATATTTCTCTTAGCGGAGGAAAAATAACCGGTCTGAAAGCAGGCACGGGTAAGCTCTACGGTAAGGCATACGGTAAGGATTTTACAGCTGTAATTCAGGTCGTTGGTGCGGCACCGACAGCAACACCGAAGCCCACAGCGGTACCGACAGCAACACCGAAGCCCACAGCAGTACCGACAGCAACACCGAAGCCCACAGCAGTACCGACAGCGACACCGAAGCCCACGGCGGTACCGACAGTGGCACCGAAGCCCACAGCAGTACCGACAGCGACACCGAAGCCCACAGCGGTACCGACAGTGACACCACAGCCCACTACTGTACCCGGTGTGGTTCCCGCAGAGTTAAAGGCAGGCTGCAAATTTTTATATGAAAACGCATTTTACAGAGTTCTGATAGATAATATTGCCGAAGTAGAGCTTGTATCACTCAGAGATGCCAAGGCTACATCGTTTACCGTTCCTTCAACTGTATCCTACAGGGGCTACAGCTACAATGTAACAAGAGTCAAGGAGAACGCTTTTAAGGGTAATACCACTATCAAATCGGTTACTATGGGTAAGTATATCGAGGAGATTGGTTCAAAGGCATTTTACGGATGCAAAAAGCTTAAATCCATTACAATCAAATCAAAATACATCGGATATATAGGAAATAAAGCTTTCAGCAAAATCAGTAAATCGGCAAAATATACGCTGCCTTCTTCAAAGTCTGCGGCTTATAAGAGAATGTTAGAAAACAGCAAATAATATTGGAAGTTTATTATAAAGTGATGAAGAATTACAAGCTTGAAATAGCATATGACGGAAGCAGATATTATGGCTGGGAACACCAGAAGGACCGGGATACAATTCAGGGAAAGCTGGAACAGGTTCTTGAAAAAATGACGGGAGTTCTGCCGGACATAAACGGCTGCGGCAGAACCGACGCCGGTGTTCATGCGAAGGAGATGATTGCAAACGTTCATCTTGAAACAGATAAAACCGAGTCAGAAATTAAGCAGTATATGAATCACTATCTGCCTGATGATATCTGTGTGAAGAATGTTTCTGTTGCATCGGAAAGGTTTCATGCCAGACTGAACGCCAGAGGGAAATTATATACATATACCTGCTACATAGGTGATAACAAACCGGTTTTTGATAAAAAATACGTTACGGTGCTTGACTTTATGCCTGATATTGAAAAAATGAGAAGGGCAGCGGAAATATTGCAGGGAGAGCATGATTTTAAAGCCTTTTGCACAAATCCCGCAAAGAGAAAATCTACCGTCAGAATCGTGGACAGTATTGAAATTGTACGAAATAAAGAATATCTCTATCTTAATTTTCACGGAAACGGCTTTCTTCAGAATATGGTGCGTATACTTACGGGAACTCTTCTTGAGGTTGGTAAGGGAAAAATGCCTGCAGAGAGCATGACTGAGATTCTTGAAAAACAGGACAGGAGTCTGGCAGGGCCTACAGCACCGGCTAAGGGACTTTGCCTTGTGAAGGTTGATTACGCATAACTGTTAGTGTCGAAAGAGACTGAACTATTTACGGAAGGGCAGAATTATATTATGGAGTTTCCGGGTATACTTGATTTACATAAAAATCCAAATGAGGATGTCGCCAGACCTGCTTTTTTTCTTGATCTGAACATTGATCAGATTATAGAAAGAATCGACCGTGAATGGGGCGAAGAGGTGAAAAGCTATTTTTATTTTCCTGCCGACAGGGAATCTGAGGATTACAGAAGGAAGGTCTGTTATGATATAAAACAGGCCGGTCTTTTCGAGCCTTTGTGTGCCTTTCGCAATAAAATGCTTGATACGGTCAGATGCTCGGAATACCGTGAGGAAAGTGTTCTTTCACTACAAAAAGCAGTATGGGCGATATGCGAGGCAACGGGCTACTGCGAGGCTTTGTCGGGACTTAAGGCCGCACTTGAAGCTGCAAATTCTCAGGGACTTCTTCAGTCTGAAGGAATGACGATGCTGTTTGGCTTTCTTCAGGATTATATGGCCGGCGGGGAATATCAGACACTGCTTGTTGAAAGCAGGAAGCTTTTAGATGAGCTCAATTCGCTTCGGATACGTATGACCTATGAAAATAACAGGGTTGCTGTTGAAGCGGTTGATGTTAAGGATGCAAAGGAATTGGCGCCTTATGAGCAGTTCTTAAGATTCTTCTATAAGGATAATCCTAAAAATCTTGTAACTCCCTTTGACGATACGGTGGATTTAACAAAGCTTGAGCGCTCTGTACTTGCAATTTTTGTTAAACGAAGACCTGAGTTTTTTGAGGCTGCGGAACGCTTTGAAAAAAGTCATCGTGATTTTATCTGCAAGGAATTCAAGCAATTAACAGATGATTTGTCTTTTTATCTTTCCTTCAGAAAATTTGAAATAAAGCTTGAAAAGAAAGGCCTCTGCTTTTGTTCTCCGACAGTTGAAGAGGACAAGATTATAAGGGCTGAAGGACTTTATGATTTTGCACTTGCCTGTTCAATGCTTGATACTCTGACACAGGGGAGTGAAAGTGTGGTTGCAAATGATTTTTACTACAATAATGATGAACAGTTCTTTGTACTGACAGGACCTAATCAGGGTGGAAAGACCACATTTGCCAGAAGTCTCGGACAGCTTGTTTATTTTACAAAAATGGGACTTGAGGTAGCTGCCGTTTCGGCTAATCTTCATTATTTTGAAGATATTCTTACACATTTTTCCGTAGAGGAAAGTGTGGAGACAGGACGCGGAAAGCTTAAGGAGGAGCTCATCCGTCTTGCACCGATGATGGAAGCAAAATATGATAAATCCTTTGTTATTATAAATGAGCTTTTTACTACAGCGGCAAATTATGATGCAATCATTATGGGTACAAATGTGCTGCAGCATTTTATAAAACAGTTCTGTACGGGCATATATGTTACACATTTGCATGAGCTTTGTGAGGCTGATAAGGCAGTTACGGGAATTTGTGCAATGCTTGATGAAAATGGCAAACAGTCCTTTAAAATATCGCGTGAAAACATTGATTATGCGGAGTGTGCAGCAAATCAGGTCAATAAGCACAGGCTTGGCTACGAACAGTTAAAGAGCAGACTTGGCGGGCTTAACGGCTGATTCTAAACGGATTCGAGGTAAATATGCGGGTTAGACTTTTATATTCCGACCATGAATGGGTCGGAATTGATAAATATCGTGATACAAACAATATCATTCAGGATCTTGGTTTAAAGACACTTTTTACCATGGCGTCCAAGGATGTTCTTAAGGAGGACGGTGCGGTAAAAAAGGTTCTTGACGCGGATGATTTTATCAGGGATGTTGTCAGCAAGGTTATGATGGTTCCGCTTGAAAATGAAGAGGAAATCTACTACCGCCAGGGGATAGTACAGGACTGCCTGAATAATGAGGATTTCATTGAGGGCCTTTATCGGATTGCAACTGATATGAGCATTCAGTGGGATAAGCTTGGCCGAAAGGATAATGAAAACAAAGCACGCTCAAATGATGTTTCATGGCTTATGTCACGAATCAGAATTATTCGTCTCTTTGTTAACAGTCTGTCAAAGCTTAAACATTTTTTTGCTTCCTATCAGGGTACCTTCAGTTCGGAAGGAATCGCGGGCTTTGTAAAGCATTTGCTTGAGGACTTCAGCCTCGAGGATGAAAAGAAGTATATCGAATTATTGGAATCTGTTGATTTTTATGTAAGTGAAGGACTTATGGCAGATGATGAGAGAATAGTCTGTAAGCCCCGAATTGTTTTAGAATGCGGTATTGCGGGAGGCCTTAAGCTGACGGATGTACAGCTGAGCGAAATTGAGACCCTTCACCAGAAATACCGAAATCCCAACAGTACGCTTAATAAGCTCCGTGAGTATGTGGATAACCATACCGCCACGGATTCAATCATCTTATCAGGTGATGTGATGCTTGAAAAGCAGGTTGCCGAGCTGGTTTACAGGATAATGAGATATATTGTTACATATCTTGAGCCCTTCTATGAGGACTGCGCTGCCTTTTTTGACCAGCTTAGGATTCAGACTGCCTTCTACCGCGGAGCGGTGAATCTGAAGCATCATGCGGAACGCTTTCAGCTGCATATTTGTATGCCTAAGGTGTGCGGACAGGAGCAGCTGCATTATGATACTCTCAAAGAGTTTGTCATGTGCATAGAACAGCGTATAACCGCTATAGGTAATACATGCGATATAGATGATAAGCTTCTGGTAGTTATAACAGGTGCAAACCAGGGCGGTAAATCTACCTTCTTAAGAAGCCTTGGAATAGCACAGGTTATGATGCAGTGCGGCTTCTTTGTTGTTGCAAAAAAATTTGAAGCCGGCATATTTCCGCAGATATTTACACACTTTACAAGACGTGAAGACAGTGCTATGAACAGCGGACGACTTGATGAGGAACTGTCAAGAATGAGCCAGATTATCGACAGTATTACACCGGGCTCACTTGTTCTTCTGAATGAATCCTTTGCTACGACCACTGAAAAAGAGGGATCGAATATCGCATATGATATAATCCGTGCACTTCATGAGGCCGGAATAAAGATTATTACGGTAACTCACCTGCTCTCGTTTGCACAAAGACTGTATTCGGAAACCGCTTCGGCAAATGAAAATAAGGCATGGAATAATGGCGTAGCCTTTTTCTGTGCAGAGCGTCTGCCTGACGGAAGACGTACCTACAAAATGGTTCAGAGTGTACCGGAACTTACGAGCTTCGGACTTGATCTTTACAACGAGATAATAGGCGGTTAAAGCTGAGCAGCAGTATAAAACTGACAACTGCCATGGCAGCTTCCGAGATAACCGACGACAGCCATACATAATCGATACCAAGCACGGCAACGATCGTAAGGAGTACTGCGGCATGCAGGAAGAATGCTCGTCCGAGACTTATTGATAATGCAAAGGAGGGCTTGCACTGTGCGGTCATATAGCCTGATGTAAGCAGGTTAAAGCCCATAAACAGGAAGGTGTATGAAAATACCCTGAGTCCTTCGGCTGCAAGTAGTGCTACCTTGGCTGATGCATCATTAAAGAAAAGCGCTATGATTTCTTCTGTGAATAGCTGACAGCTGATAAAGGTCGCCGCACATAATATCAGTACTACCGTAAGTGCGTAGCGGTAAAGCTTTTTACAGGAGCTTTGTTCGCAGGCCCCCTTATGGTAGCTTACCAGAGGCTCCATACCCTGTGTTGCACCGGTATTCATATTAAATACAAGGTTACTGATGTAAATAACGATTCCAAAGGCGGCCACACCGTCTGTTCCGAGATTATCACGCATGATTCTGTTATAGATAAGAATCAGAAGTGCGGATAATATTTCCATACTGCCGTCTGCCGCACCTAAGGCCAAAAGCTTTCCGTAGATTCTTAAATTCCATTTGAACCTTCTGAAATGGAAAAGTCCTTTTTTGCTGAAAAGTATATAACTTAGAAATGTGACTGAGGCAAGAGTCTGGGATATACCTGTGGCAAGGGCCGCGCCGTAGGTTCCCATATCAAGGTGTGCTACAAATAGCCAGTCAAGAAAAATATTCAAAAGTGAACTTCCGATTACGGTAAACAACGATAATCCCGGATTGCCGTCTGTCTTTACCAGAAACTCCATATTATATTCCAGTACAAAGGCCATGGCGAAGGGCGCGAGTGTACCGAGATAATCGCGTGTGTAGGGCATGGTTGCTTCGGATGCACCAAGCAGTGCACAGCAGGGCTCCAAAAGCAGGGAGACCGAAATGCTTATCAGAACACTGATGATTATGGTAACTATAAGGTTCTGTGAAAATATGAAATTAGCATAATCGTTATTCTTTTCCCCGAGGGCTTTGGCAATAAGTGTGCTGCCGCCCACCGCCAGTGTAATGCCTATACAAAACAAAAGGCTGAGAAAGGGATGAGAGAGCGTAACTGCGGCAAGTGCATCGGAGTTGATACACCTGCTTACAAATAACGCATCAACGATACTGTATATTGAAAAAACGGCAAGGTTTACGACGCAGGGAATACAAAAGCGCGCGTAATCCAGCTTTAGGTTTCCTGAAGACAGAGATTTCATGATACTGTGAGCCTTTCATAAGACTACAAAAACTCTACGGCATGAGACCGCTTCCAGATGGGGAAGTGGTATAGCTGGCATTTAGGGTTTTTGCGTTCCTTAATAGCTATTGTATCAAAATATGTCTTCCAAAGAAAGGTGTAAGAATCATTTTCTTTTTCTGTAAGCTTTAGCTTATCCATTTCTTCGTCTGTAAGGTAATACATATAGTAGGCGCTGTCGGCCGGATGGATGGCAGCCTCCTTGTGTATATCATCCACTATAATCCAGTATTCGGAGGGCATTCTGTCTGCAAAATGCTCCGCAACAGGCATGACAACACGGCTTTTGGGTTCTATGTGGGCTACAAAAAGCTTGCCGCCTATGCAGTGAAAACGCAGGAATTCCAGAAAACTGTGAGCCTCGCCTCCGTATCGGCGGCTGATTTCCAAAAAACGTGTAATGTCCTTATACTGGTACATTGAAAGGATATGTTCGCCATAAGCAAAGCCAAGTATAAGTACCCTGTATATGGTATCAAGCGTATCCTGTTCATAGGCACCCAGACAGTAGGAAATCTGTGCATAAAAGGCGGGAGATATTTTGCAGTTTATTGCGTAGATTACGGATTCGGCTTTTTTTTCATCTGCATCCACATGAACATAGTTTTCAAAAAGATTCATTTGTTCAACCGGCTCCACCTGAAGGCGCACATGCTCATGACCCAGTCGGCTGGACCAGGCAGCATGGATACAGCTGAACATGGCTGTAAAATCATTTTCACAGGTAAAAACAGTTATCATAACAGTTACAATGCCTTTCTGATTACATCTATAGATCATTATCCGATTGCAAGCCTGAAATCGTCAAAAAGATTCATCTGGCGATAGCTTGTATTATCGAGAATACCGAAGTTTTCCTTTCTGTTTGAATCCACCAGGCTGTTTGTGATGAAGCTTTCTTCAATGGGGATTTTGTAAAGCATTTTACCCTGGCAGGTAATAAAATACTGGGCCCGCTTTAGGACGATTCCCATCTTTTTAAGCATTTCAAAATTAACGCTGCCGTATTTGCGGGCTTCAACAATTCGCTGGACGCCCTTAGGACCGATGCCGGGAACACGAAGCAGAAGATCATGCGGAGCCTTGTTAATCTCAACGGGGAAAATGTCAAGGTGGCGCACGGCCCAGTCACACTTGGGGTCGATTTTTTCGTTAAAATTAGGGCGTGAGCTGCTGAGCAGTTCTTCAGCATGGAAGCCGTAGTAACGCAGCAGCCAGTCGGCCTGATAGAGTCTGTGCTCTCTTAAAAGAGGAGGAGGTGTACCCGGGGCGGGAAGCGCCGAATCCTCGTTAAGAGGGATGTAGGCAGAATAGAATACTCTCTTAAGGTCGAAGGATTTATAAAGCTGCTGTGATGTACTGATAAGCTCTAAATCGGTCTCGTTGGAAGCACCTATTATCATCTGCGTGCTCTGACCCGCAGGGGCAAAGGGACGCCTGAGATCCCGGGCAAGGGAGCCGCCTGCAATCATAAGGTCGGTATGAGACTTATCCTCCAGCTTAAGGTCTGAAAAAATGCTGTTTTCAAGATACTTATTAATGCCGCAGCGTTCCATTCTGGCTGATTTGCCTATGGCGAGCCTGTGTCCGGCTATGGTATCGCTTATCTGTGCCATGGGCTGAAGAATTTTGTTGAAATTCTTACCGGGGGCAAGAGATTCGAAGCTTTCTGCCGAAGGGAACTCAAGATTAATGCTTATGCGGTCGGCAAGAAGGCCTGCCCGTGCAAGCAGTTCATCGGGAGCACCGGGAATGGCCTTTACATGAATATAGCCGTTAAAACGGTATTTTGTACGAAGGAGGAAAAGAGTCTCACAAATTCGTTCCATGGTATATTCCGGGCTTTGGACCACACCGGAACTGAGAAACAGACCTTCGATATAATTACGCTTATAAAATTCTATGGTGAGCGTGCAGAGCTCATCGGGCGTAAAGCTGGCCCTTCTGTTGTCATTGGAGCGTCTGTTGATGCAGTACTTGCAGTCATAGATGCAGTGATTCGACATAAGTATCTTTAAAAGAGATATGCAGCGCCCGTCCTCGGAAAAGGCATGGCAGATTCCGGCAGAGCAGGAATTACCGAGAAAGCCCTGCTTTCCCCTTCTGTCCACACCGCTTGACGTGCAGGCTACATCATATTTTGCCGCATCGGATAATATTTCAAGTTTTTCATTTATGCTTAAGGCTTGCGTCAACTCGTTCATATGTTTGACCTCCATGCCTGCATTATACAAACAAATGTTCGAAAAGTCAATAGCCTTTGAAGAAATTTTTTAATGGCAAAAAGAAAAAGATATGATATAATAAAAATGGTAACTCATTGCATTCGTTGCATTAGGAGGAATTATGACGGACAGTATCAAAAACATTTACGAAATGAATAAGATACTTCTCGGGGATATTGACAAAGCTGTTTATTATTTCAGAATATGCAGCTACGAGGATGCTCTTGAGATAGTCGGCAGAACGGGGGAAAGCATTAAGCGTCTGGCAGAGGCAGTTCTTGTGGAACGTGAGTATTTTAAGAATATTACCACCGAATCTGTCAGTGATATGCTGCAAAGTATTCTTAAGGCTTCGCAGACCGGTAATTATGTTCTGCTTGCGGATTTATACGAGCTCCAGCTTGCGAATTTTATATGCAGTATTCAGGAGACAATTCTCAGAACAGAACAGTACCTTATTTATGATGAGGCACGTTACCGGGAGAATATTTCCGCTTTGAAAAATGTGCTTCGTGAAATGATAGAAGAGCGTGACGATCTGACGGTTGACGAGCAGAAACGTTTCAGGGTTAATCTTAATGCCAGTCTTGATGAGGATTTTGATGCCGAGAGAATGCTGAAAAAGGGCTATATGCTTGAATTTACCTCTGCCGGTCTGATGACTGTTGCCGCGCCCTACAAGAACGACAGGATTTATCTTCATTCGAACGGACACGCGGAGCAGGAGGCTTTTCTTCAGGCCAAAAGCTGGTATGATCCTGCGGCCGAGGAATATGTCGTGTACGGTCTCGGACTCGGCTATCATATCGAGCAGCTTCATGCGCTTGCACCGCAAAAGCGTATAGTGGTATACGAGAGTGATCTGGATATGTTCAGGCTTTACTGTGCATTTGCGGGCAGCTGCAATATTCTTACGGAAGAAAATGTATTCATGGTTTACGATGAAAAGCTTAATGTTGTTGAGCGCAGACTCTTGCGCTGTTCACTTCCGAATAATGAAAACAGTCAGCTTCTTTATGATAATGCGAGCGATACGGTAGTTAAGGCCTGCGTCCATTATCCGTCCTACAGAAGGACCGGTGGCTGCAGCATGCTTGACCGGATAGTGCCCTGGAAGGCTAAAATTGAAGCACTGACTTAATAAAATAAATATAACAAAGGAGAAGGAAAATGGATAACGATTACGCAGTAGTACTTACTAAACTTGTGGGGAAAATGAAGCTTGAGAACTGTACACCCAATATCAGTACGGATCATATTTATATAAGAAAGCCCGATATCAACCGTCCGGCGCTTCAGCTTGCCGGCTTCATGGAGGACTTCGATCACGACAGAATACAGATTATCGGTAATGTAGAGCATTCTTATCTTATGCGTCAGGACAACCGTGCTGAAATTATGGATAAGTTCCTTTCACTCGAAATTCCCTGTGTTGTATTCTGCAACGGCTTTGCGCTTGAACAGTCTACAATTGATGCGGCGGAAAAATACGGAGTTCCGCTTTTAAGAACAAATAAGACGACTTCATCATTCATGGCCGAGGTTATCAGATGGCTCAATGTAGAGCTTGCCCCCACCATGACCATCCACGGTGTACTTGTTGATGTTTACGGTGAAGGTGTTCTTATTACAGGTGAGAGCGGTATCGGTAAGTCAGAGGCTGCCCTTGAGCTTATCAAGCGTGGTCACCGTCTCATCAGCGATGATGTCGTAGAAATCAGAAAGGTAAGCGATGATACTTTGGTTGGTACATCACCCGAAATGACACGTCATTTTATCGAGCTTCGAGGTATCGGAATCATTGACGTAAAGACTCTGTTCGGTGTTGAAAGTGTAAAGAATACAGGTAATATTGACCTGGTTATCAACCTTGAGGACTGGGACCGTGAGAAGGAATACGACAGAATGGGTCTTGAGGAGCATTACGTAAATTACCTTGGAAATAATGTCGTATGTCATAATATTCCCATCAGACCCGGCCGTAACCTTGCGGTTATCTGTGAGTCGGCAGCCGTTAATTTCCGTCAGAAGAAGATGGGTTATAATGCGGCCCAGACTCTTTATGACCGTGCAATGGCAAATATTGCGGGCGTGGCATTTAAATCAGACAATTAATCATATAAGAGAACAAGGAGAATTGAAATGAGTTACTGTTTTGGTGTTGATATCGGCGGAACAACAATAAAGATGGGACTTTTCACCACAGAGGGAGAGGTTCTTGATAAATGGGAAATCGTAACAAGACGCGAAAACAAGGGCGCAGAGGTGCCTGCTGATATTGCGGCCGCAATTGATGCAAAGTGTCAGGAAAAGAATATTTCAAAGGCTGACATCGTGAGCGTGGGCATCGGCGTTCCCGGCCCCGTAACAGAGGACGGAACGGTTATGAAGTGTGCTAATCTTGGCTGGGATATTTTCAATGTAAATGAGAAGATGTCCGCTGTCACCGGAATAAAGTGTATGGCGCTTAACGATGCGAATGCGGCTACTCTCGGCGAGCTCTGGAAGGGCGGCGGAAAGGGCTACAGCAATATGGTATTCATCACCCTCGGAACGGGTGTTGGCGGCGGAATCGTTATCAACGGTGAGATTCTTCACGGAATCCACGGCGGTGGCGGTGAAATCGGACACATTGTTGTAAATCCTCTTGAAACAGATTTATGCGGCTGCGGAGGACATGGTCATCTTGAGCAGTATGCGTCCGCAACCGGTATTGTGCGTCTTGCAAACAAGATGCTTGAGGGAACTGACACTAAGACCTCACTCAGACAGCTTGAGAAGGTTACGGCAAAGGATATTTTCGACGCTGCAAAGGCAGGCGATAAGGCGGCAGAAGAGCTGGTAGATACGATGTGCGCTTATCTTGCACAGGCTCTTTCCGGTGTTGCGGCTACCTGTGACCCTGAGGCATATGTTATCGGCGGAGGCGTTTCTAAGGCAGGTACAATCATTACGGATACCGTAAAGAAGCATTTCGACGCAAATAATATGAACGTACTCAGAAACCGTGATTTCAAGCTTGCTGAGCTTGGAAACGATGCAGGTATCTTTGGTGCCGCATACTACGGACTGATGTCTGTAAAGTAAATATATTATAATAAACCATTAGCTGACGCTGGGCTCTTAGCATGAGGTTAAGTTTGAAAATAAATTTTCAAGCTATAAGGTTGGTGCAAAAAATCGCACCAATCTACTCCATGAGCAACTCATTACATTCGTTGC